>CALEZD010000001.1 GCA_937928385.1 uncultured Bacteroidota bacterium
GTGGCGGACAAAGATGTAATGGTAAGAATTACCAACTCACTGGGACAAACTGTGTACACACAGGCATACCGTGCCGGTGGTACTAATATCGACCTGCCGGTGCAATTGCAGCACGACCTGCCCAACGGCATGTATCAGGTGAATGTGGCCATAGATGGCAATGTGACCAACCTGCGCTTCGTACTCAACAGGTAATAGCAAATACACTTATATAACAAAAGCGGCCCCATGCAGGGCCGCTTTTGTTATGATGAATTTACTAATAACATGTACAACAAATTTATGCTGCAATTAAAAAAACGATATGATCTCCCAGGCAACCCATACACCGTTTAACATTATATTAAACAGCGGTACTCAAAACAATAAACAACATTTGTGTCGCTGCGGCTATTCAACATCAAAGCTGTAAGATTAAAAGCTAATTCAATTTCAATTGAATACTAATCATACTTTAACCGGTATTACCATACTCTATCAATCATAATTTCTGTCTGATAGTTAATAATAACAGGCATGCGCATGTAAGTCATTGTTACATGCATACGGGGAATCATGTGCCTGTATTATTAATAAAAAAACAGGGTATTATGAAACAGATATACAAACTTTACTCAATAGCAGTGCTTTCTGCCAGCCTGCTCCTTTCAACAGTTGCAACAGCACAAACTACCGTTACGATTGGTACTGGCACATCCAGTTCTTATTTATATGGGCCGTATTACAGGAGTTCATCAGGTTCTTCGTTCGACTACTCACGGTATGCATACCTGTACACAGCCACCGAATTAGGTATTCCTGCCGGTGCCACCATCATCAAGGTGGAATGGAACAAACGGACCGGTACAATAAATGGCAACAATGTGTTCAACATATTAATGAAAAACACCAGCTCTACATCGCTTACCCTGGGTACCTCATGGGGCACACTTGTTTCCGGTGCCGCTAACGTCTATGCCAGCAATACACAATCATTCATGACAACCGGCTGGGTTCCTTTTACGCTCGATGCACCTTTTGAATATACCGGTGGCAACCTGATGATTATGACCGATCACGAAAAAATCGGAACGGCCAGTGGCTCCAACAATTTCTACTATACTACGGCCACCGGTTATGCTATAGGTTATGCCAGCAGTTCTGCCCCTACCAATTCTACAACACTTTCATCCAGCAGCTACGCTAACAGGCGCCCGAATATCAAAATAACCTGGCTACTACCCTGCCCGGCTAAAGTAACAACGCAACCCGTAAACACATCGGTATGTGCAGACGATGACGCAAAATTGCTGGTAATAGCAGACAGCACACAAGCATACCGCTGGCAGCATTTCAACGGCACCAACTGGATAAACCTGGCTGATGGTACAGCATATAGCGGTACAGGTACCAGCAACCTTACCATTAAAAATATCCCTCTTGCAATGGATGGGTCATCTTACCGTGCCATCGTTACCAATACCATAGAAAACTGCTCAAAAGAAAGCGACCCTGCAACTATTTCAGTTGTTCCTTCAAGTAAAGCTTCTGTGGTACTTACGGTGGGGCCCGATAGCAATATTTGCAATAATGAAACAGTAACATTCTATACAGCATACGCTAACGGAGGTTCAGCACCCGAATACAGGTGGAGGTTAAACGGTGTGGAAATACCGGGCGAAAAAGGTGCGACCTACACAACTAATACACTCAACCATTGGGACGTAATTGAATGCCGCTTCATCAGCAGCGCGCAATGTGTTAAACCTATATTCAGCAATCCTATCCGTATGGATGTGGCCCCCATAGTAACAGCCTCTGTAGATATGTCTGTTTATTCCGATGCTGAAAACAAACATACTTTTACTGCATTACCTGTTAACGGCGGGCCTACGCCCGAATATTACTGGTATATCAACGGTAGTATGATACCTGATGAACACGATGCAGTATTTGTAGCAGAAAACCTGCTGCCGTACGACAAAGTGACTGTAGATATGAAAACCAGCCTGGACTGTGCAGAACCCCAGGTATCATCCAGCAGAAATGTAACTACGGGTATAACTAATACAACGGGCAGTGTAAATTCATTTACAGTGTGGCCAAACCCTAATAACGGAAGCTTCATCATAAAAGGCAGCTTAACGGGTGCTGACGCTCAAAAGGAAATTACACTGAAAATAACCAATGCTGTAGGACAAATTGTGTACACTCAATCATATATGCAATCCGGCAGTAATGTTCAGTTGCCCGTGCAGATGGATAGCGGCTTGCCTGTAGGTTTATACATCATCCATATTACAGCGGCTGATGAAAGTACAGGCATCCGTTTTATCAGGCAATAAAAAAACAAAACCATATTAATAAAAATAGCCCCGTACCGGGGCTATTTTTATTTTGGTTGAATTATGGGCGTAGCTTTTCTTATTTTTAGCACCTGAAACTGCACAACACATATAAATATGAATAAAATAAAAGTAGCCAATCCCGTAGTAGAGTTGGACGGGGATGAAATGACAAGAATTATCTGGAAGTTCATTAAGGACAAACTGATACTTCCTTATGTAGATGTTGAAATAAAATATTACGACCTGGGTGTGGAACACAGGGATGCTACAGACGACCAGGTAACTATTGACGCAGCGAATGCCATCAGGGAACACGGTGTGGGTATCAAATGTGCTACCATTACCCCCGATGAGGCACGTGTAAAAGAGTTTAACCTGAAAAAAATGTGGAAGAGCCCTAACGGTACTATCAGGAATATACTGGACGGCACGGTTTTCCGCGAGCCTATAGTGATAGACAATATACCCCGCCTGGTGCCCAACTGGACAGCCCCTATATGCATAGGCCGCCACGCGTTTGGCGACCAGTACCGCGCTACCGACTTCGTGGTAAAGGGTAAGGGCAAGCTGACCATAAAATTCGAAGGTGAGAACGGTGAAACCATTGAGCACGAGGTGTACAACTTCAAAGACGATGGCGTAGCACTGGCTATGTACAATACAGATGAGTCTATCAAAGGCTTTGCACGCTCCTGCTTCAACATGGCGCTTCAGAAAAAATGGCCGCTGTATATGTCTACCAAAAACACCATACTGAAACAATACGATGGACGTTTCAAAGACATATTTGAAGAAATATACCAAAATGAGTTCAAAGCAGAGTTTGATAAAAACGGCTTGACTTACGAGCACCGCCTGATAGACGACATGGTAGCCAGCGCACTGAAATGGAACGGCAACTTTGTATGGGCTTGTAAAAACTACGATGGCGATGTACAGAGCGATACGGTAGCACAGGGCTTTGGTTCACTGGGGTTGATGACATCAACATTGGTTACTCCCGATGGTAAAACGATGGAAGCTGAGGCAGCACACGGTACGGTAACACGCCACTACCGCGACCACCAGGCAGGTAAACCCACTTCTACCAACCCTATAGCTTCCATCTTCGCATGGACAAGGGGACTGGCATTCAGGGGGCAACTGGATAATAACCGGGAGCTGATAGACTTTACCCATGCACTGGAAGCTGTTTGCATCGAAACAGTAGAAAGCGGTATCATGACCAAAGACCTGGCGGTATGCATACACGGCAATAAGGTAACAGCCGGTAAGGACTACGTATATACAGAACAGTTTCTGGATGCACTGGATAACAACCTGAAAGCAAAACTGAATAAATAAATATTACATATCACTATAAAGGGTTGGGCCGGTGTCCAACCCTTTATATTTACACTAATAATAACATAGTAAAGCGTAATTTCGCGCCTGATGCCGGATTGTTTACCCTTTGCAAAACCGTTTACCAATGGGGATTTTTGATAAGCTATTCAAACGTACCAAAGAGCAGGAAGAACAGAAAGAGGCCCTTGACCAGGGGCTTGAAAAAACCAAGACCAGTTTCTTTTCCAAAATAACCAAGGCCATCGCCGGTAAAGACACTGTTGATGAAGAAGTGCTGGACAACCTGGAAGAAGCGTTGGTAGCTGCCGATGTGGGTATTGACACTACTGTGGCCATCATAGGGCGTATTGAAGAAAGGGTAAAGAAGGATAAATATTTAGGCACTAAAGAACTCAACAATATATTGCAGGAGGAGATGATGGCGATACTGGCCGATTCGCCTTCATACAACCATGAGGGCTTTAACCTCTCATCCGGCAAAAAACCTTACATCATATTGGTAGTGGGTGTAAATGGTGTGGGCAAAACCACAACCATTGGCAAGCTGGCATATAATTTTAAGAAGAACAATAAATCGGTATTGCTGGGCGCCGCAGACACCTTCAGGGCGGCGGCTGTTGACCAGCTCACTATCTGGAGCGAGCGCACTGGTGTGCCCATTGTAAAAAAGGAAATGGGCAGCGACCCCAGCTCAGTAGCTTTCGATACGGTGCAAAGCGCATTGGCCAGGGATGTAGATGTAGCCATCATAGACACTGCAGGCAGGCTGCACAATAAAGCCGGACTGATGGAAGAACTGGGCAAAATACGCCGGGTGATAGCTAAAAAAATGCCCGACGCTCCGCACGAAGTATTATTGGTATTGGATGGCAGCACAGGGCAAAACGCCATAGAGCAGGCCAAACAATTCACCGCTGCCACCGATGTTACCGCCATTGCCATCACCAAGCTGGATGGTACCGCTAAAGGTGGTGTGGTACTTGCCATAGCCAACCAGTTCAAAATTCCGGTGAAATACATTGGTGTGGGCGAACGTATGGAAGACCTGCAACTGTTCAACAAAGCTGAATTTGTGGACAGCCTGTTCAACCTCAAGTCTTAAATCAGGCCCAGGTACTCTTTCAATTTGACAGCCCCCTCGGTAGCAGGCATTTCTATAGGCACTATATTACTATACCTGCTTACAGGTGGTATGGCTTTGTCTATTACGTATTTTTTCACCCCCGGCCTGATGTAATCTACCAATCCCGCGGCGGGGTACACCACCAGCGATGTGCCTATTAATACAAATACATCTGCCGACTGCATCACTGGAATAGCTTTTTCTATCATATATACCGGCTCGCCAAACCATACTATATGTGGCCTTAACTGTCCTCCATCATCTGCCAATTGGCCATATTCTATATCATCATATATAGGGTATATTAGGTTTTCATTCTTTTCGCTGCGCATTTTGAAAATCTCTCCATGCAGGTGCAATACATTGGTAGAACCCGCTCTTTCGTGCAGATCGTCAATATTCTGGGTTACAATATGTACATCATAATATTCTTCCAGTTCAGCAAGTACTTTATGCGCTGTGTTAGGTGTTGCTTCTTTCACATTTCGGCGGCGCATATTATAGAAGTCCAGTACCATTTTAGGGTCTCTGTGCCATGCGTAGGGTGTAGCCACCTCTTCTACTTTATATCCTTCCCACAAGCCATCGCTGTCCCTGAAAGTTCGTAAGCCGCTCTCGGCGCTGATACCTGCTCCGCTTAATACAACTAATACCTGTTTACCCATTATTTATCAATTGTTGCAAACAAATATAAATACAGGATGAATTACCTGTAATAAAGTGTGAGATAAACCGGAATGGAAATTACTACTGCTGATATAACCAGGACAATCAACCTCGTACGTTTTGTTCTTTTTATTGTATTGGCATGTCGCTCAATCTTTCTTTGCCTGCTCGATTTCATTCTATTGCCTCTTGCAGCTACAAATATTCACCCGGTTTATGGCATGGACAAAATCTGTGTACTACTTAACTATAGGTTAACTTGGCAAGAAAATTATACCAATTGCAGCTTCTGCTTCAGGTTTTGCAGCATACTATCCGACATTTTATTGATGTCGAAGGCATGTTGCCAGCCCCAGTCGTTGCGTGCAGCAGCATCATCTATGCTCTGCGGCCATCCGTTAGCTATCTGCTGGCGGAAATCCGGTGCGTAGCTGATTTCAAATTCCGGTATTTTAGACTGTATCACCGCCGCCAGTTCTTTTGGTGAGAAACTCATAGCTGAAAAATTATAGGCCATGCGGCTTTTTATCTTTTCAGCGGGCGATTCCATCAGTTCTATAGTTCCCCTGATGGCATCGTCCATATACATCATAGGCAGGTATGTATCTTGCTGCAGGAAACAGGTGTACTTGCCCGATTTTAAGGCTTCGTAAAATATATCTACAGCGTAATCTGTAGTTCCACCACCGGGTTCGCCCTTCCAGCTTATCAGTCCGGGATAACGCAGGCTTCTTACATCCAGTCCCCACCTGTTGTGGTAATACTGGCACCACAGTTCGCCTGCATATTTGCTGATACCGTACACTGTACCGGGCTCTACAATCGTTTTTTGGGCGGTGTTTTGTTTAGGCGTAGTAGCGCCGAATATGGCTATAGAGCTGGGCCAATAGAGCTTATGCAGTTTTTGCTCTACCGAAATATCTAATATCTGTAGCAGGCTCTGCATATTGATATCCCATGCACGCTTAGGCGCCTTCTCGCCCGTGGCAGATAATAAAGCTGCCAGCAGGTACACTTGGGTAATAGAATGTTTCTTTATTACTTCAGTTATTGCATGTCCGTCCATAGCATCCAGCACCATATATGGACCTGTACCATTCAGCAACTCATGTTCATCCCTGATGTCGGTAGCCAACACATTACTGTCGCCATACACCTTGCGCAGCGCCAACGTCAGTTCCACACCTATTTGCCCGCAGGCACCTATCACCAGGATTTTTTCATTGTTCATGAGCCGTTATATGCTTTTGCTTTGAAGGATACAATATAATACAGAACTACAACCTTTCCTTAATCATACTGATGAAATCATCAAACAAATACCTTGAATCGTGCGGGCCGGGGGTACTTTCAGGATGGTATTGTACGGAGAAGGCCGGCTTGCCTTTTACCCTGATACCTTCTATTGAGCCGTCATTCAGATTAAGATGTGTTACCTCTACCTTATCTGAGTTACGGGCCGATTCAGGGTCTACACCAAAACCATGGTTCTGGGTAGTTATCTCCGACCTGCCGGTTTGCAGATTCTTCACAGGATGGTTGAGCCCCCTGTGGCCGTGGTGCATTTTGAATGTGGGTATATCATTAGCGCGCGCCAGTATCTGGTGGCCCAGGCATATACCAAACAATGGCTTTTCCTGCTCCAGGGCCTGCTTCACGGTGGCTACCGCATAGTCCATTGACGCGGGGTCGCCGGGGCCGTTGGATATAAATATACCATGCGGCTCAAACTCGGCCAGCTCGGTATAAGAAGTCCTGGATGGATAAACTTTCAGGTAGGCGCCTCTATCGGCCATGCTTTGCAGTATATGGCGTTTTACACCATAATCCAATACGGCTATACGTATGGCAGCGTTTTTATCGCCAAAGTAATATGGCTCTTTTGTGGATACAAAAGACGAAAGCTCAAGACCCGCCATATCAGGCACTTGTTTCAGCTCTTCCCTAAGCGCTTCTATTTCATGCTTTTCAGTAGATATCACGCAGTTCATAGCGCCTTTACTCCTGATATGCTGTACCAGTGCGCGGGTATCTATATCATGTATAGCCACCAGGTTGTTCTTTACCAGGTAGTCCTGCAGGCTGTCGTCGGCTATCATGCGGCTGTAGCGCTCCGATATATTCTTGCATATCAGCCCCCTTATTTTTACAGAATCGCTCTCGGTATCTTCATTCTTCACCCCGTAGTTACCAATATATACAGAGTTCATAATCAATACCTGGCCGTAGTAAGAAGGGTCGGTAAACACCTCCTGGTAGCCTGTCATTCCTGTATTAAAGCAGATTTCACCACCTGTGGTGCCTTTTGCGCCAAATGATTTACCTTTTAGGTAGGTACCATCTTCCAATAGAAGGTACGCGGGTGCAGATTCCGTTTGTGTAGGCATACTAAAAAAACAAATTGTGCAAATGTAAGAAAACTTGCGCTTTTGAGAAAAACTAAAAAACTTAAATAGCCTTCATCAGCACATATAACGCCAATACAATTACTATGAGGACATAGAAAATAGCGTTCACCTTGTTGCTTTTTTTATAATACGCTTTCAACTTTTCGTGAAAGGTGTTGCGGATAGTCACCTTGTTGAAAAACAAGAGTGAATTGAAAAACAGCGAGAAATAATTCTTGTGCAGGCTTACTGATATAATAGAGACTTTGACAATAGCAAACAGTGCGATTAATACCATTATTAAAGCCGGCGCTATGTCAATTATCAGGTTACGTATCATCTAATGGTATATACTACTATTAAAATTATTAGTAATGCTATGATATGGCTTAAAGTAAATTCGATGTTATAAAATCGATAATTCCTTATTATGCACAAATATGAGACCAAAAAAGGGGATTGAAAAATTTAATGCTGTTTAAAAATACACATAAAATTAAAAAAAATACGTATGGCAGCTTATAATATTATTACTGCTATTTTTGAAATGTGAAAACCTCAGAGAACATATTAATCGTTTTAGGTTATCCGGCAGACAAAAATGGCAGCCCCGGCCCGATTCTTACAACAAGGCTGGACAAAGCTATTGAACTGTATAAAAACGGGGTGGCAGGTAAGATTATCGTTACCGGTGCAGCAGTAGATAACGAATTTGTAGAAGCGGAGGTAATGGCTGTATACCTGGTGCATAACGGTATACCACACGACGATATTTTTATTGAATCCAGCGCCAGGAACACTTATGAAAATGCACTGATGGTGAGCCGCATCATGCGGGAGAAGGGGTATATACATGCTATTGTTGTCACTTCAAGCTTTCACCGCCTGAGGGCTGAGAAATTCTTTAACAGGCATATTAAAAATATAACTATCGCACCCGCCCCTTTCCCTGAAGGTTTCTCGTTGGGCAAACGCCTGTTTTACGAGTTGAAAGAGCACATCATCATCGTATTGTTTAACCTTGGCCTGCTCAACAGCAGGTATTCCATTCAACGTTCATGACTAAGGTGGATAAAAAGACAAGCAACGACTCAACAGTTATCATAGAGCAACTGCGTAAAATAAGGTGGCTGGATAAATACCATAACTTCCACAAAATCATTCCTGGGGTAGATAATACGCCGGATAATCAAAAAGACATCATCAACAACCTGGTGGAAGATTGCTGCACGGAACTCATCAGGCTATACCTGGCCAAAAAGCCACCGACTGTTGCTACAGTACGCACTGTCATACTGCGGTGTATGGACCGGATTTCTTACGCAAAGGTCAATACTGAAAACAGGGATTTCGGTTATGAGTTGTGTTGGTACATAGCAGAGAAAACGGGTGTGTCTATCCGCAAATACACAGAAACCAAAGTATATGGCTATTGGCGGGTAGAAGGCAACCAACTAAAGGAAGTGACCAAAAGAGGCAAAAAACAAGCACCAAAAAATGAACCAAAATCCAAATCTCGTTAGCACTAACTACTAACCCCTAACTACTACTTAGTGTACCCCAACAACTTCAGCATACTTTGCGAGGTCTGCTCCTTAGCATACAGCCAGTCTACAGGCTTACCGTTTTTATCCAGTTCTACCACTACGTGCTTGGGTGAGGGTATCATACAGTGTTTGATGCCTCCATAACCGGCCAACTGGTCCTGGTAGGCACCTGTGTGAAAGAAGCCGATATATAATGGCTCCGCCCCTTTCATCTTATCAGTCTTGGGGAGGAACACTGCATTAATATGTTCTTCTGAAGTATAAAAATCGTGGCTGTCGCAGGTAAGGCCACCCAGGTGTACTTCCTGGTATTCATTGTCCCATTTGTTGATGGGTAGCAGCAGGAACTTTTCACCTATACCCCAGGTATCGGGCAGCGTAGTGATGAACGAGCTGTCTATCATATACCATATCTCACGGTCGTTCTGCATCTTCTCTCCCAAGGCGCTGTAGATCACCGCACCGCTCTCGCCTACTGTGTACGAGCCAAACTCTGTGTATATATCAGGTACATCTACCTTATTGCGCTTGCACACACTCTTTATATTCGCTATTATTTCATTGATCATGTATTTATAATCATAATCAAAACCCAGCGAGTGTTTGATGGGGAAGCCCCCGCCTATGTTCAACCCGTCCAACTCAGGGCAAATTTTCTTCAGCTGGCAATACAGGTTCAGCACTTTGTTCAGTTCGCTCCAGTAATAGATATCGTCCTTTATACCCTTGTTCATAAAGAAGTGCAGCATCTTCAGCCTGAACTTATCATTGCCTTTTATTTTATCTACATAAAACTCCAGCACTTCCTTCTTCTGTATGCCCAGCCTTGATGTATAAAAATCAAACGTAGGTTCTTCTTCTGTAGCCAGCCTGATACCTACGTTCACAGGGTCTTTGGTGCGTATCATCCGCTTGTAATCCTCAAATTCTTCCTTGTTGTCCAGTACAGGTATTACATTTTTGAAACCCTCGTTGATGAGGCGCGATATAGCACGGGTATATGGCTTGGTTTTATAGCCATTGCATATGATAAATGTCTCCTTGTTAATTTTCCTGCGTTTATACAGTTGCCTGATGATGTCTATATCATAAGTAAAAGACGTCTCCAGGTGTACATTATGCTTCAGCGTCTCCTCTACCATAAAAGAGAAATGCGAGCTCTTGGTGCAATAGCAATAATAATAATTACCGTCGTAGCGGTGTTTCTTTATAGCCTCAGCAAACAAGCCTTTGGCTTTGTTTATTTGCTGGCCTATCTTGGGCAGGTAGGTAAGCTTGAAGGGCGTACCATACTTGTCTATCAGTGCTTTTACATCCACACCATTGAATTGCAGGTAGTTATCTACCACATCAAACCCTTCCTGCGGAAAATCGAAGGTTTGTTTTACGAGGTCAGTATAGCTGTTAGTCATTAAGCGACGGCAAATTTCGGGTAATCCTCTTTGTTTTAGGGATTAAAGTTATAATTAATTGATTTCATGCAAAAATGTTAGGCAAAGTTCTGTAAAAATATTTTCCCGCAGGGGTGAAATATAAAATATAAGTTTGCCTGTTTATTTCTGTAGGATATGAAGAAGGCGCTGTTGCAGATGCACCTTGCAGTGGTTTTATGGGGCTTTACCGCCGTACTGGGCAGGGCTATCGATTTGTCGGCACCTGTGCTGGTATGGTACCGTATGCTGCTCACTGCCCTGTTTATGGCGGTGATACTGTACTACCGCAAAGAGTGGGTACCAATAGCCAAAGGCGACAAATACCGCCTGTTTTGGATAGGCTGCCTCATAGGCCTGCACTGGGTGGCCTTTTATGGCTCTATCAAGCTGGCCAACGCTTCCGTAGCGCTGGTATGCCTGTCTACAGCCAGTATCTTCACCTCCCTGCTCGACCCGTTTATTAACAAGAGCAAACACAGCCTGCCCGAGCTGCTGCTGGGCCTGCTGGCCATAGCAGGCGTGTACCTGATTTATAGTTTCAAGCAGGCTTATGGTTGGGGTGTATTATCCGGCGTTATCGCTGCCCTACTCAGTTCCTGGTTTACCGTACTTAACAAAAAAATAGCCCATAAGTACCCCGCCCGTACTATGGTGTTTTACGAGATGACTGCCGGCTGGGGGCTAATTACCCTGCTGCTACCCCTCCAGCTCATATTTTCTACAGAAAAGGTAGACCTGGTACCCGGCGCTTTCGATTGGCTGTGGCTGGTTATTCTCAGCCTCTGCTGCACGGTTTGGGCGCAGTCGCTGGCGCTAAACGCCCTTAAATACATCAGCGCATTCACCTCTACCCTCAGTGTCAACCTGGAACCTGTGTACGGTATACTGCTGGCATTTGTTTTTTTTAAAGAATACGAAATGCTCAGCCCGGAATTTTATATGGGCATGGGGCTGATACTTTTGTCCGTATTGCTGCAGATGTTGCGGGTATTGCGGCCGGGCAAAAAGGTTCAGCCGCTGGTAGAAGATAGGGGCGGGATAGATTAACCTTTAAAACTTTTGTCGCATTTCCACCCGTAGTATGCTGCTTTAACCCCACCAACCGCATCAGGTACAATTGTATCTTTGACCGGATTTTTAATTAACTATCGGATGGAACAAGGTAATACATCAAAGGAGCCATTAGTCATAACACCCCGCACCAATATATGGCTGGCGCTGAAAAGTGCTATACTGGGCACAGAGGCAGACTATACACAAATAGGACTGAGGAAAGCCATCTTCCTGCTGGCAGTGCCCATGATACTGGAGCTGGTTATGGAATCAACCTTTGCTGTGGCAGATATCTACTTTGTGGGCAAGCTGGGTGCCTCAGCCGTGGCGGCAGTCGGGCTGACGGAAACTTATATGTTCCTGCTATACTCCCTGGCTATGGGCTTATCTATGGGGGTTACTGCCATTGTAGCCAGGCGCATAGGCGAGAAGAACAAAAAAGACGCGGAAGCATCAGCCATACAGGCCATATTGCTCACTGTACTTTTATCATTGCCTTTTGCCATTGCAGGCATCTTTTTCGCAAAAGATTTACTGGCCCTTATGGGTGCCGATGCCTGGAGTTTAGCGCATGGTTATAAGTACACACAATGGATGCTGGGTGGCAACGTAGTCATTATGCTGCTTTTCGTTATCAATGCCATATTCAGGGGTGCGGGTGATGCATCCATAGCCATGGTAGTATTATGGGTAGCCAATATTATCAATATCATTCTCGACCCCATCCTGATATTCGGCTGGGGGCCTATACCGGCTATGGGCATAGAGGGCGCTGCCATTGCCACCAACATCGGGCGGGGCACGGGCGTAGCCATACAGCTATGGGTACTGGCAAAAGGCGGCAAACATATCCGCGCACAAATAACGAAGATGTATTTCAATGCAGGCATTATGCTCAACATCATCAAGACTTCGCTGGGCGGTGTAGGGCAGATGATTATAGCTATGACCTCCTGGATATTTCTCATGCGCATATTGTCGGACATTGGCAGCGAAGCGGTAGCCGGTGCCACCATCGCTATCCGTATCATGATGTTCACCATCATGCCTGCATGGGGATTGTCAAATGCCGCTGCTACACTCGTGGGGCAAAACCTGGGGGCTGAACAACCTGACCGGGCCGAATCGTCGGTATGGAAGATAGGTGTGTACAATATGATATTTCTTGTAATAGTCTCGGCAGTATTTTTCCTGTTCAACGAATCGCTGATGAGGATATTTACACAGGATGAAGCCGTGATAGCCGTGGGCGCTACCTGGTTGCGCATACTATCTTACTCGTTTTTTGTCTACGGCTGGTGGATGGTGGCTGTGCAGGCGTTCAACGGTGCGGGCGACACGAAAACACCTACCAAAATCAACGTGGTCTTCTTCTGGCTGATACAGATACCGCTTTCCTATTTCCTGGCCATTACGCTCGACTGGGGCTATTCAGGTGTATTCTGGGGGGTGTTCTTTTCAGAAACATCTGTGGGTTTGTTTACACTCTGGCTGTTCAGCAAAGGCAAGTGGAAAAAGCATAAAGTATAACTGTTGGTTACCGCCCAACGGTTATGCTTCCTACAGACTTCCTGAAATTATCCACCAGCATTTGTTCATCAACTGCGATGTTGGTTACAATGCTCACGCCGAAGTTCAGTGTATCCAGCATTGTGCTGTAGGTGATGTATGTAAAGTAGGGCTTGCCTGTATAACTCACCCTTAGTGTAGCTTTATCAAACACGATACCGCTAAGAGTTTCCTGCGTCAGTGATGTGTCTGCGCCGTATTCGCCCGTAGCATAGCTACGATATTGTTGTGCCAGCAATTCCTCCAAATCCGGGAAGTCTTCATCACGCTCATAACTGCGTACAAAAGCGTACACTGCATTCATATCCTTTTCACCTTTACGCACCCCCAGTATGATTTGCTTATCCCCTCCCCGCTTTTGCGCATCTATATCTTCTTCGTAATAGCTTTCAGCCTTGTACGCCAGCTTATCCCGCTCCGACTCACTGAGTACCTCCCAGCCTTCAGGCAATACCATCTGCCAGCGGATGGGCTCGTAAGTAAATATCTTATTACCTGCATCATCCCTGCTTATACCATCATCGCTGCACGATGCAAATATCAACACAACAAACAGTACGAATATGCCGGGGTGCTTCATGGAGCAAAGGTATTTATATAGCCGCACACCTTCCGGGTATATTTAACATAGTATATAGCATATCCTTTACAATCTATTTATATTTTTAATGATACAAACCTCCAGTATCATTGAAAAGACTCCTGTCGCATACCGCCCTCTTCCAGCGTATAAGGTTGCCTGCTATTCTGTTGACAGTAATATGCGCCGCCACATACTCGCAAACCAACATTGCCTCTCTTGTGCCGTTGACATGGTTCAAACTGATAACCACTGTTGTACTATTATCCTATATCAACTATACTTTCCGTCAAAGATTCTATTATTACCACAACCTGCATATCTCAAAAAAAGCCCTGCTGCTGTCTGCTATAGCTACTGACATACTGCTGTATATAGCCACCCTGCTCATTGTTCACCAAATAGCCCCACCCATAGCGCCATTATGAAACACAGATTCGAAGCAGACGGCATCATCCTGCGTTATGGTTTGCGCACTATCCTTTCGGGCATATATATAAAATCAGAAACAGGTATAATTACAGGGCTGGCAGGTAACAACGGTTCGGGCAAAAGCTCATTGATGAACATAATGTTCGGTACACTGGAGCCGGAATCGAAATCGCTGCGTATTAACGGTAAGCACACTCCCTACCCTTACCTGCAACACAATGCAGTCAATTACTTGCCGCAGCATCATTTTCTGCCGCCCGGCAAAACAGTTAAGCGCATCTTCAGCGACTTCAGCCTGGATATCGCTCATTTCATCAGCACATTTGATGTAGATATCTCACCTTCACAATCCGCAGGCGCACTGCATGGCAGCACTGCCCGGCTGGTAGAAATATACATACTCGTTAAAGCGCCTACACTATTCACTATGCTCGATGAGCCATTCACCCACCTCAGCCCGCTGCTGGTAGAAAGGTTGCTGGACTTCCTGCTTGAAGAAAAAAAGAATAAAGGCCTGATCATTACAGACCACAACTTCAACTACCTGAAACATATTGCTGACGAATTGTACCTGTTGCATAACGGCAGGTTGAAACACATAGGCGATACCGAAAGTATTGATTCATACAGCAGCCTGTTTGAGTTGTAATAACCCCACGAAAAAATTACTGCCTGCTTTTCTCAAGGAAGGACTAATTTTAGGCCGGTCTATGACAGGAACTGAACATCTTCGTACGGTAAATATATTACGCTATCTGCTACCCCTGCGTGAGGGCGGCTCACTGCCGGCATTGGCCGAGGGGGATGACGGTTTTAAATATGTAGTAAAATTCAGAGGTGCGGGGCAGCGCGAAAAGGCACTGATAGCCGAATACCTGGGCGGCGAAATAGCCCGCCTGTTGGGCCTGAAAATACCTGAACTTGTATTCGCCATACTCGATGAGGCTTTTGGCCGTACAGAGGGCGACGAGGAAATACAGGATTTATTAAAAGCCAGCAAAGGGCTGAACCTGGCACTGCATTTTTTATCGGGTGCGGTCAATTACGACCCCGTATCTATGCAGGTAGAAGCCACCCCTGCGTCACGCATTGTATGGCTCGATGCATTTATAACCAACGTGGACAGGACCTACCGCAATACCAATATGCTGATGTGGCACAAAGAGCTATGGCTGATAGACCACGGCGCGTCATTTCTATTTCATCATTCCTGGGACAATTGGGAAAAACAGGCTTTATCGCCCTTCCCCCTCATAAAAGACCATGTGCTGCTGCCTTTTGCAGGGCAACTCAACGAAGTAAACGAGGAATATAAACAATTGCTTACCCCGGCTGCTATGCGCACTATTGTATCGGGCCTGCCCGATGACTGGCTGGAAGCAACGGGCGAATCTGCCACCCCTGCCGAACAAAGGGCTGTCTACGAGCAGTTTTTAAATACACGTTTAGTCCATTCTGATAAATTTGTAAAAGAAGCACAACATGCACGGCAAGCACTTATATGAATATGCGGTTATCCGCGTAGTGCCGCGGGTAGAACGGGAAGAGTTCATCAACGTGGGGGTAGTGCTGTGCGCAAACAAGAGCGATTTTATAGATTGTAAAATACACCTGGACGAAGCCCGCCTGCGTGCACTGGACCCCGAAGCGGATATCGAACTCATCCGCACCAACCTGCAATCTTTTGAGAAAGTATGCTGCGGGCAAAAAGACGGCGGCAATATTGCCACGTTCGATATTGCCTCACGTTTCCGCTGGCTGACAGCCATTCGCAGTTCAGTCATTCAAACTTCACGCCCGCACCCCGGCATCACCGATGACTTGGACGCTACCCTGCAAAGGTTGTTTGAAGAGTATGTAGGCTAATACGCAGTCCACCCGCCGTCTGCTACTATCGTTGCACCGTTTACAAAACTTGCATCATCACTTGCCAGGAACAATGCTACCTGCGCCACTTCTACAGGTTCGCTGGCACGCGGGTTCAGCGCCATACCGGGCATGATGCGCTCGTTGACCAATGCCACTGCGGGCAGGTGTTCAAAATCTATGGTTGCCGCTATCGTAGTATTCATAGCGCCGGGCGCTATGGCATTGCAGCGTATGCCCAGCTTCGCATACATATAGCCCGTGTTCTTAGTCAAGCCTATCAGCGCATGTTTGCTGGCCGTATATACAGCCCCCGCCCTGGCGCCATTCAGCCCGCCGACAGATGCTATATTCACAATCGCACCACTGTTTTTCTCCAACATGATTTTCAGCACGCTGCGCATAGCCCTGAAGGGGCCATCTACATTTATCTTCATCACCCTGTCCCACAGGGCATCACTCACATCCGCTACCGGACTGAAATCATCCATCACACCTGCATTGTTCACCAATATATCTACAGTACCATAATTGTCCGTAGCGGCTTTTACCATTGCCTCTACATCTTCGGGCATAGCCATATTGGCTTTTATGGTTTTTACCGTACCTCCCGCCGCTGTTATTTCCTGCTCAAGTTCCGCCAGTCCTTTTTCGTTGATGTCGGCAGCTACTACCTTAGCACCGTGCTTTGCATACAGCAGGGCTATAGCCTTACCTAATCCCGCCCCTGCGCCGGTTATTATCGCTACTTTGTTTTCCAGTTTCTTCATGTTCTGTGTTTTTTGTTGGTTATCTATATTGCAAGAGTTTAAAGGTATGAGGAACCAACAAGCCGTGTTATGACAATACTCATCTTTATAGGTTGATGCTTGTCACCATTGCAACATAAGCCCTGGAATACAGCTACGATATGGAGGTGGGAGCACAATAACATGGAGAGCTACACAGCACGCAGTATCTTCTCCATCTTTTTACCCTTCGCCAGTTCGTCCACCAGCTTGTCTAAGTAGCGGGCTTTTTGTGTTAAGGGGTTTTCTATTTCCTCCACCCTGTAGCCGCAGATGAGCCCGGTAATAAGATGGGCATTAGGGTTTAGTTTCGCCTTATTGAAAAATGTTTCAAAGGTCACCTTTCCGTCAATGAGTTGTTGCAGTTTCTTATCGTCAAACCCCGTCAGCCATTTTATCACCTCGTGTAGTTCTTCCTTCGTCCTGCCTTTCCTTTCCACTTTGGTGATATAGTGCGGATATACCGAGGCGAATGTCATTTTGGCTATCCGTGCATCATGCTCAGGTGTTGTTTTCATACATTGATATTTGCAGAGCTATAAAAATACAATAATTTATACGCTTGGCGTAGTCAGTCTTATGGGTTTCGGCCTGTGATATAAGTTGTTTGGGGATACCCTTTTGAGCCATAATCAATATGCTGTATGAACATTGTGTCAACAACGTGGTCGTAATAAATGATACCTGGCCCTTTATAAACGAGTACATTACCCTTTGACATTTCCTGCTTGTAGTAGTATCTACCTCTGAAATACGTTGAACCCTCCGGTATATCAATCGTTATTTTATCAAACTGTAGTAATGTTAAATCATAACCAGGCAGGTTATAAATGCTATCAGGTTTATTGCCTGACTGATAAACTTTCCGTACGCTCATACGGCATGTTCTTGTACCCGCCAGTTTATATGTATAAACAGGGTCTTTTATGATATCAATATAGCTGTCAGGAGAGCCTTTAAAATTAATCGTATCATTTACATTTAGCGTGATGTTATACCTGCCGTCTTTTGTATAAGCATGGTATGGGTTAGATAATGAAGAAGTTGTACCATCACCAAAATTCCAATGAAATTTTACAGCATTTATTGATAACGGAATGTCCGGGTAAAAACTAATACTGTCTCCCGGCAGCCGGTTGAAACCATTAAAACTAAATATTGGAGGAATATCTACAAGTACGTCCTTTCTACTGTCAAGTTCAATGTCTTCGGCCGTTATTACCGTAAGAGATACTTTGTAGATGCCCTTATTCGAGTAAACATGCACGGGCTCTGCTACCGAACCGGTGGTACCATCACCAAAATCCCAGTAATAGGTTTTGGCATTGGTAACTGAAGGGGTAAAACGAATACCGGTATTGACTTTTGGATTTTCCGTCCATGTGAAATCTATTCCTCCGGTACCATTTTCAGGTATAGCATTTTGCTGTTCTTTTTTGCATGCCGTAGGTAACAGGCAGACCAACAGAAGCATAGGTAGTAACAAACGCATAACAGGTAATTTTAGGTAACATGAAGACACAGTTATAAGACGATTTTACGTCATAAGATTGTATTGTTTGTTGTACGCTCACTCCCCCTCCAGCACAGGAGCGTCTTTCAGCAATTCGCCCAACCCGTCGGGCAGGAATGGCCTGCCACCGGTTGACTTAACACAGGTACCGGTGAACACCCCCGTAGTATATTTCTTACTGTTCTTCAGTATATGCTGCACCAGGTGCAGTTTGGGTTGGTCGGTTGGGTCTTTATACAACTCGCAGGTAACTGTAAACTCATCGCCCCTCCGCAGCGAGCGGAAGAAACTGATGGTGTATTTAGACAGCACCATATTCACGCCCTGCTTTGCCTGCTCTTCCAGGTCGAAGCCCAGTGTATCTTTAATAAAAGCATGCCTGCAGTCCTCCATATAAAACGGGTAGTACAGCCCGTCCATAATATCCTGTACATCTATATGTTCATCCTTTACGGTATATGTCTTATGGTAGCCTTGTAGTTCCATTGTTCTGGCGTTTTTTGACAGGGGGTGAAAATACGGATTTCTGTGGGGAGGGGAAAAGTTCCTCCTGTTGCTGTACAATAGATGTACTTCAGTCTTTCAAATACCGGTTGCAAACCGGGTGATTTAGCTTGACACGAATTCACTTCGGAAAATCCACGCCGTAGTCTTACCCGTTAAATGCGTCGCCTTCCATGCTGAAGGTGATGCGAAAAGTAGTACCTATACCTACTTCGCTTTCTACATTTATTTTGCCACCCAGGGTTTCTACCTGTGTTTTTACCATAAACAATCCCAGGCCTTTACCCTCAACATTGTAATGAAACCGTTGGTATATGCCGAATATCTGCGACCCGGCCTTCGCAATATCTATACCTGACCCGTTATCTCGGAACACAAGCACCAGGTTGCCGTCCTGTATGGCCGATGTAATATGTATTACAGGTTTTACACCCGGCCTGCTGTATTTAATACTATTCGAAATCAGGTTGAAGAAAATACTGTACCAATAGCTCTTCAAACTATAAAATTCATTAATTGCCGAAAAATCACTTATAATTTCTGCATCATCCTGGCTATACAGGTTAATGATACTCAGCTTAACA
Source organism: uncultured Bacteroidota bacterium (assembly GCA_937928385.1). GTDB lineage: Bacteria > Bacteroidota > Bacteroidia > Chitinophagales > Chitinophagaceae > UBA5543. Next base: position 19,720 of record CALEZD010000001.1, read on the forward strand.
TCCTGCAGCAGTTCTGAAAAAACGATACGGTCTTTACGTTCATTCACATGGTTTTTAACCTGTAGTACATAGTTCAGGTCTTTGATAACCATATCCAGTTTTCTTACTGAACCTGTGAGATGCTCCAGGATGAATTCCTTTTCACTTTCATCAGTACTTTCGTTTTCCAATAGCTCTGCCAGCCCCAGTATATTAGCTACCGGGGAGCGTAAATTGTGCGACACCATGTAGGAAAACTGTTCCAGGTCTTTATTTCTTTGCAACAGATCTTCAGTTATTTTTTCCTTTTGCAGTTCTTCTTCTTTCTTCCTGGTAATATCCAGCCCAAAGCAAGACAGGCCGATAATCTCCCCATTTTCTACGATGGGATATATAGAAAAACCGATACAACTATAAAAATCTCCAATACGAAATTCTTTCTCAAACTTCAGCAGTTCACCTTTCAGTGCCCGTTCATATATGCCTTGCCAGAAGTTCATCTCATCAGGTTCCAACCATTTCAGAAAATCATACACCTTATCGCCTCTATTTATATCTATACCGTATGCTGCCTTCAAGCTGTTTTTCAGTTGCTGATTGAAGGTGATATAACGAAAATCCCTGTCCAGGGAATATATCGTAGCATCTGTATTTTCTAATACCGCCTGCAGGTTCAATTCAGAGTTGCGCAATGCGGCTTCTGCGGCTACCCTTTCTGTAATGTCGATATGGGAGCACACTATCTTATCATTCTCGGTACCAAAACGTGCCACCCTTAATAAAAACCAGCGTTTTTCTGTGGGTGAGTGGCATGGATATTCTACCTCATAAGTACATCTTTCATCATTAAGTACAGACTTCATCCCTGCTATCAGCCCTGTTGACAATTCTTCGCCATACAAAGCAGCGCGTTCGCATACTTCAAAGTAATTGCTGCCTACAGACACACCTTCCCTGGTTGCAGCGCCATTCTGCATAGCAAAGTCATCCCAGGCTTTATTTACAGCAATTATCACCCCATCTTTATTCACCACAGCAATGTGCGAGCCTATAGAAGCTAATATCCCTTTATTAAAAGCTTCGCTCTGCAGCAGTTGCTCTTCAATTTTCTTACGCTCTGTTATATCCTGGCAGGTACCTACCGCCTGCACCGCCTTTCCTGCATTATCAAAAAACACCTGCTAATGTTCTACCACTACTCTTACATTACCCTTTCCTGTTACAATGCGGTGCTCCAGCGCATTGGGCGTACCAATATGCAGCGACTCATTAAAGGCCCTCTCTACCTTATCCCTGTCATCCGGGTGTACATACTGCATAAAGCTTGCATGCAGCCCATCAAAACCATCTGTGTCCGTCTCAAAAATCCGATAGGTTTCTTCAGACCAGATAACGGTTAAATCATCCAGGTTGGTCTGCCAGCTACCTGTGCGTGCTATAGCCTGGGCCTCCCTTAGCCTTGCTTCACTGTTTTTCAGCTGCTGTTCAATGATCAGCCGCTGGCGCTCTTTTTCAAAAACGTCCAGCGCAAAAGACATGTCGCCTGTGGCTTCTGTCAGCAGTGCTACAATATCTTCAGTAAAAAAATCCAATTCGCTTGCATGTACCGTAAAAGAGCCTGTTACTTCACCTTGCTTCTTTAGCGGTAATACCATGCATGATATAGATCCTCTTGAGGCAGCATATTCATGCATGTTCATCAAGTCCTTATCTTCAGCTATGTTATTGCATATATAATACGTGCCGCTTTGCAGCACCCTGCTCTGAAGGCCATCTTTGGTATAGGAATAATCACGGAACAGCTCAAAATCCTCCTCAGGCAACCCTGCAGCAGCTGCTATATTTATTGTATGCTCTTTTGCAGGATTAATTATGCCAACCATAGCTGCATTAAACTTGCCGTACTCTACTGCTATTTTGCAGGCTTCGGTAAACAGCTCCTCCTCCGTTTTCGCCCTTACAATCATTTGGTTGATCTGGCTGATGAATAGATACATGCGATTGGCATGTTCCAGTTTTTCATGGGCCTGGTGGATATCTGTAACGTCATGAAACACATCAATAAAACCATTGATTTCCGGATCGTGCAGCATATTGGTTAGCGTAGCATCTACCCAGCGCCAGCTACCATCCTTGTGCCTCATCCGGCCGGTATGGCCTTTTATGGCCACACCGGGATGGCTCAATGCCTCCTGCATTACTTTGCTTACGGGTAAGATGTCGTCCGGGTGCAACAAGGAAAGTACATCTTGCTGCATGGCTTCTTCCCTGGTATATCCCAATATGGCTTCTACCGAACGGGAAACATACTTCGGCTTGCCCTCAGCAGATAGAATGACGATACCATCATTACAATAGTCTATAATCGATTGAAACGCTGATATATTAGTATTAGCACCCTTCTCTTCTCTACTCTCCATAAAAACTAAAAAATTGTGGGCGCACTAACAGGACTTCCGGCATATCAGCTACGCGTAAAATATTATTACAAATTTACTATAAAGTACAGAATAATATCTAAAAAAGAGATAATAATAGGAATTAATATTAAAACTAAATGAAGACATGTATCACTGGCTCGGATGGCCAGGACAATTGCTATGGTTCATGCGGTTTGCAAACCTGCTACCGCCAGTTTGCAACTGGTGGCAATAAATAACACAAGTTTGCAATTGACCTATCAAAAATTTGACCAAACAAACTATTTAACGTATATTTGTTGTAATAAAATATACCACCCATGTACCCACCACCACGCATAGCCCGTAGCACCCCACAGCTACATAGCACAAAAAAATCACAACTAAACGCCCCGCAACACGCGGGGCGTTTGTGTTATTTGTTAACTCTGCAGCGCAACACGTTTTGGTTAACAAAAGTTAACAAATTAAACTGCAATGGGCAGATTATCAATGAATTGCGAAATGTAAATTGTAACCCCAGGTTACAGCAAAAAACAGCAGAGTTAACAAAATCAGCCTGTTACCTCCTCCCCCTCCGGGTACTCCTCCTAAAAACAGGAGGAGAGTCTAAATACCTTAAATTTGCAAACATTATTATGGCGACGAAGAAAGCAAAGAAGGAAGACAAAATTGAGCATAGTGCAGACGATGTAATATTCATAAAGGGTGCTAAAATGCACAACCTGAAGAACGTGGACGTGGCCATACCCCGCAACAAGCTGGTGGTGGTCACCGGCGTATCGGGCAGCGGCAAGAGCAGCCTCACTATGGATACCCTCTTTGCCGAAGGGCAGCGCCGCTATGCCGAGAGCCTCAGCGCCTACGCCCGCCAGTTCCTCATGCGCATGGACAAGCCCAATGTGGACTATATACACGGCATCTGCCCCGCTATAGCCATAGAGCAAAAGGTAACTACCCGCACCCCGCGCAGCACCGTCGGCAGCATGACCGAGATATACGATTACCTGCGCCTGCTCTTCGCCCGTGCGGGGCGCACCTACTCGCCCGTTAGCGGTGCGGAGGTAAAAAAAGACACCGTGACCGATGTGGTGGACTTTATAAAAAACCTGCCCGAAGGCGTAAAGGTGCAGATTATCGTTCCGCTGGAAACGCACTATGGCCGCAGTATAGAGGAAGAACTGAATATACTGATGCAAAAGGGTTTCACCCGTATATATGCTAAAGACGCGAGCAAACCCATACGTATAGAAGACCTGCTGAGCGGCGAAGAACAACTACCCGCACAACACAACTACCTGCTGATAGACCGTATCGTTACCAAAGAATTTGAAGAGGACGACATCCACCGCCTGGGCGATAGTATACAGACCGCCTTTTACGAAAGCGAGGGCGAGTGTATGCTTGAGTTGGACGGCAGTGATATCAAGATATTCAACAACCGTTTTGAGGCCGATGGCATGAGCTTTGAAGAGCCCACGCCCAACCTGTTTTCGTTCAACAATCCCTACGGGGCCTGCCCGCATTGCGAGGGTTTCGGCCAGGTGCTGGGTATAGACGAAGACCTGGTGATACCCGACAAGAGCCTGAGCGTGTACGAGGGTGCGGTGGCCTGCTGGCGTGGCGAGAAGATGAGCGAATGGCAAAGCGCCTTTGTGCGTGCTGCCGCTAAGTACGACTTCCCCATACACAAGGCGGTGGCCGAGCTGAACAAAAAACAATATGACCTGCTGTGGGAAGGCAACGAGCAGGTGAGCGGTATCAGGGATTTCTTCACCATGGTAGAGCAGAACCTGTACAAGGTGCAATACCGCGTGATGCAGGCGCGTTACCGTGGCCGCACCACCTGCCCCACCTGCAAGGGCACCAGGCTGAGGAAGGACGCGCAGTATGTAAAAATAAATAACACCACGATAACTGATTTGATGTTCCTGCCGGCCAGCGATTTGAACGACTGGTTCCAGAACCTGGACCTGAACGAACATGACAATAAAATAGCGAACAGGATATTAATAGAAATTAACCAGCGGTTGCGGACATTGCTGGACGTGGGGCTGGGCTACCTGGCCCTGAGCCGCCTGGCCAATACCCTGAGCGGCGGCGAAAGCCAGCGCATACAGCTCACCAAGTTCCTGGGCAGCAACCTGACCGACTCGCTGTATATACTGGATGAGCCGAGTATAGGTTTACACTCAAGAGATACCGAAAGGCTGATACTTGTACTGAAAAACCTCCGCGACCTGGGCAATACGGTAGTAGTGGTAGAGCACGACGAACTGATGATGCGCGAGGCGGATTATATAATAGACATGGGGCCGCTGGCCAGTCACCTGGGTGGCGAGGTAGTGGCCGCCGGTCCGTACAAAGAAATTATAGCCAACGAACATAGTCTGACAGGTAAATACCTCAGCGGGCAGATGCAGATAGAAGTACCGGCCATCAGGCGCAAACCTAAGGGCCACATCAGGCTGGAAGGCTGCCGCCAGCACAACCTGAAGAATGTGGACGTAGATTTTCCGCTGAACGTGCTGTGCGTGGTAACAGGTGTGAGCGGCAGCGGTAAAACCACGTTGGTAAAGCAAACCCTCTACCCCGCCCTGATGAAACACTTTGGCGAGGGCACAGACAGACCGGGCCTGCACAAATACCTGGGCGGAGACGTTGACAACATCACCCATGTAGAAATGGTAGACCAAAACCCCATTGGCAAATCATCGCGCAGCAACCCCGTCACCTACATCAAGGCCTGGGACGAAATGCGCAAGCTGTTTACCTCTCAGCCATTGGCCAAGATGCGTGGCTTTAAAGAGAAGCATTTTTCTTTCAATACCGATGGCGGCCGATGTGATACCTGCAAGGGTGATGGCGAGGTAGTGGTGGAAATGCAGTTCCTGGCGGATGTACACCTGCTCTGCGAAAGCTGCAAGGGCAAACGTTTTAAAGACGAAGTGCTGGAAGTAACCTACCGCGAAAAGAGCGTACACGATGTGCTGGAAATGAGTGTGGATGAAGCACTGTTGTTCTTCGCCGGCGAAAAGAAAATACTGAAGGCACTGCAGCCACTCAGCGATGTAGGATTGGGTTATGTAAAACTGGGGCAAAGCAGCAATACATTGAGCGGCGGCGAGGCCCAGCGGGTAAAACTGGCATCCTTCTTAGGCAAGGGCAGCAGTAAGGATAAAATCCTCTTTATCTTCGACGAGCCCACTACCGGCCTGCACTTCCACGACATCAAAAAACTGCTCACATCATTCGACGCGCTGATAGAACAGGGGCACAGCATCATAGTAATAGAACACAATACGGATGTGATAAAAAGCGCCGACCATATTATAGACATCGGCGCCGAAGGTGGCGCCGCCGGCGGACAGGTACTATACTCCGGCCCGCCCAAAGGATTGAAAGAAGTAAAAGACAGCTATACGGGGCAGTACCTCTGATAATTCAAAAGTCAAAATTCAAAAACTATTCTCTATCATCCAACATCTACGAACCTATATCTAACATCTAAAATCCATGAACCACTACCCTTTCCTGAATACCAGAAGGGGTACATTGCTGCTGAAAGAGAATTGTGCTGCCGCGCTACCCATGAATATCCGCTCGAACAGCGAGCGGTCTTGCTTGGTGAACATAGCCACCACCGATGGTTTAGCTTTTTTCACTGCATGTTCCAGGTCAGTCATCAACGAGTTGTCCAGGTCGCGGGCTTCATAGTGTATATCTATATCGTATTTGAATTTCTTTTTCAGGTCTTTCTGCGCTACCTGCCTGTCAGCCATCATCTCGTACGGGAAGGACAGGTGCAGCAGTTCTACCGTAGCCTTCAGCGGTTTGGCAAAGGCCAGCACCTGCGGAACTTCTTTTTCATAATCCGCCATGTCGGATGCGTACAGCAGCTTGGTAACATGTTTTACCCTGTATGTTATAGGTACACATATTACGGGCATAGGCGAGTTCTTTATCAGCGATGCCGTATTGGTGCCAAAAATCTTTTTAAGCGTACCCGCGCCACGTGTAGCTATGCATATATAGTCACATTCAGCTTCCTGCGCATAGTTGATAACGCCGTCTACCACGCCAAACTGATGATGCACATCGCATTTATACTTGCCGGGTGTTATCTTCATTTGTTTATACGTAGCGCTAACAAAGGAAGTCAGCTCCTTCATGACGTTCTCTTTGTCTTCGCTCACAAACGATTCATATTTGGCATCGCTCCATGTAGAAGCACGCAATACCTGGTGTACAAACAGGAACACCAATTCCATTTTCTTCTGTGCAGCCAGGTTGATGGCAAAGCGCAGCCCGGCGCGCGAATTAGTAGAGAGGTCTGTAGTTACCAATATCCTGTTCATAATAGTATCATTTTAAAACACAAACATATCAAACCAAACATTGTTCATTAATGACCTAAACCTGTAGAAAACATGACTTTCATCATAAAGATATACACCAGTAGAATCAGGAAAGAATCCACTGCCATCAGCCACTTCATCTTGCTTTTATATACCAGTCCTATAATACCGATAGTGGTAATGAGTATAGTGCCTATGGCGGGTACCATCAGCTTTGGGGTGACACTTTCCAGCAAGGGGCCCTTGGTATATACAATATCGTACAATGCCAGTATGAATATATTGAATACATTACTGCCCAGCACATTGCCCACAGCCATATCCACTGCGCGCTGGCGTATAGCCATAAAACTGATAACTATTTCGGGCAATGATGTTGACAACGCCAGGAAGACAGTGCCGAAAAATCCTTCGCCGATACCAATCAGCTTGGCTACTCCTTCGCCATATACAGGCAGGAATACAGCCGCCACTACCACTACCGCAGCAAACACGATGTATTTTGTCCATACCTGTCCCTTTGTGAATTTGACACCGGATTCTTCTTCTTTGACTTCTTCTTTTTTCAACCCCGGACGCTGCTCATAATTGTACACCGCACGCATGGCAAAGAAATATACCAATATAAATATGATACTATAATTACCAATCCAACCTGTATAACCAAAAACACCCGGCTCTATAATGGCAAAAACGACAACGCATAATAACACGATACCGAAAGCAGCAGCTATAACATGCCCTGTCTGCGCCTCGTATGTCACGGGCAGTCGGCGGGGAAAGGCCGCATCAATCATAGACAGTATCAATATATTGAAAGCGCAGCTGCCTATCACATTACCCACGGCCATGTTGGGCGAGTCCACCAATTGTATCGCGCTCACGCCTGTTACCAGTTCGGGCAGAGATGTAATGGCAGCCATCAGTATCATACCCATCCACATTTTTCCCCAGCCCATTACCTCGGCCAACAGGTCGCCGTAGTAAGAAAGGCGTGTTCCGGCATAGAGTATTACCGATACGCAAAGAATGAAGATGATTATGCCAACCATAAATAATGCTTATTGTTCAAGATAGCAAAAAAACATCGTCATAGCACCTGCCTTTATTAACTAATGGTTGACGGAGAAGCCTGCCGGTGCTTATATACCAACTATTAAGTATTTTAGCATCATGAAAAGGTACTTTTTAATCTTGGCGACATTCGCATTCGTGGCATGTAATGCCCATACTCCCAAAGAAACTGCGAAAAGTGATGTACAGGCATATACTGATGAGACCACAGAAACACCATCAGCAACTGAGGCTGTCCCTGGTGCCAAAGAAGATAAGAAAAAGGCTAAAGCAGATACATTCTGTTATGTAATATCAGATGGCGAAAACAATGAAAATATCAATGCTATTAAGCTCATCATCAATGGGGACAAAGTAACCGGGGAATTAAAATACATAACTGCGGATGAGCCACCTGCTGCCGGCCAACTGAACGGCACTATCAAAGACGGCATCATCACCGCCGACTGGACATTTATAAAACAAAATAACTACTATAAAATTCCTGTAGCCTTCAAGATGGCAAGCAAATCTATATTTCAGAAACCAAGCGCTGTAAATGCGGATGGGCAGGCGTATATACCCGAAGAAGGTGATTACAGTTACGAATTCCCGCTAGTGAATTGTGAATACTACCCGCGGTAATCAGCTGTCTTTTACTTTGGTGTAAGTATATATAATACGTTTGCCTACCAATTTTACCTGCACCTCTACCAGCTCAGTCCTGAAGGGATTGAAGTTGGCAAAAAAGGAAATCAACCTGTTGGCCGGCTGCCTCTTCTGAATGGGTTTTTCAATAGTTGTTTGCATGTCGTTGTAATGTTTGTCTGTTACCCTCTGTGTTAATACAAGTATAACGAAAATTTCCAGATAAAATAATATTGATTATACACAGATTTCTCAATATGTTATTTACCTGTTGATAAACCGGTAAAACAACAAAGGGATTATTTTACATCTGCTTCTGAACCAACACGTTGCGGAATAAACAGGCTGATGAGTATTACCAGCAGCGCACCAACCACATTCAACCAAAGGAAAGAAATGACATCCAGCAGATAAATGACAACCACTAATACCTCCGTTACCAATGCTGCATAGAATACAGAATGCCCGCCGGTACGCTTCATATAAAACGCCACCAGGAATATACCGAGGATAGTTCCATAGAAAAGCGAGCCTAATACATTCACTGCTTCTATCAGCGAACCCATCTGCGTGGCAAACATAGCTACTATAATACTGAATACACCCCAAAACAGGGTATGCAACCTGCCATAGCGCAACTGCTGCGCTTCACTCAATTCAGTTTTGTTGTTCAGCAACTGTATGTCCATCATAGATGAAGATGCCAGCGAATTGAGTGCGGCAGATATGGAACCCCATGATGCGAGGAAGATGATGGCAAACAGTAACCCCACCAACCCTTTAGGCAGGTTGTTCTTTACGAAATAGAGGAAGATATAATTGGTATCGCCATTGTCGGAAGTGGGAGCTACGCGGTTTATATGCAGCCTGACGCTATCACGCAGTACAGACATTTGCTGTTGTGTCGCTTTAAATTCCGCTACCAGGGTTTCGTTACTACGGTTGTTGGCAATAGCGCTGGCTTGTTGCCCATACACTGCCTGTAACCGGTTATACTGTGCGTCTATACGTTGTGCTGTAGCAGGCTCCTGCTGCTGCAATACACTATAAGCCTGTCGGTTGAAATACACAGGCGATGGCTGAAAACTGTAAAAGGCAAATAGCAATGCACCTATCAGCAATATGGCGAATTGCATCGGTATTTTCACCATACCGTTCATCAGCAGGCCCATGCGGCTTTCGCGCAGGTTCTTACCGGAAATATACCGCCCTACCTGGCTCTGGTCGGTACCGAAGTAGGACAGGGCCAGGAAAAAACCGCCAATGATACCGCTCCAGATATTGTACTTGTCTTTCCAGTCAAAATCGGTGGTAATCACATTCAGTTTACCGGCCTTGCCCGCCACATACAAAGCATCTCCAAAATTCATATCACCCGGCAACTGTGCTACCACCAGGTAGCCGGCAATGGCCATGGAACCAAGTATTATCAGGAACTGCAATTTCTGAGTATGCGCCACAGCCTTGGCGCCACCGCTGTATGTATATACCAGCAGCAACCCGCCCATAATCACGTTGGTGAGATAAATATTCCAACCGAGTATGGAGGAAAGGATAATTGAAGGGGCATATATACTGATACCGGTAGACAATCCTCGCGACAGCAGGAACAATACAGATGTAAGTACACGCGTTTTTCGGTCGAAACGGGTTTCGAGGAATTGGTAAGCGGTATATACATTCAGCTTGCGGAAGATGGGTATGAAGCTGATGCTGATGACTATCATCGCTATAGGCAGGCCAAAGTAATATTGTACAAAACGCATACCATCGGTATAAGCCTGCCCCGGCGCTGAAATAAAGGTGATAGCGCTGGCCTGTGTAGCCATAATACCCAGCAACACAATATACCATGGCATATTCTTATCAGCCATCAGGTAAGATTGCGAACCATGCAAATCGCGGCTCTTGAAGACACCATATAATATGATGCCCACGAGTGTTACCAGCAGAACTATCCAGTCGATTGTACTCATGCCCAGTGTTGCGTAAACCAATAATACAAAACTATCTGCAATAGAAGCACAGCCAGTACGGCTATATACCATTTATTCCAGTTGTATGTTGGTTCTGTTGGCATGATTATTTATTTGAAATTAGCAAATACAAAGAAACTACTGGTTCATAATCTATTCAAGGCTCCAGCTACTAACTCCAGCAGTTTTGCCTCCTGCGCTTCCCAGGAATATTTTTTATTAAACTCATCCGCTATTGCCTGCATGTTTACGTCTTTTTTAGCTATCAGCAGTTCCAACTCAGCCTTCCAGGCATTTATATCATCAGGTGGCACAGTACTGACAATACCTGCAAAATCTGCTGCTATTTCTTTCTGCCCTTCGGTAGCAGTGGCCAACACCAACAGGCCCGCTTGCAGGTACTGCAATATTTTATTGGTAACAGTTGTATTACGGCTGGGGGGGTAAGTTTCCTCCAATGCCAACCCAATGCTATGGCAACACAACAGCCCGTGCAGGTCTTTGTGCTTTACCTGCGGAGATATGGAGAGTGTATGTTGCGGGCAAGAGGTAAATAATACTTCCAACTCTGCACGGTATTTATCAGAAATATCGCCTATGAGGTTGAGTGATACAGATGTGCTTATATCCTGCAATGCAGAGATAATTTTTTCCAATCCCCTGCCCGGCCCGATGGTCTGAGAAAACCAAACTAAGGAGGGTGTTTTCTGAATTTCGTATTTCACTAAAGACTCTACAGGGAAACCGTTGTATATCACTTCGGGTTTCCTGATACCATAATCTTTATATATAGCATTAGCCATAGCATGAGAGGGACAGCTAACATAAACCCCATGCTGCAATGCATATTCTTCCAAACTCTTCAATAATTCTACCGGTCTGATGGGTACCAGGTAATCGCGCGAGTACCAATCCTCAAAATCGTAGGCTACAGCCTTCCCTTTTTGTATCAGTTTTTTACCCACATAGAGGCTACAATCAATATGACATATATACAAATCTGCGTTTACCTGTAACGCCTTCCGATAAATCTCATTCGGGTTGTTGCTCAACAGGTATACAGAATCAACGCCTGCTTTCTTACCCAATACAGCCAGTTTGCTGACTCCTTTGTATAGCAATCTTTTCCATGACGGTATTTGTCCTTCTATGTAGCTGACAGCACTGACATATTGGATACCCGCCGGCAAGCCTGCCAATAGCTCTTTGTCTCTTTGAAGCGATGCTGCACTGTGGAATATGGTGACAATAGTAACATCGTAGCCGTTAGTTACAAGTGTTTTTGCTTCCTTCCATGCACGCGGATTGGTGCACAAGTGATGGTCTGACACCAGGCATATTTTAGCAGCGGTCACTTCCTGGTTATTATTTTTACTTTCCAAAGCTGTCCTTTGTTATTGGACGTTTCACTTTCATCCAGGATCTTATACTCTTGCTCTATCATGGACCATATTTCATCGTTCTTATCATAATCGCACATAGAAATAATAACCTTTCCGCCTGCAACAAGATTCTCCAGGCAGCATTTAGCCAATGTTTCCATGGGATTATTAAAGTAGTATAATGTTTCGTTGAAGATCACAACACCGTATTTCTTCTCTATGGATTGAAACTGGTAGTCTACCGTACGAAAATCTACGCCTGGAAATTTTTGTGCAGCAGCTTTTGCTGCATTTTCAGAAATATCAATTCCTGTAAATCTTGATTTGTTTAATGAAGTCTGTTCAGACAAATATTTAAACAAAACGCCCTTTCCGCATCCAATATCTACTACAGACTCTCCATCAGCATATTTACTGTAAAACCCGGCAATGATTTCATAATGTCCGCGCTCGTCCTCCCCCTCCAGGTAGTCCCAGGTAGTGTCACTATATTGCTGTTCCCAGATGCTTTTAGGCACACGGTTGTGATTGATACCCAGCCCCGGCACATAGCGCTTGAGCAATACTTTTACTTTATATAATATGCTGTCTGTCGACATAATACGGTTTATTTTCCTACGGCGATAAAGTTAAGCAATAACCTGATGGCGCCAACATTGCCAGCAGGCAACTGCCTGAAAAAGGACAAAGATGTATATATATAATGCCCGTTGCCATAAGCTGTATATAAAGTACTGCCCTTCAATGGCTGTTCTCCCGTATCATTCATGCTGAACAATGGCGTATAGTGCTCGTCCCATGTATCAGCAAAATACAACCCGCGTTCCTGCACCCAGCCATCAAAATCGGCAGGGCTAATCATATTGGGGTACGTAAGCAAGCGGTGGTCTTTGGCCAACACTTCCACTTTTGCGTCTTCTTCAGTTACACGGCCGCGGCCCAGCTTTATGAGATAGGGGCCAATATTGTCTGTCTCTAACCGGTGATTGGTATTGTACTGCATCACTAATGTACCACCGTTCTCTGTATATCCCAATAATTCGGGCATCCACACAGCCGCCTTTTCATTCACATTAATAGCACGTATACCTACTATTACCGCATCGTACCGGGCCAGGTTACTCCTGTTTATGTCTGCATCCTTCAGTATGTCCACATGCACTCCCGCAAACCGCAATGCCTCTGCTACATCATCGCCCGCACCGGGTATATATGCCACCTTCAATGCTTTTGACTGCCAGTTTTGCGGTATTACCTGTACAGCAGGTTGTGTATAATATCTTAAGGTAGGCAGATGTTCGTACTTAATGGTGTGTTGCTGCTTATTGTACACAATACCTTCTGAAACAAGGGCAACATTCACCTGCGCTTTACCATGTGAAAAATCTAATTTACCGGATGGTGCCGCTACAGGTACAGTAATAGTGCCCGGCATTATATCTGCCAACTGTATAGTATCAACATATCCTTTGGCCATTACCACCAACCTGGCCGACTGCAATTTTACAGCAGTGCTGACCTGCAGGTTTGCCCTTACACTGCCATCTGCCAACAATGTTACCATCTCTTCGGTAAACTTCAGCGTCACTACAGGAGCAACCCTTAATGGTTCCACAACATCGCCATGTGTAGCATCCAGTGTCTTGTACGATAGCGGTACTTCTACCAGGAAGGTTTCGTCTGCCACCTGCACGCGTGTGGTAGCTACCAGGGAGTTGGGAGTAAGTGGCAAGCCAAGATATTCCTGTTGAGGTATAGTATAATGGGCGTCATCTTTTTGAGGCTCTGCCAGCCAGTAAGGTTCCGTATAAGGTATATTAGCGGGTATACGTATACTGCGTTTGATGGTCACCAGTTCGTCTGTCGGCATGAAGAGGTGACAAACTGTATCACTGGCCAGGCATTCAATGTCCAGCAGTTTTACTTTTACAGCGCCGCTACGGGCAATAGCATTAATGGCAAACGGTACATTCTCTCCTCTTACTACTTCAGGCTTGTCAGTTATTATCTCTATCATAAAACCCGAAGTATGCAGTATCAAATCTTTCAGCTCCTGCAGCTTGCGCGACTTCCATTCGTTCTCGCCCATGTTCTTCACCTCTTTGTACAAAGACAACAAAGCAGGCAGGCTTTTTTCAGGATGCGTAAAATCATAAGCATTGATAATACTCTCAATTTTTTCACCGATATCTTTTCTGCCTACCCTGCCCCAGGTAATATCTATGCCATCGAAAATAGACGAATCGAAAGGGGCACCATCTACCAGTTGCAGGTATTCGGTTTGAACACCGGGTATGCTGCGTGTACCGGCCCCCTGGCTGCGGTGTATGCTGCGGCTGATGCCTGCCAACTCGCCATAACCCATACCGAGCAGACTATTGTACTGCCCTACTTCCAGTTTGAACTGTTTATCAGATGTAGTATTGCGGTCACCAAAACGATAGGCGTTGAATAAAATACGTTTGGGCTGCCAGGGTTGCAGGTGTTTGAAATGTTCTTTGTATGCATCTCTGCTACCCGCTACGGTAAATGCCTTATGTCCCAGTATAGCAGAAGCGGCGTGTTGCCCGTGCCCTGCCTGTGCAGTTGGCGGGAAACGACAGATAACCACATCTGGGCGGAATTGCCTCATCACCCATACCACATCGCCTGTTAATGTTTTTTCATCCCAATGCTTAAAGGTTTCTTCAGAGGTTTTGGAAAAGCCAAAGTCAACGGCACGGGTAAAGTACTGACCGGCACCGCCGTCAAGTTTACGGGCTTCCAGCAGCTCGTGCGTACGGATGAGGCCCAAAGCAGGGCCCAGGTGCGGGCCAAGTATATTCTGGCCACCATCGCCACGGGTGATGGACAAATAGGCAGTAGGGATGTGCTGTTCGTTAACCAACCAACCCAACATGCGGGTATTCTCATCGTCGGGATGCGCAGCCAGGTACAACACACTGGCCAGGTTTTTCAACTGGTTCAACTCATGATATATCTGTGCCGAAGACGCAGGGCGAACCTGCTGTGCGATAGAAAATAGAGGAGTTAAAAACAGTATGATTATAACAAGTCTTTTCTTCATAACTTATAAAAATACAACACCCACAGTTTTTTCGGCTGTGGGTGTTTATATATACTAATGATTGTTTTACTTTTTAGCAGACATTTCTTTGATGATCTTCTCGTTGGCGCGTTTTTGCTCACCTTCGCCGGGGCCACCTTTTGATACTTCCATAGCTTTGTTGGCAGCAGCTATAGCTTCGTCTTTCTTGCCCAGTTTAGCAGCTATCTTAGCTTTCAGGTGCCACATCCAGTATGCATCATCACGTGTTTCCAGCGCCTTGCTAACATAGTTGTAAGCTTTGTCCAGGTTCTGGTTAGTTTCGTAATAGTAAGACGCAGCCTGGTAGTAAGGGATGCTTGGGTTCTCTACATTCTTTACTATGTCTTTAGAGATACGGTCAGCGTTGTTCACTTTTACAGGCACCACCACTTTTGTGTTTTCCCACTTTACTACGATGTTGCAGCTATTGAAAGTAATGTCAGCTATTTCGATAGTAAAAGTTTCTGTCTTATTGTTAATAGTAGAAGGCTTTACTGTAAAGCGTGCAACGTCTTTATCTGTGCTGTAACCCATAGCGCCCCAATTGCCCAGGTCTGAGTTCAGTATCACCGTCCACTCAGCAGCGCCGGGGATGGTATAGAAAGAGTATTTACCGGCTTTCACATCTACACCACCTATGTTGAAGTCTTCGCCAACAGTCAGCTTGGTAGAGGCGTTGGCACCTGTACGCCATACTTCACCATAAGGCACCAGGCCACCAAATATCTTGCGGCCACGCGCAGAAGGGCGGCTGTATTCAATTTCTATTTCAGACACAGAAAACTGCTGTGAAACTTTGGCAGTCGGACTCAGCGAAGGCAGTTTCAGGCCCTGTGCAAATGATGCGGTACTGATACCGGCTAAAAACAATAATGCAAGTGTAACGTATTTCATAACAAATAATTTTAAGATGGAATATGGACAAAAATAGGCTTCATTCATGTAGCAACAAAAAAGTATTTGCTTATAGGGGCTTAATAATACTTAAATAACTATAACTATTCAGCCTTATCGTACATCTTAAGCCCATTAGCCAACCTGTTGACAGCAGTAGCCAGCCTGCTGATTTTGGTGTCTTCCTTTTTGGCAGAGTATATCCATTCTGTATAATATTTCTTTTCACTATCGCTGAGCGTATTGAAAAACTTCAGCGCCGCCGGCTCATCTTCCAGGCATTGCAGCAATTCAGCAGGTACTTCAAGAGGCTCATTATCGGAATATAATACTATCTGCACCCAATCGCCGGCTTCTTTGCCTATCTTTTTGCGTATAGCTGATTTTACAGGAAGGAATAATTGATTATTGCCCATAGGCATCAGGTGATAATTCTTTATCTCATGGCCATCAATGCTCCCTTTTACTTTTACCCAGCCGAAGGGTGCGTTCTTATCCTGCAATATTTCGGGTATGCGTGCATAGGTCCAGCCACCTTTGCCGGGATATTTTTCCAGTTGGTATTTTTTATTAACGAGGGGTTTCATGGACAGTTGTTTATCCCTTCATCGCCTCATCAATCTTCCTTGCCATTTCAGAAAGTTCCTGCTGCAGCAGTGGGTGGTTGAAGGTAGAAATAGCACCATCGGCGGCATAAGAAAGCAGGCACATGGCTACAAAATCCTGGTCGTCTTTTCCGGCATACTGTGTACGTAATTCTGTTATTTTGGCATCTGCCTGTTTTACGGCTTTGCGTACAGCTTCTTCCTCGCCGGGGGTGATGCGTATGCGGTAGCTGCGGCCTGCCAGCCACACATTTATCGGTATCAGTTCTTCATCTGCCATAGAGGAACGTTTTATTCAGTTGCCACCGTTTCTTTATTAGCCGGTTCATCTTTTTGCATAAACCGCTTCTGGAATAAAAGTAAAGTAATTACCCCACAAGATATAGCCGCGTCCGCAATGTTGAATACCGGCTCGAAGAAGGAAAGTGGTTTGCCACCCCATACAGGCACCCAAGATGGCCATGTAGTGTCTATCAGAGGAAAGTAGAGCATATCTACCACGCGGCCATGAAAGAGCTTGCCATAGCCCTCGCCAAAGGGCACCAGTTTGGCAATGTGAAAACTGCTTTCAGTAAATATCATTCCATAAAAGATACTGTCGATGAGATTGCCCAATGCACCTGCCAAAATCAGCGAACCGCATATCAATAAACCAGTATGATATTTTTTATCTACCAGTCGTTTGAGCAGGAAGAAACCAAACACGACTGCTACCAGGCGGAAGAGCGTAAGAATGAGTTTGCCTGTAGCCGCATCGCTGAGGCGCATACCAAAGGCCATACCCTCATTCTCGATAAAATGCAGCCTGAACCAATTGCCCAGTACATTTATCTCTTCACCGTAATAGAAATTGGTTTTAATATAAAACTTACTGAACTGGTCGGCAATGATGACGAGCAGTACTATTAATATGGCATGACGGTATCTCACTATAAAATTTTCTGATGTGTTAGCGGCAAAGATAATGCCTGTGGTGGTTAATAGTACGCCATTATAGTTAGTGTATAGTGAAAAATACGGAGCGCATGTAGGCCCGCATAACATAACAAGCAAAAATATATCAGAATGTACCCCTTAGCGTCAGCACCAGGTTTCTGCCGGGAGCGCTGATACCTGAGGCAAACACCCTGTAATTTTGGTCCATAATATTCTCTAAAGCAACCTGCACCCCCAAATGCTCATTGAAGCGGAAGCCTGTACGCAGGTTGAGTGTGTACCATGCAGGCATACCCTGTGGTGTGGCATAGTTCAGGTTATCCTCGCCTGAGGGGCTGTATTCTGTCAGCCTCTTCCAGCCATTGTACATAACATACACTTCTCCTTCAAAACGCTTCTGCTTATACGCCAGGCTGGTTTTGCCAAACATAGGCGGTATATGGTCGAGGGGTACTTCTGCACCATTTTGCATATATCTGCCATAAGTATAGTTGAGCGAGCTATAGAATGTAACCCTTGGCACAAGCTTCAACGTAACAGCAGCACTAAAACCATATAGGTAGGCTTTCGCTTTGTTTTGGTTGGCCACTACCTGCGTGAGTTTACCATCATACATTATGCTGTCTTCACCGTTCAACGCGAAGGCAGATGTAACAATGGCATCGCGGAACCATGAATAAAACCCATTAGCCTCCAGTCTGATATGTTCGCCATCGGTATAACTGATACCCAGGTCGGCATTATATGTATATTCAGGCCCCAGGTCAGGATTGGGCACCACAAGTATTTCTCCACCTACCGATTCAAACACTTTACCTAAATCATCAATATTGGGCGAGCGGAAACCCGTAGCGCCAGATGTTGTAAACCGCCATTTGTACGACGGCATAAATACCAACCCGAGGTTGCCGCTTAAGGCAGTGTTCTGTTGAGATGCTTCCCGATAAGGAAAAGGGAAGAATGTAGTATCGTTGAAAGAGGCACGCATGCTCGTATAGTTCAGCCGGATACCATCGTTTAATATTAGTTTTTCAGGTACCAACTTCCACAAGTGCTGTGCATACACTGCGCCATAGTACATGCTGCTGCCACCACCGGGATAACGTGTGTCTAACGGTGACGTGGCACCAGTAAGTAAATCTTCGCCAAAAGCAGTGGAACGCAGGTTATTGTATTGCCCGTCTGTGCCTACCGTTATTTCGTTGCGGTTCATCAACTTGCGCAAGTCTATGTTATAACCCAAGATGTCCAGCTTTTCAAGCCTGTTTTGCCGCACATCATCGTACAGGTGGCGTTGGTGGCGGCTTTCTTTGATATGCTGGTAATTAACCCCTGCCTTTATTTCGTCAATAAAACCTGGTAACTGTAATGCTTCCAACTGGTATGCCCCCAGAATACGCTCCTGCGGGCCGTAATACCATTCAGCAAAGCGCAATTGCCCGTTTCTATAATCCGTCAGCCTGTCGTAGCGCGGCACATCTGTACTATTGGAGTATTGCAGGTTAAGCGCGTGGGCAACATTCTCATTCTGCTGAAACAGGAATTTCTGCAGCAAATCCACCTGGCTGTAGCCTGTATATTTCTGCACATTCGGGTCGGGATTGGTAAATACCCGATCGCTGTCACCTACACGTTCCACATACTGGTAGCGCATACCCAGTGCAGGATAAAACGGATTGCGCAGATTGCCCTGGCGGGTATCGCCAAACTTGCTGAAGGTAGCTGAAGTAAGAGAAGCGAACCTGCGCCATCCGAGGTTAAAATCCACATGCCCGGTTCCTTCGCCATTGACAGAGCTGTAGCGGGTCATTACGTTGGCTTGCACATCCATACCTTTCCATTCAGCCAGTTGCGGTTTTTTAGTGCTGAACACTACAACACCTCCAAGGGCATCACTTCCATACAAAGTTGAAGAAGGGCCATAAAGTACTTCCACCCTGTCCAGCACATTGTTGTCTATGGTAATTACATTTTGCAAATGTCCCCCACGATAGATGGCGTTGTTCATGCGTACCCCATCAATTATCAGCAGTACCCTGTTGGCCTCAAAGCCGCGTACTATGGGGCTACCGCCACCTGCCTGACTGCGTTGTACGAACACATTGCCTGTTTGCTCCAGCATGGTGGCCGATGTTTGCGGCGCAGACCATTCTATTTCTTTCTGCGAAATGCTTTCTATACGTTGCGCCACATTTTTTTTGCGCTCCTTGAACTTGTTGGCAGAAATCACGATTTCATCCAGCGATAAATTGTGTATCTGCGTAGTATCATTACCCTGTGCTGTAGCCGTAGTAACCAGCAAAATACAGGACAAAACCAGCAGTAATTTGTATTGCATATATACCAAGTAAATAAATAACCCTTTAGAGGTTGGTGCTAAAAAAATGCCTTGCGGTTGCAAGGCACAATTTACAATGTATCTTAAAAAATGTATAGCTATTTAATCAATTTAGCCTGCTCTGCATTCACTACAGTACGGTCTGCAGCATCATCATTGGTTACAAAAGCTACTATTTCACAATGCTCGGCATGCCAGTCGGTTTTTATGGGCACTTTAAAAGTCTTTTCATATACACGGCCCGGCACTTTAGGATCTACTTTTGTTGGTATTTGGGTGCCACGAACGGTTGTTACAATATCCCTCAATACGTGTTCGTGTACATAGTTATCCTCTATTCCAGTCAGGTTTTTTTGCACATCTATGATGCTATCTTCCAGTACAGCCAACGTCAGGCTCTGCTTCATAGACACACTTGCAGTATAAGCCAGTTGTACTGTAACAGTCGCCTCGCGGGTAGCTTCATCAAAAACGCTGGTAATATGGATATTAACAGGCGATGTAAGCGCTGCACGTGCATCTGAAGCACCTCCCCATTGCAGCCTGTCCAGCAGAAGCTTACTATTGAATTCGGCACGGTCGAATGTAGCTTCGGGCAACCCCCCCAGTCCGCCAAACAACGAATTGGCCACTTCCGTAGCATCTTCTGTACGAAAATCATATTTTGATTTATGATCCGGATCCTTAACAGGGTCGGCCTGCGCGTAGTTGAATATATGATACCCGATTATCACCAGGTTGCCATTTAGCTTGGCTTTGATAGCTCGCATAGCGGCATGTCCGCTGGGGCATGGCGGGCATGATACACCTGTAAACTCTTCTGCAAGCATCTTCCTGGCAGTGGGGACCTCCGGTGTTGTAGTGTAAGTTGTATCGTCTGAGTAAGTCGAATCGCTGCCTGAAGAACCAAAGTCGATAGTAGGGCCAACCTCTTTGCAGGACTGGAACCACACAATCCCCCCCAAAACAATATAAAAGAATAATTTTTTCATACTTGTATAGTAAAAATAGCCTGTGAATTTACGGATTTTACATGAAAAATAAGTAATCATTTCATTTAGGTTAACTTTGTTCACGTAAAAAGAGAATTGTCATGGAAGAAAGTAAAAGGCAGAAACAGGTAGGCCAGTTGGTGATGGAAGAGATGAGCGATATCTTCCAGCGCGAGGGTATGAATATCATTAACGGCGGCATGGTGTCCATCTCCAAGGTATCGGTAACCCCTGACCTGCTGGAAGCCAGGGTGTACCTGAGCTTATATAAAATAGACAAGCCCGAAGAACTGATGCGGGAAATTGAAAGCAGGACTGGCGAATGGCGTAACCAGTTGGGCAGGCGTGTACGGCACCAACTAAGACGCGTACCTGAGTTGCAGTTTTTTCTGGACGATACGCTGGACCATGTATTCAAAATGGAAGAATTGTTCAAATCGATAAAAACGGAGCCAAAACCCGGCGAAGAAAGCGAGCAATAATGAACATAACGCTGATAAGGCAACTGGCATGGAGGTACCTGCGCGGCAAGCGCACTGCCAATGCCGTGCCTATACTATCCCGTATCAGCATGGTGGCCATAGGTGTAGGCGCTGCGGCCATGATTATTCTTTTCTCGGTCTTCAATGGTTTTGAAGGGTTGGTAAAAGACCTGTATAAAGCTTTTTACCCTGATGTTAAAATCACAGTTGCGAAAGGCAAATTTTTCAAGCTGGATGATGCTGTATACAGACAACTGCGACAAACAGAAGGAGTAGCGCTCATCAGCCGTGTACTGGAAGACAACGTATTGCTCAACAGCAGTTCTGACGAGAAACGGGTAGCTACGTTGAAAGGCGTGGATGCCAACTACTTCAAAGTAAATGATGTGGCTGTATATATTACAGAGGGTGTGAGCAACATAGCCACAGAACCCGTACAAACAGCGCTGATAGGCAGCCAACTGCTGGGGCAACTTGGCCTGGACGTGAATAATGTGTTCAGCGTAATGGAAGCCTACTACCCCAATCCCAAAGCTACAGCGTCTGAAATAGCGCAGGCACCCGAACAGGCGTTCCGTTCATTGAGGTTAAGGCCGGACGGAGCATTTACCATACAGGATGATTTTGATGGCAAATATGTAATAGCAGACATCAGCCTGATGCAGGAACTGGTGCAGGAGCCCGGCAAATACTCATCGCTGGAACTGAAACTGAAGCCCGGCGCGGACGCTGATGATGTGAGTGAACTACTGCAATCAACATTGGGGAATAATTACATCGTACAAACACGGTTTGAGCAGAACCGCAACCTATACACCATTATGCAATCAGAAAAATGGGCGGTATATGGCATACTGGTACTGGTGCTGATGATAGCCGCTTTTAATATGGTGGGCGCGCTCTCACTGTTAGTATTGGAGAAACAAAAAGACATAGGCATATTGAAAGCCATGGGTGCCCGCAACAGCCATATCAGTGGCATATTCTTATCCGAAGGAGCCTTATGGGCATTGCTGGGCGGCGGCGCAGGTATGCTGTTGGGCATATTACTCTGTTTAGGGCAGCAACAATTCGGCTGGCTGAAACTGGGCGGTGCTTTTATAATAGAAGCCTACCCCATACGCCTTTACGCCACCGACATACTGATTGTACTTGGAACAATTCTCATGATAGGCTTACTGGCTGCATGGTTCCCCGCGGTGCGCGCCACAAAAGTGGAAGGCATTTCCCTGAAGAGCGACTAAAACCAGTCCTTACATTTTTTCGGGCAACCTGATACCCATAGTGCCCATAGCATGGCGCATCACGCGTGCTACCATCATGATAATCATCATCCGCAACTGTTTCTTCTCTTCATTCTCCGCCTTGGATATACTGTGCACATCATAAAACGAATTAAACTGTTGTGCAAGTTGGAAAGTATAATTGCACAATAAAGACGGATTGTATTCATCTGCCGATGCCTGCATTACATCAGGGTAATGCTCCAACCACAATATCAATGCCTTTTCGGCCGGCGCGAGCTCTTGTGTCAGGTTAAAGCCCGGGAAGGTGGCAGTATGCCTATCGACTCCTTCCTTCCTGAGGATAGAGCAGATACGTGCATGAGCATATTGTATAAACGTAGCTGTAAACCCGTGCAGGTCAATAGACTCTTTGGGGTCGAATATCATTTTCTTCTTCGGGTCAACTCGTAGCAGGTAAAACTTGAGCGCGCCTAAACCAATGGTTTCATACAACTCTTTCAGTTCATCTTGTGTAAAACCTTCGGTCTTACCTGCTTCTTCTGTTTGCTGCTGTGCCATGGCAATCATTTCAGCTATCATATCATCAGCATCAACCACGGTGCCCTCCCGGCTCTTCATGCGGCCTGTGGGCAGTTCTACCATACCATAAGACAGGTGGTGAATAGTATCTGCGCATGGTTCTCCCAGTTTCTTCAAAACCAGTTGCAGCACCTGCATGTGGTAGTTCTGTTCATCTGCAATTACATATACAGATTTATCGAGATTGAAGTCGTTGTATTTAAGGATGGCTGTACCGATGTCTTGCGTCATATAAACGGATGTGCCATCAGCACGCAACAGCAATTTCTGGTCGAGCCCTTCATCTTCCAGGTTTACCCAGATAGAACCATCTTCTTTTTTAAACAGTACACCTTTCTCCAGGCCCTTCAACACCACCTCTTTGCCCAACAGGTAGGTATCACTTTCGTAGTACATTTTATCAAAGTCTATACCCAGCCGCTTATAGGTAACATCAAAACCTTCATATACCCAGCCGTTCATCGTCTTCCACAGGTCAACTGTTTCTTTATCACCTGCCTCCCAGGCACGCAGCATATCCTGTGCCTCTTTCATAATAGGTGCTTTTTTCTCTGCCAGCGCCTCATCCATGCCTCCAGATACCAGTTCTGCTACCTGCTGCTTATATACGTCATTGAACTTTACATAGTAATCTCCCACCAGGTGGTCGCCTTTTACACCTGTTGATTGAGGTGTAGCACCATCTGCGTAATGCTTCCACGCCACCATCGACTTACAGATATGTATGCCCCTGTCATTCACCAGGTTGGCTTTAGTCACATTATTGCCATTTACTTTCAAGATGCCCGATACAGCGTAACCCAGGAAGTTATTGCGCAAATGGCCGAAGTGCAGGGGCTTGTTGGTATTGGGCGATGAATACTCCACCATTACATTTTTACCCTTTGCGGCTTGTTCGCCATATTTCCCATCGTTGTACTTGCCAGATAAAAATGTAGCCCAATAAGCATCAGTCATCGTGAGGTTCAGGAAACCTGCCACTATATCGTACGATGCAACAAAACCCGAATGGCTGACCAAATAATCTCCCAGTTGTTTGCCTATCACATCAGGTTTGGTTTTCAGCAGCTTAAGGAAGGGGAATAATACCAATGTATAGTCGCCTGTGAATTCCGGCTTAGTCTGGTTTACGGTAATAGCCGAAGCAGGGATATCCGCTTCGGGATATAAACTCTTCAACGCTTCCTTTGCCGATGCTTTTATTTGTTCAACCAGGCTCATGCTTATCTTTATTTGGCGCAAAAATAATCAGATGTGGGCAGATATACCGTAAAAACTATCCCCGCCGGAAATCCGGCAGGGATATGCTTTCTGTTCTCGATACTGACAGGGCCCGGCCAGGGGGTATGCCGGTGTAATATGTTGAGCAATAAACTTTTGCAGGGCCTCTATTCTTAAACAATATTCTAAGGCAAATGTAAACAGCCTATTTCACACAAAAAACAGTGTTTTTCCCCTTTGCTTTTATCATATATTTTTCGTATTGAAAAGCTGTTCTGATAACATATTTTGCTATATTTATATGGTAAACCAACGATATGAAAAACCACCTGCTGTCCATATTAATCCTGATATGCCTGTGCATGCTTACCATAACAGCACTTGCCCAATCTGTAAACCATGTACCCAACTGTAGTTTCGAGCAATACACCCAATGCCCAACCGGAATCTCTCAGGTTAACCGATGTGCGGGGTGGCGACAATACACAACCGCAACACCAGATTATTTCCATTCATGCGGATATGGCGTGCCTAACAATCTTGGAGGGCATCAACAACCTGCCCATGGACAAGCTTATGTAGGTGGATATCAATACTACAGAAATCACCCTAATATTTATAAAGAATATGTGGCCACTGCAATTACACCTTTACAACCGGGAATGACTTATGAAGTTTCTATGTCTGTTTCACTTGGAAATAATTCTAAGTATGGGACAAACGACCTGGGAGTTTACTTCTATGATTCCGGGCAATTCACTGTGAGCTCATTAAATGTACTGAATGTCACTCCTCAAGTATCATATTCCAATTACGGACCAATAATGGATACCACCAACTGGGTGCGCTTAACCAAGACATTTGTCGCTGATTCTGCTTATGATAATATCGTAATAGGAGGGTTTACCACGTATAGCCAACTTACATTAGACTCAATCGGAACCAACAGTCAATACGCATACTATTTTTTCGATTCTATTGTAGTTCGCGCGATTGATTCGTTCTCTCTGACTGTAAGTGATACAATACTGTGCACGAATGACACACTACAGGTAAGTTATAAAGTACCTTCAGATAAGAACGGCAACAACACTTTTACCGCACAGCTATCTGACAAAACAGGCAGTTTCAGCAGTCCGCTGAATATAGGCTCACTGGCATCTGATACCTCCGGCATCATTACCTGCATCATACCCGGCACTATTTCGCCCGGTACAGGATACAGGGTAAGGGTGATTGCCTCATCCCCAGCGGACACTTCAAGAAATTTAAGCCCTGTTATCAAAATAGGCAATCCCGACAGTACCAATATCAGCGTCAGCAGCAACAGCCCGCTATGCGAAGGGTTTACACTACAATTCTCCGCCAGTACTTTTGTATCCGGCACTACTTATAGCTGGACAGGGCCCAACAGTTTCAACTCTACATCACCCAATCCGTTTATCAACGGAGCTACTCCCCTGCAAAACGGAAACTATTTCGTTACTATGAAATGGTATGGCTGCGAAGTGACTGATACCGCACAGGTAACTGTAAAACCTCTGCCCGCCAAACCTGTTGCCAACAGCAACGCTCCTTTGTGTGCAGGCGAAACACTTAATCTCACCGCTACTTCTTCAACAAGCGGAGTAACATATAGCTGGGCAGGGCCAGCGAGTTTTACTTCCTCTGTACAGAACCCATCCATCAGCAATACTACAACCGCTATTAGCGGGGATTATATTGTAACCGCCAACCTGAACGGTTGTACCAATAAAGACACGGCCACAGTTACCGTTAATCCACAACCAGCTGCGGTGACGCTAAGTAGCACTCCTTCACCTACCGGCTGCACGGGTGATACACTCTACCTTAACTCAACGGCTTCTTCTACAGGAGTTAGTTATACATGGACAGGGCCTAACAGTTTTACAGCTAATACCCAAAATGCTTCCATACCCAATGCTACTACCGCAGCAACAGGATGGTACAAAATGACTGCAACGCTCAATAGCTGTTCTTATATGGATAGCATTTACGCCGCTATCAACCCCATACCTGCTACACCTGTAGCAACTTACAACAATCCATTGTGCATCGGCGAAACCCTGAGCCTCGCTGCAAGTACCGTCAGCGGAGCCACCTATGCATGGAACGGGCCTTCTAATTTTAGTTCCAATACACAAAACCCTTCGCGCTCTAACAGTTCTTTCAGCGATACAGGTACTTATACAGTTACCGCTACTGTCAGCGGCTGCACTTCGCCTGCCACTTCAGTAAGGGTGGGTATCAACCCGGTTCCTTTCGTAGTGATATTTGCTACTCCTGCTGATTCTATCTGCCAGGGTAATGCTGTGACTTTTACGGCGTTACCCAACAATGCAGGTGGCACGCCACAATACCGTTGGGTAGTCAACGGGCAGACCGCAGGTACAAACAGCACCGGTTTCACTACTTCAACCCTCAACGACCAGGATGTAGTACGCTGCGATATGACGGAAAATACCAAATGCAGCAGCCCTTATACAGACCAGAGCAATGATATAACCATGAGGGTACTGCCCTGGCTGGCACCTTCTGTTACCATATCTGCCAGCCCCAATAGGCCGCTGAACGTGGATGAATATGTAACCTTTACCGCCACACCAACTAATGCCGGCCCCATACCCACCTACCAATGGAAGCGTAACGGGCTGGATGTGCAGGGGGCAACAGGCAGCGTGTGGAGTGCCAATACGCTTAACGATAACGACAGCATCAGTGTAGAAGTCTTCAGCAACTACAAATGCCCGCAACCCACCACGGCTTCCAGCAATGGCATCAGGGTAAGGGTACTGACTTCCGTAAACGGGATAGGTGAGATAAAAGGGTTAATACTCTACCCCAACCCCAACAACGGGAAATTTGTACTCAAAGGAAATGTAGCTGACAATGCCGAGTACAACATTGAAATCATCAACTCATTGGGACAGGTGGTGTATAAGGATAAGGTAATGACAGTCAACAATTCATTACTCAAGGAAATAAAGCTTGATGTTGCGGGAGGTATATACTTACTCAGGTTATCTTACCACGAGGGAAAAGCGGCTTTAATAAAATTCTGGACGCAATAAGTGCCGTCTGCACGGTTGACCACTTATTCTCTTATTCGTACCAGTTATAAACAAAACCAGTATTATATATACTATTGTAATGTAATGCGGTAACTTTAAATAGAAAAACGTACGAAAGATGAAAAGGATACTGCCTATCGTAATATTAACGTTTCAGCTATTTACCAATTACAGCAGGGCGCAAAACCTTGTTTCTAACGGCAGTTTTGAACAATATATCAATAACTGCCCTACCAATGTATTAGTTAACACCAATTGCGTAAATTGGAGAACCTACAACACCCAGACTACTCCCGATTATTATCATGGCTGTAATACTTCTCTGGTTCCTGCAAACTTTACAGGTTATCAGAACGCTGCCAGCGGGCTGGCATATTGCGGGTTTTTAGCGCTCCATCTCCCAAACCCACACTTCGAATACCTGGCAGGTCAGATTCAGCCATTGCAACCCGGCTCCAGGTACGAGGTTTCTATGTCTGTAAACCTGGCCAATACTAGCACATATGCAACCAATAATATTGGTGTGTTTTTTTATGACTCGGGCCCTACCACTGTCAACGGGTTTACAACCATACTTGGTGTAACTCCTCAAATATATTACTCAAGCTATGGGACTATTACTGACACACAAAATTGGGTCAGGATTACCAAAACATTCATTGCAGATTCTGCCTATGACAATATTGTCATAGGGCCTTACAATAATTCTTCCAATACTTTTACCACTGATACCGTTCGCCCTGTTTCAGGGTCTTATCATTATGCCTATTACCTGGTTGATTCAGTAGTCATCCGCCTGGCCGATTCTTTTTCGGTTCTCATTACCGATAGTGCAACTTGCGCTGGCGACACATTTTACGTAGGATACAAAACACCTGACAAATACAATAGCAATAACACATTCACAGCTCAATTGTCCAATAAGTCCGGCAGTTTCAGCAATCCCGTTAATATAGGCACCCGTGCATCAGACAGTACCGGAACAATCACCTGCATCATCCCCGGCAATATTTCACCGGGTACAGGATACAGGGTAAGGGTGATTGCATCATCCCCAGCGGACACTTCAAGAAATTTAAGCCCTGTTATCAAAATAGGCAACCCCGACAGCACCAATATCAGCGTCAGCAGCAACAGCCCGCTATGCGAAGGGTTTACACTACAATTCTCCGCCAGTACTTTTGTATCCGGCACTACTTATAGCTGGACAGGGCCCAACAGTTTCAACTCTACATCACCCAATCCGTTTATCAACGGAGCTACTCCCCTGCAAAACGGAAACTATTTCGTTACTATGAAATGGTATGGCTGCGAAGTGACTGATACCGCACAGGTAACTGTAAAACCTCTGCCCGCCAAACCTGTTGCCAACAGCAACGCTCCTTTGTGTGCAGGCGAAACACTTAATCTCACCGCTACTTCTTCAACAAGCGGAGTAACATATAGCTGGGCAGGGCCAGCGAGTTTTACTTCCTCTGTACAGAACCCATCCATCAGCAATACTACAACCGCTATTAGCGGGGATTATATTGTAACCGCCAACCTGAACGGTTGTACCAATAAAGACACGGCCACAGTTACCGTTAATCCACAACCAGCTGCGGTGACGCTAAGTAGCACTCCTTCACCTACCGGCTGCACGGGTGATACACTCTACCTTAACTCAACGGCTTCTTCTACAGGAGTTAGTTATACATGGACAGGGCCTAACAGTTTTACAGCTAATACCCAAAATGCTTCCATACCCAATGCTACTACCGCAGCAACAGGATGGTACAAAATGACTGCAACGCTCAATAGCTGTTCTTATATGGATAGCATTTACGCCGCTATCAACCCCATACCTGCTACACCTGTAGCAACTTACAACAATCCATTGTGCATCGGCGAAACCCTGAGCCTCGCTGCAAGTACCGTCAGCGGAGCCACCTATGCATGGAACGGGCCTTCTAATTTTAGTTCCAATACACAAAACCCTTCGCGCTCTAACAGTTCTTTCAGCGATACAGGTACTTATACAGTTACCGCTACTGTCAGCGGCTGCACTTCGCCTGCCACTTCAGTAAGGGTGGGTATCAACCCGGTTCCTTTCGTAGTGATATTTGCTACTCCTGCTGATTCTATCTGCCAGGGTAATGCTGTGACTTTTACGGCGTTACCCAACAATGCAGGTGGCACGCCACAATACCGTTGGGTAGTCAACGGGCAGACCGCAGGTACAAACAGCACCGGTTTCACTACTTCAACCCTCAACGACCAGGATGTAGTACGCTGCGATATGACGGAAAATACCAAATGCAGCAGCCCTTATACAGACCAGAGCAATGATATAACCATGAGGGTACTGCCCTGGCTGGCACCTTCTGTTACCATATCTGCCAGCCCCAATAGGCCGCTGAACGTGGATGAATATGTAACCTTTACCGCCACACCAACTAATGCCGGCCCCATACCCACCTACCAATGGAAGCGTAACGGGCTGGATGTGCAGGGGGCAACAGGCAGCGTGTGGAGTGCCAATACGCTTAACGATAACGACAGCATCAGTGTAGAAGTCTTCAGCAACTACAAATGCCCGCAACCCACCACGGCTTCCAGCAATGGCATCAGGGTAAGGGTACTGACTTCCGTAAACGGGATAGGTGAGATAAAAGGGTTAATACTCTACCCCAACCCCAACAACGGGAAATTTGTACTCAAAGGAAATGTAGCTGACAATGCCGAGTACAACATTGAAATCATCAACTCATTGGGACAGGTGGTGTATAAAAACAATGCCACTGCGAACAGTGGTCAATTGAATAAAGAGATACAACTCAGTAATGTAGCCAATGGTATTTACCTGTTAAGATTACATTCCGAAACAGTGACAACATCTATAAAGTTCAGGATAGGTTGGTAAGGTCACTGTAAAGCCTCCACCATTACCTCCATCCTGCTGCCGCGGGAGCCCTTTACAAGTATGGAGGCTTGTACTGGCGTGTGTGCAGCTATATAGTCTTTCGCTTCGGCTGAAGTACTAAAATGTCTGTAACCGTCTGCCAGCCCCTCAAACTCTTTGCCCACCAGTATTACGTCTTTCCAGTTGTACTGTTGTATCAATGCCACCAGCTCTCGGTGTTCCTGTTCTTCAGCGTCACCCATTTCTTTCATACCGCCCAGCCATAGCATCTTATCGGGTAAATCTGCTTTTGCGAAATTGATGATGGCGGCACGCATACTGGTGGGGTTGGCATTGTAAGCATCCAATATCAGTTTATTGCTGCCTGCCTGCATCCATTGGGAGCGGCTGTTATCCGGCTGGTAGGCTGCTATGGCATGCTTAATATCATCTATGGATATACTAAAGTGCAAGCCCACGGCTACAGCTACCATCACATTGGGGAAATTGTATTCACCTACCAGGTTGGTATGTATCGTAGCCTCATGCCCCGCGCTTAATACCGCAACTTTCAGAAAGACATCGTCCATCAAGGGTTTGCCTATATACTGTGCGTTGGCACTGCCATAAGTCACTTGTTGCTGTATACCCTTTGCCATGTCATACAGATAGTCCAGGTCGGCATTGCGGAATACTATGCCATTATTATCCCTGATAAAATCGTAGAGTTCGCCTTTGCCTTTACGCACCCCCTCTACACCGCCAAAGCCTTCTATATGCGCCTTGCCACAGTTGGTAATGATACCATAAGTAGGCAGGGCAATGGTACAATACGATGCTATCTCTTTTTGGTGATTAGCCCCCATTTCTATTACTGCCATTTCTGCATCCATAGGTATGCTGAGCAATGTAAGCGGTACGCCAATATGGTTATTCAGGTTGCCCTGTGTCGCATAGGTCCTGTATTTTTGGCGGAGTACAGTTGTTACCAGTTCTTTGGTAGTAGTTTTACCATTGCTGCCTGTGATAGCGATAAAAGGAATATTAAACTGTTGCCGGTGGTATTTCGCCAATGCCTGAAGGGTGGTCAATACATCATCCACATATATACAACCATTATCCGTAGCGTATTCTATTTCATCTACCACTGCATAGGCAGCACCTGTATCAAGGGCCTGTTGGGCAAAAGCATTTCCATTGTAATTCGGGCCTTTCAACGCGAAAAACATATCACCCCCTTTCAACTTGCGGGTATCTGTTTGTACTGAGGGGTGCTGCTTATATATCTCGTATAGTTCTGCTATTTCCAATGCCTTGTTATTTACTATTGCGCTAAAATAATAAAGAGGCTGCACCAAAATGCAGCCTCTTTCAATTAATATGTTGATTATCGTGTTAAGCTTTAACTGCTTTACCTTCCAGGGCGTTCTTCAACAATGCGTAAGCGCCAAACAGTAATCCGCTGAACACCAGGTCGCCAATAAATGTATTGAAGAAGAATGACGAACCTTCTTTTGTGTAGAAAGGCAGAGCCATCAGGTATGTAGTTATAAATCCATTCATATCCAGCCCCCAATACCCTGTAAGGAATGTACCGAAGTTAGACAGGATGAAAAACACGGCTGAACCTGCTATTGAATAACCCGCAATCCTCAAAGGTTTGTGGTTTTTCATAGTAGTACCCATAAATGTAATGATGGCCATAGCACCGTATACAAAGAACTGGGAGATGTCATAAAAGCCCTTCATAGGCGTAAACAGCTGGATATACGCATCTGATATAAACATAGCCAGCAGTGGCAGCAGGTATGCCGCTTTCTTGTTGTTGACAATAGAACCACTGAACAAACCCAACGCCGCTACCGGTGCCAGGTTGTATATAGCCAGTTCATAGTTAACAATACGAGCTGCAACAGCCATTAGTATTAACCCGCCTGCCAGTAATATATTCGTGTAATTGCGTTTCATTATCTATTTGATTGTCTGCAAATGTAAAACGTACAAACCCAAAATTCAAAAACTAATAATCACCATTTGTTAATTACTACCTGCCATGGCATTGTTTATACTTTTTGCCACTGCCACATGGGCATGGATCATTACGGCCTATTTTAGGCTCTGCCACTACCGGGGCCTGTTTTGCAGCCTGCCTGTCGTCATACATATCACGTTCATTAGCCGCATAATCCTGCCCGGCCTCATCTATTTCATCTTTATTGGCGCGCATCTGGCTCATATCCGTACGCTGCGGTTGCTGCCGGGCTTCACGTGGCGGTTCCTCCTGCATGGGTATACCGGCACGCAACAGGAAGGATACGATGTTCGTATTAGTAGCCAGCAGCATCTGCTTAAACAGGTTAAAACCTTCAAACTTATATATCAGCAATGGGTCTTTCTGCTCGTAAGACGCCATTTGCACCGATGAACGCAGGTCGTCCATAGCACGCAGGTGCTCTTTCCATGCCTCGTCTATCAATGCCAGTGTAATGATTTTTTCCAATGTCTGGAATACAGGGCGTGCACCATTTGCTACGGCCTCCTGCAGGTTGGTTTGTACCTGTATGCCACGTATACCGTCTGTAAATGGTATCAGTATGTCTTTGATACGCTCACCATTTTCCTGTAATAGTTTCTGCAATGTGGGATGGATATTCTCCGCAATAGCAGTTGTTTTACGGTTATACATGGCTTTAGCTTCACGATATAGCTTATCACCCACCTCTTGCATATCCGCTTTTTCAAAGCCATCTGCCAGTGAATGGTCCGGCTCCATGGCCAGGTGCTTCATCACTTCTATCTTAAAGGCTTCAAAATCACGGTTATCTTCAAACTGTGCTGCCAGCCCCAGGCATACATCATACATGGCGTTATCCAGGTCAATAGAAAGGCGCTCACCAAACAGTGCGTGCTTGCGGCGTTTGTATATCACATCACGCTGCGAGTTCATCACATCGTCAAACTCAAGCAGGCGCTTACGTATACCAAAGTTATTTTCTTCTACTTTTTTCTGCGCACGTTCAATAGACTTGGTAATCATGCTGTGCTGCAGCACTTCACCCTCTTTGTGGCCCATTTTGTCCATCAGCGATGCAATACGGCCCGATTGGAACAGGCGCATCAAATCATCTTCCAGCGATACAAAGAACTGTGAGCTACCGGGGTCTCCCTGGCGGCCTGCACGACCTCGCAACTGGCGATCAACACGACGACTCTCGTGGCGTTCAGTACCTATAATAGCTAATCCACCCGCTTCTTTCACACCGGCCCCCAGCTTGATGTCCGTACCACGACCCGCCATGTTGGTGGCTATAGTCACTGCGCCGGGTAGGCCCGCTTCTGCTACTATAGTAGCTTCGCGTGCGTGCTGCTTGGCGTTCAGTACGTTATGCTGTATTTTCTTCTGCGTCAGCATGCGGCTCAGCAACTCCGACACCTCTACCGACGTGGTACCTACCAGCACAGGTCGCCCTTTTTCTTTTAACGCCTCTATTTCGTCAATTACTGCCTTGTATTTTTCACGTTTGGTTTTATATACCAGGTCCTGCTCGTCTTTGCGCGATATAGGTACATTGGTGGGAATGGTTACCACATCCAGCTTATATATCTCCCAGAATTCGCCTGCTTCTGTTTCGGCAGTACCTGTCATACCTGCCAGTTTGTGGTACATACGGAAGAAGTTCTGCAATGTAATGGTAGCAAACGTCTGTGTTGCTGCCTCAACAGTTACATTCTCCTTGGCTTCTATTGCCTGGTGCAGTCCGTCGCTGTAGCGGCGGCCTTCCATGATACGGCCTGTCTGCTCATCTACTATCTTCACCTTGCCCTCTATTACCACATACTCTATATCTTTTTCAAACAGCGTATATGCTTTCAGCAACTGCTGCAGCGAGTGTATACGGTCTGCCTTGATTGCATAGTCCTGCAGCAAGGCATCCTTACGTTTAGCTTTCTCTTCATCGCTGGCGTCTGTTTTTTCAATTTCAGCCAACTCAGAGCCAATATCCGGCAATACAAAGAAGTTAGGGTCTTCTGCATGACCGGTTATCAGGTTAAGACCTTTGGTTGTCAGATCTACACTGTTATGTTTTTCGTCTATAGTAAAGAACAATTCAGCATCTACCTTAGGCATATTGCGCTGTTGCTCGCCCAGGTAGTAGTTCTCTGTTTTCTGCAATATCTGCTTGTTGCCTTCTTCACTCAGGAATTTTATTAACGCACCATTTTTAGGCAACCCTTTGAAAGCCCTGTACAAGTGCAGGCCTCCTGTTTCTTTATCTGTTTTGCCTTCAGCAATCAAACGCTTGGCTTCCGTAAGGCTTTTGCTGGCAATTTTCTTCTGTTCTTCCAGCAGTTTCTCAATACGTGGTTTCAGTTGTGCAAACTGTTGCTCATCACCACGCGGCACGGGGCCTGAAATAATCAGCGGTGTACGCGCATCATCTATCAATACGCTGTCCACCTCATCCACCATAGCAAAATGGTGTTTACGTTGTACCATTTCATCTGGCTGGTGTACCATGTTATCGCGCAGGTAATCGAAACCAAATTCGTTGTTGGTACCGTAGGTAATATCAGCCATATAAGCCTTTCTCCGGCGTTCAGAGTTGGGCTGGTGCTTGTCAATACAATCCGTGGTCAGCCCCAGGAATTCAAAGATCGGGCCATTCCACTCTTGGTCACGTCGTGCCAGGTAATCATTCACGGTAACTATATGCACACCCATGCCCGCCAGTGCATTCAGGTAAGCGGGTAATGTAGATACTAATGTCTTACCCTCACCGGTAGCCATCTCAGCTATCTTGCCCTGGTGCAGTGTCATACCGCCTATCAACTGTACATCATAGTGCAGCATATTCCAGGTCACCTTACTGCCGGCAGCTACCCAGCTGTTTTTATATATTACGTTATCACCTTCTATGGTTATATGCTCTTTCTCTACCGCCAGCTCTCTGTCCAGTTCAGTAGCTGTCGCAGCCAGTTCTTCATTTTCTTTAAACCTGCGTGCTGTTTCTTTAACCACGGCAAATGCCTCAGGCAATATCTTCTCCAGTACTTCTTCAAGCAGTTCGTCGCGCCTTTTTACCAGTTTATCTACATCATCGTATACAGCTTCCCTGTTATGTAGCTCTGCCTCAGGATTCTGGTCTGCTTCTGCCTTTTTTGCCTCTATTTCCTCGTTAATGCTGCTGAGGTACTCCTGTATTACAGCGCGGAACTCTTTTGTTTTATTTCTTAGCTGGTCGTTAGTTAGTGTTTGAAGCTCGGCATAGTACTTGTTAATTTCGGCTATTACCGGTTGCAGCTTTTTTACATCTTTATCAGATTTACTGCCACCAAATATCTTTGAAAGAAAACCTATCATTTTGAATTATGTTATTTAAAGTTGGTTGTTGACGGCCTATACCGCTCTATTGTTTGGTTTTACCCCTTTTCATATCAAATCCCATGCAATTTTATCTGAACTGACAGGCTGGCATAGAAAGGGGGTCAAAGCTACGCCAATTGGGGCATTTCAACAAACCCTGCTGTACGTCAAAAAGCAGGACTAAAAATTTTTTATTGTAATAGCTTGCAAGGCACGAAAATTTTTCTGTATTTTGGGGGAATAAATTCAGAAAAAGCAATAATTATGAAAAAAGCCTTCATCCTCGTTACAACTGTTTTGGTGTCAGCATTTATGGCAAACAAGGGTTTTGCACAGGAAGATGAATTAGTAAGGGTGTTCCGTTGGTTCAACCCAACAGACCAGAACTATGTAACAGTTGCAGATGGTGAGTTCCAGGAAGGACAATTGTTGAATTGGAACTGGAAAGATAAAACGCATGTTTTCGTAGCCTACCGCAACCCCGGACCTGACCGTGTAGCTGTATATCGTTGGTACAACCCTCAAACCAAAGACTATGCTTCTATAGCAGAAGATGAGTTCAGCGATGACAACATGATAAAAATGGGTTATACTGACAAATCTTTACAGTTTTATGCGCTTACACGTCGCGGCCCGAATACTGTAGATGTATATCGCTGGTATGTACCTAAAAATCGTGATTGGGTTACTATACCTGAAGAAGGTGATACTGACAACTATTACAAAAAAGGCTACCGTCGCAAAGCATTCCAATACTATGGTATCCGCAGAAGCACAGATGCAAGCCTTTACAATCAGCTGTAATACAACGTATTATATATAAATAAGAATGCCCGCAATATGTGGGCATTCTTATTTACAGTCAAGCTGTAACCTAACGGTTGAAAATCAGGAAAAACACCTGGTATAATATAAATCCTGCTGTTCCCAGCAATATTGCTACAAGCTTTGTCGGCTTATATACCAGGTACACGCCGATGCTGAACAATGCGATAAACCATAAAAAATATAACCCGAACAATAGCCAGAGAATATTACGCCATATTGTAGGTGTATTTAGCAGCAACTCATAGTGCTGCTGATCAATGATATGGAAAGCACCCAAACAACTGGTAATTAAATCATGTACAGATGTAGACCATGATGCAATGCTGATACTGAACGCCAGTAGTATCAGCAAGTCGTCAAAGGTGCCTGTTGTTGTAAAAGCCCGCGTCAACAGGTGTATGAGGGCAGTGGCAGCCAACCAGCCAACAAACATGGTTGGAGCAGTAAGGAACACGTTGTATCGGTAATACAACTCCTCAGGTATATTCAGCCATGGCTTATACGGGCGGCCATCACCGTAAATCAGAAACAGGTACACCAGCGTATAGGCAACCATGTTTATTATCATTGCATATATCGCAAACCTTAGCTTATCCTGGCTGGTAAGAAGCGCTTTATAGGTACTGGCCGGCTTGATAAATGCCGGCCAGTAATATTGATTAAATGATGCCATAATCCTGGTCTTTGGTAAGTCGGATTACTTCGTGCACCAGTACTCCATAGATGAACACGCTGCCAGGTTGGGTGTACTGGGGGTACATGCAGAGGTAGTACTGTTGGCTATCGTAAAATGCAGCGTATGCTGCCCGGCTGCAACAGTATAATACTCGGACGTAGCACCGGGACCCAGTGTAGTGATAACCGAGCCATCCCATAATACCGAATAAGTTTGGCTGGTACCCGTTTTATTGATAAACCGTACCCTGGCAGTCTCATTCGCTTCGCATTTGCGGGTTTCGCAATAAGTGCCTGTATAATCTGCCAGGCAGCTACAGGTACCATTTATACAGGTACCTCCGTTTTTGCAGGTAATATTCTCACATTCATCCACGGTCTTAGTACATCCTGTGTACAATACCATACCAAATACTACACTTACTGAGAAGGCTGAAATAAAAATTAAGCGTCGCATAAATAATCAGATTTTTAGAATTAATGATTAAAAATATTGCAAGGCTTATGGTTAGCACATGATATATGTCAGTTAAAATTATGCTTTAAATCACTTATTATATAGCTTAAAAAATATTATTTGATATTACAAACACAAAAAAGACGCCATATAGGCGTCTTTTTCTATTAAACAGATTAATCAAAATTACCTTCTTGGCGGGCGGCCTTTACCACCGAAGTAGTTACCGGCCTTTTCGCTATTGTCACCGTTGGGGCTACCCAGGCGATCCATTACGAGGCGGAAACCTACTGTAGAACTAGCCTGGTAAGCCTGCATAAAGCGGCGTGCACCCGGGTTCATGTAGTAAGCGCGATCTGCCCAAGAGCCACCTTTATATATTTTTGCTTCGTTGCTGATCAGCGTATTCGTGCCGTAGCTGTAGTTGAACATAGAAGCGCTGTCACCATCCTGGTAGTCTCTCAGGTCAGCATTCAGGCCATCGAATTTTTCGTAAGAAGCCATTTCTGTGCTGTCCATCAGGCGTGTTTGCAAGTGGCCCAAAGTATCTTTCTCGTCCAGAGAATTATCTTCATCCAGCCTTACATAAGTTTCATATACATTGCCGCGGAAAGGGCGGAAATCGTTCAAATCGCGTGTGTATGGGCGGTAAGTATCTAATACCCACTCACTTACGTTACCAGCCATATTGTACAGGCCATAAGCGTTAGGAGCATAAGAGAATACAGGAGCCGGAACATCCGCATTGTCATTCAGTGCACCTGCTATACCCATCGCATCACCTTTACCACGCTTGAAGTTACCCAGGAATTCACCTTGATAAGAATTGCGCAGGCCATAACGTGTAGTATAAGCATCACCCCAGGGGTATACATTGCGGTCTGTTATTACCTCTTCACCACGACGACGCTTAGTCTCAGGCTCAGGGTTGTTACCTATATTACCCAGTGCTGCATATTCCCACTCAGCTTCTGTAGGCAGGCGGTAGTTAGGCAGCAGGTAGCCGTCTGAATACCTCATATTCCTTGAACCGGAACCCTGGGGATCCAGGTCGCGCTTGCGGCCTTTCGTTGGTAAACCTTCGTACTGGCCGTTTACATAAGTTTCTGAATCGAAGATGTCTTCGTTCACCTGGTTAGGGTTCCTTTTCAGACGACCGTTTTTAATCAGGATATATTCGTTAACACGATCACTGCGCCATTTGGCGAATGCACGTGCCTGGTGCCAGTTTACACCAACAACAGGATAGTTGTCGTAAGCTGCGTGGCGGAAGTAGTATTGAACATAAGGCTCGTTATACGAAAGCGCTGAACGCCATACTGAAGTATCCGGCATTGCTTCAGCTATAACTAACGGATAGTCAGAGCCATAAGTGCGTGACAGCCAGTAGATATACTCGCGGTAGTGAATGTTTGCCACTTCGGTTTCATCCATATAGAAAGAAGAAACTGAAACTGTGCGGGGAACATTGTTCCTTTCAAGGGTCAGGTCCTCTTCTGTCATACCCATTGTAAAACGGCCACCTTCTACGAAAGTGAGGCCGGGACCTGTTTGCTGGCCCTGGTAGTTGGCCACGTCAAAACCGCCCAGGCGGGGATCATTATAATCCCAACCCGTTACACGGGACACCCCGGTTGATTTATTGGAGGAGCAGGCCGAAAACAAGGTCGCTACACCAAAACAAAGCAAGCTCACGCCGACAAGAGATCTTTTCATAATCTAAAGAAAAAAGTTTGCTACAAATTGTGTTGAATAATCTGTTAAAGTGTTACAATATTAGAGTGTTCTTTTCAAAATGTCAAGCTTTATACGAATAATGCTAAAAAAATGTTGTTTTTCTTGCTTTTACCAAAAAAATAATAAAGGCAAACAATTTAACGTTATACAATGGCAGGATGACCGTATTCTGACAGTCCTGTGCAGAGAAATAAGTATATTTGAGAACCCTAAATTTTATTATGAAATTATCAAGATACGGTAAATCATTCAAAGCAATAATAGTATGCCTGCTGCTACCTGCCGGCAGCGTTGTCGTTACGGCAAAAGAAGCGACTATACAGGTAAGTGATCAGAATATCCGGGCAGGCTATATTGGCAAGCGTATAGACCTGCAGTATTACTCAAAACCGGTCATTACTATCACAGGTATCACTTATGAACCTGTACAGCAATTACCTGAAAATGCGTTGCCTTCCACACCTCAAAAATTTGATATAGCACTGGGCCTTGACCGCAAAATACCATTCGCCGTCGTACGTTTCCCTGCATTTTCGCTTGACGACAACGGCAAGCTGCAACAAATCAAAAGCCTGACTTTTGAATACGAAGAAGTACAGCCACAAAGCATAGAACTACAGGCCAATCGTAGCGCTGCCAAAGGTACCTCCGGCACCAACTCTCCCATGGCAAGCGGCACCTGGTATAAAATAGCTGTAACCAGTACCGGGTTGTATAAAATAGACCATAGCTTCCTGGCAACACAACTGGGTGTCAGCAGTATCAGTACGGCACGTATCAGGTTGTTCGGCCATGGGGGCAATATGCTGCCTGAAAGGAATACCGGTACTGTTAATGGCCTTACAGAAACTGCTATATGGGTAAATGATGGCGGCGACGGCAGTTTTGACCCCGGAGACTACTTTGTATTTTACGGCCAGGGGCCTGTCAACTGGAACCCGTCTGCCGATAACAAGCTGCTTATCCAGGAAAAGAACTTTTACGAAGACAAGGGCTACTATTTCCTGAATTTTGACGGGGTGGCTGAAAAAAGGATACAAAACCAGGGCATTCCACCCACGGGCAATGTGTCTGTGTATAACTATTCGGGCACAGCCCTGCACGAGCAGGACCTGGCCAATCCACAGAAATTCGGCAAGTTGTGGTGGGGCGAAGAATTCAGCAGTGCACCGGGTAAACAAAATTCTCAAAGTTTCACACTTGACCTGGGGAGTGTAACGGACTCTGCAGAGTTTAATATCCATGTAGTAAATACATCAAGTACGCGTGGCTTATTCAATATATTCCTGAACGGGCAATTGATTGAAAATGCTGATGTAGCCCCTACGAACAATTACGATTATGCGCCAAAGGCTGCAGGGCACCTGGTAACGGCAAAACTCCCATACAATTCTTCATCTGCAACCATACGTATAGACTATAGCACTGCGGCCAATGACGGCTCGGGCTGGTTGGATTATATCCGCATCAACTACCGCAGGCCTCTTGCTATTAACGGCAATTCACTGCTTTTTAGCGACCTGCAAAGTGTGGGTACAGGCAATATTGCCACATACCACCTGGCCAATGCAAACGGAGCCACACAGGTGTGGGATGTAACGGACCCGCAGAACCCTGTATTGATGAACGGCAGCCTGAATGGCAATACTTATACTTTCACCCAATATGCTGATCAACTGCATAACTATGCAGCTATGAATAACAGCAACATGGATGCACCCGAATACCTGGGCACTGTACCCAATCAAAATCTATATGGTTCCGGACAGGTTGATTATATCATAGTTACATATCCTGATTTTAAACCTGCTGCGGAAAAACTGGCACAGTTTCACAGGCAACGTAGCGGCATTAAAGTAATGGTCGCTACCACCACACAGGTGTACAACGAGTTTTCTTCCGGCGGCCAGGATATATCTGCCATACGCAACCTGGCACGTATGTTTTATGAGCGTGCAGGCATGGATGAAGCTAAAATGCCCAAGTACCTGTTGCTGATGGGCGATGCATCGTACGACTATAAAAACAGGATATCCGGCAACACCAATTACGCTCCAACCTTCGAAGCAAGGGAATCTTTCGAGTTCCTGGCAACATACAGCAACGACGACTTCTTTGGTTTCCTGGATGAGGGAGAAGATATAGAGCGTTATGACATCATCAACGCGCTGGATATAGGAGTAGGCCGCATCCCTGCCAAAAGCCAGCAGGAAGCAGATAATGTGGTAAACAAAATTATACACTACAAGAGCCCGGCAACATTGGGCGCATGGCGCTTGTCTACCATGTATGTGGCAGATGATAAGGATAACGCAGGAGACCACCTGGGCGATGCTGAAGTGATGAACAATATTGTAACACAAAACAGCACTATCCACAACCCTTCAAAAGTATACCTGAACGCTATACCACTGGTATCAACCCCGGGTGGACAACGTGCGCCCGAGGCTAACAAATCTATTAACGATGGGATATTCAAGGGCTTGTTTTTATTGAACTACAGCGGGCATGGCAACACTACCGTGCTGGCTCATGAGCGTATTGTTACCAAAGACGATTACAACAAATGGCGCAATATTGACAAGCTGCCGTTTATGGTAACCGCTACCTGCGACTTCGGCCAGTTTGACCAACCATCATTCGTATCATCTGGCGAAGAACTGATGCTGAAATGGAACGGTGGTGTTATTGCCACACTTACCACCACGCACCTGGTATATGCTTACGCTAATGAAATGCTGAATCGCGAATTTCTGTCTGCCCAGTTCCAGCATATCAATGGTAAATGGAACACATTTGGCGATGCCATGCGCATAGGCAAAAACAGCGCCTACTCTGCCGGGCTGGAAGCCGGCGTTATTGAAAATTTCAGGAAATTTGCACTGCTGGGCGACCCCGCCCTTGAGCCTAACTTCCCTGAATTCTTTGTACATACCGAAGCGGTAAAAGACGGCGGAACAGGCCAGCCTACAAACACCATCAGCGCCCTGGGCGAATACAATATTGACGGGAAAGTAACTGATGTAAACGGCAATGTGCTGGACTATTTCAACGGCACACTGGCTGTTACTATCTTCGACAAACCACGTACTGTAAAAACCATCAACGGGCAGGAAAGGACTTTTAAGGTACAGAACAATACCATCTATAAGGGTAAAGCTACTGTCAACAATGGCCATTTTTCTTTCTCATTTATAGCACCTAAAGATTTGAATTATGAATTGGGCAACGGCGCTATCAGCTATTACGCTGATAACGGGCAGACAGATGCTGCTGGCAGGGATACCGCACTTACCATAGGTGGTTTTTCCGACAATCCTAATTTGGAAAACAATCCCCCTGTTATTACTGCTTTCATCAAAGACAGCCTCTTCAAAAACGGCGGGCTTACCGGCACCAACACTGCTATATTCGCTATCCTGGAAGATGAAACAGGTATCAATGTGTCCGGCAACTCCGTAGGGCACGACCTGGTGGCTATACTCGACGGCGATGTATCCAAGCCATACATCATGAATGACTATTATGAAACAGCACCTAATACTTACAAAAGAGGTTATGTTTACTTTCCCGTAGAGGGAATACCCGATGGCAGGCACAGGTTTACCATCAAAGCATGGGATGTGAATAATAATTCAGGCGAAGGGCATGTGGACTTTGTAGTGGCAGACGGACAGGTGGTAGAAGTGCAGAACCTTATGAACTACCCCAACCCCTTCAGGGATTTAACACATTTTGTTTTTGAACATAATCACCCTGATGAGAGCCTTAAAGCTGAAATCAACATCTACAATACAGCAGGGGTGTTCGTACGCAAGCTGACACAGGATTTCATCAGCACCGGCAGCCGCAGCAACGAGATAACATGGGATGCTACGGATAACAACGGAGCTAAACTGCCTGCGGGGGTATATATTTACCGGATGATGATATCAACAGAAAACGGGATTAAGACTACTGCATACCAAAAACTGGTGTTAGTGCGTTAATATATTGCCCGCAATGCTTAAATTGCAACTCTTAACCTTGCTCCGTGGCACGAATATTGTTTGCCTTGAGCTAAAACAGATACCTTTGCAAAACTTGAAAGTAAATTATAACAGAATGGCAAAACGCTTTGCACTTGTAGGATTGACCCTGGCAGCAGGTTTAATTGCTACAGTTTCTACGGCCCAGACATCACAGGCCAATCTATCCGGTACGGTAAACACAGTATCGCCTGCGGTACCTTTTTTGAGGATTTCTCCCGATGCACGCTCCGGCGCAATGGGTGATGTGGGTATTGCTATTGATGCCGATGCGAACGCACAATACTGGAACGTAGCTAAACTACCCTTCGCGTCCAAGAAATATGGTGTATCTGCAACTTACACCCCTTGGCTGAAGGACCTGGTACCTGATATATTCCTGGCTTACCTGGCAGGCTATGCCAAGTTTGGCGAAAACGACAACCAGACCATCAGCGCTTCTTTACGCTATTTTTCTTTGGGCGAAATCAACTACACCGATATCAATGCCAACCCGATAGGTACGGGCAAACCCAACGAATTTGCTTTAGACCTGGGTTACTCGCGCAAGTTGTCTGAGTACCTGTCTGCAGGCTTAAGCTTCAGGTATATCAACTCGGCTATTGCCTCAGGCTTGTCCGCCACTACCCCCGGTATTGAATACCGCCCCGGCAACGCCTTTGGCGCCGACCTGGGTGTGTACTACCGTAAAAAGAATGATATAGACGAGTTCCGCTCAGGTACCGTATCGCTGGGTGCTGTATTGAGCAACGTAGGTTCTAAGATTTCTTACACATCTACCCGTAAAGATTTCATACCCATCAACCTGGGTTTGGGCGGTGCCTATACTTACCAGGCCGATGCATATAATGCAATCACATTTGCGCTGGACGTCAACAAACTGCTGATACCTACCCCGATAGATACAAATACAGACCCCACTACAGGGCCTAATTACACAATACCTGACAAAACAGTTGTATCAGGTATGCTCGGCTCCTTCAGCGATGCACCGGGTGGTTTCAACGAAGAACTGAGGGAATTCCAGATATCAGCAGGTGCTGAATACTGGTACCGCCAGCAGTTTGCCGTACGTGCCGGTTACTTCTGGGAGCACAAAT
This sequence comes from uncultured Bacteroidota bacterium, assembly GCA_937928385.1. Lineage (GTDB taxonomy): Bacteria > Bacteroidota > Bacteroidia > Chitinophagales > Chitinophagaceae > UBA5543. The sequence goes on from CALEZD010000001.1 coordinate 64,081, forward strand.
TGAAAGGCGACCGTAAATACTTCACCGTAGGTGTGGGTGTGCGTTACAACGTATTCGGGCTCAACTTCGCTTACTTAGTTCCTTCAGGCAGCGGTATCAACAGGAACCCTTTGTCGAACACATTCCGTTTCTCGCTCTTGTTTGAATTTGACAAACTGGATAAGAAGCCTGAAACTGCGGCGCCATAATAAAAAAAACAAGATAATTTTAATTCATAAAGCCTCGCGAATGCGGGGCTTTGTTATACCCACTCGCTCAACTCCAGCCAGCGCATCTCTTTTTCTTCCAGTGCAGTGGTTATTTCTATCATGCGCTTGCTTACGGCCTCCAGTTCTTCGTAAGGCAAATTTGTGCTCATCTTCTCCGTTAGTTCAGCCTTTTCTTTCTCCAGCGCAGGAATGTCTTTCTCCAACTGTTCAAATTCACGCTGCTCTTTGTAGGATAGCTTCTTTTTCTCTTTGGGCTTTTGCGTAGTGGCTTCTTCAACAGTTGCTGCCAACTGTGCAGTATCAACGGCCTGTAGCTTACGTTCCTCCGCCTCTCTGCGCTCCTGTTCTTTTTGCCAGATACGGTATTGGGTATAGTTGCCGGGAAAATCGCGTATCATACCATCGCCTTCAAATACAAACATGTGGTCTATCAGCCTGTCCATAAAATACCTGTCGTGCGATACGATGAGCAGGCAGCCCTGGTAATTGTCTAAGAAGTTTTCCAACACAGCAAGTGTAGGCAGGTCCAGGTCGTTGGTAGGTTCGTCTAATATCAGGAAGTTGGGATTGCGGAACAAGACTGTGAGCAACTGCAACCGCTTCTTCTCTCCACCGCTCAGTTTAGACAGGTATGTATATTGCTGTTCAGCAGGGAACAGGAACAACTCCAGGAACTGCGCCGCGCTCATCGTTCCGCCCTTAGCTAATGGAAAGCTTTCTGCAATGTTCTTCACATACTCTATTACACGCATGTCTTCCTTTATCTCCAGCCCCTGCTGCGAGAAGTTGCCGAACACCACCGTGTCGCCAATATTCACCTTTCCGCTGTCCTGCAGTTCCTGCTGTTGCACTATTTGCAGGAAGGTGGATTTACCCGCGCCATTCTTACCTATAATTCCTGTCCGCTCACCTTTCTTGAAAGTGTAATCAAAACCCTTCATGATGGCCTTATCGCCATAGCTTTTATACACCTTCTTCATCTCTACCACCTTGCCGCCCAGGCGGTTCATCTTCATCTCCAGTTCCAGCTGATTATCTTCTATGCGTTTCTTCGCCTGCTTTTCTACTTCGTAAAAACTATCTATCCTGCTCTGGGCTTTGGTACTGCGGGCTTTGGGCTGCTTGCGCATCCACTCCAGCTCTTTGCGATAGGTGTTTTTGGCCTTATCAATATTGGCCTGCATATTCTCTATACGTGCAGCCTTCTTTTCCAGGTACGTTTCATAGTCGCCTTTGTAAGTGAACATTTCACTACCGTCTATCTCCCATATCACATCGCATACCGCATCCAGGAAGTAGCGGTCGTGGGTCACCATCAGCAGGGTTACTTTTTCCTGGTTCAGGTAGTGCTCCAGCCATTCCACCATTTCCACATCCAGGTGGTTGGTGGGTTCGTCCATGATGAGCAGAACGTGTTTGTGTTCAAAACCTATATCTATCAATGTCTGGGCCAGAGCCACCCGCTTACGCTGCCCGCCCGACAGGGTATCTACCCGCTGGTCCAGGTGGTGGATGTTCAGTTTACCGAGTATCTGCTTTACTTTAGCTTCAAAGTCCCATGCACCCAGCTCATCCAGTTTGGCAAGTGCTTCACCCAGTTTTACAGGGTCTTTGTCTGCCTGCTCCATGATGCCCTCATATTCACGCAGGGCTTCGGCTACCGGGTGCTTGTAGTGGAATATATTATCCAACACGGACAGGTGTTCTTCAAATTGCGGGTCTTGTTCAAACAGGGCTACAGTTACATCTTTGTGTATCCACAGCTTGCCTTCGTCTGGCACGTCTTTACCGGCCAGTATCTTCAGCAGGGTAGATTTACCGCTGCCGTTTCGCGCCACCAGCGCTATCTTATCCCCCTCGCTGATATGGAAGGTGATACCCTCAAATAATGGCTTTACCCCGTACGATTTAGTGAGCCCCTCCGCCGAAACATAATGCATAGGGCGCAAAGATAAGTGATACTTACGTCCTGTTTACTATAGTGTGGCTGTTACGTAATCCTCACCCCAGTTACTCAGCAACTTCTTCAATGCTTCATAATTCTTATCTGCCGGATAACGTCTTTCCCACTTGTTTAGAATATCCTCAAGTTTATTTTTATTCCCATCAAGAAATGCTTCAGTACCCTTTGCATAATAATACCATGTTTTGGCATCTTCATTACCAAACCATATATAGAATATGGAGTACGTGTTTTTAAAATGGGTTTTCGCCAACTTATTCAAACCGGCCTTTGCATACATCTGGCCAGCATGCCAGTTTAGGGAGTGCCAATTAACTTCTTTCCTCTTGTGCGAGAAAAGATAAAGGGTGATAGCTGCTGCAGCCTGTTGGTATTGTTGCTCGTTGGCCAGCTTGCGCCAACAGCAGGTATCTGCATCAAACTCTTTTTGCGTATAGGTTTCCCAATCTCCGAATATGGATGGCTTATCAGAGTCCCATTGCGCTAAACATAGTAGATTGAACCCAATACATGCAATAATCAGCAGAAATGTTTTCATAACCGGCTTTATAGTAAAGATACATATTATAAATGCCCGTACAGCTACGGGCATTTATAAACCAGTCACATCATCGCCACACTCCTGTTCAGGAAGTTGGTGAGGTCTTCGCCTTTCAGCATATTCTGCGACAACAGCGCCAGGTCGAAGGCGTGGCGGGCTATGCGCACCTGCTCCTCTTCAGTACCGGCTTTTAGCAGGCGGTTGATGAGTGAGTGGTTGCCGTTGATACCCACTTTATAAGTTTCGGGCATAGCGCCAAACATAGCCATACCATTCATCTCCGCCATCTCTTTCATGCGACGGCTCATTTCATCCATCGTCACGGTTACAGGCAGTTCATCAGGGCTGATGCTTTCTACCTCTACCTTCATATTCGTCTTGCTTACGGCTTTCTCAAATATCTCTTTCACCTTCTTTGTTTCGTCTTCTGTAAGTACATGCTCGGGCGCATCTGATGTTTTGATGAGGTTGTCCATCACATCAGAGTCTACGCGCTTCAGGTTAGTCTTTTCCAGCTTATACTCCAGGTAGCTTACAAAGTGCTTGTCTATAGGCGAGTCCATCTGCAGTACATCGTAGCCGCGTTTGGCTGCTGATTGTATATAGAAGTCCTGCTTGTCCGGCTCATTGGCATAGAGGTACACCAGTTGTCCGTCCTTATCCGTTTGTGCGGCAGCTACCTTGTTCCTGTATTCTTCCAGTGTATAGGGTTCGCCTTTGATATTGGTGAGCAGTGCAAACTCTTTTGCCTTGTCGTAAAACTTTTCGTCAGTCACCATGCCATACTTCACAAACAAGCCTATATCCGGCCATTTTTTCTCGTATCCTTCCCTGTCGTTTTTAAACAATTCTGCCAGTTTATCACCTACCTTCTTCGTGATATAGCTGTTGATTTTCTTCACATTGCTATCGGCCTGCAGGAAACTGCGGGACACGTTCAGCGGTATATCAGGCGAGTCTATAACCCCGTGCAACAGCATCAGGTACTCCGGCACTATTTCCTTCACCTCGTCGGTAATGAACACCTGGCGGCTGAAGAGTTTTATCTTGTTCTGCTGCAGCAGGTTCATATCCTTTTTCAGCTTGGGGAAGTATAATACCCCTGTCAGGTTGAAAGGATAGTCCACGTTCAGGTGTATCCAGAACAGCGGGTCTTCACTCATCGGGTATAGTTCGCGATAGAAATCCAGGTAATCCTCGTCTTTCAGGTCTGTAGGCGACTTGGTCCATATAGGTGCGGTATTATTGATGATATTATCTACCTCTACCGATTTGTATTTTGTCTTGCCTTCTTCATCTACACCATCCTCTACCTGCTGTGTACGTGTGCCAAATTTGACAGGTACAGGTAAAAAACGGCAGTGTTTGTCCAGTATTTCTTTCAGTTTGTATTCATCCAAAAACTCTTTGGAATCTTCGTTGATGTGCAGGATAATATCGGTACCAACAGATGTGCGTGTACCTGAGCCTATACTAAACTCAGTGCTGCCATCGCACTCCCAGCTTGCGGGCTCTGCATCCTCTTTGTACGATAGTGTGTTGATTTCTACCTTATCGGCTACCATAAAGGCTGAATAGAACCCAAGGCCGAACTTGCCTATGATTTCGTTAGCATCCTTCGCTTCTTTAAACTTCTCTACAAATTCCTCCGCACCCGAAAAGGCTATCTGGTTGATGTATTTTTTTATCTCTTCGGCCGTCATACCCAGGCCGTTGTCTGATATGGTGATTGTTTTTGCTTCTTCATCCAACCTTACTTCTACCAGCGGTGCGGGCAGTTCACCTTTATACTCGCCTAACGATGACAGTCGTTTCAGCTTTTGTATAGCGTCTGTAGCATTGGCCACGAGTTCCCTCAGAAATATTTCATTGTCTGAATAGAGGAACTTCTTAATAATCGGGAAAATATTCTCTGTGTGAATGGAAATGGTGCCTTTCTCTTGCATAGCTTATTCTATTGTTTTTTAGCATTAATACACCTGCAAGCATTGTTCCAACCCATGGCATAATGCCATATTGACAGAACGGGTAAAAAACAGGAAAGCCGCCCGGTTGGGCAGCTTTTTATAGTAATTCGTTTATAAGTCCTGTAGTTTACAGAGGCCGACTTATTTTGCCAGGAAATCTTTCACTTTGTCTTTGTGCAAGATAACCTCTTTGAAGGTATATGCACCACTCTTAGGGCTGCGTACAGTCTTGATTACCTTAGTGTAGTTCTTAGATTCCGCACCACCTTTAGCGTCAGATTTTATCGCCGTTTTTGCCGCTTTTGCCATGACTAAATATATTTAAAAAATTACTTAATTTCTTTATGAACAGTTACCTTCTTCATTATAGGATTGAACTTTTTCAGTTCAATACGCTCGGGGGTGTTCTTTTTGTTTTTGGTAGTAATGTAACGGCTGGTGCCGGCCAAACCGGTACCTTTATGCTCTGTACATTCCAAAATAACCTGAACGCGGTTTCCTTTCTTCGCCATTGTATATGGAGTTTATTCTTTATTTAAATTTTATCGCCTTTAGCGCGCATTTCTTTCACAACAGACAACAAACCGTTCTTGTTGATAGTGCGCATTGCATCTGTTGACAATTTCAATGTTATCCAACGGTCTTCTTCGGCCAGGAAAAAGCGCTTTACCTGCAAATTGGGCAGAAAACGGCGTTTTGCTTTCTTGTTAGAGAAAGATACTTTATGACCAGTTATTGGTTTTTTTCCTGTTACCTGACAAACACGTGCCATACTTTAGATTTTTTGGGACTGCAAAGGTCATTTTTTTTTGTGTAACGGCAAAATTATTTTCATAAAAAGTTCAATTAAGCCAATTCGGGCAGCAGCAGGCTGTCTAAGCTGGCTATGCCGGGTGTGTTTTCGCATATAAAACCCTCTCCATAAGCCACACCTATGCGCTTGCCCAATAATGAAGCCCTGTGTTCTATCTTATCGAGAAAGCCACCGGCGGCTATATATGTTATGGGTTCTGCCGAGTTGGGGTCGTGAAACTGGCTCTTGTATGCTTTGATGGCTTCCATCTTGGTGGCTGCAGCCGAAGATATATCCACGATGAAGTCCGGCTCCAGGAAACGGTCCTGTATCATGTGGTACACCCTTTTGGGCCTCCAGGCAGTTTGCTGCTCCCCGTTGTGGGTAGTGCTGATTTTGGACAATCCCGCCAGGAAACAGGCATCGGCTATCAGCCTGCCTGCACGGCCATGGTCGGGGTGGCGGTCTTCCAATGCATTGGCAATCACCACATTGGGGCGGTATTTGCGTATATATTCCACCAACTTCAGCTGGTGCTCTTTGTCATTCTGAAAGAACCCATCGGCCATACCCAGGTTCTCGCGCACGGATATACCCATGATGTCCGCCGCAGCGCGGGCTTCCTGCAAGCGCAGCTCAGGGGTGCCACGGGTACCCAGTTCGCCGCGGGTAAGGTCGATGATACCCACCTGCTGGCCCATCTGCACATGTTTTATCAGTGTACCGGCGGCGCTCAGCTCCAGGTCATCGGGGTGAACGGCTATAGCCAGTATATCCAGTTTTTTCATGGTGCAAAAGTATTTAATTTGGCAAATAGCCTATTCGGCTATTTGCCAATAGTGGTATAAACTGTTCCCATATTCCCGGTTTTGTTCCCATATCCATGCATTTGGGAACAAAATTGTTCCGTTTTTGTATAATTGTCCTTTCTTTCTTCCAACCAACTGATTGATTTTCAGTGAATTGGCAAAAATGTTCCATTTTGTTCCCATGTTCTGTGTTTTTCGGCACAATCGAACTCACTACGTTCGGGTGATGCCATAAAATGGAAATAAAAAAGTTCAGTAGCGTAGAAAAATCCTGGCCGGTCAGCAGGGGTATGATATAAGTTTGAAACAACAGGGGTATTGCCGGGTTATGTGTGTACTCATCGTATTATTTTATCATTACAAAAATACAACAATAATCTGTTATTTATAATAAAAAGTAAGGGTTTACTGCTTTATTGACAGACCCTTTGGAATCTAACACCAAAGCCATCCGGTTGTACGAACGGCTTGGTTTTGAATTCAGTGAAAGGCGTTTATTGGGCAATAATGATGAATGTGCAGTGTATGTGCTGAAGCGTGACAACTACTACAGGCAATAGATTTTAATTTCGATTAAGGCCGTCTAATATATTTCGCGCTGTTTTAGCATTTTAATGTTGAACACCACTCACTTCAACAGGTATTACTTCCATCTCCACTCCCTCATCATTAGTTAACTTCGTTACTATTTGCGTCAAGGTTAAACTTTTATCTTTTATCTGGTACAAACCTTTCTCCTTATTATCTTGATCGGCTCCCGGGTCGTCAGTATCCATAAACTTTACACCTATACCGCTTGCATTTATCGCCTCTACTTCACGTTCTAGTTTGCGTTTTAATTCTTCAACTTCTTTGTATGATGTTTTCTTCTCCTCCTCATCCAGCTTGAAAACGATAGGCAGGGTAAAATATACAGCTACTTTATTGCCCTGTTCATCTTCGCCTGGTATCCAATCGGGCAACTGTGCTACTGCTTTTATAGCTGCGTCGCGCAGCAAGGGGTCAATATCTTTACCTTTTACCTCCATGCCCGATATCTTGCCATCTTTTCCTACAACAAATTTCACCATTACTTTTCCTTCAATCTGTTTCTTCTTAGCTTCTTCGGGATATTCAATAAGCTTACCCAGGTATTCGCCCAGGCTATAACCGGGCTCAGGCATTTTTTGTACAAAGTTGAAGACCGAGTCATCCGTTTTTTCCACTTTAGCTTGTGTGAGCATTGATTCTGCCTCCTTCTTCTGCTCGCAGCTCTGCATAGTGACAATGCCTGCCAATAGCAAACATGCTGACAGTGAGGCGACAACGCCCCTTAGTTTTCCGTTTTTACGATTGTTGTGTAACATCATGATTCTTCTTTTTATCGGGTGAATAATAAATGAATGTGTGAACGGCAAGGTGCATGTGCCGAATACTGATGAAAGCAGGAGCTTTGTATAATCTTCTCCTGTCAGGCCCACTTCGGCATCAGCCTGGAACTCGTGTACCTGTACCAGTTCTTTTTTCAACAGGTGGATGAATATATTGGGCCATAATACAGCCTGCAGTACGCTAATGAAAATAATATCCCTGCTGTGGTGCAGGCGTATATGCGACAGTTCATGCTGAATGATAGTAGCATCAACATCTCCTTCGGGCAAAAAGATATACCTGACCCAGCTACCCGGCCCGTAACCAGTATGTTTCAACAGTGTATATCCCTCGCGTAGTTCTTTCTCGCTACGGTTGATAACGCTACGCATCTTTATATAACCAGCCATTTTAGTTGCCAGTATGCTGAGCATCACAACCAGGTAAATAGCAGGAATGATTAACAACCATACAGGTATTGCATGCTGCTCCTCCACACCGCCTACGGTTACCTCCTGCAACATAGCTACTATGGGTTTGGCCTCTTGCCTGGGCCTGAGTGCTTCCGGCAATTTCAGCAGGGGTAGTAATGCCGGCAGTATGGCGGCTGATAATAAATACATTCTGTTGAACCTGTGCATGGGCTTGTCGCGCAGCAGCAGGTGATACAGCAGTAGCATGGCGCCTGTATAAGCTATTACCTGTATGAGATATTGTATCATAGCTATTTGGTGTTTTTTTGTTCTTTCATCAGTTGCAGTATTTCTTCCAGTTCTTTTACCGATATATCTTTTTCCTTAGCAAAAAAGGAGAGCATATTGGCGAAAGACCCTTCGAAGTATTTGCCTACAAACTGGTTCATACTTTTTTTACTGTATTCGTCTTTTTGTACTAACGGGAAATACCTGTTGGCCTTGCCCAGGCTCTCGTGGCCTGCAAAACCTTTTTCTTCCAGTATCTTGATAATGGTACTTACCGTATTGTAATGCGGCTTTGGCTCAGGCAGCAGGTCCACAATATCTTTTACAAATGCCTTATCCAGTTGCCACAGGGCCTGCATGATTTCTTCCTCAGCTTTTGTCAGTGGTTTGAATTCCTTTTTCATACTCAAATACTAAACTTTTAGTAAACCTACTAAGTTTTTAGTATAAAAGCAAATTTCTTAGTTAAAGTATTTTTATTTTAAATTCATGTGACAATTTGGATTTAATGTTTTAGATTTGCCTAAAATTATTTTTAGACTGTGTAGAAAATGGAGCAACTTACAGAATTCTTTGTATCCATAGGCCCTGTGTATAGTGCGTTGCTGGCCACAATATTTACCTGGTTGGTAACAGCCGCAGGCGCCTCGCTGGTATTCTTTTTCAAGACTATGCACCGGGGTGTGCTGGATGCCATGCTGGGTTTTACAGGCGGTGTGATGGTGGCAGCCAGCTTCTGGAGCCTGCTGAACCCGGCTATAGAAATGTCGGAGCGGATGTACCCCAATATGATATGGATGCCCGCTGCGGTGGGTTTCTTCCTGGGGGCAATGTTCATCTTTGTGCTGGACAGGTTTACACCGCACCTGCATATCAACTTTGGTATAGAGGAGAAAGAAGGGGTAAAAACCAAGCTGCACCGCACTACCCTGCTGATATTGGCCATTACCCTGCATAATATTCCTGAAGGACTGGCGGTAGGCGTATTGTTTGGCGCGGCGGCACTGGGTATGCCCGATGCAAGTGTGGCTGGTGCTATAGCACTGGCCATAGGTATAGGTATTCAAAACTTTCCTGAAGGTATAGCCGTTTCTATGCCACTACGCAGGCATGGTGTTTCGCGCCGAAAAAGCTTTTGGTACGGGCAATTGTCTGCTATAGTAGAACCTGTAGCGGGAGTAGTAGGCGCATTGGCCGTTATATATATACAGCCCATACTACCCTTTGCACTGGCCTTTGCCGCAGGTGCAATGATATTTGTGGTAGTGGAAGAGGTAATACCCGAAACCCAACGCGATAAATATACCGACGTGGCCGTGCTTGGTTTTATCGGCGGTTTTTTGGTGATGATGATATTGGACGTGGCGTTGGGGTAAAGTTTATTTAATACCATGCTATGAAGAAATTATTCAGAAGGCTGAACAGGTTTTTTCTTAAAAGGAGTTACCCCATGCAGGTACTCCTCTTTTTGTTATCAAGCTACGTAGTGCTTGCTTTTTTCATCCCGATATTGCTGGTGATGTTGGCAACGGGCGTTAACACCGAAGGAGGGCCTGAAGTTGCTCCTGATAAAGTTATTGAGCTTATGGTAATAGCACCTGTTGTCGAAACCCTGGTGTATCAATACCTTATCATCCGCTTGTTTATGTACTTTGCTAAAAGCCGCAAATATTATCCATGTGCGATATTAATATCTGCAATAGCATTTGGACTGGCTCATACATACAACCCTGCTTATATATTTTTTGCGTTTTTCATAGGATTGGTGCTGGCTTACATGTACTATTTTTACTCAAAAGAACCGCTTAAGGCATTCTGGACCGTTGTGCTGGTACATGGAATACGCAATGGAATTGCAATAGCGACAGTAGATTTATTTAACTTGTAAGATTGACAGTACATCTACCAAACACAGACGCAGTACGCATCAAAGAAAACTCCCTGCTGGCAAGACTGGCTGCCTATAAACTAAAGACTAAACAGTGCGCTATCGTTGTGAACCACACCATACACCTGCATAACACCACGCGGGAGGAATTGATAGCCAACCGTATATGGCTCTTGCATGAGTTGAAGCATGTAGAACAATATCAACGGTACGGTACTATTCGCTTTATTATCCTCTACCTGTACGAAACAATTAAAAATGGTTATCGCAACAACAGGTTTGAGGTGGAAGCGAGAGAGGCTGAGTTGATTTCAACGAATCCCTAAATCTTCGAGGATGTCATATTCTAAGGCTATATCCTCAACATTGATACCGGTTATCTCATTGATGATACCCATCACCACCAGCTCTACTTCTGTCTTACTCACCAGTTTGGTAGGGATGATTAATTTCTCATAATTGAGTGCAAGAATCCAGCATACCAGGTCGAACACGGTGTTGTCCGTAAGTGATTCACCTTGCAGCAGGCTGGCCGGGTTGATGCGGGTGTTTACATCTGCGGGTTTTAAAAGCGGCAGTTCAATATTAAAGTCCGCCGCCATCTTGTCCCAGTATAGTTGCGCTTTTTTTACCGGGATGAAATCTTTGATAATTGTTGCCAGGGTAAATTCTTCCTTCGGGTATCCGAATTCAGGTGGTACGTAATCCTTTAGTATATCAAACATCATTTCAGGTTTGCTAATACCGTCCGGCTGAAAAACTATATGTTTACTCACCTGTTCAGCAATATCCCCGACAGTATTGATACTGTCCACCTCGTCTTCGGATAGAGCAACCTTGAAATAACGCTCTACCGTATCAAAAATCTTCATGCTGTCTAAACCCATAGTTAATCATTTACGGCATTGCCTCTATTAATCGCTTAGTATATTCATCCGCAGGTTTTTTCAGCACTTGTTCCGCTGTACCTGTTTCCACCATCTTCCCGCCCTGCATCACCATCACCCTATCGCTTATGTAGTGTACTACATTCAGGTCGTGAGAGATGAAGAGATAAGACAGGTTGAATTCCTGCTGCAGTTCTTTTAGCAGGTTCAATATCTGTGCCTGCACGCTTACGTCCAGCGCCGATACACTCTCGTCGCATATCAATACTTGCGGTTTTACAGCAAGCGCACGGGCTATACCCAGCCGCTGCCTTTGCCCGCCGGAGAACTGGTGCGGGTAACGTTGCATGCTGTCGGCGGGTAGTTGCACCAGGTCCAGCAACCTCAATGCTTCCTTTCTCCGCTCCCTGCGGGGAACGATATTATGCACCGCCAGCGGCTCCATCAGCATATCGCCGATGTTCATCCGCGGGTTCAGCGATGCATAGGGGTCCTGGAAAATCAACTGTATCTCTTTGCGGATATTCCGCCATTCTTTCTGCGTATAATCCGCAATATTTTTTGCGTCAAACTTTACCTTCCCTTCGTAAACCGGCAATAAGCCTATCAGTGTCCGGCCCAGGGTACTCTTGCCGCAACCGCTTTCGCCCACCAACCCCAGCACTTCTCCTCTTCTCAATTCGAACGATACACCATCCACCGCCTTGAAGTACTGTGTAGTTTTCCCAAGCCAGTTACTCTCTACCGAAAACCATACGCGTAGGTTGTTTACCTCCAGCATTTTCCTGCCGGGTTTTATAATTTCATAAGGCGCTTCTGTTCTCTTGCCCTGTGGTGCTGTGAGAAAATCTGACACTATTGGTAAGGGCCTGCCTTTATGATCGGGCGATGGGCGGCAGGCCAGCAAAGCCTGAGTATAGGGATGCCAGGGATGCACCAGCACTTCTTTTGCGCTGCCCTGTTCTACGGCATTTCCTTTTTGCATCACCATTACATCATCAGCTATTTGCGCAGCCAGTGCCAGGTCGTGCGTAATGAATATCATAGCCGTACCGTAGTCCTTCTGCAGCCCGGACATCAATTCTATTACTTCTTTTTGTACGGTCACGTCCAATGCCGTGGTGGGTTCATCAGCTATGAGTAGTACGGGATTGTTGCACATAGCCATGGCAATCATCACGCGCTGCTTCTGCCCGCCCGATAGCTGGTGGGGGTAACGCTCATATATTTTTTCAGGATTGGGTAATTGTACTTTAGCCAGCCAGCTAATTGCCAGCGCCTTAGCCTGTCGTTCACTTAACTGCTGATGCAGTACAATAGCTTCCGATATCTGCCTGCCTATGGCCATTACAGGGTTAAGCGAACTCATGGGCTCCTGGAAGACCATGCCCATTTTCTGGCCTCGTATTGTATCCCAAGCCATATCTGCATTTATTTCAAATACACCTTCTTTTGTTGTAAGTTGTATTTTACCTGATACGGTGGCATTTGCAGGCAGCAACCCCATCAGCGACAATGCTGTCAATGATTTGCCTGAACCACTTTCGCCCACAATAGCCAGTGTTTTACCGCTTTCTACTTCGAAACACACATCATCTACGGCAGTAAATGTTTGAGCGCCTCCAAATGATATTTGCAGGTCCTCTACTTTAAGTATAGGCGCAGTACCCAACATCAGAATTTAAGGTGCTTGACGGTGAGCCGTTTCCCAATCAGCTGTTTCAGCGAATCGATGCCGATCTGCAGGTGCATGTCCACAAATTTTTGGTTCACTGTAATATCACTCTTATCCGTCTTAACTCCTTCTGGTGTCATGGGCTGGTCGGATATGAGCAGCAATGCGCCGGTAGGAATCTCATTGTAAAATCCTGCTGAAAAAATGGTGGCTGTTTCCATATCCACTGCCATAGTGCGCATCACTTGCAGTTTCTTTTTAAATGCTGCATCGTGCTCCCATACGCGGCGGTTGGTGGTGTACACCGTTCCTGTCCAGTAGTCGCGTTTATGTTCGCGTATCGTGGTAGAAATTGCTTTTTGCAATGCGAAGGCCGGCAACGCCGGTACTTCTCTGGGAAAATAATCGTCGCTGGTACCCTCGCCCCTGATGGCGGCTATGGGCAGTATCAGGTCGCCTACTTTGTTTTTTGCTTTTAATCCACCGCATTTACCCAGGAACAAAACCGCCTTTGGATTGATAGCAGAGAGCAGGTCCATAACCGTAGCAGCCGTAGCGCTGCCCATACCGAAGTTGATGATGGTAATACCCTCGGCTGTAGCGCAAAGCATAGGCTTATCTGCACCTACAATGGGCACTTTATGTATTTCGGCAAACTTCTGCACATACGAGCTGAAGTTGCAGAGCAGTATATATTTCCCGAAGTCTTTAAGTTGCAAACCCGTATATCGGGGTAGCCAGTTAGTTACGATTTCCTTTTTCGTCTTCATATTCACCCAATCCGCCTCCGGCGGAGCTTTATGCTACTAAAGATAAGAAATAAGACGGCGCTACAGAAGCAGGTGTTGATTATTAAGAAAGTTTTATTGACTTTTGACTGCGATGTTATCATTGGATTTTTCGGGTTTTACACTTAAGCTGAAACAAGAAGAAGGCAAGCCTTATGTATGGGACCCGGTGCGCAAAATATGGGTGGTGCTGACACCCGAAGAGCATGTGCGCCAATACCTGCTGTTGTACTTCACCGATGTGATGCAGTACCCGGCTTCACTTATAGCAGTAGAAAAGAAAATACGGGTGGGCAATCTCAGTAAGCGGTTTGACATTGTAGTGTATAGCCGTGAGCATACACCTTGGCTGCTGGCAGAATGTAAAGCGCCTGATGTGCCGCTTACAGAAAAGGCCTTGCACCAGTTACTCACTTACCACAATACGATGCAATGCAATTATTGGCTGGTCAGCAACGGGCACAGCACCTTTTGCGCCGATGCTACAGATATTCATCAAATAAAATGGCTGAGTGAATTACCGGGGTATCAGGGTATTGTATGAGGAGTCGTCCAGCAACTGAAGAGCCTTTTCTACCATATCGTCATCCTTATATATTACCGTATAATAGCCATCGTCGCGGTACAACATACGCGCCAGTACGGCTTTCATCTGCCTTGAGAAGAATCTTTTGTTGTGCTCATTTTTCAGCAGCATTTCCACCACCTTCCTGGTGGGCCTGTCCAACCCCGCAATATATTCTTTCATCAACACATCACTTCTGAAATTCTTTTCAAACTCCTGTACGTTGTCATAACCTTTCAGTGTGGCCTTATTGTTGAAATAATAGTTCCAGACAGTAGTTTTCACTTTGTCGCTGAATACCAGGTCGAGCATGGCGGTGGATATCTTAGCGGTATCGTAGGGCACATACACATCCGGATTGATGCCCCCACCACCATATACCAGGCGCTTGTTGGCCGTATAATACCGGGTAGTGTCTGCCATATAAGCACTGTCGTTGCCTGTCAGCTCACCATTTTCGTAACGTTTTACCAGGTCATGGCTGTATGCTTCACGTCCTTTGTCAAATGAGCGTTGAATACTTCTGCCCGATGGCGTATAATACCTGGCTATGGTGAGCCTGAGGGCGGAGCCATCGCCCAGGTCAAACTGGTCTTGCACAAGGCCCTTACCAAAAGTGCGCCTGCCAATTATCAGGCCCCTGTCCCAGTCTTGCACAGCACCTGCTATTATCTCGCTGGCCGATGCTGATTGTTCATCCACGAGTATCACCAGCTTGCCTTCTTCAAAATCTCCTTTTTTACCGGCAATATAGTTGCGGGGTACTGAATTAACACCCTTGGTGGATACTATCAGTTTATCTCCCGACAGGAATTCATCTGCAATTTGTTTAGCCGGTTCCAGGTAACCACCCGTATTCTGGCGCAGGTCCAGTACCAGGTTTTGCATACCACGTTTTTTCAGCGCAGCCAGTTTCTTTTCAAATTCTTCGTAGGTACTCTCACTGAAACGGGTGATTTTGATAATACCTGTTACACTGTCCAGCATTATAGCTGCCTCAATACTGTACCTGGGTATTTCGTCACGTTTGATGGCTACAGTCCTCAGTTCACCTGTTACAGGGTCCATCATACCCAGGAATACTTTGCTGAACTGCTTGCCCTTCAGCATTTTTATGATGCGTTCCGAAGTGATATTATTACCAGCAACTATACTGTCCCCAACCTTTATCAGTTTATCGCCCAATTGTATGCCGGCTACTTCAGCGGGGCCGTTTTCTATTACAGATGTTATTTGTATGGTATCTTTTGCAATGGTGAATTCAACACCTATACCGAAAAAGCTGCCTTCCAGTTCTTCATTTACCGTTTGCAGTTTATCGGCGGGAATATATACCGTGTGCGGGTCAAGATGCCTGATGATGCCATCAACAGCATCTTCATACAGCAGGTTGGCATTTACAGAGTCTACATACCGGGCGCTTATCAGGTCTATTACCTGCTCCAGCCTGTCATTGCGCTGAATGATAGTGGCAATATCCCGCTTGTTCCTCAGTGAGTCGCGCAGGTTGAAACCGATAGCCATACCGATTACCAGTATCATGGCTGATAATAGCGGCCACCAAAGTTTTACCTTATTTGTATTCTTACCCTGCACTATGAAAAATTGACCGCAAAGTTAACGGGTATTTCCGAGTAAAAAATAATATAAATACAACAGCACCATAGTCTGTTACAATGCGTCTATAACAATACAATAATACAGACAGGATGTTCACATTAGCCTAATCGGAAAATCTGTGTTACATTTATCCTATGGCTACCGTATTGATAGCAGAAAGCGGTTCGACCAAGACCGACTGGTACCTGGAAGGTGCTACCAAAAAGCCCCTGCGTGCCAAGACATCAGGCATCAACCCCTACCTGCAAACCTCGTTCGAAATAAACGCAGTGCTGAGCCACGAACTAAATCTGAAAAAGTACAAACCCGAACAAGTTTACTTCTACGGCGCCGGTGCAGGTACTCCTGAAAAACAGGATGAGCTGAAACAAATCCTTAAAGCGTTCTTCGGCTCGAAAAAGGTTGAGGTAAAAAGCGACCTGATGGCTGCCTGCAGGGGACTGAGCGGAAAGGAGAAAGGTGTGGTAGCCATATTAGGGACGGGCAGCAATTCCTGCTATTACGATGGTAAAAACATCAAATCGCGTATGCCATCGCTTGGCTATGTAGCCGGTGACGAAGGTAGCGGCAATCACCTGGGCAAGCGTGTCTTGCGCTACTATGCCTACAATACTTTCGACGAAGAACTGAAAGCGGCGTTTGAACAACAGTTCGGCAACGACATATCCGCTATCGTCAATAATATATACAAAAAGCCTTTCGCTAACCGTTACCTGGCTTCATTCACCCAATTACTTGCAGAGAACCGCGGGCATTATATGGTAGAAAATATCATCGAGGACAGCCTCAGCGAATTTTTCCATCATCATATTCTTAAGTACCGCGAAAGCTGGAAATATCCTATTCATTTTACGGGTTCAGTCGCCTACGAGTTCAGGGATGTTATCAAAGACATCTGCCTGCAGAATGAACTCTCTTTGGGCAAAATAGAACGCAGCCCTCTGAAAGGGTTGATTGAATTTCATAAGCAGTAGGTTACTTGCTTTTCCCTCAGGCAGCATTTTACCGCATTCATTCTCCTGATCAATACTAAAAGAAATAGCCCCGGATTTTCCGGGGCTATTTGTATATCAATGTATTCTGTTATGATTAGTTTCTCCTCAGGTTCGGGAACGGAGGTGCTACGTTAGCAGGACCTTCTTCACCGGGAAGAGCTGAGCGGTACATAACTGAGTTAGGATCACCGGCCTGGCCATATTGGAATATGAAACGGTTACGGTCGATACCATGTTTCTCACTCATGAACTCGATGATTGCGTTAACGCGATCCCATGAGCGCTGCTGCTGTACTTTGCTGGCGTTACCGGCACCAATGATAACCACTTTACAAGTTGGGTTAGCCATCATTTGTGCAGCCAGGCTAGACAGTTGAGCCTGTGCAGAAGGAGCGATGCTTGAAGAGCTACCTGTGAAGATGATGCTACCGGCACCTATGCTACCGCAAGCAGGAGCCATAGAACCACAACCATCAGGACAAGGGCACTTACCAACACCATCAGCGTCAACAGGCTGACACTCAGTCGGAGTAATCAATTGCTTATCACGATCATCAGGTACACCATCACCATCAGTATCCAACGGACAACCATGACTGTCAACAGCTACACCCATTGGCGTACCAGGACATTTGTCAAACTGGTCAGTGATACCATCACCGTCTGAATCAGGCAGAGTTGGATCAGGCAGTATCATGTGACGAGGATAGCTCATCTCGTTGTACATATGATCCAGCGGGTTCAGCCAGTACAGAGGTTCTACGCTCTTAGCTTTGTTACCCAGGTTGAAGTTGATACCCAGAGACAGGTAATTGATACCATCGTTTTGAGCAGACAATACAGGAGAACCTGAAATTTGCTGAGCCCAACGCTGACCATCCAGCAGATCCTCATCCCAAGGGAGAGTAACGCGGTCTTCAAGAGCAATGTTGATGCGCCTGCTCACTTTAAACTGCAGACCCAGACCGAAGCTTGGAGCGAAGTTCAAAGTTTTGTTGTTGAATATTGCAGGGCGACGACGGTCGCGCTCGTTTTCAGCTTCTGTTTCGTGCGTACCATCCATACCGGCAGCCAGGTTGTCCCTGATTTGCTTACGGTTTTCAGTAACCTGTGGCAAAGTTTGCGCACCTGTTGTAATTGCATCGAAATCATAACGTTGCAGGTTGGCATCCAATGCGTCAACACGTGTGTTGAAAGCGATAGCACCTAAACCCATGAAAGCATATATACCCAGGGATGTTTTTGCTTTGTGAAACCTCCAGTTGTTAGTGCTGGCTATCAGGTCGAAGTTCAGCTGGTGAGCTTCCATTCTGTAGTTCCAGAACACCGGATCTGTAGCAATATTGGGTGTACCGGGGATACCTGGTATACCTGGTACCGGCGCATAACCATTATCAGTCCAGGCCGGGTTCCAACGGTAGTTCCTGTCTTCCTGCCAAGCCATACCTTTAGCTACGCCATAAACGTACTGAAGGCGGGTAGAGAATACATAACCCCATGATTTACGTATGTGTGCATGGAAACCGTAACCACCATTGCCTTTCTGCCAGAAAAACATAGACGGTACGTCACCGGAAACATTATACATACCAAGGCCTACACCCAACTCCCACATATTGCGTGGTTTAGAAGGGAAAGCATATTGATTATTCAGGAACCGACGGTGCTGATTCATGCGCGACCGCGGAATGTAGTTAGAATCTAAGACATCGTAACTTTCTCCTCTATACGTCATATCCCGGCCAGACCATTGTGCCGGTTGCGTACTGGTTTCCTGAGCATTTACCGATCCCGTGGCGAGCAGCGCACAGATACCGGTGAGCAAAAGGTAATTTTTGTTGACCATAACAGATTTGTTTATTAATATAATTTTTGGTTAACCTAATTAATAACTTGGACAAAGGTATAGCGTACCTTTTAAAAAAACAAAGAACAAAAAATAAAATTAATGCACACTTTTTGTCCTTAGTCACATGCATTTATACATCAAAGAACTACTTTTATCCGCAAAAAAACAAGGTTATTTTCGTTAATTTACCGTTATCTTGACATATAAACATGGAATTGGTTAAAAAGGTTGTCGGAACTGAGCTTTTACTTTTCGAAAAAAAATTTGCTGAACACGTAAAAGGCTCAAACCCTTTGCTGGACAGAATTATGAAATTTATCATCAAGCGTAAGGGGAAACAAATGAGGCCTATGTTTGTCTTGCTCTGCGCAAATGTGGCCGGTGGAATTACGGAAAAAACCTACCGGGCGGCATCGCTGATAGAATTGCTGCATACCGCCACCCTGGTACACGATGACGTTGTGGATAACTCTATGTTGAGGCGTAACTTTTTCTCTATCAATGCATTATGGAAAAACAAGATAGCTGTACTGGTAGGTGATTATCTCCTGTCGAAAGGGCTAATACTCTCCCTGGAAAACGATGATTACCAGATACTAAAGATAACTTCCAGGGCGGTAAAAGAAATGAGCGAGGGCGAATTGCTGCAAATGGAGAAGGCCCGGAAGCTTGATATTGAAGAAAAAACATATTTTGATATTATCAGGGGTAAGACATCTTCTCTGCTCTCGGCTGCCTGCTCTGCAGGTGCATTTTCAGCACAGGACGACAGCGAAACCACGGAATATTTCAGGCAGTTTGGGGAATATGTAGGCATCGCCTTCCAGATAAAAGACGACCTGTTTGACTACGGCCAGGACAATATCGGCAAACCAACAGGTATTGATATAAAGGAAAAGAAAATGACCCTGCCGCTCATTTATACCCTGCAAAAGGCAGATCGCGACATCAAAAGAAAGATTATTTATATAGTAAAAAATCAAAATACAGATAAACAGAAGGTAGCCGAGGTAATTAACTATGTACACCAATCGGGTGGCATTGACTATTCTGTACAAAAAATGAAAGAGTACCAGGCTATGGCGCTGGCCATGCTCGACAAATATCCTGACTCGCCCGGTAAAAGCGCCCTTATCGAATTGGTGAACTATGTAATAGACCGTAAGTATTAGGGCATTGCAAAATACATTTCGCCTGCAAACGGGTTGAGCTAATCATTTGCTTAAATTTGCCCACCTCAGAGGTTATGGCAACAAAAGAGCAGACAGGAACATCCAAAGGTTTTATAGAAGTTTCAGGGGCAAGGGTACACAACCTGAAAAATTTAGACGTATCCATCCCCAAAAATCAATTGGTAGTCATCACAGGCATCAGTGGTTCGGGCAAGTCTTCATTAGCGTTTGACACGATCTTCGCCGAAGGCCAGCGACGTTATATGGAGAGCTTTGCCGCTTACGCCCGCCAGTTCATGGGCGACCTTGAGCGTCCTGATGTAGATAAAATATCGGGGCTGTCACCCGTTATCTCCATCGAGCAAAAGACCACCAACCGCAACCCCCGCTCTACTGTGGGTACCGTTACCGAGGTGTATGACTTTATGCGCCTGCTGTATGCGCGCGCCGCCGAAGCCTACTCGTACAACACCGGCAAAAAAATGGTGCGCTTCAGCGAGGAAGAAATTGTAGCGCATATCGAAGAGCATTTCAACAACAAAAAAATAATACTGCTTGCACCAATAGTGCGGGGCCGCAAAGGGCATTACCGCGAATTGTTCGAGCAATTCCGCAAACAGGGTTACCTGAAGGTGCGTGTTGACGGCGAGATACTGGAGTTGCGCGAGCGTATGCAATTAGACAGGTACAAGATACATGATATAGAACTGGTGATAGACCGCCTGCTGGTGCTGCCCGATGCCAGGGGACGCATCAGCCAAAGCATACAAAAGGCCCTGCAAATGGGTAAAGACCTGATGTTCATACTTGATATGGACAGTAATACCCTATCGCAATACAGCAAGCAACTGATGTGTGCTGAAACAGGTTTGTCTTACGAAGAGCCATCACCCAATACATTTTCTTTCAACTCTCCTTATGGTGCCTGTCCGCTTTGCAAAGGGCTGGGCAGCGTGTACCAGGTGAATATGGATGAAGTACTACCTGACCACACCAAAAGCATCAGTGATGGCGGTATAGCGCCGCTGGGTGGCGAACGCGAAACATGGACGTTTAAACAGGCAACCATCATCGCCAAAAAGAATAAAATACCGCTGAACAAACCCATCAGCGAGCTGAACCCCAAGCATCTGAACATACTGCTGTATGGCAATGAAGAAGGTGTAATCACCTATGCGGTGAGCGACGAAGTGAACTATGCTGATACTGTAACTGAACATAATTACGAGGGCATAGTCAATATGTTGCTGCGCTGGTTCAACGAAACCACATCGGAACCCATTCGTGATTGGGCGGAAGCTTATATGCAACTGAACACCTGCCCCGAATGCAGTGGCGCTCGCTTGAAAAAAGAAAGCCTCTGGTTTAAAATAGATGACAAAAATATATCCGAATTATCAGAATTGTCATTGAAAAAAATGGCAGACTGGTTTGACGGTTTAGAAAAAAGGCTGAACAAAAAACAACAGGCAATAGCCAAAGACGTACTGAAAGAAATACGCGACAGGCTGATGTTCCTGCTGGATGTGGGGCTGCATTACCTTACCATCAACCGCCCCACCCGTACGCTGAGTGGCGGCGAATCGCAACGCATCAGGCTGGCAACACAGATAGGTTCTCAACTCACAGGTATCACTTATATACTCGACGAGCCGAGCATAGGCCTGCACCAGCGCGACAACCAGCGCCTGATACATGCGCTGAAAAACCTGCGCGACGGGGGCAACTCCGTGTTGGTGGTAGAACATGATAAAGACATTATGCTGGCAGCCGACCACCTGATAGACATAGGCCCGGCAGCAGGTGTACACGGCGGACAAATAGTAAGCCAGGGCACTCCGGCAGAAGTAATAAAGACACATACCAAAACAGCGGGTTACCTCAACCGCGAGCTGGCAATAAAAGTGCCGGACGAACGGCGCAAAGGCAACGGTAAAACATTGAAAATAGCGGGTGCATCGGGCAACAACCTGAAGAATGTTTCTGTGTCATTACCACTCGGCACATTTATTTGTGTAACGGGTGTATCAGGTAGCGGCAAGAGTACGCTCATCAACGAAACGCTGTACCCGCTGTTGGCGAAGCACTGTTATAAAAACTTCAAGCAACAGCCCATGCCCTTTAAAAAGATTACAGGGCTGGAGCATATAGATAAAGTAGTAGAAATAGACCAGAGCCCCATAGGCCGTACACCACGCAGCAATCCTGCTACCTACTGTGGTTTCTTTACCGATGTACGTACGCTCTTTGCACAAGTACCCGAAGCGAAAATACGCGGGTACAACGCGGGGCGTTTCTCATTCAATGTAAAAGGCGGGCGATGCGAAGAATGTGGTGGTGGCGGCATGCGCGTGATAGAAATGAACTTCCTGCCCGATGTATATGTGCCCTGCGAAAAATGCAATGGACGACGTTACAACCGCGAAACTTTAGAGATACGTTACAAAGGAAAATCTATAGCCGATGTGCTGGATATGACCGTAGATGAAGCCGTGGAATTTTTCAAAAACGTACCCTACCTGCACCGCAGGATAAAAACCTTGCAGGATGTAGGCTTAGGCTATGTAACGCTGGGGCAAAGCGCTGTAACACTGAGCGGCGGTGAAGCACAACGTGTGAAACTGGCGACAGAATTATCCAAACGCGATACAGGTCAAACTATTTACATCCTCGACGAGCCCACCACGGGCCTGCACTTCCAGGATATAGAGCATCTGCTGGAAGTATTGAACCGCTTAGTAGAGCGCAATAATACCGTGCTGGTGATAGAGCATAATATGGACGTAATAAAAGTGGCGGATTATATACTGGATATGGGTCCTGAAGGTGGTAATGGCGGCGGCACGGTAGTAGCTGAAGGTACACCCGAAGAAATAGTGAAGGTAAACGGAAGTCATACAGGCAAGTTTTTGAAAGAGGAATTGAAATAGGAAACAATACTATTCCGCAACTTTTTTATTGACGTTTCCTATTCTGTACATAACGCCTATCATTATTTGCTCACGCATTATCGCACCATAAGAGCCAAAGCCCGGCTGATAGGTATCTGTACTGACTATAAAATCATTGCGCTTAAAATGTCCTACTTGCAAACCAAATCTTAACGCAAGGTGTCTGCCAATGCCAAAATCTATACCGTGTGCGACCGCGAAACCATGTGCAATACCTTGATTTCGAACCTTAGACACCTGAGTTACATTGACATTATTATCGTAAATGTATTTAGTCCCGCTTTCATCGTATTGCGAACCTACGTATAGCAATTGTACCCAGGGGACTACTTTTTTCCTCGTGGGAATTCTCCCTTTTAAGCCAAACTTCCAATAGGCACCTTGTACATCAGATATCTTACTTAAGAATGCACGGCCGCTATATATAACTCTCCTTCTGTATCGTGTAGTATATCCCCCGGCCGCAAATACCCCTATGTTCCTGCCAAAGAAATATTCTGCCTGCGGTTCTGGTATGCCGCTATAGAGCGTCATTAGGTTCAACCCTACATTAAAGCGTGATGGACTATTATCGATTTTTTGGCCGCGAGCCGTGAGCGAGATAAACAGTACTGCAAAGATAGAAACAACCGTGTTTCTCATAAGGCAAAGGAGGTTTGAACAATGTCAACAAATAACATGCCATTTATTTATACTACATGTACAATTATATTAATTTTGAGGTGATGAAGTCACACTCACTACTCTGCATACTCCTATGGGTATTGGCCATTACTATGTGCCATGCCCAAACTATACCTTCGAACAGGATTACCAACTGGAAAAAAGCAGGCCTGGCATACAGTTTGCCTGAATACGGCAATGTAGTGAACATCATGAATCACGGAGCAGTGGCCGATGGCGTTACTCCCAATAACACAGCTTTCAACAATGCAGTAACAGCACTCAACGGGCAACCCGGCACTATATATATTCCCGCAGGCAATTACCTGTTTACACAATCTATCAATATCACATCCGACAGCATCATTATTCGCGGCGATGGTGTAACAACACGTTTACTGTTCGACCTGAACCATACTAACGAAAACATGATCAATATCCGTGGAACCATCAGCTCTACAGTATTTGACGTACCCAATGCGATACAGAGAAACGACACATCACTGACAGCAGTCAGTATATCAGGCATTAATACAGGTGATTACATAATACTTACCAACAACGACAGCAGCCTTATCTTTTCTTCGTGGGCCATGCGTTCTGCCGGACAAATACTTCGAATAAATGGCGTTAATGGTAACAGGTTGTCTTTTGACAATACGATCAGGCGGCACTACCCTGCTGCTTCCAATGCCACTATCCAACAAATAAATCCTGTACAGGGTGTGGGCATAGAATGCCTGTACATGGAGCGTAAAGATTCCACCGCACAACAGACTAATAATATTGACTTCACCTATGCTGCCAATTGCTGGATAACAGGTATTGAAAGCAACATGACCAATTTCTCACACATCGCTGTCAACTACTCTACGCATATACTCATACGCGGCAACTACTTCCATCATGCACACGCTTACGGCGAGGGCGGGCAGGCTTATGGCACCACAGTGGAATATACCAGCGGCGACTGCCTGGTGGAAAACAACATCTTTGAACACCTGCGCCACTCGATGCTGGTGCAGGCAGGAGCCAATGGCAATGTATTCGCTTACAATTATTCTACTGATCCCTACTGGACACAGCCGCCACTGCCCGCCAATTCAGCCGGCGATATAGTATGCCATGGCAACTATCCTTATCTCAACCTGTTTGAAGGGAATATCATTCAGAATATAGTTGTAGACGAATCGCATGGCATCAACGGGCCATACAATACATTCTACCGCAACCGGGCGGAACTGTTTGGCATCTTCACTGTAGCTGCAGCATCAGACAGCCAGAACTATGCCGTAAATGAAATAACCAACGCAACAGGGTATTACCTGCTTACAGGACTGGGCTTTTTCGAATCGGGTAATAATGTAAAGGGAACAATCATGCCCGCAGCCTCGCCCGCACCTTCTGAAAATTCACTGTACCGAACAGGTACACCCGGCTACTGGCCCGGGCAATCAGCCTATCCATCTATAGGCACACCGCATCCTTACAACCAGGGTACACATGCTGCCCAACAGCAATATGCCACCAATCAGAAAACCGACTGCCGCCGCAACCCCATATATGTAAGTGTACAGGAAATGTACCATTTGAATAATATGGTAAAGGCCACCCCCAATCCTTTTAGTGATATAGTACGTATTAATACAAGCAAAATCCAAAACGCACAATACCGTTTATTCAACCTTACAGGCGGTTTAGTGCTTTCAGGAACAATACCGGGCAATCACACCAGTATCAATACAACTGACATTGCAACAGGAGTATATATACTGGAAATAACAAACGACAAAGGGTTCTGCATACATCAAAAGCTGCTGAAAGCATATTAACGGCAATACGCATCTTATTTTCTGTAATTACAACGGTGTTTTACCAAACCTTTTGTAATTTATACCCCTTACGAGTTACCTTTGTACCAACTTTAGAGAACAGAATATGTTGCAGGAAGCTACTACAAAACAAGACAACAGGCTATCGTTCGACGAATTCAAGAACGAGGTACTGCAGGATTACCATCTTGCGGTAACCAGCCGCGAGGCCAGCCTGATAGGCCGTAAAGAAGTGCTGACAGGCAAAGCAAAATTTGGCATATTCGGCGATGGTAAAGAACTGGCGCAGATAGCTGCTGCCAAATGCATGCAGCCCGGCGATATACGTGCAGGTTATTACCGCGACCAGACCCTGATGTTTGCAGCAGGTATGAGCGACCTGGACAAGTTCTTCGCGCAACTGTATGCCACTACCGACACAAAAGAAGAACCAGCATCTGCCGGGCGCATGATGAATGGCCACTATGGCACACGATGGATAGATGAAAACGGCGAATGGCTGGATCTGATGCAGGCTCCGCAATCGTCCAGCGATATATCGCCCACGGCAGGCCAGATGGTGCGCGCACTGGGCCTGGCTTTTGCATCCAAGTGCTACCGCAATATCAAAGAACTGGAAAAAGGGTTCGAAAAGTTCACCAATGGCGGTAACGAAGTGGTGTTTTGCACCATAGGCGATGCCTCTACGTCCGAAGGGTTGTTTTGGGAAACTGTAAACGCCGCGGGCGTATTGCAGGTGCCGCTGGCCATATTTGTATGGGACGATGGATATGGCATATCCGTACCACGCAAATACCAGACTACCAAGAGCTCTATATCCGACGCGCTGGCAGGTATGCAGTGGGAAGACAGCAAAGGCGGTATGCATATATATAAGGTAAAGGGCTGGGACTATGCAGGCCTGGTGGAAACCTTCCAGCGTGGTATCAACAAAGCCCGCGAAACCCATACACCTGCTATATTCCATGTGCAGGAAGTAACGCAGCCGCAGGGCCACTCTACCTCAGGCTCGCACGAACGATACAAAAGCGCTGAAAGGCTGGAGTGGGAAAAGGAGCATGACTGTATAGTGAAGATGCGCAAGTTCATTATCGACAACGAGATAGCAGAAGCACAGGAACTGGATGATATAGAGGCCAATGCCAAAGAAGAAGCACGCAAAGCCAAGCAAAGGTCGTGGGAGACATTCATCAGCACTATCAGGCATGAAGTACAGCAGGCATCTACCCTGTGCAACCAACTGGTGTACGAGGCGGGCGACAATGCGCTCAAAATATCTAAACTGGTCAACGACCTGAATGCAATAAAAGAGCCTATCCGTAAGGATATATTACAAACCGTCAACCGCGTACTGCGGCTGGCGGGCAACAGCAGCCAGGCAGCCCGTTCGCTCAGGAATTATTATGACACCCTGAAGGCGGAAGCTGAAGATAAATACTCTTCGCACTTGTACTCCCAATCGAAGTACAGTGCGCTAAACGTACCCGAAGTAAAGCCTGTGCTGGACGCCAACCAGTCTTTGAACGGATACGAAATACTGAACAAATTTTTCGATGGCACTTTTGCTAACAACCCTGCAGTCGTCGCTTTTGGTGAAGACCTGGGCAAGATAGGTGACGTAAACCAGGGTTTTGCCGGCTTGCAGGAGAAGTATGGCGAGTCGCGTATATTCGATACCGGCATCCGCGAAGCCACCATCATTGGCCAGGGTATAGGCCTGGCACAACGCGGCCTGCGCCCGATTGCCGAAATACAATACCTCGATTATTTATTATACGGTTTGCAGCCACTCAGCGACGATGTATCGACCATGCTGTACCGCACCAAAGGGGGACAAAAATGCCCGCTGATAGTGCGTACACGCGGCCACAGGCTGGAAGGTATCTGGCACAGCGGCTCGCCTATGGGTATGTTGCTCAACAGTATACGTGGTATGTACCTATGCGTGCCCCGCAATATGACACAGGCTGCCGGTATGTATAACACACTGCTGCAAAGCGATGATCCGGCCATAGTGATAGAATGCCTGAACGGATACCGCCTGAAGGAACATGTACCTACCAACCTGATGGAAATGACCGTTCCGCTGGGTGTGCCGGAAATCGTGAGAGAGGGTGAGGACATAACCATAGTTTCTTACGGCTCTACCCTACGTATTATTGAAGAAGCCATAGTTAATTACCTGGAGCCGGCGGGCATCAGTTGCGAGGTAGTGGATGTACAAACACTGCTGCCCTTCGATATCAACCATATCATTATCGAATCATTGAAGAAAACCAGCAGGATAGTATTTGTAGATGAAGACGTGCCAGGTGGCGCAACGGCTTATATGTTCCAGCAGGTAATGGAAAACCAGGGTGGCTATAAATGGCTGGACGTGGCACCACGCACCATCACAGCAAAAGCACACCGCCCCGCTTATGCAACTGACGGTGATTACTTCTCCAAACCCAATGCGGAAGATATAGCTGCTGTGATAGAAGAAATGATGGCGGAGTAATTGGGCTTAGATTTGACTACACAGCAATTGTAACGTAGCTGTAAACATGACACTTTCATTTAGTTTTAAAAAAGCCCTGCAAATTATTTGCAGGGCATCTTAAGGTTATAATAGATT
>CALEZD010000002.1 GCA_937928385.1 uncultured Bacteroidota bacterium
CTTTTAAAAGATTCTCTTTTTTGTTTTTCAGGCTGTCGGGTATGGTTGTATTGGGATGCTCCGTAGAGCCTATGCGAAGGTAAGTAGCTCCTATATTACTCAAGGTATTTGCATAGCTAACCCGGTTACCTGTCTTTTCTGCTATATCCAATGCCTGAAATAAGTAGTATAAGCTTCTATCATATTCACCGGTCATGTTGTAGGCGCTTCCGGCATTTTCATAAGCAATAGCAAGTCTGCCCGGAACTGCCTTGTCTTGCTTTTCCATCCGTATAGCTTCTAATATATACGGTAGGGATTGCTTAAAACTATCCATTCTGATATATACCGACCCGATATTATTCATCACAAAATATCGGTTATTCATATTTGCCTCCTTATAAGCATTATCAGCCTTCAGCAGATGATTAAGCGCTTTTTGGTACTCGCCTTTTTCATTATATACGTTTGCGATGCTTACCAACGCATTACCTATGTCCTCATTGCTTTTCATCTTACGGGCCTGTGATAACATGGCGTCGAAGTACTGCAATGCAATAGATAGATTATTTTGTACGGCATAACAACGTCCTAATGCGCTATTAGCTTTCAGAATACCATGCTGATAACCCAGTTCTTCTGATAGTTTCAGGGCGTGTTCACCATATACAACACCTTTGTCGGGCGCTACCTGGAAATATGCCCGTGACAACTCACAAAGTAACAGTACTTTATTGGTATCATTTTTAGCCTCAGGTACTAATGCCAGCATCGAGTCAATGTATGCTTCCCGCTCTGATGCTATAATATTAGCAGAGGCAGACATTAATACTAAACAGAGAAGCAATTGCAGGAAATATCTAGAGTGTATCAATGTGAATATATTTAATGGCGTTAAAGATAATTAGCGCGCATAGTTTTATAACAATAGCAAAAACTATTTATTTACAATTAATACAGTGGTTGGCGATTTGTATGTATCAAATACAATATAGAGTTATTATTCTATATTGATGGTATTGTGTTGGTAGATTTTTAGCCTTGTTAAACCGAAGTGTCATCATGCCGATAGAAAAATCGTAATTGAATAAAGTACCAAGCCTATTTGAAATAATTTGCAGTTGTCACAATTCCCTACTGGTTTACAAAGTGTGTAAACACAAAAAAGGATAGCTGTTAAGCTATCCTTTTTCTGAGTAGTCCGACCAGGATTCGAACCTAGACAGACAGAACCAAAATCTGTAGTGCTACCATTACACCATCGGACTAATCACCCCGTTGGGGGCTGCAAAGGTAAAGAGAGAGAATAATTTGCCAAAACTTTTTTCAGAATTATTTTTTCAACTACGTTTGTGATAGCTTTATAGGAATTGTTTTCATCAGCATGTCTTTTGCCTCAACGCCTCGCAGGTACGTTATATGGTCTATTTTTACAGGTGTTGCCCTGGTCATAATAGTGAAACTATTATTTCTGCAGGTATTTAACGACGAGTATAAAATACTGGCGCAGGATATAGCTATTACAAAAAAAGTAATATACCCACCCCGTGGTGTGATATATGACCGTAAGGGTAAAGTGATGCTGTATAACCAGGTGGTGTACGACCTGGCAGTAACAGCCTACGAGGTGCCCGACGATATAGATACCATGATGCTGTGCAACGCTTTGGGCATTGATACCACAGAGTACAAAAGGCTGTTTCACCGTGCTGCAGTGAAGAATGGCCCGCGCCGCAAGAGCGTGATGGTAGAACAATTGACACCTGAACAAACAGCAAGGCTACAGGAAAATATGTACGCTTTCCCCGGGTTTGAGTTGAACGAACGGTATATACGCACCTACCCCGATCCCCACGCCGCATTGATATTGGGTTATATAGGCGAAGTATCACCATCCAAACTAAAAGACCCTAAGTATGCTTCTTACCGGCAGGGAGATTACCTGGGCATCAACGGGCTGGAATATACTTATGAAGAGGTACTGAGGGGGCAGCGGGGCATACACTTCCTGGAAAGGGATAATTTCAACCGGCCTACAGAACCATATAGAAAGGGTACACTGGACACGCCTGCCGTAGCGGGCAAAAGCCTGGAACTCCACCTGGATGCGGAACTCCAGGCTTATGGTGAACTGCTGATGGCCAAAAAGATAGGCAGCGTGGTGGCTATTGACCCCAGGACGGGCGGTATACTGGCCATGGTCAGCTCGCCCTCTTATGACCCTAACCTGTTGCGCGGCAGCCACCGCTCCAACAACTTCGCAAAACTGGAGAGAGATGCTACAAAACCACTGTATAACAGGGCGATAAAAGGAGAATATCAGCCAGGTTCTACCCTAAAACCTATGACGGCACTGGTAGCGCTGGATGCAGGTGTAATTACGCCTTCGTTCGGGTTTCCCTGTATGGGGGGATATTATAATTGCGGCAGGCGTATCGGTTGTACGCATACAGGTGGCGGGCACGCAGCTAACTTGCGTGCGGCACTCGCCAACTCCTGCAATGCCTATTTTGTGCATATACTACGTATGCTGGTAGATGCCAAAAAATACGGTAGTGTGAAAAAAGGTGTACAGCGCTGGCACGATTATTATTCTGATTTTGGCTTTGGCCATCCTACCGGGGTTGACCTGCCTTATGAAAAAGGTGGTTTGTTGCCGGACTCATCTTACTATAACAAGATGTACGGCGGAAACTGGAATTCATGCAATATGCTGTTTGTGGGGATGGGGCAGGGTGAGGTGGCGCTTACGCCGGTGCAATTGGCCAATGCTATGTGTATTATAGCTAATAAAGGTTATTACTATACTCCGCACCTGGTAAAGTCGATAGGGGGTAATACCAAAGACACAGTGCTGAAAAAATACCGGGTAAGGCATAAGGTAACCAACATACCTGACACGGTGTACAATATAGTAGCGCTGGGTATGCAAGACGTGGTAGAACGCGGTACAGGGCGTGTTGCTATGCTGCCGGGGGTAAATGTGTGTGCTAAAACTGGAACGGTAGAGAACAAGGCCGAAGTCGGCGGGCAGGTGATAAAGATGAAAGACCACTCCGTATTCGTAGCCTTCGCACCCAGGGAGAACCCTAAAATAGCGATTGCTGTGATAGTGGAGAATGCCGGGTTTGGCGCTACATGGGCGGGCCCGGTAGCCAGCCTGATGATGGAGAAATACCTGACTGACAGCATAGCCACCAACAGGAAGCACCTGGAAACAAGACTGTATAACGCAAACCTGATCAGCCCTTATGTATATACTATTGATTCTGTGCAAAGGGTGAAAGACAGGCGGCGTTGGGAGAGGAGTGTGGAGCGTAGCAGGATGAATGACAGTACGCAACGCGCGTATGATTCGATAAGAGTAAAAAGATGGCTTAAAAAAACATACGGGGTATAGTTTATGACAAACACCGGTAAATCTGTTTTCAGTAGAGTAGATGGCATTACATTGCTGTTGTACCTCGTATTGGTTTTTATTGGCATGATGGCCATCTTTTCAGTAGAGTACCGCAGCACAGACCCCAGTATATTTATGATGAGCAAAAGCCATACGCGCCAGTTTGTGTGGTTGTGTATATCACTGTTTGTAGGGTTGCTGATTATTTTTACAGATAGTAAGTTCTTTTCCTCTGTGGCCTATCTGTCTTATACTATAGGGGTAATATTATTGTTGCTTACAGTATTTATAGGTGTGGGTGTAAAGGGCTCTGCGTCCTGGTTGGGCTTTGGCAGTGTGA
This sequence comes from uncultured Bacteroidota bacterium, assembly GCA_937928385.1. GTDB lineage: Bacteria > Bacteroidota > Bacteroidia > Chitinophagales > Chitinophagaceae > UBA5543. The sequence continues at coordinate 3,720 of CALEZD010000002.1, forward strand.
AGTTTCAACCGGGAGAGGTGGCAAAAATATTTACGTCGCTGGCTATTGCTAAATTTTTGTCCTCGCCTGAAACAAATTTTTATTCGTTGAAGCACAGGCTGATAGGGGCGGCACTGGCACTTGTTCCGGCTGTATTAATCGTTTTGCAGCAGGAAACCGGGTTGGCATTGGTATATGTTTGTTTCTTCCTGGTGATGTACAGGGAGGGATTGCCGCATATTATTTTAATTATAGCGTTTTCTGCCATTGCACTTACCCTGGCTACCCTCATGATAGAGAAGACTACGTTGTTCTACATAGTCACAGGCCTGGCATTGCTGGTTGCCTTGCTGGTGCGAAAGGTGCTGAAGCGGGAAAAGATGCTGGCTATAATACTGGTAGGTATATGGGGTATTTGTGTTTTGTTCTCGCAGTTGGTGGTGCCATTTATTTTTAAAAATGTGTTGCAGAAACACCAGGTAGAACGCATATATACAACTGTAGGCGAAGAGGTGCCCGACGAATACCTTGCACCCGAAGACAGGGGTAAAGGCAGCACAATATCAGGGTATAATGTATGGCAGTCGAAAATTGCCATCGGTTCGGGTGGGCTGACGGGTAAGGGTTTCCTGAACGGCACTTCTACCAAAAATGAATTTGTACCGGAGCAAAACACTGACTTCATCTTTTGTGCCATAGGCGAACAGTTCGGTTTCCTGGGTAGCACTGCCCTTGTGCTGCTGTATCTGGGGTTGATGTTGCGTATACTGGTGCTTGCAGAGCGGCAGCGGTCTGCCTTTAGCCGTATATATGCATATTGTGTGGCATCTATATTCTTTATCCATTTCGCCATTAATATATCTATGACCATAGGCCTGGCACCTGTTATTGGTATCACATTGCCGCTACTCAGTTATGGCGGTACATCGCTGCTGTCGTTCAGTATATTGATGGCCATACTGTTGAGGCTGGATGCGGACCGTCAGGTTATGATACGCTGATGCCTTAACTTTGCAGCCTTATGGCAGAAGTATTCCCCTTATCAGAAGGTGTATTTACAGTAGGGCATGACAAGCAATTTGTTCCATTTGACCAGGATAATGATGAACTGAACGACAGGCCTACAGGCTCGTTGCTGGTGGAGATTCAGCCATTTTTAGTTGTTACTGAAAAAGATGTGATTATACTGGATACAGGCTTGGGTTATGAAAAAGACGGGGTGTTACAAATTCATGCTAATCTTGAAAAACTGGGCTATCAACCGGAAGATGTAACCAAAGTGCTTTTATCTCACCTGCACAAAGACCATGCGGGCGGAGTAGTGTACAAGGATAAAAGCGGGTTGGTGAAAAACACATTCCCTAAGGCTGAATATTATATCTACAAGCCCGAGGTAGGGTTTGCTATGGAGCAGGGATACCCCTCCTTTCATACTGATGAGATAGAGCCGCTGTTGACATCGCCACAGGTCAACTGGCTGGATGGCGAAGAGGGTATAATAGACGGATATATCAAATTCTTTCATTCGGGTGGACATAGCCCCCAACATATTGTATTTCTCATAGACGACGTTAAGGATAAAATATTCTTTGGTGGTGATGAAGCGCCGCAGCTAAAACAGATGAAAATAAAATACGTGGCCAAGTACGACTATGATGGTAAGAAAGCTTTAGCCCTGCGCGAACAATATGCTGAACAGGGTAAGGCTGAAGGCTGGCAATTCCTTTTTTACCACGATGTGGGGCATCCCGTAGCTACCCTTTAGCTTATCGTCTGCGTGGAGGAGCGTCCTGCCTGCGTCCTAATTCTTTCAACAGCATTTCCTTAAAGCCGCGTTCTGCGCGGTAAAGGTCGGCCACTTGCTGTGCTGAGATCACTTTCAGAAATTCATCTTTGTATTTCTTTTTCAGTTCCAGTGCCTGTTCCTGGAAGTCAAGGTTGGCATCAATATATTCATGGGCTGTACGACGGTCTGAATCGGGGTTGTCATTGCGGTATTTATCCATAAACCCCCGGTGCAGGTTGTGCATTTCTTTTTCAAAGCGGTTGTACACCGGCCAGAATTTTTCAGCCTGTTCCGCGCTTAGCTCTACATGCTCAGTTATGTAGGCGATTTTCAACGCCTTGATACGCTCCCTGTGTTTGGGGTTGTCCGGCTGTGCCCAAACGGTGGTCAGGGTGAACAGTATAGTCAGTATAAGCAATCCAATCTTTCGCATAATCATTGTTTTTATTGCCAACCTGTCTCCTGCAGGTAGTATTCTATGTCGTTTTTGTTGAGTTGCAGTGACGATGCATTTATATCAGCAGTATTAACATAGTCGATGATTGTCTCAGTTTCAAAGGCGTAAATATTATCTTCTACATAAGACATAATCGCCTCGTCGGATATGGTTTGCAATTGCTGCTCTACCGACACTGGTTGGGGGTTAAATACCTGGTAAGAACCTATGCCAATAGCCAGTATGAGTATAGCAGCAGCTGCCCAACGTACGTTTTCCCATAGGCTGATACGTTTCGTAACCGGTGCAGGGGGTTTATCCTGTTCTTTTATTATTTCAAGAAGTTGCCCCGGCAGGTTGTCAAAGTAATTCTCGTGTACGATATGGGGCATGGTAGTGCCGGGCAGTGATACCTTTTCACTTGCTCTGCGCAGCACTTGCTCCGGCAAGCTGTCAAAATAACCCTGTGGTACTTCGAAAGGCATATCCCTGCCTATAGCAGACAATGGGCTGTTCATGCCCTCCAGTTCTTTCAATATGTCATGTTCACTTGCCATTGTTTGTTTGACTATATAATACTAAGGTCGTTTAACTCTCTTTAATGAATGTTTCCACTTTTTTTACCGCATGGTGATATGATGCTTTCAATGCTCCTTCTGAAGTGCTCAGCACTTTGGCCATTTCTTCGTAGGGCATCTCATCGTAATACCTGAGGCTGAATACGATACGCTGCTTTTCGGGTAGCGATTGTATAGCCTGTTGCAGTTTCCATTCCAGCCTGTTGGCATCAAACCCTTTCTGCGCTTCCAGTTTTTCAGTCAGCAGATTCTCACCGGTATCTAATGATATTGCCCTGCGGCGTTTTTCCTTTTCCAGCCAGGTGAGGGTTTCGTTGGTGGCTATCCGGTACAGCCATGTGTACAGGTTGGCCTCTCCGCGGAACTCATCCAGGTTGTGCCACATTTTTATAAATACATGCTGCAAAATATCATTGCTGTCCTCGTGTTCTACCACCATGCGTCGTATATGCCAGTACAGCTTTTGCTGGTATTTCTTTACAATCGCGGTGAAAGCAGCTTCCCTGCTGTCTTCTTCTTTGAAGAAAGCCAGCAGCAGGTTGTCATCTGTTTCATTAATAGTTTTGGGCATATCGAACCGCGGAAGTATACGAGATAGACGAAATTAGGCCTAAAAGGTTTAAAATACTGTGATTAGTATTAACAAGACCTTAGCTTTGCAGCCATATTTATGCCTGTATTTGAAGATATAAGAATAGTTTTTCTTGGTACACCCGATTTTGCTGTAGCCTCGCTGAAGGCACTGATAGAAGCCGGGGCGAATGTAGTTGCAGTAGTAACCGCTCCTGACAAACCGGCGGGTAGGGGTATGCAATTGCAACAGTCGGCAGTAAAGCAATACGCCCTTACACAAGGTTTGCCCGTGTTGCAACCTGAAAAACTGAAAAACCCTGATTTCCTGGCTGAATTGGCATCCTACAAAGCGGACCTCCAGGTAGTAGTAGCTTTCAGGATGTTACCGGTAGCCGTATGGGATATGCCTCCTATGGGTACTATAAACGTACATGGCTCACTACTGCCGCAATACAGGGGTGCAGCGCCTATTAATTGGGCGATTATCAACGGAGAGTTAAAAACAGGTGTAACGACCTTTAAACTACAACACGAAATAGATACAGGAGATATCTTATTGCAGAAGGAGGTAGAAATAACGCCCCATGACAATATTGGCAGTTTGTACGAAAAGCTGATGCAGGCAGGTGCGGAGTTGTTGGTGGAAACAGTTAAAGGCCTGGCAGCAGGCACGCTGAAAGAAATACCACAGGCAGATATACCAGCAGATAAGCTAAAGTCAGCACCCAAAATATTTAAAGAACACACAAGAATAGACTGGAATAAGCCTGCACAGGATGTACATAACCTCATCAGGGGGCTGTCGCCTTACCCTGTGGCCTTTACTGTATTGCAGGATAAGGTTTTTAAGATATACACTTCGCATACAGAACCTGTAGTGCATACAATAGCTCCCGGTACTTATGATACAGATGGGAAAGCTTACCTCCGTTTCGCAGCGGCAGATGGCTGGGTATATGCTGATGAAGTGCAACAGGAAGGCAAAAAACGGATGGATATAGCGTCTTTTCTAAGAGGTTTCAGGGCTTGAGTTGATGAAGTACTGCAGCGCCAGTTCGTACCCGCTCAGCCCCAGTCCCGTAATACAACCCACACACCTGGATGCGGTCAGGGAGGTTTTGCGGTACTCTTCGCGGGCGTAGATGTTAGAAATGTGCACCTCGACAACCGGAACGCCAATAGCCGCAATGGCATCAGCAAGGGCAACGCTGGTATGCGTATAGCCCGCCCCGTTGAAGATAATACCGGCTGCTGTACCCCTGCAACTATGCAGGTGGTTCACCAGTTCGCCTTCTATATTGCTTTGATAGTAGGTAAAGGCAACAGCCGGGTATTTAGCCTTTAGTTTTTCGAGATAAACTTCAAATGGCATATTTCCGTATATATCTGTCTCGCGGGTGCCCAGCAAGTTTAGGTTGGGGCCGTTGATTATTGTTATATTGAGCATAATATTTGTTTGAACAATATTAAGAAAATACTATAATTATTTATTTTTGCACTTGCCATTTACTTTAAAATATAGTTATGCCTACAGTTGAAGAGCATTTAATCACCAAACCGATTAAGGATCCCCATGTAAGGGCGTTCCTGAACGTTATGTTTACAGGTGTTTGGTTACAACAAAAAATGGGGCAAATCTTAAAGCCTTTTGACATAACCGAACCGCAATATAATGTATTGAGGATATTGCGCGGCCAGCATGGTGAAGCTATGAACCTGTATGAGATACAGGACCGGATGATACAGAAAATGTCAAACGTGTCGAGGTTGATAGATAAACTGGTGGCCAAAAAGCTGGTGACGAGGAAAGAATGTAAGGAAAACCGCCGCAGGGTAGATATAGGCATTACACAAAAAGGCCTTGACCTGTTAGATACATTAGACCCGCATATAGACCCGTTTTTCAAGGTGCTGACTCACAATATAACCAAAGACGAGGCCAGGCAGATAGGGGAACTACTGGATAAAATGAGAAATGAGTAAGCAGTACAGGGTATGGCCGGCTTATCTTAAAGGGTTTAAAGCCTACCTGCAACTCGAGCGTTCCATGTCAGACAATACAGTGGCTGCCTACCTGCACGATGTGGAGATGTTGGGCGAATATATGTTCAGCCAATACAGCAGTACAGGTATTGCGACTTTAGAGCTCCAACACCTGCAATCTTTTCTTGCACATATTAACGAGCTGGAACTGACTGCCAATACCCAGGCCAGGGTAATCAGCGGCATAAAGTCTTTTTTTCGTTACCTGTTGCTGGAAGAAGCCATAAAAGAAGACCCCACCATGCTGCTGGAAGCCCCCAAGCTGAAAAGGGCCCTGCCTACCCACCTTGCCATAGACGAGATAGAACAGCTTTTTGCCGCGATAGACCATAGTAAGCCGGAAGGCCAGCGTAACCGGGCGATGCTGGAGACTATGTACAGTTGCGGGCTGCGTGTAAGCGAACTGACAGGGCTGCTGATGTCGAATATGTACCTGGATGTAGGATTTGTAAGGGTAGTAGGTAAGGGCAATAAAGAGCGTTTAGTACCCATAGGCGGCGAAGCGGTAAAGCATATAAAACTATACAAAGAGCATGTGCGTGTACACCTGCCGGTAATAAAAAAAGGCAGCGAGGATGTGCTTTTCCTAAACAGGAGGGGCGGGCAATTGTCAAGGGTGATGGTTTTTATGATACTCAAAGACCTGGTAGCAAAGAGCGGCATCAGGAAAAATATCCACCCGCATACGCTCAGGCACTCTTTTGCCACACACTTAGTAGAAGCGGGGGCCGACCTGCGTGCAGTGCAGGAGATGCTGGGCCATAAAAGTATCACTACAACAGAGATTTATACGCATCTTGACAGGTCGTACCTGCGGCAGACACTGGAGAAATATCACCCGCGTTTCGGGGGATAAGAGGCTTGTGTTTTTTATTACTTTTGTTCAGATAACAACCATATATGAAACTACTCAATCCCGCCACATACCTACTGCTAATAACCGTGTTGTTCTTTTTCGCCTGTAAAAGCAGTAAGAAAACTCAATCCTCGGCAGTTGCTGAAGAAGTATTTGTACCTGTTTCAACCATTGCCCTGTATGACAAACCCCTGGATACTATTAAGAAGCATATCACCGGGCAGCGGTGGCAGTTGTTATATTCTACCGGTGGCATTGCCGGCGACCAGATGAATAAGTTCGACAATACTTTTTATACCCTGACAAAATCCGGGAAACTCATTACTGAAAAAGACGGGAAGAAAGAAGAAGCCCCTTATGCCTGGGAAGAGGCGAGAGATATTTTTACCGGTAATAACATCTACGTAATAACAGGTATAGTACAATGGAAAGTACAGGGTATATATAATGATACTTTAAGGTTGTCGGATAACTATGTAGATGGATTTGATTATGCGTTGGTGAGAACCAGGTGATTTTACAGGGAATATTAATTTACTTTTTTCTATATTGTACCTACAAACTCGACCCCTATGTATTTTAATCGCAGGAACTTTTTACGTTCCGCATCAGTATTAGCTGCCTGTTCACTCAGTGAATTTGATGTAACCGCAGCGGCCTTACAGGCAAAAACTCATGGCAATAAGATAGGCGAAGATGATGAAGCATACTGGAGTAATGTAAGACAGCTTTTCCCATTGACAAAAGACAGGGTATACCTGAATAATGGCACATTGGGCCCGTCGCCTTATCCTGTAATAGAGGCAGTGCGGCAAGGAATGATGAAAAGCGACGAGTACGGAGAATACGGCGGATATGAAGATAGCATCGGGTCGTTGGCGAAATTTGCCGGTTGTGATAAAAGTGAAATAGCGCTGACCCACAACGTAACTGAAGGCATCAATATTGCTTGTTGGGGCTTGCCGCTTAAGAGACGAGATGAAGTCATCATCACAGACCAGGAGCACGTAGGCAACGCTCTGCCCTGGCTCAACAGGCAAAAGCTTCATGGTATTGTGTTGAAAACTTTTACCCCGGCACCCACTGCTGCCGAAACACTTGAACGGATAGCTGCCTTAATTACCAAAAGAACCAGGGTAATAGCCGTGCCGCATATACCTTGTACAAACGGGCAGGTGCTGCCGGTGAAGGAAATTTGTAAACTGGCGCGCGAAAGAGGTATATACTCCTGCATAGATGGCGCACACGGGCCGGGTATGCTGATGCTCGACTTGCATGATATGGGTTGCGATACTTATGCCAGTTGCTGCCATAAATGGATGCTGGGCCCGAAAGGGACGGGCTTCCTGTACGTAAGAGCTGAATTTGGTGCTGTACTGCAACCCTATTTTGTGGGCGGCGGCAGTTCGGGCGGCGACTGGGATATGGTGCACACGCCGGGTTATATGCCGCCTTATGCAGATAGTGCGCACAGGTATTTTGGTGGTACACAATCATTGGGACTGACTATGGGGGTTATGGCTTCTATAGACTTTCTGGATAGTATAGGAATGGATAATGTGTATAGGCGTGTAAAGTACCTGGGAGGGTACCTGCAACAGAGATTATTGTCGTTGGGTGACAAGATAGAGCTGCTCACTCCAGTTGAGGAGCAATCTTATTGCGGTGTAAATAGTTTCAGGATACAAGGCGTACCATACAACGATTTTTATAAAACCTGTGCTGAGAATTATATACGCGTACGTGCCGTGCCAGAAAATGGTATTAACTGCATCAGGGTATCTACGCATTTATATAATAGCACGAAAGAAATAGACATATTGATGGGAGTGGTGGAGAGGGTTGCGTTGGCAGGTTAGCACCAAATTTCAGGAAACTTTTTCAAACCCCGAATACCGGCCTGTTTCCGGTAAAGGCAAAACAGCTAAGGCTTTGCATGCTTCAGGCCTTTTACCTGAGTGGCCATAATCATGTCAAAGTCCCGCCGCCGGGATAACATGTTTCTCTCTTTCCATGTTTTTATGTGTCACGCTGACAGGAATGATAATAACATCACCTTTTGCTACTGTTGCGGTTATTCCGTTGCCGCCTCGCAACTACAACCAGGTTTCATTTACATACACCCGGTATCTCATTGTATAAGGCCGTGGTGGTGGGTGATTGGATACTTTATATGTAGTAACATAATAACAATAGGTAAAAAAGTATACCCTGGAATAAAATTAATTCCAGGGTATACTCACATTCAACACTGCTATTGCGTCAATTGCATATAACAATCACTAAAATATTTTTTATGAGAAAGTTTAACTCCTTATTAAAGTTCCTCGGTATTGTATTGTGCTTTGGAGTATCATCGGCCTTTGCCCAAAGCATCTCATTCACGCTTACCCAGGCACCATGCAACGCAAATGGTATTTTAACGGCTAACTTTACCGGCCTCACACCCCCACTGGCAGTAAACTGGGGCGGAACAATACATACAGGTATAACAGGCATGTCAGATGCACTGACCGGGTACAACGGTGCACGTATATCAGTCATTGTGACCGATGCTAATAATGCTACAGCATGGGGTTTTTACCAGGGTGCTCCGCCATTTGTTATCGGTTCATCTTCAACGCAGGCTGTCTGCCCCGCATCAGGTACAGCAACGGCAACCATAGTATCCGGAGGCACAGCTCCCTTTACCTACCAATGGACAGATATACCCGGCAATACTGTTGTCAGCACATCTAATCCGGCCAGTTTACCGGCAGGACAGTATGATGTGATGGTAACTGATGCAAACGGTTGCGTTTTTGGCACTAAGTATTACTATGACAGCGCACAAACCATTAATATATATAACTCATCTAACATAAATTTCACAATTAACAGCACACAGGCAAATTGCACCAACGGAACTGCCACAGTTGCCGGTTTTACGGGGGGCACGGCTCCTTATAGTATTTTGTGGTCCAATGCGGCTACTTCGGCCAGCATTACCGGATTGACTATGGGCGTTTACGGAGCGACAGTAACCGATGCAAATGGTTGCTATACTAAAAAGAATGTGTATGTCAGCCAATCAAAAAATATTGGGACGAACATGGTATCTACACCGGCTACTTGTGTGCAAAACAACGGGTCTGTCACGTCCTTTGGTTCTGGCGGGGTACCTCCTTATTCTTATTTGTGGAACAACAGTGCTACGACACAATCTATATCAGGACTGGCACCGGGTATTTATGCTGTAAAGGTAACAGATGCCAATGGTTGCATTGGCACGGGCAACAGGTATGTAAGTAGCAGCACTCCGGTTAACGTCACATATACCACTGTAGCCAGTTCATGCACCTCTCCCACAGGTTCGGCTACATTGAATATCAGTGGGGGTACTACGCCGTATTCGGTGCAATGGTACACATTCCCTGCGCAAACCGGTAATACTGCAATTGGCTTGCCTGCAGGATTGTATTCCTTCAAAGTAACTGATGCGGTCGGATGCGTAAGGACAGGGACAGTGACTATTCCGCCGGTGAATGTAATATCCCTTGCAATGACAACTGTCAATGCTACCTGCACACAAAGTAACGGAAGCATCAGCGTGACACCAACCGGCGGCACCGCTCCTTATAGCTATGTATGGTCCAATACTGCAACCACTTCTTCTGTTACGGGCCTGGCGACTGGTCAGTATTGGGTAAACGTCACCGACAATGCCGGATGTACAGTGAAAAAGTATCAGAATGTAAGCGCCTCATCGCCTATTAGCCTGGGGATAGTTACAAGCCCGGCTAGTTGTCTGTACAGCAGCAACGGTACTGCAACTGCAACTGCCTCGGGCGGCACCGCCCCGTATTCATACCTGTGGAACAATTCCGGAACCGGCCCTAATATCAACGGGCTGAAGCGTGGAAGTTACACGGTGGACGTAACTGATGCAGTGGGTTGCAAAGCACGCGCTTATACGTATGTAAATTATAACCCCAACAACAACAGTTGCTACTGCACAATAACAGGCGTTGTGTATAACGACCTGAATGCCAACTGCACCCAAGACGGTGGTGAGCAAGGGATACCGAATATCCAGGTACATTGCTCCGGCTATGGCTATGCTTATACTAATGCAAACGGAGTATACTCCTTCAAGGTACCGACGGGCACTTACACTATCACGGAAACAGTATTAGGATATTACCCACTGGCCAGTTGTCAGGCCAACAGCATCGTTGTGAATGCAACTGCAGGTGCCAACTGCACACATACTGTAAATTTTGCCAATACCGTCAACCCCATACATGATATGTATATCCATACATGGAACTACAATTGTGCTGTGCCCGGTTACACGTATAAACAGATAGTGTTAGTGAAAAATAATGGTACAGTGACAGAGGGTTCTGTGGCGGCCGGGTATAAATCGGACGGGCAGATATTAACACCTGTGTTCAGCCCATCGGGCATGTTTACAGGGTCGGGTACTCAATACAACATTGGCGGTACTACCTTGTCGCTGGCACCCGGTGTAACTCAGCATTTCCTGGTGAATTACAATATGCCAGCCAATATCCCATTGAATACTTCTCTGGTGTTTAAAGATACAACGGCATATACTTCGCCGATGTCTAACTGGTTGAATGACTATTCTCCCTGGAATAATGTAAATTATCATAACCCGGTTGTTGTTGGCTCTTACGACCCCAACTTTAAAGAAGTAAGCCCTAAAGGCAATGGCCCAACCGGTGTTATCACCCGCAATGATACCACACTGGAATATATGGTGCATTTCCAGAATCTGGGTACTTACAAAGCGCAGAATATCTATATACTGGATACCCTGGATGCTGACTTGGACTGGCAGACGATGACACCTGTATATCAATCGCACAAGTGTGAGATCACTATGGATGAAAACGGCGTAATCAGGTTCCAGTTTGACAATATAGATTTGCCCGCAGAAATAAATGATGAGCCGGGCAGCCACGGGCTGGTGACCTATACAGTGAAGACAAAAAAGGGATTGCCTATCGGGACGCAATTTAAAAACAGCGCCGCCATTTATTTTGATTTTAACGAACCTGTTATCACAAATACCACAACAAATACCTTAGGTGAGCTCAGCGTTGAAGAAGCGAGGAAAACTGATAATGGCAAGGTATCTGTCTACCCTAACCCAACGCACGATATATTTACCGTCCGTATTAAGGAAGGAAACTATCAATTGTTAAAGGTTATCAATACGCTGGGGCAGGTGTATGCCACAGAAAGGGTGATTGGTAATGAAACCAGGATTGACCTGAGCGCCGCCACACCTGGTATATATTTTATCATCCTGCAAGGTAGTGAAGGTAGCAGGACTGAAAAGGTGGAAAAGTTGTAGATGTGCTATTGTTGTAAAAATGCCGCACGAAGTGCGGCATTTTTTTTGCTATATAACACTATGTATATAAAAAAATCTCAGCATCACTGCACCTTCCATACCTTCAGCATATTAGTAGGCAGGTGTTGTTTTACGGGTGTGCTGCCTGTGCTTACTATTATGTCGCCTGTATTTATCAATCCTTTTGACTTCAGTAGTTCTACCTGGTCGTTGAAAATGGCATCAATGCTTTCTTCTTTGTCGTAGTAAAAGGCCTGTACACCCCAGCTTAAGCTCAACTGGTTGACCAGGGATTCGGTTTTAGTAAAAATAAACAAAGGCGAGCGGGGCCTGTAGCTGGATAACATAAAGCCGGTGTAGCCCGATTGTGTCATACCTACTAATGCATTTGCTTTTACGTCTTTAGCTATCTCACAGGCGTTGTAACACAGTGCATCGCTGATGAATGAGGGCGAATGTGGTTGGGGTGTCAGGTTGCGGTTGTACACCATTTCTTCTTTTTCCACCTCGTGTATAATGCTTACCATTGTCTGCACTACTTCTACAGGGTACTTGCCCATAGCTGTTTCTCCACTCAGCATTACAGCGTCAGCACCTTCCAGCACTGCGTTGGCAACGTCCGTTATTTCACTCCTGTTAGGGCGTGTGCGCTCTATCATGCTTTCCATCATTTGGGTGGCAATGATTACCGGCTTGGCGCGGTGTATGCATTTACGAATGATGCTTTTCTGTATCATGGGTATTTGCTCCAGCGGCAGTTCTACACCCAGGTCGCCCCGGGCCACCATTACTGCATCGCTGGCCAGTATGATTTCGCGGAGGTGCAGTAGCGCTTCAGGTTTTTCTATCTTGGCAATTATTTTTGCATGGCTGCCTTTTTCTTTCAGAATGTTGCGCAGGGCAGTAATGTCCTCCGGTTTTCTTACAAAGGAAAGTGCTATCCAGCCTATATCCTGCGATACAATAAAGTCTAGGTCGAACAGGTCTTTTTTTGACAAAGAGGGCAAGGATATACTCGTATCAGGCAGGTTTACCCCTTTTTTAGAAGAAAGTATACCCGGTGTTTTTACCATTGCCCTGACTCTTTTATCAGGAGTTATTTCTATTACTTCCATTTCTATTTTGCCATCATCCAGTAAGATGTTTTCTCCTGCCTTTACATCTTTATGAAAATCCGGGTAAGACATATAGATATTATCAATTGTACCCATCACTTTTTCGTTGGTAAAATAGAGTTCATCTCCCTCTTTCAGCACCAGGGCATTATTTTCTACTTCACCTATTCTCAGTTTAGGGCCTTGCAGGTCGGCAAGGATGGCTATATTGAAAGGGAAATTGTCATTTATCTTCCTTATTTGGGTTATTACTTCCTTATGTTCGTCGTGGGTGCCGTGAGAAAAATTGAGCCTGAAAACGTTTACACCTGCCTCTATAAGTGCTAAAAGTTTTTCATACGTATTGCAGGCCGGGCCTACTGTAGCTATCACCTTAGTCTTGTGCAATAATCCGTCTGTATTCAATTCTGCCATTGTCCCGAAGTTCTTTATGTTTTATGAATGCAATAATAACAACAAGTTAAGTATAAGTTATTATTTGTTATGTATGCCTTGCAAAGCTAAGTATAAACTATCAGCCACAGAAATACGATCAGCAGCCAAAAACAGATTTTTGAAGGTTTCCTTTTCAGATTTGAAGATTTTTTGTCGTACTTTTGCGCCCAGTTTAATATTCATATTCAGTTTTAATATGTCAGGACAGCTAAAAGAGGTTCGTAATCGTATAAAATCAGTTACTTCTACACAGCAGATAACCAAGGCTATGAAGATGGTAAGTGCCGCAAAATTGCGCCGTGCCACCGATGCTATTGTACAAATGCGCCCTTATGCAGAAAAGTTGCAGGACATGCTGAGTAATATAGTAAGTAATAGTACCGGCGATGTAGACCTGTCGTTGGCTGAAGAGCGTCCTGTTGAGCGTGTGTTATTTATTGCTATCACCAGCGACCGGGGACTGTGTGGTGGTTACAACGCCAATGTCATAAAAACTGTTCGCAAATCAGTAGCCGAAAAATACAGCGCACAATATGCAAATGGCAATGTTACCATACTACCTATAGGTAAAAAAGCTTATGAATATTTCACTAAGCACAACTATCCTGTAATAGCTGATTTCTGGACGACTTTTGCTGACCTGAGTTTTGATAATGTACGCAAAGCGGCAGTTTACGTTCAGGATGCCTTCCTCAAAAAAGAATTTGACAGGGTGGAGCTTGTGTACAGCAAATTTAAAAACGCCGCTACGCAGGAATTTGTAGCGGAAGCCTACTTGCCAATACCTAAGGTGGAAAATACGGGAGACAATACCGGCAAAGCAGATTACATATTCGAGCCATCAGAAGACGTACTGATACGTGAGCTGATGCCTAAAATATTGAACACGCAGGTATACAAGGCTATGCTGGATGCCAATGCATCGGAGCACGGCGCACGTATGACGGCTATGGATAAAGCCAGCGAAAACGCCAACGAATTGCTGCGCTCGCTGAAGATTTCTTACAACCGTGCCCGCCAGGCAGCCATTACTACCGAACTTACAGAGATAGTGAGCGGTGCCGCGGCCCTACAGGGATAATAATCATATTTAAATACTATTTGGGAAACCGCTGTATAGCTATATGCAGCGGTTTTCTTAATTTTAAGCAAAATGAACCGGATGAACAGAGTTATAGTCGCTGTATTGTTGCTTAGTGTGTCGCATTTAGCTTACGGGCAAAACGCGCGAAGCCATTCCTTCACAGCTAAACTTGAGGGGGTAGCTGTACTGAAAGATATTGAGGCAGACCCCTTTGACCCGCAGGTGCTTAACCTGGAGGCACCCAACCCGGACGGGAATATAGATAAGATGAAACTGCGCGACGCGAAACTGGAATCGGCACAACGTTTTTCCAGGAGGATGTCTGATGCCTCGCGCACTGCACGTAAAACTACCGCAGCACCGTCCCCGATAGTAGCTCAGAATTTTGTGGCAGATTCGTTTGTGGGTATACCGCCTGATAATGATATGGCAATCTCCAGGTCCAATAAGATTGTTAACGTACTGAATAGCAGGATAACGGTGTTGGATGGCCAGGGGGGGGCTATGAGTATGCGTGTGGACTTAAAGTCTTTTTCTCAAAAAGTAGGATTGAACAGCATACTCAATGATTACAGGTATGACCCGAAAGTATTGTACGATGCAGAGGCAGACAGGTATATATGTGTGATGTTGAACAGTACAAACAGGAATAACTTTATAGTAATCGGGTTTACACTGTCCAATGACCCCGAGGGAGCATGGTCGTTTTATAAATTTCCGGGTGATTACAAAAATGATACGACATGGTTCGATTACCCGGCCATTGCTATTACTGATGACGAAATATTTCTAACAGGCAACAAAATAAAAGATAATGTAAGCTGGCAACTTGGTTTTAGCGAAACTGTGATATACCAGATAAATAAGTGGAACGGCTATGACAGCGCAGCTACATTGAATTATAAAATATGGGATGGTATCAATTTTGAAGGCAGGCCTATCCGTAACCTGTTTCCGGTAAAGGCAGGCTGGCTGCCTGACGGTAACGAGCAATACTTCCTATCTAACAGGAACTTTGATGTACAGAACGATACTATATTCCTGGTGAAAGTGCCCGGCACTATTACTAATGGGGGGAATTTGACCATTCAGGCCCTGAAATCTCCGGTGCCTTATGGAGTGCCACCCAACGGCAGGCAGCCCGATACATCGGTAGTATTGGCTACCAATGATGGACGTGTACTGGGTGCTTATGCCAATGCCGAGGAAATTCAGTTTGTGAGTACATCTATTGATACCAATACCGGTTCGTCAGCTATATATCATGGTAAAATCAGTAATTATAGAACAAGCCCTGCTGTGTCATACGCGCAATTCATCAGTGTTGATACGCTTGATTTCGGCTACCCCAATATCTCATTTGTAGGCAACGGCTGGGGCCTTAACCAGTCTATCATCACCTTCAACTATACAGGCCCGAATGACCACCCTGGCCTGTCTGCAGTATTGTATGATGCCAAAGACTATTCAGATATTATAAGGGTAAAGACAGGCGAAGGAAGTATAAAGAGGTTAGGCGGGAAAGAACAACGCTGGGGGGATTATACAGGTTCGCAGGTTGACTTTAATTCATTTGGCTCTGTGTGGATAGTTGGGATATATGGCAGGGCGGATAGTCATTACGGTAACTGGATAGCTAAATTGAATTCTCCCGTATTAGGCGTGAAAGAAACAACTGTCAGCAGGGAAAAAGGTATTGTTTATCCTAACCCCGTAAATACTTATTTGTCGTATTCATTTACACTGCAAGAAGAAGCGCCGGTACACTTCACCATATATGATATAAACGGCAGGAAGGTGCATGAACTGATGTCTAAAAATTGTAAAAAAGGTAAAAACCTGATTCAATTTAATACAGCATCGTTACCTGCCGGCACTTATATATTAAAAGGTGCCTATGCTGAGGGCAGGGAAGTAATGGCCGAGCGTTTTGTGAAACAATAATATACATGAAGGATGACAAGGTTGCTGTTTAATCTTAACCTGGCATACCGTGCTATACGTGGCAACCGGCTGCGGTCTGCTATCACCATAGCTATAATAGCCCTTGGCATTACCGCCCTGATAGGGATATTGACATCTATCGAGGTAATGAAGGCCGGGGTATATACCAGCTTCAGCCAGATGGGCGCCAACAGTTTCCAGATAACAGGGGACATTATTAAGCAAAGGCGTTCACACGGCCTGCAAATAAGTGTGCGCGAAGGCAAGAATATAACATACCTGGAGGCGAAGGAATTTAAAAAACGATATGAATACCCGGCAGATGTCAGTATGTCTATGTCCGGTACCAGTATCGCTACTGTTAAATACGGCTCAGTAAAAACCAACCCCAATATCAATACGATGGGTATTGATGAGGCTTACCTGAAAATATCGGATACGGATCTGGAAGCAGGCCGCGACTTCTCACAGTCAGAATTGCAGTTTGGCAGTGCTGTGTGCATATTGGGCAATGGCGTGGCAACAACATTGTTTGGCAGCAGGTATAAAGGTGCAGTAGGAAAAACAGTTTCCATAGGCGATACTAAGTATGTGGTGGTAGGTATTGCAGAATCGAAAGGGGGCAGTATGATTATGAATGCAGACAACCTGATTTTTTTGCCATTGGAAAATGCCAGGGCTGTATATGGTACGGATAATGAGCGATATGTGCTGAACGTGATGGTGGATGACATAACCAATAAAGATATGGCGCAGCAGGAAGCGGAAGGCTTATTCAGGGTAATAAGAAAACTGCCTGTTGAAATGGAGAATAATTTTACGATACAACAGAACGACAGCCTGGCCAGTATGCTGATAGATAGTATCAGTGTCATCAGTTGGGCGGCGTTGTTTATCGGTATTATCACGTTACTTGGTTCAGTTATCGGGCTTATGAATATTATGCTGGTATCGGTGGCGGAACGTACCCGCGAAATAGGTATTAATAAAGCTTTAGGTGCTAGGGCATCAACCATCAAGCAACAGTTTCTTACTGAATCGGTATTGATAAGCCTGATAGGCGGGGTGACAGGCATAATACTGGGTATATTGATTGGCAACCTGTTCGGCCTGCTGTTTGAAACTGCATTCATTGTGCCCTGGGGCTGGATAATCATGGGCATCAGCCTGTGTACCATTGTGGGAGTAATATCCGGTATATACCCGGCTTTAAAAGCTTCAAGGTTAGACCCCATTGTCGCATTAAGATACGAGTAAACAACAACGAATGCCTGAACAGAAAGGACTGGTATATAAATCGACAGGAAGCTGGTACCTGGTGCGCGACGAACAAGGCAATTTCCTGAACGCAAGGGTAAAAGGTAAACTGAAAATAGATGAGGATATATCGTCGAGCAACCCCATTGCCGTGGGGGACTATGTGTTGTACGATGTAGAAAACACCGATGATAAATCAGGTATCATACATACGGTAACAGACAGGCATAATTATATTGTAAGGGTATCGCCACAGAACAGGAATCAGAAACATATTGTGGCAGCCAATATAGACGTTGCATTAGTCATGGCTGCTATTGCAAGCCCTCGTACATCTACCGGGTTTGTTGACAGATTTTTGGTAACCGCGGAAGCCTATCATATACCCGCCATCATTGTGATTAATAAAATTGACCTGTTGAATACCAAGCAGCAAGCTGCGCTGGAGGAATGGAAGGGTATATATACTAATGCAGGTTACGAGGTGTTTGCATTATCAGCTACAAACAAAGAAGATGTAGGTGTAATAGCTGAAAGGCTAAAAGGGTTGACTACTCTGTTTAGCGGACATTCCGGTGTAGGGAAGAGTACATTGATCAATCAACTGATACCGGGAAAGGAACTCAAAACAAAAGAGATTTCTGACTGGAGCGGTAAAGGACAGCACACCACGACTTTTGCTGAAATGTTTGATATGCCCGGCGGAGGCAGAATAATTGATACGCCCGGTGTAAAAGAATTCGGACTCATAGATTTTGAAAAAGAGGAATTGGCCCAGTACTTCCCCGAGATGCGTGCATTGATGAGCAGATGCAGGTTTAATAACTGCCTGCATATTAATGAACCGGGCTGTGCTGTAAAAGAAGCTGTAATGAACGGCAAATTGTCCACAGAGCGGTATGCAAATTACCTGGCGATATTAGACAGTATAGAAAAGAAATGGTAAAACAGAACCCAGTATGGTACTATACAATGTAACGATTAAGATTAATCATGATGCAGAACAAGAGTGGCTGCAATGGATGAAAAATGAGCATATCCCTGAACTGATGAGTACAGGCCTGTTTGTTGATTCTAAATTGTTTCGACTGTTGGATGTTGATGATGCTGAAGGAGTAACCTACGCAGCACAATACTTTTGCAAAAACATGGAAGATTACAAGAGCTATATATCTGCGTATTCAGCTGCCATGAGGGCGAAGGGCATAGAAAAGTTTGGAGACAGGTTTGTTGCATTCCGCACCATAATGGAACAGGTGTAGGAGGTTGAATAACAATACCCTGAAATGCTTACTGTACGGGAGTTTCCATATAGCAAATTTCTTGCCAATATGTTCAAATGGTTGATAAATAAGGGTTCCGGGGGGTAAAATACCCCGTTTAATCACCGATTTTGTGAATAAACTGTGGAAAGCCCATGCTGGCAAGGCTTTTAACGAATAAAAAAACCTTGCGGGATATTTGGAACTGACCCAAACGTGAGTATATTTGCTTCAACACGAAACAAATTTTTATTTACAACCAAACACACTGAGTCTATGAACAAAGCTGAATTGATTGACAAAGTTGCAAAAGATGCAGGCATTACTAAGACACAAGCTAATGATGCATTGGATTCTTTCACAGGATCGGTTACTGCCGCTCTGAAGAAAGGAGACCGCGTTACGCTGGTAGGTTTCGGTACATTTTCTGTATCTGAGCGTTCTGCACGTAATGGCCGTAACCCCCAAACAGGTGAGGTTATCAAAATTAAAGCACGTAAAGTGCCTAAATTTAAGGCTGGTAAAGAATTTGCTACTAAGATCAGCGGTAAGAAATAATCAACCGTTTGTCTTAACAAAAAAAGGCATGTAACGTGAGTTTCATGCCTTTTTCGTATTTTAGCATCCTAATTTAAAAAACAAGAACATGGGAAGAGGCGACAAGCGCACGAAAAAGGGCAAGATATTCATGGGGTCATTTGGTGTAAGCCGCCCCGCACGCCCCAAAAAGGCAGACAAAAAAGCTGAGAAGAAAGCTTAAGTCATAAAAGCCATAAAAAAATTACCGTTCCGGATACGAACGGTTTTTTTGTGCCTGTAATTAATTCGTTAACGGCTATATACAGGCTACCTGTTTTATGTATTTTACAATATGTTTGCCGCCTCTGCACCTGCAGGGGATAACATTTATAAGTATAAACTGATATGCAGATGTCATTGTTTCACACAGAGGATATAAGTCAATCATCATTTTTGGTAACCGGTGGTGCCGGTTTTATTGGTTCTCATATAACTGAGTATTTATTGAAGAATGGTGCCGGCAAGGTACGTGTGCTGGATAACCTGGCCACTGGGCTTAAAAAGAATATTGACCTGTTCACAGGTTACAGCAATTACGAGTTTATAGAAGGTGATATCCGCGACCCCGAAGTATGCCGCAAAGCATGCGAAGGTATAGATTATGTGAGCCACCAGGCGGCATTGGGTTCTGTACCACGCTCTATAAAAGATCCCATAACGAGTAATGATGTAAACGTAGGGGGCTTTGTGAATATGCTGACGGCTGCCAAAGATGCGGGAGTAAAAACATTTGTATATGCTTCTTCTTCATCAGTATATGGCGATGAGCCTAACCTGCCCAAACGTGAAGAAAAGGTAGGTAATCCGTTGTCTCCTTATGCGGTTACCAAAAAGGCGAATGAATTATATGCAGGTGTGTTTGCAGAACTATACGGTATGAAGCTGGTGGGGTACAGGTATTTCAATGTATTCGGCCCCAGGCAAGACCCTGATGGCCCTTATGCAGCAGTAATACCCTTGTTTGTTAGCGGTATTATGAAGAAAGAACCTGTATATATAAATGGGGACGGAGAGCAGACACGTGATTTTACCTTTGTAGACAATGCTGTGCAGGCTAATGTACGGGGGATGTTGACTAAAAATGAAGAAGCCTTCGGGAAGGTCTATAATATAGCAGTTGGTGAAAATTTCTCAGTTAATTTCTTATACAACGAGATACGTGATATTCTGAAAGCAGACCATGAAGCTACATACCGTGAGCCAAGAGCCGGTGATGTGCGTAATTCGCTGGCAGATATTTCTCTTGCACGAAACCTGTTGGGCTATGAACCCACCAAACGCTTTATGGACGGGCTCGTACAGACGGTGGAATTCTTTAAGGCAATGAATTAATCTTCTTCAAGATTGGAAGACACCGGGCGAATGGGCTGTTTGCGATAATCAACACCTGCCATAGCCAGCTGGTCGTAGTAATAAGCTGACATATCTTTTACTAATCGCTGGTATGAGTAATGGGTCTGTGCGAATGTGCGGCCCAACTGCCCGAAGTAGTTTCTCTTATCAGGGTTGGTGATGAGTTTCAGCAGGGCTTCGGCAAACGTGTCTGCATCGCCGGGCTCGGTGATGTAGCCTGTCTGGTTATCTGTTACCACATCTTTTACGCCGCCTACATTGGTAGATACAACCGGGCGCGCTGCTGCCTGTGCTTCTATCAGCGATACGGGTGTTCCTTCGTTATGAGAAGTAAGGGCAACTATATCCAACCCGGAAAGTACATAGTCCATTTCTGTTTGCCATGATGTACATAATGCAGTAGCCTCACGCGGGTCAACGGGATAATAGGTGTAATCAATACCGGCAGCGGCAAATTCAGCTTCCATTTGAGGGCGCATATCGCCATCGCCTATTATTACAAACTTTACTGGCAATGAAGTACGGTCCAATACTTTTTTAGCAGCGGCCACAAACAGGCTGTGGTTCTTTACGGGTACTACACGGCCTATGATGCCAATAGCTATATCATCTGGTTTCAGGTCAAACTGTTTCCTGAATTCAGCACGTTTAACATCCTGCTGCACCTGGAATTTATCTAAGTCCAGCCCCAAGGGGATGATTTTTATTTTCTTTTCATCGCAGATATGGTACACATTGGCCAGCTCGTGTTTCTGGGTTTCGCTGATGGCTACGATACCAGTTGAACGTCGTGCCAGGTAGCGCTCTATCTGTATGAATGTATTGGTCTTGAACTTGCTGAAGTAACTATGGAACACATGGCCGTGAAAAGTATGCAGTATCACGGGCACCTTACATGCATCAGCCGCCAGCCTGCCTATTACGCCCGATTTGGCAGCATGTGTATGCACTATGTCCGGCCGGAACTTTTCAATCAGTTTTTTTATTTTCTGGTAGGCGTAGCCATCGTTCAGCGGGCTGATGTCCCTTTTCATTTCAGGTACTACCACAGGGTTCAGGCCCAGGTTGGTAATCAAGTGGTCAGCATCCTGCTCATGGCTGTCTTTATCGCCTATCACCAGCATGGTTTCAAATTCTGGTGCCATGTATTTGGTCAGGTAAGTGACGTTGATAGCTGGGCCTCCTATGATTAACCTGTTATGTATGCGTAATACCCTCGGCATGTAACTTTTTAGTTGTGCAATGATACAATAATTTGATTGCTCGTCCAACCGGTAACCGGCTGCTAACTGATGAAATACTTTTTCCACCAGTATTGGAATACAATCAACGCCCATATAGTGGCGTGGCTATCTTCTGGGCTGTTGCTGTGCAGCTTTTTCTTGAGTTGCTCTACTGCGTCAACATTGAATACACCCTGCTCCCGCACAAAGGATTTTTCCAGCAGATCATTATTAATCAGTCCCCATAGTTCTTTTCTAAACCAATCCAGCAACGGTATTTCAAACCCGTGTTTCGGACGGTTGTATATTTCTTCGGGCAACATGCTGCGGAAGGCATCCTGGACGATGCGTTTCTTCATACTGCCGTCAATCTTGTACTGCTCCGGCAACGAAAAAGCGAAATCTACCACTTTATAATCCAGGAAGGGGCTACGCACTTCCAGGCTGTTGGCCATACTCATCAGGTCTACCTTTACCAGCATGTCCCCGGTCAGAACCAGGTTCATATCTGTCAGCAGTAGTTCGTTGAAATCGTTACCGGTGAAATGTTTCAGTATTTCCTGCCTTTCCTGCTCCATCAACGCATAATCCACCCTGGCTATTGATTGGTCGCTGAGCAAGCTGTTGGTTTGTGCAACTGTATTAAATGATGCCCAACGCCAATAGCGATTTTTTACAGATAGGCTACCTCCCTCTGCAAACCTGTGTAATTGCCTGAAGAGGTTGGTGATTTTATTGCTTCTGCCGCGAGGCAATACGCTCCACAATGGCAATGCGGCCTTCACCAATGTATTCACAAAGGAACTTTGCCGCATCTTCCATTCTGCGGCATGTTTGTTGTAGCCGGCAAATACTTCATCGCCGCCATCGCCGCTCAATGCTACAGTTACATGCTTGCGCGTGTGGTGGCAGAGTATATATTCGGGTATGGCAGATGAATCGGCAAAAGGCTCATCCATATAATTCAGTACATCGTACACATGCTCCAGGAAGTCGTTATTGGTCAGCGAGAATACGGTGTGGTTAGTCTTGTATTTTTCTGCTACCAGTTTAGCATATTTTGTTTCGTCAAAAAACGCGTTGTCTTTATATCCTACGGAAAATGTATTTAGATCTTTGGTGTACCTGCTGGCAAGGGCTACAACCACTGAAGAATCGATCCCTCCACTCAGGAAAGCGCCTAACGGCACATCCGATATCATCCTTTCTTGTACGGAATAGTCCATCCGCTTCACCAGTTCTTCCTGTGCATTGTCGTAGGTATAGTTGTTATAGGCCTGCTTGTTAATTTTTATTTCATAATAAGGCTTGTACTCCTGTATGCCTTTCGCGTTGAGAAGTATATAATGTGCTGGCTTTAGTTTGGCTACACCTTCTATCATGCTTTGCGGTTGGGGTATATAGTTGAGTTGCAGGTACTGATGCAAAACAGTGTAGTTAAGTTTTTTAGGTATGCCCCATGCCAGCAGCGACTTCATTTCTGAAGAAAAGGCGAACTCATCGGCCGTAGCATAATAGTTCAGCGGTTTTTTGCCGTACCTGTCGCGGGCTACCAGCAGGTTGCCTGTTTCTTTGTCATATAACGCGAATGCAAAAAAACCGCTCAGCCATTCCAGGCAGTCTTTCCCATATTCTATCAGCAGGTACAGCAGCACTTCAGTATCAGAAGTGGTTTTAGGCCCGCCAATTTTCTGCCAAACTCTGTCCAGGTATTTAGCTGATAGTTCCTTGTAATTAAAGATTTCCCCATTAAAGGCTATCGTATATCTTCCACTGACATCATTCATGGGTTGCAAAGCACCTTGAGAAGTATCTATGATAGACAGCCTGCGGTGCCCCAGGGCGATGTTATTATGTGTATAAATATCACCACAGTCGGGTCCGCGCAAATACAATTTTTCAGTTGATTGTGTTACCTTTACGATATTGCTTAAAGCGTTATTGGTAAAGGCATAATAACCGGTAATACCACACATGCAGAGTAGTTGTTTTGACAAATATAGGAACAAAGAAATTCGGGGGCAATGTACGAATCAGATTATCTGCAATTTATAGGTTTTATTGACTTCCTGTTACTGCCTTTTTACCTGGTAGCCATATTCTTTGTCGCTTACCAGATACGCGAGCGCAGGTATCCTGTAGGGCATCCCTGGCGAAAGTATTTTATGCCGGGGCTTATATTTAAAATAGGCGGAGCGATATTCATTAGCCTTATCTACAGGTATTACTATGGATGGGGCGATACAGCACTGTATCACTGGCATGCCAAACTAATTAATAGCGCGTTCGACGAGAGTTTTACCAAGTGGTATAATATGTTGTTCCGCATACCGGAATGGTACGAGGGAGGATATTCTAAGTATATATCACAAATGGACTGGTACCAGGCCCCTGCGGAATATACCGTATGTACCATTGTTGCTATATTAATGATATTTACCTTCAACACCTTCTTGCCTACTGCGGTGATATTGGCTGCGATAGCATTTTCTGGTATCTGGGCTTTGTTCCGCACCTTTGCTACCAAGTTTCCTGACTACACAAAGTATATTGCAATAGCCACCCTGTTTATTCCCAGTACCATTATGTGGGGGTCGGGTATATTCAAGGATACAATTTGTATGTTTAGTCTTGGATGGATGACCTACGGTGCCTTCCGTTTGCTTATCAACAGGGACTTTCGTTTCCGTACAGTAGCTATTACTGTGGTAGCATTTGCTTTGCTGGCCACCATTAAACTATACATTCTTATCGCATTTATCCCGGCTATTATATTCTGGATTCTCGCCAGTTACTCTCATAAGGTAAGGAGTGCTTTTATGCGGTTTATATTGAAATTCGGTGTGATGGCTGTCTGTATTGGAGGTTTCGTGTACGTGATGCAGGAGTATTCCGAAGTGTTCGGTAAGTATTCACTGGACAAAATTGCAAATACGTCTTACCTGATCAGCAGTTACATACAGGAGCAGTCGGGTGATGAGGGTAGTGCCTACAACCTGGGAGAGATGGACCCTTCTGCAATCGGTATGCTGTCAAAGTTTCCTGCTGCGGTAAACGTGACTCTCTTCCGTCCCTACTTGTGGGAAACGCGTAAGGTTATCCAGCTCATTAACGCCCTGGAAGCCACAATACTACTGCTGGTGACTATAAAAGTATTCGTATCAGTCGGGTTCATGCAGTTTTGGCGAACAGTATTTTCAGACCCAACGATACAGTTTTGTATGATATTTACCCTTGTATTCGCATTTGCGGTGGGGGTATCATCGGGCAACTTCGGTACGCTGTCCCGCTACCGCATTCCTTGTCTGCCTTTTTATGGTCTTACACTGGTGCTGGTGTATTATAAACACTTCCCGATACAAATTAACCTCTTGTCATTCGGGATTGTGAGCCGTAGAAAAATAGCCTGGTTTAATAAAGGAATAGCCGGGTAAATTTTTCTTTGTTGGCGGCTATGCTGTATCCTTGCTGCATTTTCAGCCTGCCTGCGGTGCCTGCCTTTTTTCTGAATTCCACGTCAGATACCAATGCTTTTATGGCGGATTTCCATTCATCGATAGTGCTGCACAAATATCCATTAGTACTGTCCTCAACTATTACTTTGTTAACGCCTACCGGGCTGGCAATAGCGGGTATGCCTAATGATAAGTATTGTATGAGTTTAAAACCGCATTTACCCTCACTCCATGCATCATCCTTAAGAGGCATTACACCGATGTCTATTTTCAGCAAGTCCGGTATCTCTGTTGTCTCATTCCAGGGGATGTACTCCCAGTTGCGCAAAGGTAGCTCCGGCTTTTTGTTGGCTATAAGTATAAACCTGGTATTCAGTTCCTGTTCAGCATATACCAGTACATCCATTATCTCATCCAGGTAGGGTATAGTAGAATGGCTACCCGTCCAACCTATAGTTACCTGTCCCGTTGTATGCTCCTTTAGTCCATTGTGCATACGCTCCATATCCACGCAGGTAGGTATCAACACTACGTTGCTGTTGTATTGCTGTGCATAGTTGCACAGGTATTCATTTCCACCAACTACGGTATGAGACCATTTACAGATGTACCGTACTTTCCAGAATGATTTCAACCAGGACACAAAACGGTTTTCGCTGCTGGTATTCGGTATCCATATCGCATCGTCAAAGTCAAATATCATTTTCTTGCGCCAAAGCTTCGCAACTATCCACTCAAATACAGGCGGACCCATCGGGGCTCCTTCGCGGTGTACAAATACATAATCGTATTTGTGTACATCAAATAATACAGTCTTAAGACGTTTCAGGTAACCCTTGATAATGCCCGCTGTTTTCTGCATAGCAGAGCCTTTTTTGTATAATAAATCCCATGTACGGGCGCTGATAAATGGTGCGATGGTATATTCAATGCCGGCTTCCTGCAAATAGGGCTCAAATAATTCAACACGAAAGCGCTGTGAGGGCGCGTGCCGCACAGGGTAAGGAACCATGAATAAAACTTTTGGCTTTTTCGTGCTCATGTTGCTGTAGTTAATATTTGCCGCATCTGTTGTTTATACTCTTCTGTGTTGAATTTATTTCTTACATACGCCTTGCCTGCAATGGCATATTGCTTGCGCAATGCAGCATCTTCGGCTAAACGCAAGATAGCATCAGACATAGCATTTATGTTCTTTACCGGTACCGTAATGCCGGTATATCCATTGTTAATAATCTCTTCAGGCCCGCCGCACCTGGTAGCTGCTAATGCCGTACCGTAAAAGGCGGCTTCTAAGCAAGTCATTGAAAAAGACTCGGCTTCTGAAAAGTTCAATACAATATCTGCTTCTTTTATGGAGGCTTCAATATTACTGTTGAATGGGGCAAACTGTACCACCTCTGATAATCCTAGTTCTTTAGTGCGTTCTTCAAGAGATTGTTTGAATGCCCTGTTTTTTTCTAAGCCCATATCTCCACCCATAAAGGTGAGCGTTATTTTTTTGCTTTGTTCGTATGCTATTGCAAAAGCTTCCAGGGCAGCATCTTGCCCTTTGCCCTGTATATAGTTGGCCAGGTATAGTATGGATATCGTGTCTTTTACGGTATAGTCTTTTTCAGGCAAATTTTCAGTGAGCTGCACAGGGTCGTATACCCTTACAGCTTTGGGGTGTGCAGGTAGTTGTTTCAGTACAGCATCTGATACAGCTATCATCCTGTGCGAATATTTCAAACCGCAGTTTATCCAGATTTTCCGCAAAGCACCCGGCATTACCGATGGGAGGAACCGTACATAGGTCAATAATTTCCCCTTGAACCCAAACGTTTTGGCCATTACCCCTAGCATATTGTAGAAATCATTCACCTGCACTACGTCCACTTGCTCTTCGTGTAATATTTTCAGCAGGCTTATAGTATTACGCAATAGAGAAAAAGGATAAAGCAATAGTACACCTAGGGAACGCTTAATCTCAACCATGGGGATTGTGTATACGGTAATGCCTTTATCCCTGAGTGTTTGTACAAGATTGCTGCTTTCATTCAATACGAAGATAAACCTGTGTTCATCAGATAACAATTCAGCCTCGTTTAGTGCGCATTTAAATGCACCCGTGAAAGCTGTTGAGTTATCTATGATCAATATGGTCACTTTTGTATTTATTTAGCCGATTACTTTTTGCCACTCGCCAAGTAGTGTGTTCAAAGTAAAGCGATTAGTTAGTTTATTAAAATCATCAGTTGATGGGGTAGGGCTATCCAGCCAATAGTTAATTTCATCAGTCCATTGGGTGGCAATATCTTCTGTTATATCGTGCAGTAGCGGCAACAGCGTACCTGCAGGAGTGCGGATAGCCTGTGTTACTGGTTCGTGCCCCAGGCCTGGCACATTTAGTATTTCCCTTGGCCCTGTGGGGCAGTCTGTACTTACTACCGGCTTGTTACATATCAATGCTTCCGCGAGTACATTCGGAAAGCCTTCCCAGGATGATGAAAGTGCGAACAACGTACTATGTTTATAATATTTGAATGCATTTGTCTGGAAGCCCATAAAGTATATATCTGCATCTTCATACTTGCCATTCCAGTTGCATACTTTCAGATTAAGATTTGAAGCCAGTGCCTCAAGTTCAGCATGTAATTCTCCATCGCCTAATATCATCAACCTTGCATCCGCATGATCTTTTACTCGTTTGAGTATTCTTATCAACTTGTCATGTTCTTTGGCTACATGCAACCTGCCCGATGTGATAATAACTTGCTTCGAAAATATTTTTTCTTCTTCAGTAGTCAGCGTTTGGTTGGCGTTGTTTAATATTTCTTCTACTTCATAAAAGTTGAAAATCACTTTTAGCTTGTTGTAGCTGATATTGAAGTATGTATGTAGTTCTTCTGCAAGTGCCTGGGTAACACAAACAATAGTATCTGCCCGCTTATACAGGAAGGGTATTAAAGCTTTTTTGCGTACAGTACCCATCCAGCCGCTGATGACCTTATCAAACATCTTGGAACCCCTGATGCTCAATACTATCTTTTCACGTCCTTTGGTCAGCACATTCACATAGTCGGGCCCTTCCAGGAAACTAATGGACACATCAATCTTATATGCTTTTTTTATTTCCTTTATTCTTCTCAACCTGTACCGCCATGCACCAATCTTTTGCAATGCATTCTTGCTTTCAGGCGGGTCCACAAATATGACCTCTTCACAGGTTTTATAGTATTGTGTCCTGTCTTTGCCGGAAAGTATACATAATACCACATTGTAACCCGCCTGCTCCAGGTGATAACTCAGCAGCGATATGGAGCGCTCTGCACCGCCTTTCCCCAATTCAGAGCCTAGTAACAGTATATTTTTCTTATCGGCCATCCAACTGTTTTTCTAAATATTCGCTCACCTCAATGATGAAGTCTTCAAAACTATAATTGTCCATGTTCTCTTTCGCATGAATGCCAATCGCTGCATTTTCTTCGCGGTGTTGGTATGCCCAGAGTATTTTTTCTTTTATTGCTTGTGCGTCCCTTATAGGCACTATGTATCCGCCTCCTTTACCCCGGCCTATCAATTCGCTGGAACCTGCATTGTCGGTAATCAGTACAGGCACAGCATAGTGTGCCGCCTCCAGGGCGGATACAGGTGCGCCATCTATCAGGCTGGGTGCTGCAAATAAGTCCAGTTGTTTCATGAAGCCTGCAATGTCGGTTACTTGCCCCAGGAATTTCACTTTAGTGAGATTACTGAAACGGGTCTTTACATATTCATCCACAATAGGGTGCAGTGGGCCGCCAATTAACAACTCAATGTCCGCAGTGTCATTTTCTTTTACTATTTCTTCCCAAGCTTCCAGTAGGTAATGTAAACCTTTTAATACAACGGTGTAAGCCAGGTATCCCACCACAAACTTACCGCTGTTGTTTTTTTTGTCGTTAATATCAAAGGCCGGGAAGTCGGGTGTCATGTGTCCGGTCATGTTGATATTCTCACCTTTGAAGACGCGGGATACAGCATAGGTTTTGTATGCTGTGGGTAAAGAACCTATAACAACGTCCAGGTATTGCATGGTGTCGTTGAAATATTGATTCCGTTTGTCGTATGTATAGGAGTCTATTGCCGTAGCGCCCAGTTTTTTATTCTCTTCGCTTACTATATCATACATATAGTTGTCTTCAGGTGTGCCGGATAGCAATATGGTTTTGATACCCAGGCGCTTTGCTTTTCTGAATGTGCGTTTCAGGTAGGGCTGCGTGGCAAACACAATGTCAACTGAATTATCTACTTTTTGCGCGCAAAACCAGTCGAACAGGCGTTCCTGCAAAAAGCGGAACTTATGCGTTTTGAAATTGAAGATATTATTCAGTTTATTGAGTATGAATAGGTAGTACCGGGAAAAGAATGATACCGGCTCGCTGGGGAAAGGTGTTTCAAACTTGCCTTTGGAATGTACCACGAAAATTTTCAGCAAACCCCTGCGGTGCAGCTCTTTCGAGAGGAGATAGCCTAATCTTGCCATACCCTGCCCACTGGTGGCAGTTAGCGATTGAAAAGATATGACTATTACTTTACCCATAGTTTACTTATTGTGTGCTGCCAGTGTTTGTTCAAGATAATCAGTAACATTGACAATAAACGCTTCCATACTGTAACCATCCAGTAACTCTTTCCCGGTCTTGCCCATTTGTATGGCTTCCTGCCTGTTATGATAGGCCCAAAGTATCGTATCTATTATAGCTTCAGTATCCCTTATGGGTATTACTTTACAGCCACCAGGTTTGCGACTGAGTAACTCTGCTGAACCACAGTTTTCAGTCAATACAACAGGCACTCCATAATGTGCAGCCTCAAGGGCTACATAAGGCCCCGCATCTGTCAGGCTCGGAATAACGCACAGGTCTTTATGCTCCAGCATTGTAGTCACATCTTCTACACGGCCCAGGTATTGTACGTTTTTTAATCCTTTAAAGTGCGTATCAAAGTAGTCTTTCAGTGCTCCATCAATACGGCCTATAATATGTAACCTTAGGTTATCATGCCCGCTTTGAGACATCAAGTCTTTCCACGCTTCCAGCAGGTACTGTAATCCTTTCAGGGGAACAGTCGTAGCGATATATATTACATCATAAGTCTCGCGGGCAGGCTTTTCCCTGTATTCGTATGGTTTGAAATCCGGCTTCAGGTGGCCGTTTATTTTTATTACTTCGTGCTTGCGCCCGGTATCAGCATAAGATTCGTACACTGTAGGATAAGTACAAAGTACAGTATCCACGTACACTATCGAATCGTTATAAAATTTTATCCTGGGTTGATAGGTGTACGGTTCGGGCCTGTTGATACCCAGCTTTTTATTCTCTTCCGAAACTATTTTGTAGATATAATTTTCTTCATGGTTGGCAGGTACATAAATGATTTTAATACCCATTTTTTTTGCTTTGGAATAAGTCCTTTTCAGATGGGCGTTGGTGGTAAACAGTATATCAATATCCGGTGTGATATGCGCGCAGCATTGAATATCAAATAAATGCTCCTGAATCAACCTGAACCTGTAATCAGGTAATTTGATAAACCTGTTCAGTTTGTTCAGCAAAAACAGGTAGTACCTCGACAACCCTGAAACCGCAGCTGATGGAAATGAAGTTTCATACTTGCCTTTTGACGATACGATGAATTTTTTCAGCAAACCCCGCTTATGCAATTGTTCAGAAACATAGTAGCCCAGCTTCGCCATGCCACCACCACTTTTGGCAGTCAGCGATTGAAATGATACTACTAATATTTTCCCTTGCTCCTTCATTAGCTATTTCAGCATTTCAGATAAAGACATTTTGTCCACTTTATATTTTGAAACATAGTCCAGGAAATCCATCAATACCTGTTTCATAGTCAGTGTCTCATCATATACCATCGGGTAGTCAAATTCTATATAGTGTGTGGACAGGACAAAATCTCCGTCAAACCTCCGTACCATATCAAAGTCGTATTTCAATTCATCCAGTCGGGTGGTGGGCTGCAAGGGGTAATGGTAGGCTATCTCATTATGGTTTTTGTACCGCAGTACGCGAGGGTAATCAGCATCCCTGTGCAGTAGTTTGAATGTAAACTGCCTGCTCATATTGTACAACCCTTTCAGGTTTTTTTCCTTTTTGTAAAAAGGAATGCCTCCACCACATAAATTAAGACCTGCATCTAATACTGATTTATACCCCGCTTCACTCAGCATATTTTGTGGTGGTGTAAATACGGTGATGTCAGTGCCGAATAGTTTATTCAGATGTGCTACTTCAGCTTTTATCTCGTTGGCCAGGTAGCGTGTGGTGAAGTATTCAGCTCCCAGTACATAGTTGTTGCTTCTGCCTTCCGGTGGCACGGGGTCGCTGTTTCTGTGGTGCCTGGCATGAAAAGATACATCCAGTTTGCTTCCTGCTATTTTTTCTTTCAGGAAAGAAACCAGAGGCTCGTTTTTCTCTATGGGATGAATCACATCATCTGCTTTCCATGCATCCCAGTCTGTATTTTGCTTGTCTTTGTAAATCTGGTGTACCCAATACAGCCAGTTGCCTTTCACTTTTGATATCAGGCTCAGTGTAGGTGGAAAATCATGCCACACCTGGCCATAACAACTCTCCAGCTCTTCAGGCTGTGTGTAGTAGTTGGTATCATCGTCTCTTATGGCAAACCTCATAGCTATGTTATTTATGGTGTTGATTTATTGCCTGTATATATACTTGAGTATATTCATTAACACATTTATTCATGTCAAACATCTGGTAGCATCTGGTGGCATTTTCTTTATGCCTGCTGTATAATTCTTGGTTATCTATATAGCTGTTCATAGCATGGCTGAATTGTCCTGCATCTACTTTTCCATCATTAATCGGTACTATGATACCTGCGGGATGCATCCCCTGCCCGGTCATATTCACTATTTCACCTGCATCACTGGCTACTACAGGTATGCCGCAATATAAGTATTCAATTATTACAGTTGGCAGGCTTTCTGATGGATACGTGGACGGAAGTAGCCCTACATCAAAAATATTAATCCAGTTAATGGGGTTATCGGCATGTCCTGTAAAATGTATATGCTTTTCGTCTTTGTATTTTTCTCTTAAGGATGTAATATAATCGCCGGAACCTGTTAATACCAGGTGCGTATGTTTATTATTAAGTTGCAGGAATGCATCTATAGCTACCTGCCAGCCTTTGTCAGCTATACCGCGCGATACCATGCCAAATACAAAATCATCTGCAGGTATTTCCAGTTGCTTTTTCAGGTCGACGGGTAGTGTGGTGATATTGCCTTCGTAGCCATTGTATATTTTGCTGACCTTTCCACTCGTTTCCTTTGGAAATTCTCTATTAAAAAAATCAACCTGTTTATCAGATATACATACCACAGCTGCCAGCTTGCCCAGGTTGTTTTTTGCTTTTGATAAGTAGTTGAGCAATGGTATAGCAATACCTTTTTTCGTTTTGTCAAAAAACTGGAGGTAATCACCATGTATGGTATCCACTACTGGAATGTGTTCACCAGCGGCTACATCCAGGCACAGTTTATCTACCTTCAGCAGGTGGCTATGGATGATGTCAGTCTTTTGTTTTTTTATCAGTTTCTTCAGCGTACTCCTGATAAATATGTCGCGTAGGCTATAGTCGATACACAGGCGAAAGAACAGTCCGTCTATTTTCCCTAAAATACCGGCAGCTGGTATATGGGCGGGCACTATTTCCACATCCGGTGCCAGTAGCTTGCACAGTTCACGGTTCAGCAAATGATTATAAAATACAAATACACGTACATCATGGCCTTGCTTAGTTAAGGCCTGTGCCAGGCGAAGTATAAATGTTTCTGCGCCGCCCGGGTGTATTACTTCAGATCCCAGTATAATGTTCATCCCTTGCTTAGGTACCTGCTGCGTATATAATATAATAATGTCCTGTATCCGGCTATATCTGTTTTGCTCTGGCTGAAATGTTTTTTCAACAAGTCTTTGGCTTGTGCCCAGTTTTTTTTGTCCACTGCCTTAGCCGCCCACATGCCGTAGCGCTTGGCCATCAGGGGTTTGTTGTTAAACAGTTGCTGCTCAAAGGCAAGCCCTTCTTCCGGTTTGCCTTGTTCCAGCCAGTCAGTGCCTGTTTCTGTTACCAGCCTGTGCAATTCCGCTATTACGTCCTGTGCTATCAATTTTCGCTTGTCGTCCAGCACGTTGGTAATCGACCCCGGATTAATACGGTAGTAATACAGGCAGTCTTTCAGAAAGTAAATCGGGTATTTCTGGTTGGCCTTAAATGTCCAGTAATGGTCGTCGCCATATATGCCGCTGAAGTATTCAGGATAATAACCTATTTCGTCGAACAGTTCTTTCCGCCACATCAGTCCGGGAAACCAAAACGGGTATTTCAGGGCGGGTTCAGTTACCAGGAAGTCTTCCTTATATACCCGGTCGTAAGAGTCAAACTCTATAACATTGAGAGGCTTATCGTCCACACCTATCGCCCTGAAGTCACTGCCGCAAATTTTTATTTCAGGATGGGTGATAAATACATTAACCTGCTTTTCAATCCTGTCGGGCGGGCACATGTCGTCAGAGTCCAGTTGTGTCACCAGCTCGCCTGTGGCACGGCGCATGGCCGAGTTTTTATTTTTTACATACCCCTGGTTTTGTTCCTGCACATACAGTTGTATGCGCGGGTCAGAAAGGTAGGGTTTGATTACATCTACAGAGTTATCTTTTGACCGGTCATCGCTGATAATCAGTTCCCAGTCTGTATAGCTTTGTGCGAGTATGCACTCAATAGCCTTGCCAATGTAATGGCTGGTATTGTACGAACACATTATGATACTCACCTTCATATACTATGCGCTGGTTTTTATCCTGGACCTGAGCAGGTAGAGCAATGATTGATAATTTTTGATAAAGCCCGGCGATGTGCTGATAGCCTGCTTCAGCAGTGACCACCCGTTTTTATACTTCCCATTATCTATTTGTATACACGCAAACATCCTTATTTTGTCTGCCAGGTAATTCTTATCGTTCATTAGCTGTTGCTCATAGCTGTTCAGGGCGTCCATATTCCCTTCTTTCAGCCAGTCGGTTCCGGTTTCTATGCGTTGTTTTTTCAGAAATTTGTACACGTCGAAGGAAATCAGCTTTCTCAGCCCGGCTTTATCTGTCAGGTCTATACTCCTGTGGTCAGAGTCATGCCTGGCCCATACAAAGTACAGGTAATCATCTAAGTAATACCCGCCGTATTCGCTAATGATGCTCATGATGAAGTAATTATCATAGCTGGTTACCCTGTCCCAGTACAGGTGGTATCCGGGTATTTCGTTCAGTATTTCCCGCTTGAACATTATAGTGGCGGGTGCCCAGTCTTCCTGTTCAATGTTTACTACACCTGAGCCCGGCCTGTCCGGGTATTCAGGTTCTGTGTGTGCGTAGTAAAATACTGAGTTGGTCATACAGCACCCTACATTATATTTGTCCAGTACGGCTACTTGTTTTTCTATTCTTTGCAGGTCGCACCAGTCGTCAGAGTCCTGTATCATGATGTAATCACCCTTTGCTTCAAAGAACATCCTGTTGTAGCAAAGCATGCCACCTACGTTCACTTCGGTAGTCAATACCTTTATCCTTTTATCTTTCTTTGCCCAACTGTTGATTATTTCCAGTGAGTTATCAGTAGAAGCATTATCGCATACTATGCACTCGAAGTTGGCATAAGTCTGGTTAACGATGTGTTCCAGGCACTTATCCAGGTATGGCGCGCAATTGTAATTGGGTACTACTACTGATACAAGTTTACTCATTTTTTCAACTATGTTTTAGCTAACGTGCTGCTCTGTTTCCATCAGCTTGTTATAACTAAGTTTCTCTGTTATAGTTCCTTTGTCTATCCTGTATATCTGGTCGCAATATTTCAGCGAGGTGTACCTGTGTGCTATGATAATAACTGTCAGGTTCTCTTCGCCCAGGGCACGTATAGAGTTAGTGATTTCTTCTTCTGTCCTGGAATCAAGGGCCGATGTTGCCTCGTCAAATATGAGTATCTGCGCGCCCTTGTATATGGCCCGTGCTATAGCTATCCTTTGTTTTTGCCCGCCCGACAAGTTATTGCCCCTTTCGTTCAGCATAGTATTGGCTTTGTCCGGCCACGAATCAACCAACTCCTTCAGGCTGGATAATTTTATCGCCCGTTGCAGCCTGGCCATATCAATATCTTCTTTAGGAATGCCTATGGCTATGTTTTCCATAAACGTGGTATTCATAATGAATACCTCCTGTCTTACATAGCCCAGTATTTCCCACCAATTATGAATGTTTTCTTTTGTCAGCCGGGTATCATCTATGTATATGTCGCCGCTGCTGGGGTATAAGAAGCCTAATATATTGTTCACCAGTGTTGATTTACCGGCGCCCGACCTGCCGATGATACCTATCGCTTCACCTTTCTTTATCTCCAGGTTACAGTCTTTCAGTATTTCTATATTAGTGCCGGGATATTTATAACCTACATGGTTGAAATGTATGCCTTTGTCAAAGCTCATTGCGCCGGCATCTTTTTTCACTTTGTCTTCCTCTTCTGTCGGTGAGAAGTCCACATCTTTGAATATAAAGCCTGATGAAGTAAGGTTATTCATTGAAATGACAAAGCGGTTGATAGAGGGGATGCTGCGATAGGCAACTACCGAAAACAAGCTTACCGTTGTTATTATTTTTTCTGTATCCTTCAGTACAAATACGCCATATACCAATATCAGGATTATGCAGAGGAAGATTGCTATCTCTATGATGCGCGTAGGTATGAACATCATGAAGTCTATCTGCGCCTGGTTGTGGCTGTATTTTTTAGCGAAATTGTAAAAACGGTCTTTAAACTTCTCTTCTGTACCTGCTATTTTAATATCAGTATAGCCAAATATCATTTCCTGCGCATAAGCATATAGCTTGATGCTGTTCTTGCTTTTTTCTTCGCCGGCTACCCTTATCATGTTTTTCACCTTAGCATAAAATGCACCCATGGTAGGTATCAATACACCTATCAGCAGGAAGAACAGTTGCCAGTTGTACAAGCAGATAATTAAACCCGTCAGGAAGAATACTATAGCCTCGTTGATGAGTATCAGGCTGGATATGGCAGCGCTGCTACACAGGGCCGACTGGTAATAGGTAAGTTTACTCACCAGTTCGTTCGATGTTTCTTTCTGCATGTCCAGCATCGTGCGATTGTACACTTTGTCCAGTACATTCATAGATGAACTTACATACAGTTTGCGCACAAAACTTACCTGCATCCAGTTAATCAACAATCCAAACGCATTCTTTGCTACTATCAGCAGGAAGAAGGCAGCAACAGTATATATCAGCAACTCATTTTTACTAAACTCAGCTAAAATGGGGTAGTTGGTAATAACGGTGGTGTAAAATGTTTCTGACATCACCAATCCCACTACGGGTATGATGAGCGATAAGCCCAGCAGGTCGGTGATGGAACTGATGAAAGTCCAGAAGACCAGCCAGTTGAATGTTTTCTTCTGCTTCCTGTTGAATATACTATACAGCTTCGCTACGTACGAGAGCGCATATCTTTTTTTCAGTTTCATCAGCTATATGTAACTATTTTTTCTTCTGCAATGATATTCCATTAGTTATACAACAGCTAAGAATCAGCCTGTTGTTAACATGCGAATAACCACTCAGAAAAACTTTCTCTCTCTATTTGGTAAAGAACTTTTTGATCAGCCCTTTCTTTTTCTTTTTTCTGCTGCTGCTGCCGTCATCGTAGTAGCCTTGTCCACCCGACTGGTAGCCATATACGTAGCCATATCCATACCCTGAGGTGCCACCATACCCGTACCCGTATTTTCTCAGGAATTCTACTCCGTTAAATATGATGGCCGGGTTCTGTATTTTCCCGTCTTTGTGCAGTACGTCAAACATGCGTACCTGGTCTTTCACAGTATAAGACTGCCTGATGATGAACAGGTTGGTGCTGGCATACTGAGATAGTATCAATGCATCAGACACCATACCTATAGGGGCTGTATCTATAATAATCACGTCAAACATTTCCTGCAGTTCTTCAAACATCTGCCTTGTTTTGTCAGACACTAATAACTCGCCTGGGTTGGGCGGTATCGGCCCGCAGTTGGCTATATACAGGTTTTCGTGTATGCCCGATCCTTTGATTACATTTTCCAGTCCGCACATACCTGCCAGGTAGCCGCTTATACCGCCATCGTTGGGCAAACCCAGGTATTGGGCTATTTTGGGTTTACGCAAGTCAAATTCCATTACGATAACACGTTTTTTCGCCAGTGTCATGGTAATGCCCATATTGATGGATATAAATGATTTACCCTCTCCGCTGGTACTCGATGTCACCATGTAGATGCGGTTAGTCTTATTGGCCGACATAAACTCCAGGTTGGCGCGTATCAGCCTGAACTGCTCGGCTATACCGGTACGTACATGTGGCCCTACTACTATAGTTGCGCCATTGGTATTGGCATTGTCTGCGCGGCCTATTGAGCCAATCAGTGGTATAGATGTTTGCGATTCAATATCATTTTCGTTGATGACTTTATTGTTCATCACCTCGCGCAGTACAATGATAGAGCCGGGTACCAATACCCCCAGCAGAAACATCATCATGTATATGCGGTTGCGTACCGGGCTTATTGGCTCACCGGATGCATGGGGTACCACAACTACTTTTGATTTGTTTGTAGCCGCATAAACGGAAATCTCATTTTCTACCAGTTTTTGATAGAGCAGCAGGTAAATGCTTTGCAATACAGGGTAGTTCCTGTTGACATCTTTTATCTCCTGCTCAATTTCGGGTGCCATGCGAATCCTTTCTGATATCTGGCGTTCATTTTCACGTACCTGCGATAGCTCCCTGTTTACATTTTTCAGTACTTTGTCGCCGGCATCTATTATACGTTTCCTGATGGCGGCTATTTCACTTTCCTTATCCAGCAGTTGGGGGTGTGCTTTTCCCCAGTTACGTGCCAGGCTTTCGCGTTCACGTACTGCCATATTGTACTCCTGTACAAATCCGCTCAGGTTCTGGTCTGTTACATCTATGCCTGCTATCACCTGGTAGTCATCGGTATAGGGTACCTCCAGGTTACCTTTCAGGGTTTCTATTACTTGTTTTTTATAAATCAGGTCATCTATCCTGCGGTCCGACTCTGTTTTCTGTGCCATCAGGTCGGTGGTCTCGGCTTTCACATCCACCACGTCATTGGTTTTCTGTATGCCCACCGTCATAGAGTCCAGTTCTTTCAGGTTGTCTCCTATACTGGCTGTTCGGTCTTGTATGAATTCGCGTGTTTTTTCGGCAGCGTAGTTGATATTTTCCAGCTCATTTTTCTGGTAGAAGTATATCAACGTGTTCATGAAATCTACGCCACGTTCTGTTATATTATCAGTGTAATACAGGTCCAGCAGGCTGGTCCGTCCGTCCTGCAGTTCTACGCCAAAACGCCCGCCTATGCGGCCCGTAGCTCTGTCAGGGTGTTCTATCTGTACTATAAAGTCGGTAGACTCCAGGAACCCCCTGTTTACATCAGGCCCTTCTACATATAGTATTTTAAAACGGCCCCAATCTCTTTTTATCCATGTACCATACAGCACACGTTCCGACTTTTCGCCTTCTATCAGTTCAAACTGCCCCTCTACTATCTGCCGGATGGTAATGTCACGCCTGTTAGCCTGGAAACCATCTTCATCGAACACTATTTTGATAGGACATTCTTTGTACAGTTCTGTTTCTTTTACACGTCCTATTGCCCAGTAGCGTACATTGATGTCCAGCGAGTCTACCACCTTCATAATCATGTCCTGCGATTGAAGGATCACTTTCTCGTTGAACAGGTTGATGCGCGATTTATCATTTTCCGGGTCTATACGGCTCAACAGGCTTTGTGCAGGGTTTTCTTTGTCTTCCTGCATCAGTAAAGAACTGTAAATAGCGTATTCGGGAGTAGTGTAGCGCAGGTACAGGTATCCTGCGGTAAGCGTGATAGACAGCATCAGTACAAACCAATACCAGTTAGTAATCAGCGCCCCAAACAATCGCTTGAAATCGAATGTCGAGTTGAGCTGGTTAAGCAGCCTGGCTTGTATTTGCTGTTGGTTTTGGTCCATTCTAAGTGGCAAATGCCGCTCTTACTTTACAATTTGTGACACACCATATATGGCAATCGCTGTTGATAGCAGCGAAGTAAAGGTTGGCAGGTAGAAGCGCAGGAAGTCGTTGCTTTCCTGGCGGCGCACCCTTGCCGGTTCCACATATATGATGTCGTTTTGTTTCAGGTAATAGTACGGGCTGCTGAAAACATTTCTGCTGTTCAGGTTCAGCCGCGCGTATTCTCTTCTGCCTTCTGTTTCACGTATGATCAGTACGTTGTCTTTTCTGCCGGTAATGGGCATGTCGCCTGCCAGGGCTATGGCATCTACCACACTCAGCTTGTGGTTGGATGCCACAATTGAGCCCGGGGTCCCCACTTCTCCCAACACTGTTATACGGTAATTGAGTATCCGCGCTTCTACCACCGGTTCTTTCACAAAATCCTCCAGTCGTTTGGCCAGCATGTCTTTCACTTGCCTCAGCGTCATACCCGATACTTTAACCTTGCCTAACACTGGGTAGTCGATAAATCCGTTGGCATCTACCAGGTAGCCCTTATTCGCCCCGCCTGCTCCACCGGCAGCGCCAATTGAAGCTGTAATGCCATAGACGGTTCCGCCATCATTAAATATTTTCACAGGGTCGGTTGCACCGGCTACAGCTGTTATGCTGCTGATGCTGCTTACATTGATGGCCAGTATATCGTCAGGTAAAATGGTGCTTTCCTTTCTGCGTTCAATATTTTCAACCTGTACATGAGGGTCAAGCGGGGTGTTCTCCTGGAAGTAAATTGTCTTTTGTGGCGCTGCACAAGACGTTGCCAGCAATACAATTGCTATGGCAACCAGGTTGTATATCTGTCGCATCTTGCTCTTATTTGTTGGGTTAGTAATCTGCATTATTTTTTCATTCACAAATTGCCACATACACTCATGGGGAGTTGCCAACTCCCGTTCTTAACCGCTTGTATATACTCAACGTTTTGTGCACTATGCCCGGAACAATGCAATGCAAACCTTACAGGGCCTGGTATTACGCCATCATTCCATATCTTAAATCTGTTATGCAAAATACGTTGAGTTCCTTACAGGATAAACAATTGTGGATAACTTATTAACAGGTAACTAACAGGTTATCCACAGCCTTCCCTATATGTAGTAGTGCAAATTTAATGCCTCAATGCCTCGAAATAAGTGCTATACATGTTATTCACATGTTAAGTCGGCAATGCATTGATTATAAAGTAATTATAAATAAAGGCAGGAAGTGCTTTGATGTAGAAATGAAAACAGATGAAAACGGTATTTGTATGGCCGTTTTATGGAGCCAGGCGTACCTTATTCCAGTCAGTGTTGTTTGCCCTTGTGAATAATATACGGTCATGAAGGCGGCTGATGCGGCCTTGCCAAAACTCAATGGATACGGGCTTCACAGTATATCCGCCCCAATGTTCAGGCCGTGGTATTCTTGTGCCCGAATATTCTTTTTCCAGCCTGAGGAAATTATCATCCAGTGTATCCCTGGATGGTATAACGCTGCTTTGTGGCGATGCCCATGCGCCTACCTGGCTGCTCTCGGGACGCGAGTGAAAATATTCATCGCTTTTTTCAGCACTGATTTTGGTAGCTATACCCTGTATGCGCACTTGCCTTTCAAGTTCTTTCCAGAAAAAGAGTAGCGATACATTAGGGTTATACTCTATGTCTTTCCCTTTAGAGCTGTTGTAATTGGTATAGAATACAAATTCATCCAGTTCCAGCCCTTTGAGTAATACGATACGTGTATGTGGAATATTATCTGCACCGCAGGTAGCCAGCGCCATAGCGTTTACTTCGTCAATTTCGGCTTTTTGCGCCTCAATAAACCACTGGGTAAAAAATGCTATTGGGTCGTCGCCAACAGTCACTTCGTCGAGTGCTGCCAGTTGGTATTCGTTCCTTATGTCGGCAATATCTTTCAACCTGTGTTGCCCGGACGGCTTATTTTTTGTCGCCGCCAAGGTATTTGGCCATCACATAAATCAGCTCTATCGTCATCAGTATGATGAATATGTAGCATAAAGTCATGCCCAAACCGTATTGAACTGTATCGTAAAACGCGTTGTGAAGTACTATTTCCATTTGTTATCTGAAATTTCGCCTGCAAGATACAAACTGCCCGGCTAATTTTCTACTTTATGTATTTCACTTTTTTGTGAGTACTTTTCGGAATAATCATCTCAGGGGATATGTTTTTGCGCCACATACCTTTTCTGAGGGCCGTAGCTTTGTACTCCCTCACCGCTTTCGGCGGGCCGCACGGGCATATAGGTATGATGATGCGCACTTTTGTTCAGAAGCGCAAAGATGTGTCTGAACAGGAGTTGCTGGAATACAACGCATTTTGCCAGATGTTGCCCGGCCCTTCTTCTACA
This sequence comes from uncultured Bacteroidota bacterium, assembly GCA_937928385.1. Classification (GTDB taxonomy): domain Bacteria; phylum Bacteroidota; class Bacteroidia; order Chitinophagales; family Chitinophagaceae; genus UBA5543. Next base: position 45,586 of record CALEZD010000002.1, read on the forward strand.
CAAACGGTTGCGCTGATTGCCATGAAACGGGGTGGGGTGCCGCTTGCCATCGTCACCTTGTTGTTGTGGATTATGCCGGCTACGGTATTAATGGGCGCTTTTTCTTTCCTGGTGTATTTTATTGACGCGAAGGATATTAATACCAATCTCTTTAAATACGTATTGCCCATGTCCGTGGGTTTTATCGGGTATGCTGCTATACGCATGATGAAAAACAGCGTACGACACGTAGCTACCTGGGCTATTATGACGGGCTGTATCATCGTTACCATTTTCCTGCAGTTTCCCTGGATATTCCCTGTGCTGCTGGTGTTGGCAGGGATTATCAGCAATTTCAGTAACAAGCGTATACCTGACGCAAAAGAGAAACCCAAACCTATCCGTTGGATGAACCTGTTGATATTCGTGGCGATATTCATTGCCGCAGGTATTTTAAGTGAGTTGGCGCGCATATATGAATTCCCTCATGCGAGGCTGTTCAATATGTTCGAAAACTTCTACCGTTTCGGTACCATTGTTTTCGGTGGTGGACAGGCGCTCATACCTATGATGCTCTTCCAGTTTGTTAACAGGCCCATACAAATCGGCCTGCCGCCGCTGCTGTCCGGCGAGCAACTGCTTACCGGCTATGGTATGGTGCAGGCGGTGCCGGGCCCGGTATTCGCTATCTGTTCGTATGTTGGTGGTATGGTGATGAGTGAGTATGGGCCGATATGGCAGATGGTTGGTTGTATTATGGCTACATTCGCAGTGTTCCTGCCCAGTACTTTATTATTGTTTTTCTTGTTTCCTGTATACCAAAACCTGCGCCAATATGTGGTGATATACCGCGCATTAGAAGGTTTTAACGCAGCTATTGTCGGTTTCGTATGGGCATCGGGTTTTGTGTTGTTCCGGGCCATGCCTTTCGAGTGGACGAATGTGGTAGTAGCAGTTATCACATTCTGCATCTTATTTTTTACCAGGATACCCGCCCCATTTATTGTTGTTGGCTGGCTATTGCTCGGCTGGGCTATGAATACCTGATTCCGACAAAGGTTTTTCTTTCAGCAGTTTTTTGATATCGCCTATCAGTTGGTTCACTTCGTTCATATCTGTGCCTTTGTAAAACCTGCCGCGTATATACCCGTCCCCGTCTACTAATACAAAACGGTCGGTATGTATAAAGTCACTTTGAATATCCACTGCAAATGTATCGTCCACCGCACTTATCAGGTAGCTGTAGCGGGCTACGTCGTACAGTTCTTTTTTATCACCGGTGAGGAACAGCCACTGTTTAGGGTCGGCTTCAAAACGAAGGCTGTAGGCTTTCATGGCATCAACGGTATCTTTTTTAGGGTCTACCGTATGCGATAGTATCATTACAGATTCATTGCCCCTGAAAGCTTCATATACCTTACTCATGTTTTCATTCATCTTGGGGCATATACCTTTGCAGGTAGTGAAGAAATATTCCACCACATATATTTTGCCCTTTACGTCCTCCTGTGTTATGGTATCACCTTCCTGGTTCACAAACTTAAATGGCTGAACCTTATGCCCTGTATTTGCGCCCATTACAGGCAGCGTTTCGGGCTTCTTCAGGTATTTTAATGAGTAGGTTACGAATGCAGTAGTAAGTATTATAAAGAATACTATGAGGAAAATCCCGGTCTTATTTATTTTCATAACGCCGCAAAGTTAAGTATAAGGGGTCAATTAGCGGTCAGGATTTGCTTTTCTTCGTAAAAACCGGGCAGAGGGTAGCCCAGGTCTTCCATAATGTTTTCCAGCATGATTTCGTTATCAGGATTGTACTTCCTGCCCAGGTTGAACCCGTGCAACTTGCCCCATGCCAGCCATTTGGTGGCTTCAAACCTGTTTTTGTATTCTTTCAGCATGTCGTGTATGTTCACCCCTGTTTGCCGGGCTATCAGTTTTACCATCAATACACCCTGGGTTTCATTCAGCGCTTTTACTTCCGCATCAAATTTTTGCCTCAGTTCATCTTCACGTTGTTGCACAAATGCTTTCCGCTCTTTCCTGCCCAAACCTTCGGCGGTTTTAGCTTCCAGTTCCTTGTGCAGCAGTACAGCTTCATGAACATAAGGCAGTACCGTTGTTACATAGTATTTCATCTGGTTATACCGGTAACGTACGGTGTCGTTGGCCCATGCCCGCTGCGCATTTACCTGCAGGGTGTCCATCGTTACGTGCCACAATGTTGTTACAGGGCTATTGTTTTGCGCTGCAGTAGTCAGCTGCAGGGTTAAACATATTGCCAATGCAAATAGAAAAAACCTCATAATAGATGGTTAGTGCAACCGTTGTGCCACAAAGTCTTTATAAAAAGTTAAGCTTACTGGCGTACGATTGTAAAACGTACTTTTTTCCTTTCAGCGTCCTGGATGATTTGCAGTATGTACACGCCGCTGGCAACACCTCTCAGGTCTATTTCCTTTTTAAATTTAGACCGCTCGGGTATCGCCTGTCCCTGGTACATTGTCTTGCCCTGGTGGTTAAATATGGTTATATCCAAAGGCGCATCGGTTTGCGTTATCCCGGTAACGGTAAACTGGCCGTCATTAGGATTAGGGTATAGCTGTAGTGTAATGCCTAATATGTCTTTTACTTCCACTACCGTAAAGGCTGCCGTGGTACAGCCATTATATACAGAAAACAATTCGTACTTGCCTGCATCCCTGAAGGTGGATACCTGTATGATGGGGTTTGCTTCATTGGATGTGAACCCGTTGGGCCCCGTCCAATAAAATTCAACACTGTCTTTGTCGTTGTCCGAATACAATTCAATTGTTTCTCCTTCCTTCAGTGGGCCGTTATTCCTGGCTTTAGATATGCCCGGGCCCTCGCGGCTGACAACATCAGTTGCTTTGGGAGCTGATACACAGCCATTAAGTATAGTTTGCACGTTATAAGTGCCGCTGACGTTGTCCAGGAAGAATATGGCAGGGTTTTGTTCTGCTGAGGTGAAACCATTAGGCCCTGTCCATCTAAAGGTGGAATTGGGTAATGAACTTTCTGCAAACAAATTAAGGTATGTATAATTACATACCGGGCTGTTGCTGCTAATGCTTGTTACTGCCGGCATGGGTTTTACAGTTACATGTGTGGTATCGGTGGCATTGCAGTATTCCAGCGTAGTGGTCACACTGTACACGCCTTCTGCAGCTTCTGTTACATCATCCAGCGTGGGGTTTTGTGCGTTCGATGAAAACCCGTTGGGCCCTGTCCAGCTATAGCTGCTGTTGTTGGTGCCAATAGCTGTCAACTCCAGTTTTTGTCCTATACACAATGGCCCGTTATTTTTGGGTGTTGGCCTTTTAATATCGGGGATAATAACATTAATATAGCTGGGCGGAGATTTACAACCTAATACTTCCTGTGTTACCACGTACAGCCCTGCATCCTCTGCTGTTACCGGGTTTTTACCATAAGTACGGCTGATGCTGATAATTGTACTGTCGTTAGGTAGTTTTTTCCATTCAATACCTTCAGTAGTAGGTGCCTGTGCAGACAGTTGTAGCCTGTCGCCGGGGCATAGCATTGTATCGCCGGATACAGGTAGAGGTGTCAATGGTATACCTACTTCCACTTCTGTGATGCCCGGTTTCGAGTCGCACCCGTCTTTTACGGCGTATAATTTCCAGTCGCCCTCTTGTGTCTTATTGATATTGGGTACAGTAAGAGGTGTGCCACTATATTGTGTGCCATTCGGCGATTCCCACCTGTAGGTTACACCCGGGGTGCTGCTGCTCCCATCTACTGTCAACGATTCGCCTACACACAGCGGGCCGTTATTAGTAGCTGTAGGCGTGTCGGGTGTAGGTTTGATGGTTACAAACGTACTCATAGTGTCCCAGCAAGAACCTATGGCCACCCTTACAGAATATTTTCCACCGTCGCTTTGCTTGGTATTCTGGTTATACACACCGCCTGTTTTCTTAACAGTATTGTCAGGATATGTGAAGTCAGGCGTTGGAAAACCAGGCGTAGCGTTGCATACCGGGCAGATATAACTTATCGTCAGTTCCGCACCTTCACAAACAGGAGAATTAGATACTATCTGAGTGAGTTTGGGTTGTGGCACCACTAAAACCTTTACTGTATCTTTCGATGTGCATTTATAGCTGGTAACGGTTACAATATAATCTCCGCTGTCATTGGCAGACATACTTGCTCTTGATGGGTTTTGCACATTCTGGGCATACCATCCGCCCGGTCCTGTCCAGCTATAAGTGGGTGATGGGTTAGGGCTGGTGGCACTAAGGTTCAGCAGGTCGCCTTCGCACAGGGGTGCGTTTGAGCTCGCTGTTACTGTTGGCAAGTCCGATACGCGGATATTCTTATTATTAGGAGCTGATGTATATGCGGGGTAGTTAGTTACTATCCTTAGCCTGTAGCCCGTACCCGGTATTACTTGCGAGGGCAGTACACAATTGGCAACTACACTTCCTGTCTGTCCGTTTCCATAGGCATAGCCTACTATCACGGGGCTGCTGAAGCTGCCCGTAGCATTAGAGATTTCTACACGGAATACATTGGTGTCATGGAAATAAGGACTCCCGACAGTGATAGGCACCACGAAGCTGCCATTAACACATAATAATGTATCAGTAAAGGACGACGACACATTAGCCGTTTGCGCCCCGGCAATATTATAAACCAGGATAAAGCATGTATATAATATTGCTTTAAAAGTGAATGCAAGTTTTTTCCGCATAGTAAGTTTACCTGTCATACAAATGTAAAACACATACAGTTTGCATAAAATTAATATTTATTGGGCATTTTTAATGCTTTTTTCCGGAGAGGATATGCAATAGATTTGCAGTGGATGTTACACAGGTTACTAATTATAGCTGCAACAGCTGCGCTCTTATCAGGTTGTATTACAGATAAATGCAACACAGTTAACTGCCAAAACGAAGGCGTTTGTGTGCAGGGCACCTGCGCATGCACCTATGGCTACGAAGGTGATTTTTGTGAGCGTAAATGGCTCGATAAGTTCAACCGTAACTGGACGGCTGCCGAAACAGTGAAGGATGTCGCAGTCAGGAATTATTCTTTGAATATAGTACCCGGTGCCTCCCCCGATACTTTTTATATACTCGGCATGGCTCAGGTTGTTGATACTGTAGTATGTACACGCAAATCATACAAGGTGTTCACCATGCACGAAAGATTATTACCGGACAGCACAAAGATGCAGGGTGGCGAAGGTGAGTATAACACAGAAGCAGGTATTGTCACAGGCTTGTATTCTTTTAACAAACAGGATGTTATAACTACTGTTCGTTTTACATGGTCAAACTGATTTCCTTATTTTTGAAAGAAACCTGAAAGTATCATGCATCAGTATAAAGGTATAGCGGTTCCCGGTTTGTTGGTTATTATGGCTTTTGTCATCACGGTATATACTGCATGCAAAGAGACATATACCCCTGCGCCTGATAGCTGCGCCGGTATAGTATGTCAGAATAATGGTGTGTGTATACAAGGTGAGTGCGATTGTACTGCCGGTTACACAGGACAGTTTTGTGAGAACAAAGCTATTGCACCTTATATTGGTAAGTGGTCGGTCACACAGGAGGTGGTCAGCAGCAATGGGAAACCTCTTAGCGGCATGATTACTACTTATGAGATGAATATTACTGAAGACCCCTCAGGTGTTACTATCTTAAACTTCAGCGGCTTCATGGGCCAGTCAGGGTTTAATAATGTCCGGGGCCGCATTGGTATGACTCTGGATTTTGATAAAGATGCCAATGGAAATTATGTAGAAACAGAAGTGCCCACCAACCCGTCTAATTTTATTTTTCACCGTTACCAGCCATTAGGCCAGTCCAAGAAACAGTTGTTGAAAGGAGAAGGAGGCATCAATTCATTAGGCACGCAACTCAGTGGTGAGTTTTATGTGATATATGCAGATACCACCGGCCCGGTTGAAGATAAAATCACCTTTTCCGCAACCTATATCAACTGATACGTTTTCAGGTATTTCACGTAGTTGTATGTGTACATTTCATCATGTGGTCTTACGTGCTGAACGCAGGAATCACCTTGCCAAAAATGAGTTGAAAAAAATTTGCAAAAATCAATTTGTTACCTACTTTTGCAATCCCCTTTCAAACGGGGTAGTTCTTTAAAAGGTATTAGCCGCTTTAGCTCAGCTGGTAGAGCAACTGACTTGTAATCAGTAGGTCGCTGGTTCGATTCCGGCAAGCGGCTCTTTTCGAAGAGTCCGGGGTTATATCCGGTTTTTTTATAAAAAAGCAATACCAAGGCGGGCAGATACCCAAGCGGCCAACGGGGGCAGACTGTAAATCTGCTGTCTTACGACTTCGGAGGTTCGAATCCTTCTCTGCCCACACAACCATGTTTGTTGTGTGTATTTAATTAGGTACAACAAACATTTACCAAGCGGGAGTAGCTCAGCTGGTAGAGCGACAGCCTTCCAAGCTGTAGGTCGCGGGTTCGAACCTCGTCTCCCGCTCTCTTAATTAACACCGGTTTCCATACCGGTTTTTTAAGTTCTTAAGCTGTTGTAGCTCAGTGGTAGAGCACTTCCTTGGTAAGGAAGAGGTCGGCAGTTCAATCCTGCTCAACAGCTCTCTCCTTTTATTTTATTGAATATCAGAGCATCCCGCTATTGGCGGGAAGGTCGGCAGTTTCCCGCACGTGCGGGACTCAACAGCTCTCTCCCTTTATCATAATCTTTAATGAGCATCCCGCTATTGGCGGTAAGGTCGGCAGTTTTCCGATAGCCAATACCCCATGTACGGGATTCAATAGCTCACTTCACATTTCGTTTTTCCCGATTAATTCTGATAAGTTTGTTGGATAGTTCAAATTGCTATGCAACGCATTCGCCAATTCATTTTCCGGGAGCACACTTTGGTATTCTTATTCTGTATGGCAGTCATTACAGGACCTGCCATATCTGTATTGTTTGCCTTCGACCTTTCACAGTACACCGATTGCAATACCTACCTTGGGCTGGCTCAGTTTGATTTTGACCAAAGTCCGGTAAGGCGTTTCAGGGTATTGATACCATTTGCAGCTGCCGGGCTCAATTACCTGTTTGGCGGAGTTTTTGGCAAGTTGGCGCCTACCTACTTTACCGGCGATTTTGGGCTACCTTTCAGCTTTTTTGCCATCAATACCTGCTTAATGAGCTACTTCGGGCTGCTGATATACAGGTATTGCAGGGCTTACGGGCTTAGTGTTTTTATGGCATTATGGGGTACACTGGTGATGCTTACAGGGCGGTACACGTTTTACCTCAGTGGTTTGCCCCTGGTCGATTCCTTGTTTTGCGTTACGGTAGCCTGGACATTGCTGGGCATTAAAGTGAAAAATACGCCTATGCTTTTGTGGGCTATATTCCTGGGGCCCTTTGCCAAAGAGGCATTCATCTTTATAGCGCCGCTTATTTTCTTTTTCAGTCATATCAGCAAAAAGCAACTCGCATTGTATTTTTTGCTCTCAGGTATAATGGTGTTTGGCTACAGGTATTTGTACGAATTATATGCGCCATCTGTGTTCATGAGCGGGCTGAAGGCAGATTTGTATCATATATACCTTATCCCTAAGTTCCTGCCGGTACTTTTTAGTTTTTATGGTGTATATAAAATTGTCTCAAATCTATTTCTCTGGATATTAGTACCTGTACTGGCATGGATATTGATTCCCGGTTATACCTCGAAACTGTGGGCAGGCAGCGATAAAGTGATAAAATGGTTTGTGGTTTCAGTGTTTGTGCAGATGCTTTTATCGGTTTCGGTAGAGCGTATGTTTTACACCGCAATGCCTGTTTTATGCCTGTGGATAGCCATGTCGGCAAACCTCCTGAAAAAAGTATATATCCAACCTGAAAAATAAATTTCTTTGAAACAAAAATAACTTATATTTGCACTCTTTTTAAGGAAACAGTATAAAATTTAAACAACTAATACGATGGCAAAAGAGACCTTTCAGCGGGACAAGCCCCACGTAAACATTGGTACCATCGGTCACGTAGACCACGGTAAAACTACATTAACAGCAGCTATTACAACCATTCTGTCAGAAAGAGGTTTAGCGCAGAAAAAAGGATATGATGAAATTGACGGTGCACCCGAAGAAAGGGAGCGCGGTATCACTATCAACACTGCACACGTTGAGTATGCAACTGAAAACCGCCACTATGCGCACGTTGACTGTCCTGGTCACGCCGACTATGTGAAGAACATGATTACAGGTGCTGCCCAGATGGACGGCGCTATCCTGGTGGTAGCCGCTACAGATGGTCCGATGCCTCAAACTAAAGAGCACATCCTGCTGGGCCGCCAGGTAGGCGTTCCACGTATGGTGGTATTTATGAACAAAGTAGACCTGGTTGACGATCCTGAGATCCTGGAACTGGTTGAAATGGAAATCCGCGAACTGCTGAGCAAATACGAATATGATGGTGATAACACGCCAATCATACAAGGTTCTGCTACAGGCGCACTGGCTGGCGAAGCTAAGTGGGTAGATAAAGTACTGGAACTGATGAAAGCTGTGGATGAGTGGATTCCTCTGCCTCCTCGTGCTGTTGACCAGCCTTTCCTGATGTCTGTAGAAGACGTATTCACTATCACAGGTCGTGGTACAGTGGCTACAGGCCGTATCGAGCGTGGTGTTATTAAAGTAGGTGAGAACGTAGAAATCGTAGGTTTCAACGATGCTCCCCAAACTTCAACTTGTACTGGTGTTGAGATGTTTAAGAAACTCCTCGACCGTGGTGAGGCTGGTGACAACGCCGGTATCCTGCTGCGTGGTATAGAGAAGAAAGACATCAAACGTGGTATGGTTATCTGCGCTCCTAAGAGCATCACTCCGCACACCGAGTTCAAAGGTGAGGTGTATGTACTGAGCAAAGAAGAAGGTGGACGTCACACTCCGTTCTTCAACAAATACCGTCCTCAGTTCTATTTCCGTACAACTGACGTTACAGGTGAGTGTCACCTGCCCGAAGGTGTGGAAATGGTAATGCCTGGCGATAACGTTAACCTGCACGTAACTCTGATCGCGCCAATCGCGATGGAGAAAGGTCTGAAATTCGCGATTCGCGAAGGTGGCCGTACAGTAGGTGCCGGTCAGGTTACTGAAATCATCAAATAATCAATTGCGGCACAGCCGTATGATGATAAACTTAAAACCGTCCCGCTTTTGCGGGACGGTTTTTTTATAGGAGTTATCATGATGTTTTATTTATTTACACTGGGTTGCCTGCAAATTAACATTCAGACTCGTCTACTACAGATTTATAACCTTTAAAAAACCAGGCTAATGGCCAGAATCATTCTGCTTTCTGTATTCATCATATTGTCGCTGAATCCCACTTTAGCTACAGACTATACAAAATATTATCACCCATACATTAACAAAGCTGAATTAGCTATTGTTGATGGACACTATGAGATGGCTCTTGGCATTTATGCAGTCACTTTTGAGAAGGTGCCTTCTGCATTTGCCAGGGATTATTTCAATGCCGCGGTATGTGCTGTTAAGTTGAATAGATATCAACAAGCCTTGATTTATTGCGATAGCCTCATTGCCAAAGGTGTTACCAAAGGTTTTCTTGAGAACGAAAAGGCTTTGTCGACGTTGCGCTCTTTTCCTTATTGGTCATCATATATCAACACATACAATCAGAAGCGTAAAAAAATATTTATCAAAGCAAAGTATAATGACATCCTGATGCAACTTGTTAGGCTCGAAGAGGCTGACCAGGTATTCAGAAAGATGGAGGGTAGCTATGAAAAGTATGGGGATACAATTAGTGCTATTGACACAAGAAACATGGATACCTTGTTAATGATTTGGGATAAATATGGATTCCCCGGGGAGGGGTTGGTAGGTACAGCCTCGCCAAGGGAGGTACTTCCACATCCTTGGATAGTGTTATGGCATCACTGTCAACTTACAGCAACAAAAGGTAAGGAAAACCTGACTAACAGGTTAAAGCAGGCTGTAAGAAATGGACATATGTATCCCGTTGCTTTCGGGCGGCTGATGTGCGCAGTTAATGACAATAATTACAACCTGATGTCATGCGGTGTTGTTGTATTAAGGTTTGAAGATAATGTGTCTCCGCCATTAGCCGAACAGGTAAGCGAGGAGCAGGCAATCGCTATAAACAAAAAAAGAATAAGTGCAGGCCTGGAATCGCTCAATGATTTTTACAGAAAAGCTGCATTTGTTTTAAATGGTGGGGTGGCAAGAGATTTCGCATTCCCTGTATACGACAACATAACTGCAATTGATTTACCTACGCAGAAACATTTCGACAAAATGCAGGAATTTGTATTTAAGGATATCAATGAGTATTTATAGGTACACTATCGGCTCAAAGGCTTTCCAGTTATGCCAAATGAGGTATGCCAACTGCTCAATGCAGGATAGTTGATTACTTATTATTCAGTATAGCGTTGGCGTTGGTGAGAAATGCCGCCTCTTCCTTCCCCGCTTCAGCACGCGGATAGCCTAAAGAACCCAATCCTGATATATTATATTTATTGGTTTTAGGGTCTTTGTCCATATTGAACATCCATATAGTGGGGAAGCCCTGTACCTGGAAGAAGTTCTGTAGTCCGTTATTCTGTTCTGCCAGTGCCTGGGGCAATTCTTTCTTCCTGGGGAAATCAACCTCCAGCAATATAACATTCTTTTTAGCCCATTGCTGAAAACCAGGCTTCGAAAACACAGCCTTCTCCAGTTTGTGGCACCAGCCGCACCAATCGCTGCCGGTAAAAAATGCGAATACAGGTTTGTTTGATTTTTTAGACAGCTCATACACCTTGTTGATATCCGTGTACCAGGTCAGTCCATGTTTTTGGTGCTGCGCCTTGCCGGGCAGTGTTGCAAAACACAACACGGTCAGTATGAGTAGAAATGTCTTATTGATGGTCGCCATATTTAGTTGGTTCAGAGAGTTACTAAATTCAAAAATAACGGATTTTGACTAAGGAATTCCCGCAAGGACCGTGTTAGATGCCTTATGTAATAAAACATTACAGATTCTTTAACTGAAAACATAACTAATTTGCGCCCATGCAACATATATACCTCAATACAGCTGCAGCGGGGCTTGTGCCAACCGCATTCACAGAAGAAGCGAATAAGCTCTATGCAACACTTACAAACAACGCCAGCGCCGGTGCAGAATATTGGAAGGGAGTAACGCAACCTCTTATTCGTAAGAACCTCGCTGCCTTACTTTCAGCTCCCGAAGAGAACGTGGCCTTCCTTCCCAATTTTTCATGGGGCATAACGGGTATTGTTCGTTCGTTGAGAGGTACAGAAAAGGTGATGTTGTACAAAGGCGACTTCCCATCGTTACTGGATCCGTTTAAAGTAAATGGCTTTAATATTACATGGATAGGAGATGCAGACGGGTTTACGATTTCGATAGATGAAATGAAACAAAGATTACTGGACGAGCAAGTGCAGGTACTTGCCATCAGCCATGTGCAGTGGATGTCATCGTTCAAACTGGACCTGGAAGACATAGGAGCTTTTTGTTATGAGCATGGTATATGGCTGATAGTTGATGCAACACAAAGCATGGGCGCCATTAATATAGATGTATCATCATTGCAGGTAGATGTGCTGATAGCCAGCAACTACAAATGGATGAATGCAGGCTTTGGTACAGGTATCATGTACATCGGCGATAGGTTTATGAATGAATTTCCGCCGAAAGTAGCCGGGCTCAACGGCTATACTATGGTAGATGGCAAGCCTCAGTATATACCCGGTGCGCTAAGTTTCGAGCCGGGCCATCCTAATATATATGGTCTGTTGACTATGGATGCTGCGATACAATACAAAATGCAGAAAGGTATCACGAAAATAGAAGAACATAATACAGCACTCACACAGTTGTTGCTCGATGGCATCAACGGGTCTGGGCTGAATATACTGGGTGACTACACTACTGATAACCGGGCTTCGTATGTTCTGCTGAAGGATGAAAATGGCCTGGGGCAGCTACTGAAAGACAATGGAGTAGTGGTGACGCACAGGATGGGTATGATTCGCATCAGTTTCCATTATTACAACAATGCCGATGAAGTGAACAGGGTGGTAGAACTGCTGAAATAATATATCAGGAGGAATTCTTTCTCCCGATTTTCTTTTTCAGTTGTTCTGCAATTTGCTGCTTTTTTTTGCCGCCATCGCTCTGGCCCAACAAGAAACCATAAGCTTTCAGGCCTTCTACGTTGTCAAACAATATTTTAGCCATGCCCAGCATCGGTATGGCTATAATCATACCCGGTATGCCCCATAATATTTCACCCAGCACCAAAGCTACAATGGTAGATAAGGGGTTCAGGTTCACCTGTGTACCCACCACCAGCGGCTCCAGTATATATGTCTGTACAAACTGCACTACAGCATATACCGCCACCACGCCGATTATCATACCGGTGTTACTACCATCCTGCACCAGCACCATGATAATGACAAGTAATGTTCCCGCCAGGTTGCCCACAAAGGGTACAATCTCCAGGGTGCCGCATATCAGCGCGAACATAATAGGATTTTTGATACCGACTATGCCGAACCCGATGCCATACATCACCCACAGGCAGGCTATCATCTTTGCCATGCCTGATATATACGCATTGGCTATATCAATAGAATCTTTGATGATGATATCGGCATTAGATTTCTTTTCTTCAGGCACCAGCATCAGTGCGAATTTTTTCAGGTGTGTCCTGAAAAACAGGAACAGGAATACGTACACAATAATGAGTATGCTGTTGGTGAATATGGTAGTGAGTACCGCCAGCACCATGGTAACAACTTTAGATCCACGGCCGTTTTCAGCAGCACTGTCCACCAGTTCGTTAGCTTCTTTATAGCTGAGGCCTAAGGTCTCCCGTATAAACTGTTTTGCCTCGCGTTGCATTTTGGTGAAATGCCTGCTCACTTCAGATATCTCCGTGTCAAGGTCAGATATCTGCCAACCTATCAGGTACACTACCCCGGCAAATACGGCCATTACTAATAGCAGGCAGCTCAGTATGGCCAGCCATTTCGGAAACCCTTTCGACTCAAGCCATATTGCTTTTTTCAGCAGCAGCATGGAGAATAGTAATGCGAAAGCTACCGGTAGCAAAAACTCTTTGCCAAGAATAACGGCTCCTGTAGCCAGGAAAAGAAACAGCAGTACCAATACTACTTTGGTCAGTTTTTGAGGTAGCATAACAGTGATTATGCCACAATAACAACACAGGCGGAGAATTGTTAAAAGCGGATGTAAATTTGTCAGGATGCCAGGGCTGCTACTCCACCCATTACTAGCAGGAACAGGAACAAGAGCACATAAATGCTTATCATCACAATAATGATAATCCCTATCGACTTGAAGTGGTTCTTCAGGAAGCGGAATGAACTGTTTAAGACATCATTGTTATCCAGCAATATTGCTTCTTTTACTTTTATCGAAAAACGCAATAAGGCGATGTAAGGATACATGCATGCCAATATCAAAAGAATATAGATGAAGCTTATGGCAAATAGCGGAGCGCCTATACCTCCATATATGGCACCGATAGGAGTGAATGGAAGCAAAATTGCAAACAAGAGTGCCAAGCAGCTGACTACAATACCGAATATAGATATAAACTTTCCCCAGCGGGCAGCTTCATGCAAGTAGGCTTTAGCAGTATCATCTACCGTCAGTCCTTGTTGTTCATCATTGTGGTTGAATTGCATCATAGGTAATAATTAAAACAACAATATAGCCTAATATGCCTTGGCAAACAATACCCTTTGTGTAGAAGGATTGCCGGTTAATACACAGCGCCCGTCCTCTTTAATACTATCCAACGGTATGCAGCGTATAGTGGCCTTAGTCATTTCTTTTATCTTTTCTTCAGTCTCCGCCGTACCATCCCAGTGCGCGGATATAAAGCCTGTTTTTTCGTTGAGTACCGTTACAAATTCATCCCAGCTTTCTACGCGCGTAGTATGCTCATTGCGGAACACCAGCGCCTTATTATACATGTTTTGTTGTATCTCATCCAGCAATGCTGTCACGCTATCCGCCAGGTTGTCCAATGTATAAGTTGCTTTTTCTTTGGTATCGCGGCGGGCTACTTCTGCCTGGTTGTTCTCCAGGTCGCGTGCGCCTAATGCTATACGTACGGGTACACCGCGCAATTCATATTCTGCAAACTTCCACCCGGGGCGTTTACTATCGTCATTGTCAAACTTTACACGAATGCCCTTTGCTTTTAGTTGGTTCACCAGCTCCAGTGCTTTTGCTTCCACTTTTTTTGTGGCTTCAGGGTCTTTGCCATATATAGGCACTATCACCACCTGCAGCGGTGCTATTTTGGGTGGCATCACCAGCCCGTCGTCATCGCTGTGCGCCATTACCAGTGCGCCTATCAGGCGGGTAGAAACACCCCAGGATGTAGCCCACACATATTCCAGGTTATTGTCCTTATCCGAAAATTTTACGTCAAAAGCCTTGGCGAAATTTTGCCCCAGGAAGTGTGAAGTACCTGCCTGCAATGCCTTACCGTCCTGCATCAGCGCTTCGATGCAATAGGTGTCCACTGCACCGGCAAATCGCTCACTCTCAGTTTTTACGCCACGAATCACGGGCATAGCCATATACTCTTCAGCAAATGTGGCGTACACGTCCAGCATCTGTTTGGTTTCTGCAATAGCCTCTTCTTTTGTAGCATGTGCGGTATGCCCTTCCTGCCACAGAAATTCAGCGGTACGCAAAAACAGGCGGGTACGCATTTCCCAGCGCACTACGTTGGCCCATTGGTTCACCAGTATAGGCAGGTCGCGGTACGACTGTATCCAGCCCTTGTACGTATTCCAGATAATCGTTTCAGACGTGGGGCGTACTATCAGCTCTTCTTCCAGTTTGGCATCGGGGTCTACTATGATGCCTTTGCCATTGGGGTCGTTCTTCAGGCGGTAGTGCGTTACTACAGCGCACTCCTTCGCAAAACCTTCTACGTGCGCAGCTTCCTTGCTCAGGAAACTCTTGGGTATAAATAATGGAAAGTATGCGTTCTGGTGCCCTGTTTCTTTAAACATACGGTCCAGTTGGTCACGCATATTTTCCCACAGTGCAAAGCCGTATGGTTTTATCACCATGCAGCCCTTTACGGCCGAATGTTCGGCCAGTCCACCTTTGATGACAAGGTCGTTATACCACTGTGAATAGTCCTGTTTACGAGTTGTTAAATTATCGCCCATATATCGCCTGAAATGCTTTTTCGTCCCGCAAATGTAGTAATTTACACAGGTAGTTTATCAAGTAAAACGTACATGATATGAAACATATTTTCTTAACATATTTGCTGCTGGCTGTCCTAGGCTCATTTTCTGCTGATGCGCAGAGTAAAAAAGTGCAGGACGATATTTACTACACAGCCGAGGACGCGAAGAGAGATGCTGAAGCTGCCGAAAAAGAAAGGCAGGCGTTGGAAGAAGCACGAGCCAAAAGGGCTGCCGAGCGCGAAGCCAACAGCACTTCTATGGGCTACGAAAGCGGGGAGGATGAGTATATAGACTACGATGATGATGAATATTATTATGCTAACCGTTTCAACCGCTTCAACGGCCCATATATGGGTGCCAACTATTGGGCGTATGACCCCTTCTTCTGGTCAAACCCATGGTATGGAGGTGGATATAATGCATGGGGCTGGGGCCCTTCATGGGGTATAGGTGTAGGTATGGGCGGACCTTACTGGTCATCATACTGGGGATGGAACTGTTGGTACGGTTATCCAGGCTTCTACAGCGCGTGGAACTCTCCCTGGATATATGGTGGCGGAATGTATGGCATGTACGGTGGTGGATATTATAATGGCTTTTATGATGGTTATTATGCCGGAGCGTATGGCGGTGGCGCTATCAATAATGTACGTACC
Source organism: uncultured Bacteroidota bacterium (assembly GCA_937928385.1). Classification (GTDB taxonomy): domain Bacteria; phylum Bacteroidota; class Bacteroidia; order Chitinophagales; family Chitinophagaceae; genus UBA5543. Next base: position 61,524 of record CALEZD010000002.1, read on the forward strand.
GTATCTTATGGCCCGCGCTCTTCCATCAACAGGTACCCCGGCAGCCTGCGTGCTACCAGCGGGCGTACAGGCAGCGGTGGCAGTATGAGCGGCGGCACCCGTGGCCAGCTCAGGCGTTCATCTCCGGGTGAGTTAAGAGAAGCACCCAACAGAAATTATTCCAGGTCTGAAGCGCCTGTTTCATCACCCTCTTCCGGCATTCGCTCTGCAGAACGCAGGGGGGGTAACACAACAGAACGTTTTGACCCGTCTGAACCTGTAAGAAACAATGATAGGTACAACAATGGTGCTACCAACAGGCCTGCACGCTCTTACAACAACACTCCGAACAGGTCGTACAACCAGGTGGAGCCTGCACAACAAGCGCCTTCCAGGTCATACCAAAGGGCCGAACCTGCACAGAGGTCTCAGCCTGCACAAAGGTCACAGCCTTCGTACAACAGTACCCCTTCACGCAGCTACTCATCACCCGGCTCTTCGCCGTCCCGTGGCGGTGGTAGTTTTGGCGGTGGCAGCCGTTCTGGTGGCAGAAGATAAGGTACTTTATATGATTTAATACAGGCGGTCAGGGTTCCCGGGCCGCTTTTTTTTGTACAGCATTTTTTTAACATAGGAGTAGCAAATCGTTTTAGATATTTGTTATACTGTTCCGAACATAGGTTAGGAATAATTGTTTTCAGTAAAATCCATTTTTTATGATAAGGCGTACATTACTCTTTGCTGCATTACTCATAAGCGCTACAGGGTTTACATGGCTGGCTTCGGCACAAGACGAATCCGATGCCCTGCGTTATTCATTACTCAGCCCCCAGGGTACGGCCCGCTCCATAGGCTTTGGTGGTGCTTTAGGAGCTATTGGCGGTGATTTTTCATCACTCAGTGTTAACCCCGCCGGTATTGGCGTGTACAGAACTTCGGAGTTTACAGTCACACCATCACTCAAGCTCAGCAGCTCCAACAGTACTTATACAGGCGCTGCTATGGATGATAATGCTACCCGTTTCAACATCAATAACTTCGGTGTGGTATTCACCAATGCTTTACAAGGCAGAAGGTATAAAAACAGCAAATGGAAATCCGCATCTTTTGGTATAGGTGTCAGCCGCTCGGCCGATTTTACCGGCAATTATGTGTACAGCGGCTATAATAATACATCATCTGCCAGCGAGGTGTTCTTGGCTGATGCCATTGCCTATCCCGACGATTATGAAAACCTCGCTACATTTGCCGGCCTGGGCTATGGGGCCTATTTGCTGGACTATATAGACACCATCGGCTATTACAAAACGCCCAACTTTGAAACAGGCCTTAACCAGATGCGCAGTGTGGAGCAGCGTGGCGGCATTACGGATGTGAATATTTCTTTTGGTGGCAACTACGAGGAGAAACTCATGCTGGGAGCGACCATCGGTATAGCTTCACTCCGCTATTTCAGAGACATTACTTTGCGCGAAGAGGATGCTTCGGGCGACCCTGATAATGACTTCAACTATTTTGAATACAAAGAATCTTTGAAAACCACAGGGGCCGGTATCAACCTGAAAATCGGTTTTATATATAACATCACCAGCAATTTTCGTGCTGGTGCCGCCTTGCATACGCCTACGTTCTTTGGCATGACCGATATACAAAACAGGTCGGTAACCAGCCATACAGAAGGGTTTAAAGCGTACCTGGGTGACGACCCCAATCCGCTGACGCGGGTAGATGCCCCTACCAATGAATACCAGTATTCTATGATTACCCCCTGGCGTGCTGTGTTGAGTGCAGCTACCATCATTGGTAAACGTGGTTTCATAAGCCTTGATTATGAATTTGTAGATTATTCATCTGCACGTTTCAGCTTCGACGACCTGGACAGCTATTACGAACAGGAAGTGAATAATGGCATCAGAACCATGTACAGGGGCGCGTCTAACCTCCGCCTGGGTGGCGAGGTTAGGTTTGATATAATCATGCTGCGTGCAGGCTTCGGTTACTACGGCAATCCATACAGGACTGCCGCTATGGGCTCAGAGAGGTTGAGTTATTCTGCCGGCATTGGTTTCAGGTTTGATAATGTATTCATCGACCTGGGCTTCAACCATACCAGCGCTACAGCTACAGAACAACCTTATGTGGTCATATATCCTGAGCCTGTTGGTGTAATAGGCGTGCCAACAGCTACTATCAAAAACAGTTTCAACAATATCGCGTTGACTACCGGCATTAAATTCTGATACAACAATTGCTCTGTTATATAACGAACGCCCCATGAAAGGGGCGTTCGTCTTTTTATATGGTATGTGCTTAATTTTTTTTACCAGGTAAAGTTTTCTTTGTCTTCCTCTATGGTAACACCACCACCCATGGCAGTGGCATCCAAACCTATGCGGATGCCTGTATAGGTTTTCCTGTTATGGTCCCATCCTCTCACTACATCTACCCGTAAGAATCTGAATATACTGAAACCCAGGTTGTCTATTCCCACAAATGCTTCTGTGTAATAATTATTCGGGTTGATGTACAACGTATTGTTACCCAATACTACATTCCATCTTGCCCGTTTTAGCAGGGGTATTTTATTGGTCAGCAGGCCGTTCAGGTCGTACTCCAGATGTGCTTCGCCATATATATTGGCCGTATTGCTAAACATATAATACGGCGCCAGTTGAAACCCCGCTAAATAGGGTGCTGCAATAGCTATTTCATTATCCGCTATATGCATCATATCAGGCAGGCTTACGTATCTGTTGTTCAGAAAACCACCCGTAGCCAGGTTGTATTCAAAACTGCCGAACAGTTTCATGTTTACATAATCCTCCACCTGGAAACGCCATTTGTCAAAATCAGTTTTGCTGTTAAGTATGCCGGGTATGCCTTTCTCGTACATGAGCGTAAAGCGCGGCCATATACTGCTGACGGGCGATTTAAACTTAGGATATTGTATAAACTTATAGCCGGGTTGGTAAGAGATGCCCGCTTTAAACAATACAGCATTATGTACTTCCCACAACATACCTGCCAATGGCGTGGGTGTATTATCCGTCCATTTTTCAGGATTATTATTGGACCATGTGTAAAAGGTTGTATTGCTCACCGGCAGCCTGCGTTGGAAGCCTCCTTTAGCCATTATAGTTAATCCGTTACCAAAGTTCCTGTTGAAGAAAGCAGCGGCTGTATAGCGTTCGTACAGCTTCATCAGGTTCTTGCCATACCCAAGTACAGATATGGTATTGTACAAGGGCATCACGGTGCTGTTGGGGTTAAACTGGTAAATGTATTTACCTCCCTCTATACCCACCTCCCGGTTTCTTGACAGCCATTCACGGTCGTATGTTTTAAAGCTCAACCTGTCGTAAACATTCAGGTGTGTATTGCCGAAGCCATACCGCACGGCAACTACGTTGTATATATACCTCGATGAGTCAATCTTATGTGTAGAATTGATTTTCGGATTGGCCACTAACCCCTCTACTGTGTTGTAGGTGACCATGCCACCCAGCAATGAGTTAGACTTATACGTACTCTTATAATCTTTGGTGGCATGATAGAAGCCGCTCATGATAAAATCAGTGACTTCAAATTTATTACGCTTCCGCCGCATAGAGTCCCTGTGCTCAGGCGAAGTGTATAGGGCGCGTGCGCTATCCCTTTTATGATAATCTTCCGCTTCATCTTCTTCCAGCGGAACTACCCTGGCACTTTCCCAATAGTTGGTATCCCTGTCATTTGCGTCTTTCGCATAAGAACTGATGATTTTATTATCAAACAGGCTATCGGGTATCTTTTCATTAATCTTTTGGTTGTCGTACACCACCAATATGTTCCCGGTTAGTCCTATGCCGAATATATCCAGGGTGAAATATTGTACCTGGCTTTTGATAATCCATACATCTTTTTTCAGCGGTATATAGGTTTGGCGTACACTCAATGTGTCAAGCATCTGCATACCCGATTTTTTGGTCAATGTCAGGTCCAGGCCATGTATCGCCCATTCGTCATCTATTATATAAATGGTTCCGTAAAAAAGTGGCTCATAGTCCCGCTTAGGTATCACCTGTATTTTATTGATGGTATGCCCGTCTTCCCTGAACTCTCCCTGGTATTTATACCTGTAATAATTAAGCGCCCCGTCGCTGATGGGTGAAATAAAGCCCCGCTCGCTGATATCCCACAGCGGGTTGACATTGTTATTATAGAACGACACCACCGGCGGCACTTGCGACAGGCCAACACCGCTATTGGTACCACTTTCACGTACCGACTTTATCACTGTCCGCTCCCGCTTGCCATCTGTATAGTATTCAGCTTCCTGCTCGCTCAGGTATATCACACCCAGCCTGGTTGAGTCAGCGCCACCACCACCGCCATCACTTATATCTTCCGCATTTATCTTTATGCCAAATATTTTCGAGGGCAACGACCTGTTTCGTCCCACTGTTTTCATATAAATTGACGACTGAAACTCTTCAACCTGCTCCAGGTGATGTTTCCGCTTTTTTATCACCTTCCTGATGATAGCATAAGCAGGGTCTTCGGCATTGGCTTTTACTACAACATCTTTCATCTCCAGGCTCTGCTCTTGCAGGCTGAAGTTGTGTGTAATTGTTTCTGTTCCCTTTACGGTTAATTTAAAAGTAGTTTGTTTGAAACCCATATACTGGCATAGTACGCTGTACGTGCCGGGCTGCAATTGCAGTGTGTATTCAGCCTGTGCATTGGCCGCTGTGCCTATAGTAGTGCCTTTTACATATACGGTGGCAAAGGGCAGCGGTTCGCCTTTGTCGTCGGTTACTTTACCCTTTAGCGTTGCAGAAAAGGCAGCGGATGAAATAAACAGGCATACAACCTGCAGCAGCAAGTATAGGTGTTTTGTCATGCAGTAGAGGCTTTATATTCCGCTGTATATCGTACGAAGGGGCTAAAAGTTACATCCAATTTAAAAAAGCCCGTTTATCTGGGCATCCACTCTGCGCAATACTTCAGCCAGGTCTTCATCATTCTCAGTGAAATCAAGATTTTCAATATCTATAACGAGCAATTGCCCGTCTTCGTATTTGTCTATCCACTTATTATAATTCTCATTCAGGCGTTTCAGGTAATCAAGCCTGATGTTCTCTTCATATTCGCGACCTCTTTTCTGTATCTGGTCTACCAGTTTGGGTATAGATGCTTTCAGGTATATCAACAGGTCGGGAGGTTCCACCAGTTTTATCAATGTATGGAATAACGATGTGTAATTTTCAAAATCCCTTTTGTTCATCAGGCCCATATCATACAGGTTGGGGGCAAAGATGTATGCATCCTCGTAAATGGTACGGTCTTGTATCACTATATCCTTACCGCTCCTGATGGCGTTCAGGCTCTTGAGACGGGTATTCAGGAAGTACACCTGCAGGTTGAACGACCAGCGATGCATATCCTCGTAAAAATCTACCAGGTAGGGGTTCTGGTCTATATCTTCAAAATGTGGTGTCCATTTATAGTGTTTGGCAAGTACGGAGGTGAGCGTTGTCTTTCCCGCGCCGATGTTGCCGGCTACAGCTATATGTTTCAGTGCCTTTTTCTTTGCCATAATTCCTCCTGATGTATTCGGATAGTTTTTTTTAACGCCGGGCTGAACAGTACAGTCAACGCAAGAGTTTAAAATACAATTTTTATTCTATTTCAAATAGCCCCGGCTATTATCCGGCAGATTAATAATAATTAATACCAATCAGCTTACGGGCTTCAGCCATAGTAACCGATGCACTGGCACGGGCTTTCTCAGCGCCTTCCCTCAATATCATTCTTATTTTATCCTCATCCGCCTGCAGTTCTTTAGTACGTTCCCTTATGGGTGTTATAAACTGCACCATATCTTCAGCCAGTTGCTTTTTCATATCTCCATAGCGGATGGTACATTCGTTGAATGCCTTTTTGTAGGTATCCACTACGTCCGGCGACGACACTAGGCCCATCAGCAGGAACAGGTTTTGGATATACTCCGGCATTTCGCTGTTGTGTTCGGTGGGGCCGGCATCTGTTTTGGCCTTCATTACTTTTTTGCGAATCACATCATCTTCATCAGCCAGGTACAGCGTAGCGTTTTCGTTTTCGCTTTTACTCATTTTGCCGGTTCCGTCCAGGCTGGGCACTTTTATCAGTTCGCTGCTGTAGTTAAAAGGGTATGGCTCAGGAAATAATTCGCCATAGCGGTTGTTAAATCTGTTGACAAAATTCCTCGCCATTTCTATATGCTGCTCCTGGTCTTTGCCTACGGGTACTTTTACCGCTTTATGTATGATGATGTCCGCCGTCATCAATACAGGGTACGTCAGCAATCCCGCATTTACATTCTCCGGCTGTTGTCTTACTTTATCCTTAAACGTAGGTACTTTTTCCAGCTCGCCTTTGTAAGCCAGCATGTTCATCATCAGGTACAGCTCCGGTATTTCAGGTACATCGCTCTGTGCATACAGGGCCACCTTTTCGGGATCTAAACCGGAGGCCACATTTTCCGCCACTACCCGGTACACATTGCCGCGCAGGTCTTTGGGGTCGGGGTGCGTGGTGAGCGAATGATAATCAGCTACGAAAAAATAGCAGTTGTATTCATCCTGCATCTTCACATAGTTACGCATAGCGCCAAAGTAATTTCCCAAATGCAGGAAACCGGTAGACCGTATACCGCTGACAACAATTTCTTTGCTCATAACGGGCGGCAAGATACGAAATGAGGTTTGAACTGGTGGCAAAAGACCATGAAAAGACAAGGAACTTAATTTTATCTTTATCTGCTATATGAACAACAAGTATATACAGTCTGCCCTTATACTTACAGGCGCTACGTCTTATTACTGGATAAAATACCTGTACGCTTATATGGTATTTGGTATAGAACGCTATAACGGAATACCCGTTGACATCAGGCAATGGCTCATCAGTGTATCTGTGGTGGCATTGTGTTCAGTTATAGCGTTAGCCATATCCTCGTTTAGCGTTAAAAAGGTGGTACAGAACCTGGGGTTGGATAGACAAATTTTGCGGGCTTTTCTTATTGCATTAGCCTGTACGTTGCCCATGTACATCGGGGCAGCAGTTTATTCCACGCCAAACGAGGGTTTCGGTTTATCAGATGCTGTACAGAAAGCCTTATGGCCTGGCTTTAACGAAGAACTGGTGTTCCGCGGTTTTATCATTGGCCTGCTGGTGCGCAAAGCGGGTTGGTATTTTATACCCGCAGTATTGCTCTCAGCTGTAGCATTCGCATGGGGGCATCTCTACCAGGCGGCAGATGCCGGGCAGGCGGTCCTGGTGTTCTTAGTCACATCGGGCGCGGGTATAGGCTTTGCTGTGTTTTACAAAATGTGGGGTTGGAACCTCTGGTTCCCCATCTTCATACATATATTCATGAACCTCTCCTTCGCGATATTTCACACAGGGGATAATGTCTTATTGGATAAAACATCCAATATTTTCCGTGGCATCACCATCCTGCTGGCTATAATCGCCACTGTTTACATAAATTACAGGAGTAAAAAAGAAAAACCTGTTTGAGTAAAGCAATGCCCGGAATAGATTATGTGCATTTGCCCGACGAAGGGAAACTGTTGGAAATCCAACCGCTGGATTATCCAAACCCTTACGACTATAAGCAATTGCACCGTCACGATTATTTCGAAATTATATTTATAGAAAGCGGGGCGGGGGAGCAGTTCATTGACTTTAATAAGTTGCCCATGACTGCCGGGGATATATTTATAGTGTACCCCGGCCAGGTACACCTGATGAAGCGGCAGACAGCACAGGGCTTAGTACTACAATTCCGGAAAAACATATTTGAGCACCTGCACCCGCTCAAGCACCATAACTTTTACAACCAGTCGCCCGAACTGCATTGCGATACTGCGACTTTCCAACACCTGTACGACTTGTCCGGCAGGATACAGCAAATATTGCTGCAACCCGCCAGCTCAGCATTATCATTGCAGAAAGCCTGCAGCTATCTCCAGGTAATCCTCATCACCCTGCTGGAGCTGCAGCAGGCACAAACCCGGGACAATAAAGCCTCATTTGTACTGGCGCAGTTCATATCCCTCATTACCGAAAATATCAGGCAGAAAAGGAAGGTAAGCGAATATGCAGAACTGATGAACTGCCCACCCGATAAGCTGAACGAGTTATGCAAAAAAGGCCTCGGTAAAACCGCCCTTGAAATCATTCATGAAGAACTGATGCTGGAAATACGCAGGCTACTATTGCTTGACGAATTATCTCTGAAAGAAATCGCCTACGAACTGAACTTTGATACGCCCGGCAACTTCAATGCCTTTGTAAAAACGAAAACAGGTATGACACCGGGGCGTTTACAGGAGTCTGTACTGGAAATTTATAATTAATAAGGGTGTATTCATAACGGTATTTTTTAAATTAATACGTATATTTATTGTAGATACATAGTTGTGTGTCCATCTTGTCTAAAATCATTAAAATGAATTGCTTATGAAACGTTATCTACTATTATTTTGCACAGCAGGATTGCTGTATGTCTCCCTTTCCAGTTCCAGTAACGGACCTTCTAACACTCCGCAGGGTGTACAAACAGCCAAAACAGGCTGCGGGGGCGGTGGGTGCCATGGTACAACCTTCACCCCGACTAACAGTACAATTGACATTATAGAAGATGGCCAAACCAGTCCCGTGGCTGACGGGAAATACAAGCCAAACGGCTCATATACTGTTGGTGTCACTGTTTTTGCATCAAGCGCTCAAAGGTTCGGGTTTATTATGTTAGTAACAGATGCAGCAGGTAACCAGGCTGGTACTTTAGCCAACCCTCTTTCTGTACCACACGTAAAAATTACTACAAAGGGACAGTTCACCGTAGCTGAACACCCATCACCGGTAAGCCCTGTAGGTGGAGGCTTAGCAATTCCGGGTTTAGATTGGACTGCACCACCCGCAGGGAAAGGCGCTGTTACTTTTTATGTAGCAGTTAATGCCGTGAACAATAACGGTAGTGCGGATGCTGGAGATAACTACGTTCTGTTGTCAAAAACATACCAGGAAAATACTTCAGTATCTGTTGAAGATATCCAGCGTGAGATAGAGGTTGTGGCATACCCCAACCCCGCTAATAACCTGCTGAACATTGACATCCAAAACAGTACATCGAATAAATACCATTATTCTATCTATTCAATGAATGGTGTTCTGACAGCTCAGGGCCACTTGAACAACAATGTAAACAGCATTGATGTATCTACGCTTTCAAGTGGTATGCATTTCATCAGCATTACCAACGGTATAGAGCAGAAGGTAATCACCTTCAACAAACTGTAGTACTACATATAGTCCATCTACATAAGGAGAGAGGCTGCCATTTGGCAGCCTTTTTTATTTATAATCAAGTAAAAAATTCAGAATTCTTTACACAAGCATCGTCACCGGGTTTTCCAGGTGTGCTTTCAGTGTTTGCAGGAAGCGGGAACCCACTGCACCATCTACCACGCGGTGGTCACAGCTCAGGGTTATCTTCATCAGTTGACGGACAACTACCTGCCCGTTTTCTACAACTGGTGTAGCGGCTATCTTGCCCACTGCCAGTATGCAGCTATCGGGTGGATTAATTATCGCCGTGAACTCATCTATATCCATCATGCCCAGGTTGGATATGGTGAAAGTATTGCCTGTAAACTCAGGTGGCTGCAGTTTCTTATTACGTGCTTTGTCTGCCAGGGCTTTAGATTCTTCAGCTATCTGCGACAGTGATTTCTGGTCGGCAAATTTGATAACCGGTACAATTAGCCCGTCGTCTATTGCTACCGCGCTGCCGACATGTATATGGTGGTTCTGGCGGATTTTATCACCCAGCCAACTGCTGTTTACATACGGGTGCTGGCGCAATGCCATAGCGCAGGCCTTTATCACCAGGTCGTTGAACGATACTTTGACAGGAGAGATATCATTGATGGCCTTGCGCGCTTCCATCGCCTTGTCCATAGTAATGGTCATGGTGAGATAGAAGTGTGGCGCTGTGAATTTGCTTTCGCCCAGGCGGCGTGCAATAGCACTGCGCATCTGCGATACCGGCACATCTGTATATCCTTCTTCCCCAACAGCCACAGGAGCAGTAACAAACGGTTGCCCTGCCGCTTTCTGCTGCGCAGGTGCTGCTGATGGTTGGTAATTATCTATATCCCGCTTGATGATACGACCACCGTCTCCGCTGCCCTGTACATCGCCCAGGTTAATGCCTTTATCTTCTGCCAGCTTTTTGGCCAGTGGAGATGCTTTTACGCGTCCCTCATCGCTTGAAGACACATCAGCCTTAGCTGCCTGTTGTGTTGGTTGTGCGACTTTAGCTTCTGTAGAACTTTCGCTTGCAGGGGCTTCTTCAGCGTCTTCATCCTGCAGGTAGGGTTCTATATCCGTACCCTCTTTGCCTACTATAGCTATGATGTCATTTACTTTAGCTGCCTCACCTGCTTTAACACCTACATACAACAAGGTACCTTCAGCATAACCAATTACTTCCATTGTGGCTTTGTCAGTTTCTACATCCGCCAGCACATCATCACTTTTCACTTTATCGCCTACCTGCTTGTGCCAGGCCTCTATTTTGCCCTCCTTCATCGTATCGCTCAGCAGCGGCATACGTATTACCGTTGCATCGCCAGATTTGGGCTTAGCTGCTTTCTTCTCTGCGGGCTTTTCTTCTTTAGCTGCCGGCTGTTCCTCTTTGGGTTCGGCTGGTGCTGCGCCATTACTGTTATCATCCAGCAGGCTCTTATAATCCTCGCCCTCTTTGCCTATGATAGCAATAATATCGTTCACCTTCGCTGCTTTGCCTTTCTCTACACCTATATACAATAGGGTGCCATCTACATAAGGCATTACTTCCATAGTAGCTTTGTCGGTTTCCACGTCCGCTATTACGTCGTCGCTTTTCACCTTATCCCCGACTTTTTTATGCCATTCGGCTATCACACCTTCCTTCATCGTATCACTCAGAAGTGGCATACGTATCGCTTCGGCCATAAACTATTCCTGCTTTTTTTAAGATTTCAGATGTCAAAAGTAATCAATTCCGATTTTTTATTTCACCTTAATTTAACCGCCATCAGCTATTGAATTTATATATTCAGCAATAATTTCACATGACAATGCAACAGGTATGAGTAAAGTAGTAACAATTATGATGGCTGGGTTGTTGGCGGCCGGGCAGGTTTCTGCGCAAAGGCTAATAGAGGCAGGCCCCATGCAGGGCTATACAGAGTTCCGCACCGCCCGTATATGGGTAGAATTAGCGCCCGAGGTCGAAACCCTGAACCTGCGCTATAGTGTGGACACTACAGGCGCCCCCTGGCAAAACATACAATACAACGGCAAACTGGGCAAGGAGTTCAACCCCGTCACGTTCGAATTGACTGCGTTAGAGCCCGGCACTGCCTACCGTTACAAGATTAAAGCCGAGCATGGCAAACACTCTGAACTCATTACCGGCAAATTCCGCACACTGGAGCAATGGGTAGGGCGTAAACCCGCGCCCGATTTCAGCTTCCTGGCAGGTTCATGTTCTTATTTCAACGAGCCCCGCTACGAACGCCCCGGCAATACCTACGGCGGCGATTCGTCCATATTCTTAACGATGATGCGTACTCCTGCCGACTTTATGTTATGGTTGGGCGACAACTGGTACACCCGCGATGTGGATTATTACAGCCGCTGGGGATTGTGGAACAGGGCGCATTATGACCGTTCTCAACCCGTATTGCAACCCCTGCTGATGGCCATGCCGCATTACGCTATATGGGACGACCACGATTTCGGCCCTAACAACTTCGGTTCGTCTTACGTGTACAAAAACGAAAGCAGGCGGGTGTTTAAAAACTATTGGGCCAACCCCTCTTACGGCATGGACGGCAAAGGAGTTTATACCCAATTCGCATACGGGGATGTTGCTTTCTTCCTGCTGGACGACCGTACATGGCGTAGCTCCGACGATATGAAAGACAGTATTGACGGACAGCCAAACCCCGAAAAGACGATGCTGGGCGCAGAACAGATGCGCTGGCTGAAAGACGCACTGCTGCAAAGCCGTTACTCTACCTTTAAGATAATAGCCATCGGCAGCCAGGTGCTGAATACCTACAGTCCGTTCGACTGCTTTTATCATTACCCGGTTGAATATAAAGAGCTATTGGACTTCATAGCCGATAACAAAATCAACGGCGTACTCTTTATGACAGGCGACCGTCACCACAGCGAAATCATTAAGATGGACCGCACGGGGCATTACACTTTATACGATATAACCACCTCGCCACTCACCAGCAAAGTATACGCTGCCGATGGACCTGAAAAGGATATACCCACCCGTGTGCTGAGTGTAGATGCGGTGCACAATTTCTCAAAGCTAACCGTAAGCGGCCCTGCCAAAGCCCGCAAGCTGACAGTAACCTATTACGACAAAACAGGAAAAGAACTTGGGAAATGGACCATAACGGAAAAGGAACTGAAAGAGCTTTAATAATCCAGGTGTAAACCCAGGGTATCTTTCAACTGCGCCAGTGCGGGATTTTTAGCGGCCATCTCTTCATACATATCCTGCTTGCTCAGCACCTTTTGCTGCTGCTCGGCGTGTATCTCCTCGTTCAGCCTTACCTCTGTGGTTACCCTTACCAATACACCCGTTTCTTTGCGGTAGTATTCCAGTATTTCGTTCTGCTGGCTGCGGGCGTAGGTTTCCGTCAGTACACTCGGGCACACCAGGCGCACCTCATGCTCTGGGTGCAGTTCTACCTCCATCATTTTCAGCTGGGCGTATATCACCATTTTGTTATCCGCCAATATACCCTGCTTATATGTTTCGTACAGGCTTTGGATGGTATCCTGTGCCAGGTCTTTTTTTACTTCTTCTACCGCTACGGCATTGTTCAGTGCATCGTCTATTTCGCTCATCAGGTTGCTGCTGATGCGGCGGTTAGCGCCATTGCCATTGGTTTTGGCAGGCCGGGGAGTGTTATATGCCGCCGGCTGTTGTGCGGGTTGGGGTGGGGTAGCAGGCTCCTGCCGCGGTTTCGATGGTTCTTCCACCCTGGCAGCAGGTGCGGGTGGCTGGTACGGTGCCGGTTGCGGCTTGGGTGCTGTGGGTTGTGTAGCTGTTGCTACGCTATCAGGCTTTTTTTTTACATCCTCTGGCTGTGTCGCCTGTAGCACATAACAGAGCCTTATCAGGCACATTTCTACATGCAGCCGCTTGTTGTTGGCATTGCGGTAGCTCATCTCAGCATCGCTCACCACATTCAGCCCCGATATAATGAATGACGGCGGCGCCTGGTTGGCCTTTTCATGATAAATAGCTTTGTGTTCGTTGGGCACGTCCAGCAGGCGGGCCATGCGCGGGTCTTTGCACAACATCAGGTTGCGCAGGTGCTCCGCCAGTCCTTCCAGTATCACATCTCCTTCAAAACCCCGCTCTAATGCGCCGTCCAGTTGCAGCAGTGTGCCGCTCACGTCCTGTGCCAGCATATGGTCAGTCAGCCCGAAGTAAAAGTCGGCATCCAGCAGGTTCAGGTGTTCCATCGTATTGTTATACGTCAGCATACCATTGGTGAAGCTGACAATACGGTCGAACATGCTGAGGGCATCGCGCATACAGCCTTCGCTCTTCTGCGCTATTACGTGCAGGGCTGCTTCCTGCGCCACTACGCTTTCTTTGGTGGCTATGCTGTGCAGGTGGTTCGATATGTCTTCAGATACTATCCTTTTAAAGTCGAATATCTGGCAGCGGCTCAGGATGGTAGGCAATATCTTATGTTTCTCAGTAGTAGCCAGTATGAATATGGCGTATGGCGGCGGCTCTTCCAGCGTCTTCAGGAAGGCGTTGAAAGCCGAGGCGCTGAGCATGTGTACCTCGTCTATGATATAGATTTTGTACTTGCCCGCCTGTGGCGCAAACCTTACCTGGTTCACCAGCTCGCGGATGTCGTCTACCGAGTTGTTACTTGCGGCATCCAGCTCAAATACGTTGAAAGAAGTATGGTTGGCAAAGCTCTGGCAGGTGCCGCACTTGCCGCAGGCTTCCATGTCGGCCGTAGGGCTTTCGCAGTTGATGGTTTTGGCCAGTATACGGGCGCAGGTGGTTTTGCCCACCCCGCGCGGACCGCAAAACAGGTACGCATGCGCCAGGTGATTATTCCTGATAGCATTTTTGAGGGTGGTAGTGATATGCTCCTGCCCTACAACCGTATCAAATGTCTGCGGGCGATACTTACGCGCCGATACTATATAATTCTCTGCCATGCCTTGTTCATTCAAAAGTAAAAAGTAAAAAGCCAAAAGAAAAAAGAAGTTTTTTGCCATGTGTGGTGGGTGTTGATAATCTTTTGTTCCTCACGCCATTGCGCGGAGCGAAGTATGAGCGACAAGTCAATCTCGCCATAATACCGGTTCGTATTTGCAAGGCTATTAAACAGCCATCCAGAGTCTCTGCTATTGCTCCTATACCCAGCTTTTGTTCATTTCTTTTGCTTCTCCAAAAGAAACGAACCAAAGAAAAAGAGCCCCGTCCCTTAAGCTTCAAAGGGACGGGATGGTACCCTGAAAGGACGACACTACTACTGCGCTGCCAGGATGTGGAATCGCTATTGACACACTTGGTTTGGGCAGGTGGTTGGGCTTGGTCTATACTACAATAAATAGATTTTGTTAACTCTGCCGCTTTTTGCTGTAACTGCGTGTTGCAATTTGTAGTCTGCAAATCATTGATAATCTGTTCGTTGTAATATAATTTGTTAACTTTTGTTAACCAAAACGTATTGTGCTGCAGAGTTAATAAAAAACACAAACGCCCCTTGCTGAGAGGGGCGTTTGCGTGTAATCTTTTTGTGCTGTGTAGTTGCGGGGCGCTACGAATTATATCGCTTGGTGGCAGGTGCATGAGTGATATGTTTTATTATGACAAATATACGATTAAATGATGTTTCGGCAAAGTTTATTTTCTGCCATTACAGATGTTTGGCTAAAGCCGTTTGTGGGTGGTTGTTGCCCACGGCTTAAAAGCCGGGGCAAGTGAAGTGGGTATTCCAAGTAATTTTGTTTGGCCATCAATTGAGCGGCCTCCAGGCAGGGGCGTATGTTTTTTGGCCACTGGCGTTGGTCTTCCAAGGATGACCTGTGTCTGACTAAGTCACCCGGTCTCTGACCGGTATTTGAAAGACTTAAGCATATCTATTGCACTTCTGTAAATAGTATTGAACATCCTCTCCCGGACTGCCGGTTATAAACCGGATGAACCAACAGACACGAATACCCTACGGAACATTCGCGCCAGAGAACTGGTATACAGCAGACCCCGGCTCACGAGTTAGTATCTTTCATAGCTAAACACATCCAGCGACATGCCGTCTTCGCTCGAACGTTTTACAACTACACTATCGCTGTTGTATTCATAGCTAGTTTTGTAAGAATATACCGTACCGGTATTGGTGTGTACTTTATTCGTCAGAACATTATTTTTCGTTATAATGCCACTAAATTCGTCGGGACTTGTAAGCATATAAAAGCATTCCATGCCGGGTATTGTTGAGAAAATATTCGGATTGTCATCGTATGTTGTGCCCGATAAAGATAGCCTATAGTTGGGGTTGATACCCGACTGGCACCATATTTCATTAATGTTCCCTACACTGTCTTTATAAAATTTGTAGTTAGTGACACCACCGTTCGGCGCGTGTGTGATTCTCATGTCCATTACATTTCCTGAATATTTATATTCCAGCCGTAGTTCCACAAGTCCGGTATCATTTTTATATTCAAAACGTTCCAGATGGCCATCATTTGTATAGTAGTAATGTCCATAAAGTATTTTTCCGCCGGGAGAATGATTTTGCTCTGTCTCAATCCTGCCACCGGCACCATATTGAAATGTGTGAGTTATTATTCGTTGAGTAGACGACGTGTCAAGTGGCGGTAGCACTTTTGTGAATTTGGACAGTTTACTCTCGTTGTTGTATTCGAAATGATAGCTAATGCGGTATCCCCAGTTGTAAGACTCCCATGTTGTCATCCTGTAACCGGTTTTGGGGTCGTTAGCTGTTGGATCAGTAGTTTTTGGATTGTTTTCTTTTTTGCACGAGGTTGTTGATACTATCAATATCGCGGCTAACAGTATTATAGGTCTCATAACAGCTTTTTGAAGAATGGTAACAATATTAATGCCAAATATAACTCTTCTATTGACGCCGGTGTTCCGCAGGGTGACCGGTGTCTATTTAAACCACCCGGTCTCTCACCGGTATTTGAAAAGCTTAAGCACATCTATTGCCCTTCTGTTGTAGCATCGAACCTCCTTTCCCGGACTGCCGGTTATACACCGGATGAACCAACAGACACGAATACCCTACGGAACATTCGCGCCAGTGAAGTACTTATTTATAAAACGACGAATTGATCAACAAGTAAATATCTGCAACCGACATACATACCCCAAGCGCAAGTGTGACGATATAGTATGCATTTACTTTCGATGAAATAATGATGAAGTCGGTAGGGTTGTTCTTGTTATACCTGATTTTTAATTTCTCTCCTTTTTTAAAAGTGCCGGAAATGTATCCGTCTTCCAGCTTTTTTGTAACCCATCTTTTGTCTTTTGTGACAAAGCGGATTATCAATTTGTCTGTCCTTGAATTGTAATTGCTTATTGAGCCCCGACTTGCAGATTTTTCAATGTCGAATACGATTCCTTCCTCCTCCTCCATGTCATCGCTTTTTTCACCAACTTGATTGAGTTTAGCCCAACCGATGTAAGTAGTGATAACCCCTCCTATTGTAAGTACCCCATATGCTAACAGGTCATTCATGAGTTTTGCTTTGGTATGCGACCTGAATATACAAACTCGCCATAATTTAGATGCATAACGCTACCTCCCCTCCAGTATCCTCTTCAGGTTCTGCAGGTCCTTGGTATTGGCTTTGCGCATGGCGCCCGCCATAAAGGGCGCGAACAATGCCAAAAACCCCGATGGCTTGCCATGGTTGCGCAGGGTCATGCGGGTGTGGTTGTCGTCTATAGCTACCCATGTGTAGGTGGTCTCCATAGGGAAGGGGCCTTGCGCTGTACGCATCACTAATTTCTTATTGGGTATATATTCTGTAAACTCGTAAGTGTATTCCAGCTTCCGCCCCAGGAAATGCGCGGTAAAAGCCACCTGTGTGCCCACCGCCAGCGGCTTAGGCGTCTTCCATTCCGCCGATTTGATATTGACATACCAGTCCGGCGCGTTGTCGGGATTGGCCACATAGCCCGCCACCACCTCTACCGGGCGGTCAATCACTATTTCAGTCAGTACATCTACGGGTTTCATATATGCTGCTTTCTGTAAAGTTTAGAAAAATAGCGGGAACAGAAAGGGGGATATTTCCTTCGCAGGTAGCTTTGCATGTTGCTCGCAAGTCAGGAGACTTGCTACCCGGAAAGACGTAGTCGGGAGGCTAGGCTCAACGCAATAATATAACTATCATTTCTAATATAGACTATATCTGTACCCAGGTTTTGAGTATTTCTTTCTATACTCTTCTTGAATTTCGTCCCTATGTTTACTAAACTCTAAAGCTCCCATTTCAATAAATTGAGTACTCATTTCAAAGTTCATTTGAGCCTCTATTTTAAAAGCCCCTGATGTCACTCCTTCTTTTAATAATTTGTGATAAAAGTCACGTCTTGTCATATCCCACTCATGAAAAAAAAGAAATAGTTGCCGGTAATATATTCTACCTACTTCTGTCTTGGAAAAGAGTTTACTTTGCTTTTGATAAAAGTCAAAAACTTTGGTAGAATGATCTCTCTGCATCTTAATAGCATCTGTACTATCAATATTACTAGGTAACAGGTGTTTTCTGTCTGGTTTAAAGTGATCATATAATGATGACATATTTCGAACCCATTGATCTTCAATCAATAGATGCATCAATTCTTTACCGCTTTCTTTTTCGGTAATAGGTTCCATCATATAAAGTGAATCAATAATACTTATAATATAATTTTTTGCTGAACTAATCAGCAGGAATTTCTTGTAGGATGAATAATCCTCACTCAATAAAACATCCAACGCATAAGGACTATTGCCCGGATTAGAAGTAATTCTATTTATTTCTTTATCCAATAAACTCCAGGCTATTGAAGAATCACCTAAAAGATAATAAGCACCTATTAAGTTATATCTACAAACAGAACTTAAATGATACTTTGATTCATTACAAAAGTTGATAATTTCCTGATACTTATCTTTTAAACAAAGAGAGTCTAAGGTATTAATGGCATGTATGCGTTCTTTATCTGCAATAGATTGAGCAACACCTTTCTCTTGTGCAATAGACTGGGCGCAAGCAAAAATGTTTAGTATTAAAAATAACAATATTCTAGGCATATTTTTCAATTAAAAAACCACTTCAGAGATATAAATATACTCGCTGCTGCTGGTCTTCCAACGGGATATTTCCTTCGCAGGTAGTTTTACATGTTTCTCGCAAGTCGGGAGACTTGCTACCGGGAAAGATGTAGTCGGGAGACTACGCCCAACGGAGGATGCAAGTGAATGTCTTAATATTATTGTAGAATTCCTTAAATGCATAACTTTATCCTATGAATATGAATAAACTTATAACCTTGATTTTATTGGTGTTATTTCAACCGACTGTGCGATGCCAAACTATTTCAACCCCTAAGCTCAATTGGGCAAAAATGTCGTCACTCTATCATACAAGGATATATGCCATGGCTGTTGGCAAAGACAATAATGTGTATGTAACTGGGATTACAAGTATAAACTCAAATTTAGCCACATCTGGTGCACACCAGGAATTGCCTGGAGGAGGAGGGGATGCTTTTATTTCTAAGATTGACAAGCATGGAAATATTATTTGGGCAACATATTATGGCGGAACGGGTGGTGAAGTTGCCTATGATATTGTACTACATGGCAATGATGATGTATATGTTACCGGATATACACAAAGCCTTAATAATATCGCAACAGCAGGCTCTCACCAGGATAAAAAAAGTGGGGGATATGATGGATTTCTTGTAAAGTTGGACAGCTCAGGAAAACGTATTTGGGGTACTTATTTTGGTAAAACAGGAAAAGACTTCGGAATAAAGCTCGGGGTAACAAAGAATGACTATATAATCCTGGCCGGTACAACAAATAGTACTTCGGGTATAAGTATGCCGGGTGCATACCAGCTCAATTATGGTGGGGGAGGTGACGATGCGTTTATTGCCAGGTTTGATACAGCTGGTGGATTGATTGAAACAACATATTTTGGTGGTGAACAAGAGGAACGTGTTAATTCATTAGTTATTGATACATTCGACAATATCTATCTTGCCGGCTCAACAACAAGTAAGACGGGTTTAGCTACGTCCGGATTCCAGATGGTACCCGGAGCGTATTTCGATGGCTACATCGCTAAATTTTCAAGCGTTAGTAATATTGCATGGGCTACTTACTATGGAGGGGATTGGAACGACTACGGATATGGCGCGGCGGTAGATAAAGCAGGTAATATCTATCTTGCAGGGTGCACAGGCAGCAATAATTCAATTGCCACCCCAGGGTCACATAAGCCTACAGGTATGTCGGGCTATGATGCATACATCGCAAAATTCAATACAAATGGTAATAGACTGTGGGGAACATATTATGGTGGGTATTGGCATGAACAGATTCATGATATAATAGTAGATGATAATGACAATGTATTTGTTACAGGCTATACGGACAGTGACACCGGTATCGCTACACCTGATGCTCTTCAACCCGTGTTTGGGAGTGTTGTTGATTTGTTTCTCGCAAAGTTTGATGAAGGTGGTTTTTTGAAGTATGGCACATACTATGAAGCGCGTACATCAGCCCGTGATCACGGAAATGCCCTTGCTGTGGATAGACTTGGCAACCTTTATGTTTGTGGTGAGAATGACTCTAGTCAAACAAACTATATTTTAATGAAATTCTGTGTTCTGTCCGGGTTGATAACGACACAGCCATCCGACACTGTTACTCAGGTTGGTGGTAACGCTATGTTTACTGTAAAAGTTGCTGCCTCCGATTTGATATACCAGTGGCAAACTAATACAGGGGCGGGTTATTACGATATTACAAATGGTGGGGCTTTTAGTGGGGCTACAACTGCTACGCTGTTGTTTAATAACACTATGTTGTCTGACAGCGGCAGAACATTTAGATGTGTTATTTCCAATGGAAATTGTACTGATACAACCAATGAGGCTACCTTAAAAGTTTCTATGCTTAGTGTTGCAGAAACATCAAAGGATAAAATTATTGTTTATCCTAACCCTGCAAGTAATAGACTCATTATTCAATCAGGTGAAAGAATAGAAAAGATAGATATTGTTAATGTTCATGGACAGACACTTTATAGTGCTGATGTAAGTGGATACGACTTTGATGTGGATATCAATTCTTTCCCGTCAGGTCTATATTTGATCATAGTAAATAATATATATATCAAACGAATTGTAAAAGAATAAATAGTCGCTCTTCGACAGGTTCTGCAGAGTATATCGAACTCATAAATATCCCCGCTCGGCGTTGTCTCTCTGACTACATCGCAATGGGTGCAAATCTCCTGGTTTGCGCATATAACCGCATAGGGGGATTTCTTTACCTTTATTCTCCATGCGTACCACTACCAAGCTAAAACATATACTGCAGCTATACACAGTCACCATCGATATGGATGAGGAGGCGCAAATGCACCTGATGATATTTGATAAGAACGATAATGCTTCAGAAGAGTTTATCAATAAGTCTTACTCTGTGGTGGTTGACAAAGCATTCAGGTATATGATGAAGAAGATTAAGGCAGGGGAATAGTTGAATTACCCCGGTGGCGCCGGTCTTCCAACGAATGGCCTGTGTCCGGCTGAGTCACCCGGTCTCTGACCGGTATTTGAAAAACAAGCACATCTACTGAACTTCAGTAAATATTATACAACAGCCACCCCTACCGCTTGCTCAACCCTTTTATTATCTTTGCAGCTCTAAAGAACAGGCTGATGACACTGGAAGAAAAATTGAAAGAACGCAGCGGCAACCAATGCGAACTATGCGCTGCCACGGGCAAATTGAATGTATATGAAGTGCCGCCGCAAACAGGCGGGTACGAAGAAAACAACATCCTCATCTGCGATAAATGCCTGGCACAGGTAGAAAAGAAGGAAGAGCTGGACAACGCCCACTGGAGCGTACTGGCTACCAGTATGTGGAGCGAAGTGCCCGGCGTACAGGTAGTAAGCTGGCGCATGCTGAACCGCCTGCGCAACGAGGCATGGGCTGCCGAAAGCCTGGACATGATGTACCTGGACGATGAGAGGCTGGCATGGGCCAAAGCTACCGGCGACCATGAGAACGATGCCAGTGTAGACCTGCACAAAGATGCCAACGGTGCGCAACTGCACGAGGGCGATACAGTAGTGCTGACCAAATCGCTGGACGTAAAGGGTTCTACCGTCAATGCCAGGGTGGGCACTGTGGTAAGGAATATACACCTGGTAAAAGACAATACGGAACAGGTAGAGGGGCGCATAGAAGGCCAGCTGATAGTGATACTGACCAAATATGTACGCAGGCAGGCGCCTAAGGACTAACCGGCCCGGTATTATTGGCGCAAAGCCGAGTTGACAACAATATAGAATAACATAATGATGGCTGTTGCCAGGTAAAATAGCTTGTTTACTATGTTGCTGTGCCTGATATAGCTGCGCATACCAATGTGCTCAATGCCTGATATCTGCGGCTTGCTGATGTTCTTGAGCGAATAGAGGAATAGATTTATTTTACCAGGCAGTTGGTAACGGCTCATCATCAACACTTTAAGTGCGATGAATACTGTGGTGCAAAGAACGATTGTCGCACCGGCATTTTGTATCAGTGTATGACGCTGCATAGGGTGATTTTTTTTAAATTACTGGAAAAAAACAAATGGCATGCGTTGCCGTATGCCATTTGCTGTAGTGTATACAAGAAGAACTATTTTAGTACCTGTTGTTCGAGCGCCTGTTGTTGCCGAAATCCCTGCCGCCCGATTCTCTTTCTACCTGGGGCCTGGCTTCGTTTACTATAATGTTGCGCTGATCTACTGATGTATCATGCAAACCTTCAATAGCTTTCAGGCCGGCTGTGTCGCTTGACATTTCTACAAAACCGAAACCACGTGTGCGGCCGGTAAATTTGTCTGTCATAATCCTTGTAGAAAGCACTTCACCATATTCCGCGAATATTTTGTGCAGGGTGTTTTCTGTTGTGTCGTAGCTGATATTGCCAACGTAAATTTTCATAAAATACTTGTTTAAAAAAATAAATAATACTGGCCAGATACCGGGGAAAACTGAAGAGAAAAGTAACGATCTGTCACCAATATATCAGAAGAGCAAAATAGCTGAAACCAAATTCTGCGGTGAAGGTAGGTTATATATATGACGATGCCCAAAATATTATTTTATGCCGGCACATCCCTCAGGGCTATCTGCATGTACTGTACCGGATACTAAGCAGGTAGGGGCTGCCAGTGTGTATGCAGCCTGTAGCGGAAAAAATAAGACAGGCCCACCGGCGCCGGGAACACCAGGGGCGCTGCAAAGGGTGTGCCGGTAGCTATATGCGTGTACACCGCCCCCGCCGGTTTGGCCACGCCCGGCAGCATAAGTTGGCATGAATACAGCTTGCCTCTGCTGAAAAATTTATTGCCCCCCTGTTCCAAACATCTTTTTATACACCCGTCTCGTGCAGGTATAGCAGTTTTTCCGGATGGCTTCCAGTATCTGGTCAAAGGTCGGCTCCTCGCTCATGCCGCAGTAGCTGCATACCTGGCCCATGCCATATTGCACCGCCCTGGCCTCGCCACGGGCTATTTTTGCCAGTATCTCCCGCTTTTCTTATACGGTCAGCAGGGGCGGGCGGTTGTTCTCTATTTCCTGCAATGCCTCTTTTCTTGCCCGCTCCATTACATCTCTGATAAAATGTTCTACCTCCGGTAGTTGCAACATCATATCGGCGCCACGCTCCGCCAGTTTTCGCGTCATGCGGTAATTGACGGCTGTCATATAAGCTTCCGCTTTGTCGTTGTTTTTAAGGTAGGCCAGTACAAAGGCCTGTTGTTTCCGGTTCATGATTATAGTTCCAAGGCTGTTCTACATGTTCCGCAGGGCATGTAGAACATACAAACAGACAACCGTTCTCTGAACGGCATTCAATGTCAAGTTGCCGAAAGTGCAGATAATTTACTGTGTATTATAAACGCCATCCCTTCTGCTACCCGTTGC
Source organism: uncultured Bacteroidota bacterium (assembly GCA_937928385.1). Taxonomy (GTDB): domain Bacteria; phylum Bacteroidota; class Bacteroidia; order Chitinophagales; family Chitinophagaceae; genus UBA5543. The sequence goes on from CALEZD010000002.1 coordinate 84,835, forward strand.
AAACAAGTGCTTTATTAAACATTAAATATATTTGTCGTAATTTTACTCCCGAAATTGATACATATATATGAAACGAATCATTGTAATTTCTTTTGCCTTATTGGCCCTGTCGTCTTGCACTAGGAAACTGGAAGACATTGTTCAGGTGAAATTTTCTGTACCCCATACCAAGCAGGTGAATGTGCAGGGGCTGCCGGGTAATCCACCCGTACCGCCGCAGGGGCTTACTACCTCTATACCGGCTATAGGTGTAGAAACCAAATCGGAAGAGTACATCAAGCAATATAATACCAGCTCTGAGCTGATAACTGAAGCGAAACTTTCAGAAATGAAACTGGAAATAAACGCCCCCGCCTCTCAAACTTTCGATATGGTGGACTCACTTTGGCTGTTTGTATCGGCTACGGGTTTGCCCGAGGTGCAGGCCGCTTATTATTTTGATATACCCAAAGGCCTGCGTGCGCTGAATATGATTACATCGGGTGAAAACCTGAAAGACTATTTCCTGCGTGATTCTATGTACTTCAGACTGCAGGGGCATTTCTATACTGCGCCCGATTCTGCTACGGTTTTTACCATTTCTACCAAATTTGATGCGGTTGCCAAACCGCTGAAGAAATAAAAAAAACGGGCAGCGTTATTGCTGCCCGTTTGCAATTTTTATCAGGTTAGGAATTTTATCTCAATAATATCACCTCGCCTTTCTTCTCAAACACCTCGCTGCTGGTACAGGTATATTTGATATAGTAATAGTATGTGTCCATTACCTGGGGTTTGCCATTGTGGGTGCCATCCCAGCCTGCTTTTACATCATTGGTTTCAAACAGTTTCTGCCCCCACCTGTTCACTATGATGAAGGTGCCTATGCGCTGGTTGCCATTGGTGATGATACGGAACCTGTCGTTAAGGCCGTCATTATTGGGCGAGAAGGCATTGGGCACGGCTATCTCGCAACATATATGGGCTGTTACATCAGCAGAGTCAGTATTGCGGCAACCCCATTCATCGGTACCGGTCAGTATTATTTTATCGGTGCCCGTTACAATGGCTAATGCCTGCGGCCCTTCTGATTGGAGCAACCTGCTACCCGCCATCCATTGGTATTGCAGGCCGGTACTGTCGGTAGCCCGCAGTGCGATGGTATCTTCGGCGCAAACATCGTAGCTGCTTACATAGTCTATAGATACCAGCGGCTTATCGTGTACGGTAGTATATGCAGTATATGGTCCTGATGAGCAGCCCAGGCCTGAGTACACAATCAATACGATGACTTTATTGCCCGGTTCTGTCCAGGTAGCCTGGTATGTCCTGTTGGTGCTGTCTGTAATGTTGCCGCCATCTAAAGACCACTGGTATGCCGCGCCCTGCTTCCATAGCGGGTTCAGTTCTATACCACCGTTTACGCACCCGTCTTTGGTAACGCTGAATGTACCGTCGGGCAATGGCGCTACATATACGCTTACAGCATCGTCTTCATCGCAGTCGGTATTATTCACTGCCAGCCTGATGTTCTTAACGCCGGGAGTATTGTAGCTTAGTACATAAGGCCCGCTGCTGTCGCCTGAAATAACATCGGCTCCATCAAAGCTCCATGTAAGCGTGGATGCCGGTATAGTTGTATTGTTGTTGTAAACAATGATGTCGTCATTTACGCATATTGTATCCTTATCCACCTGTATATCCGCCCTGAAAACAGGGTTGATGGTCACCTCTGTAGAGTCGCGCTTGCTTTCGCAGCCGTTCACATCTGTCTGGGTGACGTACCATTTGAATATGCCTGCAGTGGAAGAGGAAGGTGTCGGCGCGGTACCTGTACCTGTTCCACCTGCAGGTACTGTGTACCACAGCAGTGATGTGCCTGTAGCTGTAAGTGGTGTGGTAGGTGCATCCTGGCAATATACCCAAGCCGGTGTTACTACCGGCGGTGCGGGCAATGGACGTACCAATACATCTATTCTCGAGCGTGGCCCTTCGCAGCCGTTTACTACCTGGCTCACATACCATGTGCTGACACCCTGGGTATTAGTAGCGGGTATGGGTGCGAATGGTGTACCAGTGCCACCTGTAGCCGTTGTGTACCACAGCAGGTTGGCGCCAATAGCAGTGAGTGACTGCGCGGTGTCGTCCATGCAATAGTATACCCAAGGCTGCACTACCGGCGCTGACGGTGTTGTATTGATTACGATATTGGCGCTGCCGACAGGCGATACACAGCCATTAATAGTCATGATGACCGAATAGGTTCCTGAATTGACAGGCTGCGCATTAGGCAGGGAAGGTGACCTACCTGTATCGCTGAAACTCAGAGGACCCGTCCATTGATAGGACGCCCCGGCTATGTTTGGTGCAAACAGGTTTAATACATCTCCCGGACAAAGCGGGCTGTTTGAATTTACCACGGGTAACGGTGGTGTGGCGTGTACTATCACATTGGTAGGTGTCGGCACAGACGAGCAATTGTTTTTTGTAGCCGTCAGGAAGTAAGTGCCTGACTGGGCAGGTTGTGCATTCAGCAACACATGGGTTTGCAGGGTGGACGTGAAACTCAATGGACCCGTCCACGACCATGTAACACCCGATGAATCGCTTCTCGCATAGAGTATCAATGTATCGCCCTGGCAAATATCTGTGTTGTTCGACGGGAATGCAGCAGGAGCATTGGGGTCTTGCAAAGTAAAAGGCCCGGCAATATTAGAAGCGCAGTGTTGTACCGCTACACGGATACTGTCGTATACCCCGGCATTCAACCCGGTAATAGTTAGTACACCTGAACCGTTGGACGAGAATGAAACAGGCGACTGCGGCGTACCGTTTTTCTTGTAGGTAACAGTAAAAGTTGCATTAGGCACTAGTCCTGACAAAGATATGTAGCCTTGAGTGCCGCCACAGGTAACAGGGTGTCCGTATGATGTGCCCGTAATTGCAGGCAGATGATAAATACTGACAACTTCAGTATCAGGCAAAGACAAACATCCATTGACAGATACGGTGACGATATAATTGCCTTTGTGTGTTGTATCTATTGAGTTAACAGATGGGTTTTGCGATGATGAGGTAAAGGATTTAGGCCCTGCCCATGACCAGGTGCCGCCCGCAACAGTGGGAGCAATGAGCAATAATGTATCGCCCGAGCAGAGTGGCGAATTGCTGACCGCAGTTGGTGTGGCTGGTGTAGGATGCACAATAACAGTGGTCGTATCTATCGATATACAATTGTTCTTGGTAACAGTAAGCGTGTAAGTGCCGGACATGCCCGGCAGTGCGTTGAGTACTGATGGATTCTGTGCCGTGGAACTATAAGACATAGGGCCGCCCCATTGCCAGCTTACACCTGTTGAGTCGGCTGTAGCCATCAGTACTAATGTATCCCCCTGGCAGATAGCCGTATTGTTAGATGCATACGCGCCGGGTGCATTAGGGTCGTTCAGTATAATGGGTGATATGGAATCCGATGTGCAATTATTCAACGTTACCCTGATGCCGGAGTATACACCTGCGTTCAGCCCGGTAATCACCAGGTTGCCTGTGTTGTTGGTGTTGATGTTCTGCGAAGGTTGAGCTATACCGTTCCGGTTGAAGTCAACTGTATATAGCTTATTAATCCTAAGTCCTTTAACAGTAATTGTTCCCTGTGTACCACCGCAGGTAGTGGGGTTGCTGTATTCAAACGTATCTATAGCGGGTACATGGTGCACTACTACTGTCGTTGTGTCTTTAGGAGATGGGCAATTGTTCACCGTTACATAAACAATATAATCTCCTGAATGGAATGTGTCGGCATTTGTAATGGCAGGCCATTGAGCAGAGGAACTGAACGATTGCGGCCCTGTCCAGTAGTATGTGGCACCGGGTATGGCGGATGATATAAGTTGTAACATTGAACCCGCACATAATGGGCTGTTACTGCTTGCCAACGGAGTGGCAGGTGTCGGGTGGATGATAACAGTTGTAGTGTCGGCTACAGATGTACAGTTATTTTTTGTTGCCGTGAGTATATACATGCCCGATTGTCCGGGGAGGGCATTAGTTATTACCGGGTTTTGAACTGTTGAACTAAAGCTCAACGGACCTGTCCACGACCAGGTAACCCCGCTTGAGTCGGCTGATGCGAATAGTCTCAATGTATCTCCTTCGCATATAGGTGTGTTATTGTTAGTAGCTACAACAGGTAAGTTAGGGTCAACCAGTTGTATTGCCGTTGCCGAATCAGAAGTACAGTTGTTTAAAGTAACTGTAATGCCTGAGTACAGGCCCGCGCCCAGTCCGGTAATAGCCAGCCTGCCGGATGTATTGGTAGCAATAAGCTGTGAAGGTTGTGCAGTTGAATTTTTATTGTATTGTACAGTATATGCTGTGTTGCCCAGCAAGCCTGTTAATATAATGCTGCCTTCTGTACCATTGCAGGTAATAGGGTGCATATATTCCGCACTATCTATTTCAGGCACCTGGTGTACTATCGCTGTTGTAGTGTCCGGCAGGGAGTAACAATTGTTCACGATAGCACGCACAATATAATTGCCGCTATGCGATGAATCAGCATTGGTTATAGCCGGAGATTGTATTGATGCAGTAAATGACTTTGGGCCTGTCCATTCATAAGTTGCGCCTGCAACTGTAGAAGAGGTAAGCTGTAAGATACTGCCTGAACATATAGGCGTATTGTCCGAAGCAACGGGAGTTGCCGGAGTGGGGTGTACCAATACTGTTGCTGTGTCTGTAGCGGATGTACAATTGTTTTTGGTAGCGTACATGGTGTATACGCCTGATTGTACAGGAATCGCATTAGCTATTACCGGGTTTTGTACAGAAGAAGTAAAGCTCATTGGGCCTGACCATGACCATACAACTCCTGCTGAGTCACTGGTGCCTGTCAGTAATATACTTGCACCTTCGCAGATAGGTGAAACAGCAGAGGCGGTAACAACCGGAGGGTTCGGGTCATTCAGTATTGCCGGTCCGGCTACGTTCGAGTAACAGTTATATATTTCTACATGCAGGCTGTCATAATATCCCTTAGTTAAACCGGTAAGCACGATTGTGCCGGAAAATGTTCCGGTTAATGATACTGGTGTTTGTGTTACAGAATCTTTCCTGTACATGAGTTTATATATACTGCTTTGCTGCAGCCCGGATAATGTAATAGTACCATTACTGCCCAGGCAGGTGGTAGGGTGAGTAAATGTGCTGACTGTTATTACGGGTGGAACAGGGTCTGCCAGAACCATTGCAGGCAGTGGGTCTGATGTACACCCATTGGCAGAAGTAACTGTTGTATTGGTGTAATTACCAGCAGTAAGGTTGGCTATAGTCAGCACTCCTGAACCATTGGTAGCGATTGATGCCGGAGATTGTGCTGTTCCGTTTTTCAGGTAGTTGACAATGTAAGTAGCATTGGCATTCAAACCGCTTATTAATATTTTGCCATCGTTACCACCACAGGTTGTGGGATGATAAAGCGTGGTAGCTCCAATGATGGGAGCCGGTAACGGATAAACTGCCACCGTAGTAGAGTCGGTGGGCGAGATACAACCATTCACGGTGGCGTACACGTAGTACTTGCCTGATATAGCAGGTTGTGCATTGGATATGGAAGGGTTTTGAACAGATGATGTGAAAGAAAGTGGACCGGTCCATGTATAAGTAGCACCGGTCAGGCTGTCAGCAAACAAATTCAATGTATTTCCCGAACATAATGGGCCATTGTTGCTTGCTGTTGGTAACAGTGGAGTGGGGTGAACCACTACAGTTGTAGTATCTGCTATAGAAGTACAATTATTTTTTGTTGCGGTCAGGATATAATTTCCAGACTGTGCGGGTATTGCATTGGTAATAACAGGGTTTTGAGAAGTACTGCTGTAGCTCAACGGCCCTGTCCAGCTCCATGTGACACCTGCAGAGTCAGCTGTTGCAAATAGCTTGAGCGTGTCCTCCTCGCATATAGGTGAGTTATTGGATGTATTGACCACCGGCGCATTGGGGTCAATTAATATAATAGTGGCTACACTATCCGAAGTACAGTTGTTTTGCGTGATAGCAATGCCGGTGTATGTTCCTGCACTGAGGCTGCTGATGGTAAGTATGCCTGTGCCATTGGTGCTGATGTTTTGCGGTGCTTGTGCAATGCTATTGTGTCTGAAGTTGACAGTGTAGTTTGTATTGTTCTTCAATCCATAGAGGCTGACAGTCCCCTCATTGCCACCACAGGTTGTGGGATGAGAATATGCATAAGTGTCTATAATGGGTACATCATACACGATGACAATGGCTGTGTCGGGCAGCGATACACAATTGTTGACTGTAGCGGTTACGATGTAATTACCTGTATTGGGCGTGTCTACATTTCCGGCACCTGTGTTTTGTGTATTGGCACTGAAACTGAGTGGCCCTGTCCAGCTATAAGTTGCCCCTGCCACATTAGAGGCGGTGAGCATCAATGAATCGCCTGTACACAATGGGCTGTTGCTGCCCGCAACCGGGGTTGCTGGTGTGGGGTGAACAATTACTGTAGTAGTATCAGCTATAGAAGTACAATTATTTTTTGTTGCGGTCAGGATATACATTCCTGACTGTGTGGGTATTGCATTTGTGATAGTGGGGTTTTGAGAAGTACTGCTGTAGCTCAACGGCCCTGTCCAGCTCCATGTGACACCTGCAGAGTCGGCTGTTGCAAATAGCTTCAGCGTGTCCTCCTCACAGATAGGCGAGTTGTTGGATGTATTGACCACCGGGGCATTGGGGTCAATTAATATAATAGTGGCTACACTGTCCGAAGTACAGTTGTTTTGCGTGATGGCAATACCCGTGTATGTTCCCGCGCTGAGGCTGCTGATGGTAAGTATGCCTGTGCCATTAGTGCTGATGTTTTGAGGAGCCTGTGCAATACTGTTGTGCCTGAAGTTGACAGTGTAGTTTGTATTGTTCTTCAATCCATAGAGGCTGACAGTCCCCTCATTGCCACCACAGGTTGTGGGATGAGAATATGCATAAGTGTCTATAATGGGTACATCATACACGATGACAATGGCTGTGTCGGGCAGCGATACACAATTGTTGACTGTAGCGGTTACGATGT
>CALEZD010000003.1 GCA_937928385.1 uncultured Bacteroidota bacterium
ATTCCTTCACCACCCTACCCGCAACCACACCATCCACCCTCACCACATACACACCCGGCACAAGCGTACTCACATCCACCAAAGCCACCGTGCCCCCAACAAGTTGGCGGGTTGCGCATTTCCTCCCAAGCACATCTATCAGTTCAATAGTGCTACCACTTTCCACACCGTCCACATGCAAAATGGTTGAAACCGGGTTTGGATAAATCTTGATATTCTTGTTATTAACCACATCACCCACACCCGTAAACGCCGTAGTAATGCAATTACTCAATGCCGTATCAGGTACTGCACATTCGTAGCTGCTTTTCAACACCACGCATATATCCTCGTTGGGGTTCAGTGCGTTCACTACCACACCCCATGTTGGGCCCGTAGCGCCGCTTACGTCAACGCCGTTGCGTTTCCATTGGTATTCAGGAGCGCTGCCCCCATGTGTGGGATTAGCTGTAAAAGTCACCGTCAGCCCGCCGTTCCAGGGGGGCATATTGTCGGCGGTCATGGTTACAGTGGGACTGAGTATAGGTTGTACCGTCATGGTGATGGTATTACTGGTGTCAATAAAAGGCGTAGCGCAGGTGCCCGTGCTGGTCATGGCGCAGCTCACTATATCACCGTTGTTCAGCGTAGTAGTACTGTATGCAGTACCTGTACTGCCTGTGCTGATACCATTCACCAACCAGTTGTAACTGGTACTCCCCCCATTGGTGGGTATAGCGGTAAATATCACCTGCTTGCCCTGGCAGATACTCACCCCCGGTGTGGGGAAGATATTTACTACAGGGTCTGTATTAATCGTCACCACTACACTATCTGTGTCAGATACACAACCACTCACAGTAGCATATACATAATACGCGCCGGCATCCGCCATCTGCACATTAGCCCTTACAGGGTTTTGTGTATTGGCGGTAAAAGCCGATGGGCCGTACCATGCGTAAGATGCTCCTGTAATATTCGAAGCTGTCAGTTGCAAATCCTGCCTTTGGCAGAGCGGGCTGTTGGTAGCTGCCGCCGTGGGCTTGGCAGGCTTGGGCAATACCACTACCGTAGTAGTGTCCCTGCTGCTACAGCCGTTCAGTGTAGCGGTACTGATATAATCCCCTGCATGAGTGGATGACGCGCTTGTAGTTACTGTAGGGTTTTGTGTACTGCTGCTGTAGCTGCCTGGGCCGGCCCAGGTATAGCTTACACCATTTGTACTACTGCCTGTTGTCAATGTCAGCGGCAGCGTTTCACATACGGGGCTGTTACTACCCGCTGTTGGCTTGGCTGGTGTCGGTTTCATCACCACGGTTGTCGTATCGCGCAGGCTGCAGCCAGTACTGTTCAGCGTGGCTTTCAGTATATATTTACCTGAGTCCGCTAATTGCGTATTGGCTATGAAGGTATCCTTTGCACTTGCGCTGAAACTATTCGGCCCGGTCCATGCCCAGGTAATGCCTGTGCTGGTACTGCTACCTGCCAGGTGCAGGGTGTCGCCGGTGCATACGGGGCTGTTGCTGCTGTTGCTTAGGTTAGCCGGTGCTGCTTTGATGCGGATATTTACCTGGTTGTCTAATGAAGTATCTGCAGGTGAACTGCTTACTATTCTTATTCTATAACCATTACCTGCCGGTGTATTCACCGGTATCTTGCACCAGATGGTGTCACCTGTTGTATCTGCCCGACTGCCGATATTTACAGGATTGGCAAAACTACCCGATGCATTGCTTAGTTGCGCCGTAAAAGTATTGTTGTTGTTAAACCTGAAATTGGTACTGTACACCAACGCCAGG
>CALEZD010000004.1 GCA_937928385.1 uncultured Bacteroidota bacterium
TCCGCTTCGTCTTGTTTGTCTATATAGCTGAATACTGCATATTTAATACCTGATGTGATAATGCGCAGCACGTAAAAGGTAAATATTACCATGAGCGCTATATGGATAATATTGTATGCCTTATCTGAAATCTGTAGGGTACTGATAGCTATATACCCACCACCAAAATATAACATAGGTACTACAGATGCCCTGACTACCTCTATCAGAAAATCGTCCAGTTGTGTACTGGTACGTTCAGCCAGCTTTTTCAGGTAGCGTATCAGCAGGTATTTAAATACCCTTACCAGGATGTATATACCGGCAAATATCCCAATAGCAATTACCCACTCCTTCAGTGTATTGCCCAGGAGAAGCCTGTTCATTATATTATCCATATTCATAAATAACTCTATTAAGGCTGTAATTTAACATGCCCGTGTTAAATAAACTTTACCGTTATTATTTCAAATGTTTCAGTTGAGGTTCAGGCACAGGTAGTGGTTCTTCCGAACCGGGTAATACATCCGTTCTCTCCAATTTCTTTTCTACATACTCTGAATTCATTACCCGTAATGTACCCATATAGGTCATGCTGAACTCCAGCAAATCACCTACTTTATATCCTTTGGGGTTTTCACCCAAGTCTACCACTATCATATCAGAGCTTTCGCCCACTACTTTAATATGCTTGTCTACCGGCAACAGGTGGTCAGACTCTATATCCAGTAGCCCCAGGTCTATTATGGCCCTGTAGGATGATTGTTGTTCCTGCTGTTGGTCGAACTCTTTCACATCTCCTGTCAGGTTGTGACCCAGTTCGCCCATAGGCACATTTGGCTTTTCAGTCAGTTCTATTATTTCAGCGTATAACTTGAAAACATCATTATGCATCTGGTCGAAAGGCCGGTTGTTATACACGTCCGTACCCAGGAACAATGTCTCCCCTACCCTGAAATGATTAACACCTTCGGGCAACAGATGTTGGAATATCAATGGTATGGTAACTGAAGAGCCACCGGATACATAAGGTATCTTTTTATTGAACTTGGCTTCAATCAGTTCTTTGTACAAGCTGAGTTGTATCAGTTTATCATGATTGGGTAACACACCATACATACAGGTAAGATTGGTGCCTATGCCTATCACCTCTATATTGGGCAGTTCAAACACCTTTGCATAAAAATCTATAAAATCTTCACGCATCACCCCCTCACGCAGTTCGCCCAGTTCAATCATAATGATCACCTTATGGGTCTTACCCTGTTGCACGGCAGCTTCAGACAACAGTTTGATGGTCTCAAACTCGGTATTGAAACTGACATCTGCATATTCTACTATCTTGCGCACAGAACGCCTTGGCGGCGGTTTTATATAGGCTGTTTCTACATCCGGGTTGATTGCCTTTATACGCCTGAGATTGGTCACACGGGAGTCGCATATTTCTTTTACGCCCAATGCTAGCAACACCTCAAGGTATTTTTTATTGCCGCAGAGCAGCTTAGTGACCACACTCCATTTTACACCGTTCTGCTGAAACAGGTCATCCAGGTATTGATAGTTGTCGGCCAGCTTATCGGTATTCAGTGTTACAAATGCCATGGTTATTTATTTTTCTTTAACCGCATTTCAAGATACTTGTTCGTAAATCCCAGTTGCTCGTACAGTTGCTTTGCGGGATTATCCGGCTCTACATGCAACGCAATATCCCCGTTTGCAACTTCAATGGCTTTTTTCATCATTTGCTTACCTATACCCTTGCCCCGGTATTCGCCATGCGTGGCTATATACACCAGTATATTATCAGGTATATACCCGTTCATACCTGTTTCATTAACCACTACAGCTCCTGTTACTTTATCTCCATCTTTGGCTGCGAGCACAAACCCGCCGGGCCTGCCGCCATCGCCCAGCGAATAACGCATAGCTTTAGCTATATCTTCTTTCGGATCGCCATACTGGTCCAGGTGTTGAAATAAAAAGTCGTTGATAGCGTTGAACTCCTGCTCATTGGGCTGCGCTGTTGGTGTATATGCATATATGTCCATACAAAATATTTAAATCAGCTATGAGCACGTGCACGTATAATAGTGTGCATTGAAAAAGACAACAACCGGCTGAGAAATAAACGTGCGATAAAAGCTGAAAGTGAGTCAGCCGGAATAGAATACCAGCAAAGGTACTAAAAATATTTTAGTGTATAAGATATACAGCAACAACACAATATAAAACAATAAAAATGTATTTATCACAGCTTTGTACATGGCTGTTTGCATTATTTTAACTGCAATCAGTTTCAGGCTACTGTTATCAATACACTCTTTTTCCTTATTTTGCAGCCTGATGAAAAAACTGCTCGCAGGTATATTATTACTCATTATCTCCTTCCAGGCACTACCTGTAAAGGAACTGGGTAAAATATTGTACCTCGGGCTGATAACTGAAGAGATACACGAAATAGAGGGTGATACAGAAGGGCCTGTAAAAATAAAACCGGCGAAGCTGGAAACTAGCTGTAAGCCCGGTAATGGCTACCAACCCGTACTTAACCGCCACCTATCTGCAATGGCCATGATAGCGGTACACCGAACCGACTATTTTCTACGTCAATACATACCCGATATACTAACGCCACCCCCCAACCTGTCTTAATAATTTCTTACTGCAATAGCTATACAAATACAGGCAGGCGCCTGTTATAAGGCTATCATATACGTACTAACCATATTTCTCGATACAGCAGGTTGTAATTCAATCATGCTTTTCAATTATATCATTCAACAATAAATACAATTACGATGGCAGGTATACATAAAATAGAATACATACCACAAGATATTACCCCGGCAAGTGCTATACAGCTGCTAAGAGATGGCAACTTCAGGTTTGTAAACAACCTGAAACTGAACCGCGACCTGCTGGAACAGGTGAACGCCACCAAGGACGGACAGTGGCCTTTCGCAGCCATACTCAGTTGCATGGACTCACGCACATCGGCAGAACTTATATTCGACCTGGGGCTGGGTGACATCTTCAGCATACGCATAGCGGGCAATGTAACATCGGAAAATGTACTGGGCAGCCTGGAATTTGCAACAGCCGTTGCAGGCTCTAAACTGATAGTAGTACTGGGACATACCAACTGCGGGGCGATTAAAGGCGCATGCGATAACGTAGAACTGGGCAACCTGTCAAAACTGTTGCACCATATTAAACCGGCCGTGGCACAGGAAACCTCAACAAAAGAAAACAGGAATGGCAAAAACCTTGAATTTGTAAATGAGGTGGCCAAACTGAATGTACACCATACAGTAAAGGAAATTATGGCCGGTAGTGATATAATAGCCGATCTGCTGAAAAAAGGCACAATTGACATGGTGCCTGCTATGTATGACATAGCTACCGGCGAGGTGAGCTTTTATGACAGTGTAAACGGGGTTAAGGCCGGACAACCGGCTAATAGTATCGCTGCTAACTAGTGGGAAATGAGGGGGGTGTATCTGCACATCCCCTCATTCGCCTACTTTCCACTCATTGAGCAAGTAAGTATAATGCCGGATTAACTGTAGCCTAAGGTTAAGGAATAAACTTTAACCACTTTATAAAATTCTATCAATAAAAACGCTACCTTTAAATCTCTTTAATTAAATATTATTACAATGCCAGAAGGTACAGTTAAGTTTTTCAATGAATCAAAAGGTTTTGGTTTTATTACTCCCGAAGCAGGAGGCAAAGATGTATTTGTTCATAGCTCGGGGCTTCTGGACAATATCCAGGAAGGAGATAAAGTCTCTTACGAGATAGAAGATACACCCAAAGGAGCAAGCGCGGTAAAAGTAAAACGCCTTTAAGTAACAACACAGGTGTACAGCTTACGGCCTTACACAAGTACCTGATTGTTAAAGCTTTCATCGTTTCTTATGCATGATATGATTGTCATGTACAGACCGTTGTGAACGTCAACCATTAAAGAATAAGGGGAGCCAAAGCTCCCCTTATTCTTTATACCCTTCCAAAGAAGCTATAGCGCGTTCAAGAAAAAATTTCCTCACCTGGTAGGGATACACTTCGTAACGTGCATTATCCTCATTAATAAAATATCCTTTCCTTATCAGGCTGTCCACTTCATATAATAATGCAAGGGCTTCTTTTTTATGCCCTGTACGCGAGAGGGATAGAGCCTTATAATATTTGGCATCGGGCAGGTAAGGGTTCAATCCCAGGCTCTTGTTGAAACATGCTATAGCGCTGTCATCATTATCCTGCTCATACCAGGTAACACCCACATAAAACCAATGCAGGTAATGCGCCCATTCAGGCCCGTGTTGTTTTGTCTTATGATCTATGCATTGCTGTACCATCTGGCGGGCGGAGTCAAAATTATCTAACTGCAAATGGCAAAGGCCGATGAAGAAATCGTAAGGATGATCCATCACTCCACTATTACCATTCAGTGCCTTTGCCCCGTAGAAATCTTCCATCGCTTCGCGGTAATCCCTGCTGAAGATGCAACGTGTATACCCACGATAAGGCATGTACTTGTGCGGATCGTATTTAACAGCGCTGTCGAGAAAAGGTTTAGCCAGGTCATGCTTCATCTGCTTGCTGAGTGGCATGGACTTTTGCTGCCAGAAATAAGCCCGCCATGGCGCTATGGCCAGTGCACTGTCTAAATACCTTTGCCTTTGCTGCGAAAACAGCCTTACTGAATTCGCTTTTCGCCAGTAATATTCCACCTTTGCGGAATCCTCCAGCGATAATGGGCGGGGCGTGTATTTGGTATCAGTCTGGGCAAGCCCTGAATAGCAGGCAATAAATGCGGCCAGCAATAGTAGTGAATGTCTCATAAGGCAGTATTTTGTGTAATGCATGAAGACATACACAAATTTGCAATAAATAGTTAAAAGCGAGTTAGGTTTGTGTTAAAGAAAAAACGGTATGAATGAGCTAACTGTAAGAAATGCTACAGCGGCTGACGCAGAACATATATACCAATTTGTATGCCTGCTGGAGGATATGAACTTTGACAGGCAATTGTTTGAGCAATATTACCTGCGCAACATCAGCCATCCTGAATACTATTACCTGCTGGCTGTGGATGGTGGCACGCCGGTGGGTTACCTGAGTTGCCACGGACAATTATTGCTACACCACCTGAATTATGTTTATGAAATACAGGAGCTATTTGTAGAAAATGATTACAGGGGCAAAGGCATAGGCAGGATATTGATTGAGCACCTGCGCCAACTACTGAAGGACAAAGACTACGACATGCTGGAAGTAGCCTGCGGGTTCAAACGCCCCGAGTCGCATCTGTTCTACGAACAGGTGGGTTTCAGCAGGACGCATTATAAGTTTACTATGCGGAAGTGGTAAGAAGAACCAACTCGATAGTTGCCCGTATCCCGTCTCTATGTTGAAATAACAACCAACCTCACCCTTTACCCAGTCCGGTTAACTCATTTCCCTCCTGCACAGTCTCTTTTATTACAGCATCAGGTCAGCCATAGAGCATCTTAATGGCAAGCATGAGCGGATTTTGAAAATCTTGCTCTATACCAAGATTTAGTTTTCCGGGTGGGGACATTTTTGCATAAAATTTATAAGATATGAACAAGAACAAAATCATTAACATCGTATCGGCTGTTTTCATTTTATGCTCAGCCTTTTCTTTACTCATGGTCAGCCTGATGGCGATGGCCAACCCGCAATCGGTAATGGACCTGGTGCAAGTACAACTGCCCAATACGGATGCCTTTAGCTCCATCAGGGGCATATATGGCGGCGTGGGGCTGGTTATCATTATCCAATTGGTGTACCTGCTCATCAAAGACAGGAAGAAAGCACTGGCATTCCTCAGTTTGTTTTGGGGGGCTTATGCTGTATCGCGCCTCATTACCATAGCGGCAGAGGGCTCGCTGGGGGCGTTCGGCTCACAGTGGCTGATGATAGAAAGTGTGTTCTGTGTATTGTCAGCAGTATTGTACACATTGTACCGCAAGCCGCAGCCGGCACGCACTATCAGCCTGGCGTAATGCTATATTGTAGCGTGTAGCGGATGCTACACGCTACAATCCTGTTTTTCCGTTTAATGACCGTAACTTCAATTTATAAAACAACAAGAGTATTATATTCACCATCATGAGGCTTTTGCTATTCATACCCCTTCTGCTTCTGTCATATACTTGTTACTGCCAGGATATATCCGGGAAGTGGACCGGGAATTACGGCAAGAGTTTCTTTGACATCGATGTCAACAAACTGGAAGTAAATATTGAATTGTATAATGACTCACTTGTAAAGGGCACATCCCGATTAGCATACGGCAAGGATAAATACGAGTATTACGTAATCAACGGCATATACCGGAAGCAGGATTCCACAATATATTTTTCCGAGGACAAAGAGATTGATGTAAATGTAGGCATGATGACTACTAACGTAATGGGCAACTACACTATGAAGCTAAAAGTGTACGACACCGTCATGCGCCTTGAAGGCAAGTGGCGTGAAAATGGAGACGACCTCTTCAATATGATGACTTCCCGTGTATGGCTGGAAAAAAGCAGTAAGAAAACTCCATCTGTCGAACCTGCGAAAATTGTAACCACTGCAACAGAAGTGAAAACACCAATTATTAAAGATACACAAGGCAAAAAAACAAAAGACCGCGAAATCATCATTCAGCGGCAGATAGATATTGATACCATAGAGCAGGATTCTATCAGGATAGATATCATAGACAATGCCCGTATTGACAATGATGTAATCTCACTCTACCTGGATGATAGCCTGGTTATACACAAACAAACAATTTCAAAAGACCCGATAACACTATATATTTTCCTGGACAGGTACCATACTTTTCGCAGCCTGAGGCTGGTAGCCGAAAGCTATGGCTCTATGCCGCCATGTACTGCCCATATAAAGGTATCTACCTGCCAGTCCATCCATACATTCGACCTGCGCAGCACCTACCAGTATGATGCAATGATAGAGTTCTATTTAAAAGGCACCCGGAAGGTTAATCCACCAGTTCGGTAATTACCTGCCCTATACAGCCATTAGGCATTTGTATATACAACAGAGCTGCCAGCGTCGGCGCAATATCAATCATGTTCACCGTACGGTGTGTTTCTCCTCTTTTTATTCCTGCACCGTACCACAGTAGCGGTATATGTGTATCATAGGGGTTCCATGAGCCATGCGTTGTGCCTGTTTTGCCATGCCCGCTATACCAGCCCGGCTTCATTACTATCTGCAGGCTACCGCTGCGCTCCCTGTTATAGCCATTTACTATCATGGTTTTAACAGGCTCCGGTATTACTGCATCATCCATATCTTGCATATCCACTACATACGCTACCCCATCTTGTTTGTACAGCCAATCTGTCACCAGTTGTTTCAATTCTTCTTTGTCAGTACCGGCTATGCTCTTTTCATTAAAATACACCTGGTAATTATACAGCGCCAGTATCAACGAATCCCTCCCTGTTTTTTCCTTCAGGTGTTCGTTCAGTCTGCCGGTAGCCTCAGCCTGTGTCTCGCTGCCTGCGGGTATGTTCAGGCTCTTCATATATCCTGCATTGTGGGCAGCTCCATGGTCGGCCGTCAGGAACACCGTGTACTCCCCTTTGCCAATATTTTTATCAAGGTATGCCAAGAACGAAGCCAGTTCGTTATCCCATCTCAGGTACATATCTTCCATTTCTATTGCGTCGGGGCCATAGTTATGACCGGCATAGTCAGGTGTAGAGAATGTGACGCACAGAAAATCAGTTATATTATCCGCACCCAGTTGCTCACCTTTTATGCAAGCTTTTGCCGCTTTGAAGGTAATGGTATTACCCGCAGGCATGTAGCGAATGCCATAATAACCCTTGTTTTTATATGCAGGTGTTTTATGCGGAAAAACAGGTGCTGTTTCCCCCGGCAGTTTGCCCTCCCAATCTGTATTATCTGCGGTGCTGTTTGTGTATGCGTTTATAGGATACAACAGTTCCCAACTGCTGTTCATAAATGTATCGGCCCAGCGCCTGTTGTTGAACTTAATCAGCCATGCGGGTAACTGCTGCATATAAAAGCTGCTGGTAATAAAATTGCCTGTACTATCGTCAAACCAGAAAGCCCCATCGGCGCTATGGCCTGCCGGCAAAATGCTGCCCCTGTCTTTTATACCTATGCCAAATACTTTTGCCTTGCCTTGTGTGGCTATTTTCAATTCATCAGTAATAGTAGTGGTGTACATATTAGCAGGGCTCATCCGGCCTGCTTTCCCACTCCCCCCTACCGTATGTACGGTTTTATCTTCTGCACAGTACACAAACTTCCCTGTGTTTTTATCTACCCAATCGTTGGCGGCAATGCCATGTATGGCTGGCACACTGCCTGTATATATGGTGGCATGGCCCGGCCCCGTGAAAGATGGCAGGTAATTTATCATTGCATTTTGGCAATTAAAGCCCTCCCTCATCATCCTCTTCAGCCCGTTTTCACCATATTTTTCATAATATTTATACAAATAATCCCACCTCATCTGGTCTACCACGATGCCTACCACCAATTTTGGACGTGAAATCTGTCCTTGCGCTTGTGCGGACAACACTATCACATGCAACAAAACACATATATAGAACAATATTTTTTTCATATTTCAGAGGTTCTTTTCAACAAAAATGGCGATTACAGGCTATATATACCACTATGAACCAACAATATTTTCATTAATTTTGCCCGCAATCTGGAAGCCATAATATTTATTAAATAACAGAAAGACATATATGGATTTATTTGCCAAGTTTGAGAATAAGCTGGGACCCATCGGAGACCATGCAGACAAAGTGCCGGGGTATTTTTCTTTCCCTAAGCTGGAAGGGGAGATTGGTAACCACATGAAGTTTAGAGGGAAAGACGTAATTGTATGGAGCCTGAACAACTATTTGGGTCTGGCTAACCACCCCGAAGTGAGAAAAGCGGATGCTGATGCAGCCAGGGATTATGGATTGGCCATGCCTATGGGTGCACGTATGATGAGCGGAAACTCCCCTCAACACGAAGAGTTTGAGAAACAACTGGCAGAGTTTGTGGGCAAAGAAGATGCCATGCTGCTGAACTATGGCTACCAGGGTATGGTATCGGCCATTGACATACTGGTTGGCCGCCACGACGTGATTGTATATGACGCGGAGTCTCATGCCTGTATTTTAGACGGTGTGCGCCTGCATGCGGGTAAACGCTTTGTATTCAAACATAACGATGTAGCCGATTGCGAAAAACAACTGGCACGTGCGAAAGTACTTGCAGACCAGTTTGGCGGTGGTATATTGGTAATAACGGAAGGTGTATTTGGCATGTCGGGCAACCAGGGTAAGGTGGCAGAAATCATCAAGCTGAAGGAAAAATATGAATTCCGCTTATTTGTGGATGATGCACATGGCTTTGGTACTATCGGGACAAAAGGCGCAGGTGTAGGCGAAGAGCAGAACTGTACAGAAGGTATAGATATCTACTTCTCTACATTCGCCAAATCAATGGCCAGCATAGGTGGCTTTATTGCGGGCGACCCTAAGATTTTAAAGTACATGCGTTATAACATGCGCTCACAGATTTTCGCGAAGACTATGCCATTGCCATTGGTAATAGGTAATATGAAAAGGCTGGAGCTGATACGTAAGCACCCGGAGTTAAAAGAAAAATTGTGGCATAATGTACGTCGCCTGCAAAACGGCCTCAAAGAAAGAGGATTTGATATAGGCAAAACCAATACGCCTGTAACACCTGTTTTCCTGCATGGCGACCTGAGCCTGTATGAAACAACGCAACTGATATACGACCTGCGTGAGAATTATCATATCTTCTGCTCGGTAGTATTATACCCCATAGTGCCTAAAGGCCAGATAATGCTGCGACTGATACCAACAGCTGTACACACAGATGAAGATATTGACCTGACGCTGAAAGCCTTTACTGATGTGCGTGCTAAACTGGAAGCGAAAGCATATCCGCAGGAATTACCACCCCAACTGATGGTAAAAGATACTGCACAAGCTACAGTGTAAGATTAAAAAAAAGTAAGTACAAGAATAATACGAACAGGCTGCCGCAAGGCGGCCTGTTTTTTGTTAGCGGTCGTTCTGTATCAACAGGTGAAACAGCCATATTACCAGCATAATCAATAAATCAATTATCAGCAGGCTGAGCGGGAATAACGTATAAACACCCGGAAAATTGGATTTATCTGTAAAATAATCGGCCCCCAGGCCAACAACGGTGAGGACTGCTAATACTATTGCTAATTTTCTCAGGTTAATCAATACTTTGCCCATATACGAAAACTAAGATAGTGAAAAGAACGGATGTGATATTATCAAACTTTACACTTAGTTTTGAGGCTTATGAAACACATTATTATTTTCATACTGGCCTGTATCATTTTCGCGTCTTGCAAGCCTGAAGTACATACGCCGAAACCCCGCGGATACTTTCATATAGAGCTACCCAAACAAAGAGCATACCGTAGCTTTGACAGCAGTGGTTTCCCCTATCGTTTCGAATACCCGGTTTATGGCAAAATAGTTACCAATCCTGATTTTTTTGGTGACAAACCCGAAAATCCATATTGGATAAATATTGATTTCCCTACGATTGGAGGTAAAATATACCTGAGCTATAAAACCATATCAGACAAAAACCCCATCGGCAGGCTAAACGAAGACTTTTACCAGATGACCTATACCGCCCACGACAAAAAAGCGGATTATATACAAGATTTGTACTTTAACGTACCTGAAAAAAAACTCTATACAGCCTTGTTTAATGTAACAGGTGATGCTGCATCAGCCTACCAGTTTTATGCTACCGACTCAAACAACCACTATATAAGGGGTTCGCTGTATTTTGAAACCACGCCTAATGCAGATTCTTTACAACCGCTGAACGACTTTCTGAAACAGGATATCGTACACCTGCTGGAAACACTTGAATGGAAATAGCGCCTTACAGTGGTATGCTGACGTAGAAGGTAGTGCCTTTTGCCTCCGCACTCTCAAACCATATTTTACCTCCATGAGCTTCTACTATCTGTTTAGAAATAGATAGCCCCAACCCGAATGGTTGCTCGCCTGAAGTACCGTAGCGTTTAGCCTCAGAAAACAAATCAAACACTTTGCCTTTCAGGTTATCCGGTATGCCTATCCCGCTATCTTCTACCTCTATTATGAAGTGGTCAGTCCCGTCTTTCAATCGCACTCTTATCTCGCCTGCTACGGGACTGAATTTGCTAGCATTATTCACCAGGTTGCCCACCACACGAAGCAGCTTTTCCTTATTTACGTGCGCTGATATATGATTAACAGGTGCTTCGAATACCAAACGCTGCTCTTTTTCAGCAGCTTTAAACTGCAACAGTGCAACTCTCTCCCTCAACTCGTTGGTAATGTCAGTTGGTTCTTTTTCCAGCTTCTCTTTACTTAGTGTTACTACTTCCAGCAAATCCTTGGTGAGGTTCAGCGCCTGCTCTCCTGATTTTCGCATCAGGTGTATATATTCTTTTTGCTCGTTGGTAGGTTCCTGTACTGTAGATTCAAAAATCTCCAGCAATGCCAGTGCAGAATTTACAGGGCTGCGCATATCGTGCGATACAGCTTTCATAATCCTGTCTTTTTCTGCGGCCGTGTTTTTCAATTCAGACAATGTGTCTTGCAGCAACTGTTGTTGAACAGCGATTTGTTTATTCTTTTCTTGCAGAATGTTCACGTGCTCCCGCGATTTTTTGAGGTTTTTGATGATTAGCACAATAACAATAATTGATAGCAGGCCTACAACAATGGCCCAACCCAGGTACATCTTCCGTTGGCTGGCAGTCTTCTCCAGCGCAGCAATCCTGTATTCGTTCCCGATATTTTTCACCTGGTTATCTATGGTTGCCAGCGAAAAATCTACCAGGGTGGTACCTAACGAATCTTCAATATTTCGGTACGCCAGCAAATAATCATACGCCTTGGGTTTATCGCCCAGGCTATGCCAATATTGCCACTTAGTCTTGTTCCACCTGCACAGTACAGACAAGTTGGGTTTTTCCTGCAAATATTGATGTACCTGTTCTAATATATCCGAAGCCAGCAAGTGCCTGCCTGTTTTTATATATACATCGGCCAGCTTCAGCTTTGTGTATTGAGCATCCCTGGGGTCGTAGTTAATATACGTTTCATTATTAAGGCTCTCCAGCAAGTAATATTCAGCGGTATCATACCTACCCGCGGCAGAGTATGTACCGCCAATATTGGCTTTGATGATAGCCTGCGCCACTACTGTCAGGTGACGCCAAACCTTTGAGTATTGTTCACTGTTTTCTACCAACATCTGCAAGCCTGTATTATAATAGTGTATGGCACTATCATACATACCCATTCTTTCGTAGCACAAACCAATATCATTGCAAAGCTGCTGTGTTCTGTAGAAGTAACCGAAACTACTGGTACAGGTAGCACAATTATCATACGCTACTTTGAAATAAGTCACTGCATCATCATACTGTTTGGCATAATATAATACCAGCCCTATTTTGAGATAATAATACCCTATAGCACATTTGTCATTATATTCTTCGGCCAGGGACAGTGCCTTATAGTAATACCTATATGCCGAATCCATACTCTTCCTGCCCTGTGCCAAATCAGCCTTGAAAAAGTAAGCCCATAAATAATGGTTAAGTGCAAAATCACTCCTTGGCCCCGTATGCAGCAGCTCTAATACACTATCCAGGTATTGTTCAGCTATATCATGCCTCCCTATCCTGTTATACGAGTCAGAGTGCATCTGCAAGACAAAATATTTATCTGTTTTGCTCCTGCTGAAGCAGGTGTGGCGTATACTGTCCAGCAGCCTGAAATAATCATCAAAATTGCCTGCGTTTTTGTAGTCGCCCAGCCTGATGATACCGGACTCTGCATATTCCGGGGTAATGTCGGGAGCAAAATCCTCTTTTGAGTCTTTGCAACCTATTGATAGTAATGCTGCTGATAATATTACTGCAGCCAGGTATTTGGGTAATCTTAAAGTCCTATTCATTATTTACTACACAGTTCCGGGTTCCAAAATACAGCTAATATTCAATTAATTACCATCCGAACATTCAATAAAAAGAGATGTTCTGGGTAATATTTTATACCCTGAGTTTATTATCTTTGCATCCTTTCTGAACGAAGGCCTCGTAGTTCAATGGATAGAATAGAAGTTTCCTAAACTTTAGATACAGGTTCGATTCCTGTCGAGGCTACTACCTTTTTACATTATTGCAACAGGGAAAGAGTTCCTGTCGAGGCTACCAACATGGCAATGTGAGTGTCCCCCCTAAACTGTCTTGCTACGCTATTATTTATATTACATCATCCCCTTCACCAATCCACCCAATGTCTTCAGGGCATTGTCTACCTTATCGGTCCAGGGCATACCGTAGCTGATGCGCATACAGTTGCTGTAGCGCTCCTGCAGGGTGAACATACTGCCGGGGGCGATGCTGATTTTATGTTGCGCGGCCTCGCGGTACACGGCGTAGGTATCTATTTTATTATCCAGCTCCAGCCAGAATATAAATCCACCCTTGGGGCTGCTCATCTTCACATTATCAGGAAAATACTCTCCTATGGCACGGGCAAATTGCAGGCTGTTGCTATGCAATGTCTGCCGCAGCTTGCGCAGATGACGCTCATAGGCACCCTCTGCCATAAAGTTGGCAATGGCTGTTTGCTGCGGCGTGGCCGATGTAATGCTGTTATACAGCTTCAGCCGCTTTACTTTTTCAAAATATTTGCCCGGCGCTACCCAGCCTACCCTGAAACCCGGTGCCAGCGTTTTGGATATGGAGCCGCACCACAGCACATTGCCTTCTTCGTCAAAGCTCTTGCAGCTCTTAGGCCTTTGCTTGCCAAAGTACACGTCGCCATACAGGTCGTCTTCTATCAGCGGTATGCCATGGCGCGATAATAATTTCACTGTAGCTTCCTTGGCTTCGTCGGGCATACAATAGCCCAGGGGGTTACTGAAGTTAGTGACAAAAAAACAGGCTTTTATATTATGCTTGCCCAACGCTTTTTTCAGGTCGTCGGGGTCTACACCTGTATCGGGATCAGTAGGTAGTTCCAGCACCTTCAGCCCTATGCTTTGTGCAAAGCGCAGCATACCAAAATACACCGGGCTCTCCACCGCTATGGTATCTCCCGGTTTTGTCAGCGCCAGCAGCGAGTAAGAAATAGCATTCATACAGCCCGCCGTGGTGATGATGTCTTCAGGCTGTAAATGTCCGCCCCACTCTATAGATGTTTTGGCTATCTGCCTGCGTAGCGAGCTGTTGCCCTGTATACTCTCGTACGATGTACCATTTGCTGGCAGCTCGCGCATAGCCTGTACCATAGCCTTGTTCAGCCTGGCCAGTGGCAGCAGTTCAGGGTCAGGTACGCTCAGCGACAGCCGCACCATACCCTGCATGGCAAAGTCATCATACACCTCTGATATGATGGCTTCCACACTCTTGGCCTTAGCCACGGGTCTGGGATTGCTCTTCTCCACCTTGCGCGGAAAACGTGTGGGGTTGTACCGCACAAAATACCCCGACTGCGGACGGGCCTCTATCAGCCCCTTGCCTTCCAACAGATAATACGCCTGCAATGTGGTACTCATGCTCACATCGTGCATCTTGCTGAGGTTGCGCACGCTGGGCAGTTTCTCACCAATGCGCAGCACATTGTTCATGATACGTTGCTCTATATCATCGGCTATGGCCATGTATATATGCGTGCCTTTATCCGTTTTCATACACTATGCTTTTGATAACACAAAGATAAACTGTTATGGTCGAAAATATGAAAATTGTATCTGTTTTGGTTTCAGAAATACCCGGATATTTGCAGCTGAGATGAACAGGACCACCAAAGCATATTTAGCCATCGCCTTCCTCAGCATAGCCTGGGGCACTACTTACCTGGCCATCCGCATAGCGGTAATGCACTACCCTGCATTCCTGTTTGCCGGCCTGAGGCAGGTAATTGCGGGGCTGCTGATGGGTATTTTCGCCCTGCTGGTATACAAAAAGGCAGATATCTCCTGGCCGGTGGTGCGGATGAACCTGCTGATAGGCTTCTTCATGATTTCGGTAGGCAACGGTATCGTGTCTTATTCTGAAAAGACAGTACCCAGCGGTGTGGCTGCTTTGATATGCAGCATGATGCCCCTCAACGCGGTAATGCTGAATATCCTTATGAACAAAGGGGAAAAGATAAATGCTACTATAATAGGCGGGCTGATGCTGGCGCTCTGTGGTGTTGCGCTCATCTTCAGGGATAACCTGGCCGACCTTGGCAACCCTGTTTACTTCGGCGGCATCATAGCTATATTCATAGGCACTGCCAGTTGGGCCTTTGGCAGCATCAAAAGCAGGGTGCTTATGGGTGTTAAAAATCCCATATTCAATGCAGCCATGCAATTATTCTTCGGTGGTTTCTTCCTGCTGGTGCTCAGTCCGGCAGTAGATAGCTACGAAAACTTTGAACCTTTTCAGCCAGACGCACTCAAAGCTATGGCTTACCTGATACTTGTAGGTTCGTTCCTGGCGTTTACGGCCTATATGTTCGCGCTCAAGGTATTGCCCGTAGGTATTGTAACTTTATATGCCTACGTCAATCCTTTGGTGGCGGTAATACTCGGTTATTTCATTTTAAACGAAAGGTTAACATGGTTTACAGCCCTGGCATTTGCTACTATAGTATCGGGCGTGTACCTTGTAAATGCCGGGTACCGGAAACAAAAACTAAAAGACAAAAATACTGCGGCACCCAAACTGCAACCAAGGGCAGCGGTGACTATAGAAGAAGCATAATATTATAAACACTGAAAAGAAAAGCGGGTATGATTACCATAACAGAAAAGCAGCAAAAGCAGGTGACTGATACTAAGTCAAAACCATTTGGCATTACCCCCACCGACCACATGTTCATAGCCGAGTATAAAGACGGCGAGTGGAGCAACAGCCGTATAGTACCTTTTGAAGACCTGAGTATCAGCCCCATAGCCCAGTGCCTGCACTATGGTCAGACTGTTTTTGAAGGGATGAAAGCCTTCAGGATGGCAGACGGCGGTATCAATATCTTCCGCCCCGAAAAGCACTACGAGCGTTTCTGCATATCGCTGGACAGGATGTGTATGCCACGCGTGCCCGAAACATTGTTTCACGAAGCCCTGAGGCAATTGGTACAACTGGATGGAGAATGGATACCGGGCGATGATGATGGCTCATTATATGTACGCCCGTTCATGTTTGCTTCAGAAGAAAGGCTGGGCGTAAAAATATCGGATGAATACATCTTCATGATAGTATGCACCCCGGCTTATCAATACTACGCCAAGCCATTGAAAGTAAAAGTGGAGGAGCATTACGCACGTGCTGCATTCGGCGGAACGGGCTTTGCCAAATGTGGGGGTAATTATGGCGGTGCCTACTATCCTACTCGCCTCGCACAAAAAGAAGGCTACGACCAGGTAATATGGACCGATAGCCGCAGACACGAGTATATTGAAGAGTCGGGCACTATGAACCTGATGTTTTATATGGATGGTGTATTGGTGACCCCACCACTGGGCGGCACCATACTGGATGGTGTTACCCGCGACTCGCTACTGGCCATAGCCAAAGACATGGGCTTGCACGTTGCCGAAAGGCCCATCACCCACCGCGAGATAAAAGACGCACTGGAACAGGGCAAACGTGTTGAAGCTTTTGGCGCTGGTACTGCTGCGGTAGTAGCACCTATCGAGTTAATACGCATAGGTGATAAAGACTATAACTGCTACCTGGGCGATGACGCACTGGCATATACCCTGAAGAAAAAACTGGACGCGATAAGAAAAGGTGCATTGCCTGATAAATACAACTGGAACTCAATAATATAAATCATGAATGCCCCTGTACATATAACCTACAACGGGTACGTAATAACTACTGACAAAAGCCTGATGCAGGTGGAGGCCATATACAAGTGGCTTTCCGAAAAATCTTATTGGGTAAAGGATATTCCCTTTGAGATAGTTCAGGGCGCTTTCAACAATTCTTTTTGCATGGCCGTGTTAAAAGACGGTGTACAGGTTGGCTATGCACGCCTGGTAACAGACTATACCACCATTGCATGGCTGGGTGATGTATATATAGAAGAAGAACATCGCGGACAAGGCTTAAGCAAAAAGATGATGGAGATATTGACGGGTCTGGAATGGGTAACCAAACTGCGCAAAGTATTTTTGGGTACCTTAGACGCACACGGCTTGTACGCACGTTATGGTTTTGAAACGCCTGCCGAACCGGCGCGATGGATGGAAATCAGCAGGCCGGGTATTTATCTGAACGAATAAAACTTGACGACATGACAGACATTGGATTCTTAAAAAGCATGGACAGGCAATTCAGGTATTATAAATCGCTGGGCGAAAAGGCAATGGCGCAGGTGGATGAGCCTGTACTTTTTATACAGCCAAATGATGACAGTAACAGCATAGCCACCATAGTAAAGCATATGTGGGGCAATATGCTCAGCCGCTGGACCGACTTCCTGACTACAGACGGTGAAAAGCCATGGCGCCAGCGCGATGCTGAATTTGAAAATGATATTCCCACACGAGAAGCAGTGATGCAGAAATGGGAAGAAGGATGGAATTGCCTGTTCAATGCATTGGGCAGCATAAGCGATAACGACCTGGGTATGATCATCTACATCCGTAACGAGGGGCATACTGTACTGGAAGCCATCAACCGCCAGTTAGCGCACTATTCTTATCATGTGGGGCAAATAGTGTACGCGGCTAAACTCTTCAAAAAAGGAGACTGGGAAAGCCTTTCTATCCCCCGCAATAAATCTGCCGACTACAACCAAAAGAAATTCTCAGAAGATAAAAGCAACCGCCATTTTACAGACGAATGGTTGAAGAAAGATGGCAAATAGAAACATAATAACATTCCTTATCCTACTTACCACCCTATCAGCAAGCGCACAAACAGATAGTAGCGCACCAGATAGACGAAACTATCGTTTAACAGAAGGTAGCGGCGAGAAAGTATCTATAGATACTGTTACACCACTCCCTCAATTAATTACCAGGCTTGCGGGTGATTGGGAATTAATCCAGACCTTTAAAGGTTATTGGATTGGGTACACAGATGACATGTTTTCTATAGCAGAATACGGCGATGATGCTATCAATCCCCTCACTCATTTTATAGACACAGTACATTCTATCAAGGCAAAACGAGGGGCTATATATACGTTACACCTGGTTGGCATAAACTCTACTATTGTTGGACGGTTCTTTGAGAAATTTGAGAACAGGAATGCCCGCAAAGCACTACGGAAATACCTGGCGGACACAACCCTCCATACGCTGGTACTAGAACTGCTGATGCGAGACCCATGGGTAACAGACATACCGGAATACATGGCATACTTAGAAGCACCTGGCAAAGACTATTCGACAGTACTAAGTGTTTTAAAACGGTATGAAATAGAAAATCCACCTTTAAACCAACGAATATCCGGTGGAGTTTTTGAAAGACTAGTCAAAATCAAAGCCGATGACTATGGTATAAAGCCAATGGATGCTTTAGTTACTTTTCAGAAGAAATTCAGTAAATATTTTATTGTTGACGAGGAGATTATTAATAGCAAGGAATGGACACGCAGTCACAGGCTATTATCTAATGTAAAATTTTCAACACGTAAAAAATCTGTTATGACTTATTTCATGTCAGATTATTTTTTTTCTTACTGTTCATTTAGTGAGATATACAGTTACAATTTCGATGGAAAAATTATCACTGTTTACGGCCCGGCCAAGGCAAGGGAAATCTGGCTGAACTGGTGGAAGAAAATCCCACAGGATGAAAAGGAACAGACATATTACCAACAGTAGGTTGATGCGGGCAGGTTACATCGCCACCTATTTCAGGTACACTTTATACATCGTTCCATGGTCCCCCACCACAATAAGACTACCATCAGGTGTCAGCGTCATATCGCGCAGCGCGTAGTCGGTAAAATTGTCAAACTGCTTCCAATCCTTACCACCATTAGTGGTTTGCAGCAGCAGCCCCTCCTCGCCACATATCCAACCTGTAGACGCGTCTTTAAATAGCACGTCCAGCATCAGGTAATTCTTTTGTACCAGTTGGTTACCATTCCTTAGTTTGTCCCAGGTAGCGCCTCCATCGCTTGTATGGAATATAGTGCCCCTATAGCCGCACACCCATACTTCACGCTCGTTCAGGCAATGCACCGACATAAAATTATCGTTCTTCACATCCAGGTAGTTCCATGTAGCACCGCCATCTGTTGTTTTCAGTACAGCGCCGAATGCCGCCAGGTAACCTGTAGTGGGTGTAGGCATGGCAATATCATTCAGGCCGAAACCCAGGCGCGTAGTATCAATAACATTATATGTACTGTCTATACGGAATATGGTGCCGAAATTTTGCCCGTCGGTAGATACCATTACACAATGCCCGTTATCAGCAACGGCCACACTATTGAAAAACCGCCAGTAATTCATTTGATGCAGCGCCCAGTTTTTACCTGCGTCTTTCGATGTCATCAGCTTGCCATCTACCCCACAGGCATATACTGTATTGCCCGAAGCGGTCATACCGTACAATCCCTTGCCTGCATCCGGGTGCGATGTTTTCGTCCAGCTATTGCCACCATCGTAGCTACTCACCATTTCCGCAGTAAAAAATCTGTCACCTCCCACAGCTATACATACCGAATCGTTGATAAACTGTACACGGTTGAGCCGTGCGGTGGTGCCGGTTTCTATTTTTACCACATCAGCGGGTTCAATCTTATTCTTTTTGCAGCCGCCTGCAGTTATCAGTAATAATGTTATTGCAAGGATAAATCTCACAGTATTCATATTTCCCCGGCTTTTTTCAGTTTATAGACTTTCAACCCGTTTTTATTGTACACCATACTATCTGTTAGTGGCAAGATGCCTGAATTCCGGTCCGCATTGCCATCCACAAATAAATATGCCGCACCGCAAGTTATGAAATACTTTAAATCCTGTTCATTCAGCATATCTGCATGGTAAGCCCAGCCCTTACGGTCGAGGTAATACAGGACAATAAAACCTGAAACATCATTACCCACCACACAATATTCATTCTCCGGCACCAGGGCCCTTAACTCATCTTTGTGGTGTTAATATACTTTGTTGAAGCCGGGGTTTTCCGTTCCCCACCTTCCGTTGATACGTGCCATGGCCAGCAATGGCAATGCCGCCAACAGCAATACCGTACCCCATCTTACCGCCTTTACCTGCACAGACAGTAATTGATATGCACCATAAGCCACTACAATAAACAATAGCGGCAGAAAAGGGAAAAGATAATAGTCGTGTACCAGCCCTATCATATTAATTTCGAACAGGTAGTATATGGTAACACCCAGCAGCAGGAATAGCAGTGGCATAAAATAATCATATTGCCATAGCCTGCGCTGTAATAACAAAAACAGCCCTGCAATGAATAAAGGTGTAGCTGCGTAATTCAGCAACATTTCGGGCAGCGTAGATACTAAAGTGCCACTGAGGATATGTAGTACGCCCGAAACGGTATAGGTGGACGTATCTAATACACCGGCCACTACACCGTTGCCCGTCCAGCCCGGAATAACAGAGATATACCATGCTATAGCCGGAATAAGCAGGAGAAAATACACCATGACAGGCATCAACGCCCTTTTGCCCTGCACTTTCCTGTGTTTGAACCAGTAAGCAGCAGCAATGGACCCGTACACAACAAATGGTAGTTTAGCCAATGTAGCCAGGCATAGGAAACCTCCGCTTAAGATGATGTATTTCAATACCGGGCGTTGCATATAATGGTAGAAAAACACCAGCGACCATATAGCGCAGCATAGAGCGAAATTATCGGGCAAAGGGTTAACGGTATAATAATAGAATAAGGGCGAAAAGCTGAAAGCCCAGGCTGCTATTACCCCTACTCCTTTATCCTTGAATAAGAGAGAGCATAACCTATATATACCTATCACGGAAGCAAAGCCTATCAGCAAAGTCAATATCCTGCTGATAATAATATGCGGGCCGAATACTTTATGAAAACCGGCGAACAGCCATTGCATAATGGGGAATTCCATCCTATGTATCCTGTCGGTATGCGCATATTGGTTGATGCGCGGCTCTAAGATGTTCCAGCTTTCAGATACAAAATTGTTGATAACCGTCTGTGTTTGTGTCTGCCGCCATACATGCGCTCCCACCAGGTCGCGGTTCAGCATCCACCCATGCATCAGCAGGCTCAGCAGCAGCATTGCCGGCAGCAGGTACCTGGCATATTTCGAAAAATACTCTATCCGCATAGCAAGTATATGCAATATACTTTGTAGAGATGGTATTTGCAGTGGTACAGGAATACCATTGTAGCAATATCTTTGTTATATATTCTACAGTTTATGCGCACTATAGCATTGCTTACCATTTCCAATTGCTTTATGACTTATGCCTGGTATGGCCATTTAAAAAAAGGGGTGACAGATATGCCACTGGTTAAGCTGATACTTATCAGCTGGGGTATCGCCTTTTTCGAGTACCTGTTTATGGTACCCGCCAACAACCGCTATGGCCTGCATGAGGGATACTCCCCTTTCCAGCTAAAAACTATACAGGAGGTTATATCGCTGATCATTTTCGCCCTGTTTGCGGTCTTCTTCCTCAAAGAGCCCCTGCGCTGGAACTACCTGGTGGCATTCGCGCTTATTATCGGGGCTGTTTACTTCATGTTTTATCCTTTTGAAAAAAATTAAGCCTTTGGCAATTATTTAACTTTTTCATTTTGTAAAATTCATATTACTTTGTGTAAAGTTTATTTTACTAAATGTAAATCAAATTAGTCATGTTGAATAATTTATTATTACCGAACAAGTTTAGAAAAGTGGGTTTCGTCTTATTGATACCTGCACTGATTCTGATGATAGCTGTATTCTATTACGAATATTCAATACCCCTGTTATCTTACGGTACACCCAAACCCGGTAGCGCTCCATTTGACCTAAAGAACTTTGATTTCTCTGATGAGTTAGCTATGTTACTGACTATGTTTAGTTTATTCTGCATAGCTTTTTCCAAAGAAAAACATGAAGATGAATACCTGAGGGAAGTGAGATGGAAAGCCTTGCAGGTAAGTGTTTATATCAATTACCTGGTCATTGCTTTGGGTACGGTACTGATATACGGGCTTAATTATTTGTATGTATTATATGCCAACTTGTTCACCATCCTGGTAATATTCATCATTGTGTATTATTACCGGGTATATTTTAAAGGCCGCTTATCAAAAGAAGAACAATCATGAAAAACACGATAAAAGTTGAACGCGCCAAAAAAGATATTACCCAGGCAGACCTGGCCGATGCAATAGGCGTTTCGAGACAAACGATTAATGCAATGGAGGCAGGGAAGTATGTACCATCTACATTACTATCTCTGAAAATCGCACGTTATTTCGGCGTAAATGTGGAAGATATTTTCACCCTGGAGCCTGGTGATTGACACTTAAGGGGTAATATTACTTTAATAATCGGCGAATAGATATTACTTTTGCACGAAACAACGCAGTATTTGAAGACCCTGCTCGATCATAATCAGCTGAATATTACACTGCAGCGGTTGGCCCACCAACTGATAGAAAACCATCTTCAATTTAACGATACGGCTATTATAGGCATCCAGCCCCGTGGGGTACTCCTCAGCGACAGGATAGCCGCGCTGGTGCAAAAAATCACCAAACAAAAACATATTGACTACGGCAGGTTGGATATTACCTTTTACAGGGACGATGTCTCACAGGGGATTCATGTACCTAAAAGAACGGATATAGAATTCAGTATAGAAGACAGGAATGTGATACTGATAGACGATGTACTGCATACAGGCCGTACCATACGCTCGGCTATGGATGCGCTGATAGACTTTGGCCGCCCTAAGAGCGTGGAGTTGCTGGTGCTGGTAGACAGGCGGTTCAGCCGCGAACTGCCCATACAACCGGATTATATAGGCCATACAGTAGATACGATTATGACGCAGAAAGTAAAAGTGTATTGGGCCGAACAGGATAAAAAAGACGAAGTGGTACTTATTGATTAAAAAGATAAACAAGTAAATGTCATTATCTGTAAAACACTTACTGGGAATCAAAGAGCTGAAAACGGAGGATATACAAAACATCTTCCGCACGGCTGATAATTTCAAGCAAGTATTACAGCGGCCCATCAAAAAAGTACCTACCCTGCGCGATACCACTGTCGCCAATGTTTTCTTCGAAAATTCTACCCGCACCCGCATATCTTTTGAGCTGGCCGAAAAAAGGTTGAGCGCTGATGTGGTCAACTTTTCCGCTTCCGGTTCTTCGGTGTCTAAGGGCGAAACGCTGATTGACACAGTGAACAATATACTGGCGATGAAAGTGGATATGGTAGTGATGCGCCACAGCGCCAGCGGCGCCCCCTGGTTCCTGGCGGAACATATTGACGCCAGTATCATCAACGCAGGAGATGGGATTAACGAACATCCCACACAGGCACTGCTCGATGCCTTCTCCATGCGCGAACGCCTGGGCGAGCTGAAGGGCAAGCGCATAGCCATCATCGGCGATATCATGCACTCTCGTGTGGCGTTGAGCAATATCTTCTGCCTGCAAAAACTTGGCGCCGAGGTAATGGTAGCCGGCCCGCCTACGCTGATACCCAAGTATATACAAGACCTGGGTGTGAAGGTGGAATATGATGTAAAGAAAGCCCTGCAATGGTGCCAGGTGGCCAACGTACTGCGCATACAGTTGGAAAGGCAGAACAAACCCCTCTTCTCTACCCTCAGGGAATATGCCTTGTTCTATGGCATCAACCGGCAGATGCTGGACAGCCTGAAAAAAGAAATCGTCATCATGCACCCTGGTCCTATCAACAGGGGGGTGGAAATTAACTCAGACGTAGCGGACAGCAAGCAATCCATTATACTCGACCAGGTAGAAAACGGCGTAGCCATACGCATGGCGGTTATTTATCTCTTGTCCGGAAAGCGGGATTTAGGAGAGTAAAATCGAAATGCAGGGGGAACTGCCTTTTATACAACTCATATCTTTGTACTTCAAATTCCTGCTGCCTGAACCCAATGGCAGTAATAAATGGTATCATTTCGTTATTACACACCTGCTTATCTATTAATACATATTCAGCGGTATAAAATACCGGGTTTACCTCCATACGGTTGTAACGCTGTATATATGCCAGGAAGGCATAATCCTGCCCTGCTTCCGAACAGATACCTATTGCTTCTCCTTTGGGTATTTGCTCCCCTATATACTTCATATTGGCCAGCAGTTCCTGGTCGCGCCCCGGTTGGCCTATCTTACTACCTAAGTACACACATAAAGCCAAAGAGATAACTGTGGCTGCAACTTTAAAATATTTCAGTCCTTTGTCCCCTACTGTCAACCTGTTGGTCAATGCAATGTAGTATGGGTACAATACAATACACAGCGCCATAATATAAAATGGCAGCGAAGGCACTAAGTAAAACGTACGTTGCTTTACGCTCAGCATCATCGGCAGCGATGCAGCAACACCTACCAATAAGAAAAACAATGCCGCGTTCTTTAGTTTATATTCAGGTCGTTTTGCTTTGAATACTTTTGCTAATACCACAATTATTACACCCAACACAACAGGCACCAATATCTGAATCAGTAGCTCATAAAGCAATGTCCACCGGCCTAACCCTCCTCCGGTTATCTCCCGCTCTCCCGCTAATGCAGCCATCAGTTGCTGGTGCAGGTAGCGTTCAATAGCCAGGCGCGACTCCGGCAATTGGAATAATAAGAATATGCCCCCGGCGAGTAAAGCTGTCAATACAAGGGTTTGCAATATAGCTTTAGGTATTTCCTTCCATTGCCCCCACTTGTATGCCAGCCAGTATAGCGCAGGTACTGCCAGGGGGAACATGCCTACAGGTCCTTTTGTTAGCAAGGCCGCTAATGTAAACACCGCTCCGATGACCATTAGCCACCATTTTGATGTGTTGATACCCTTGTAGATAATCAACACAGCACCCAGATCGAACAATGCCATGGTGCAATCCAGTATATTGTTGGTATAACCCCAGGTAACTGTGGGAGCCAGGCACCATAGCAGCAAAGGCAGGGCATAGCTGTACTTTTCATATTGCGCGGCTAATGCCTCTTTCCAAATACGGCGCATCAACACTACAGTCAGCAACCATATTATAAAGGAATATATTTTTTCAACCAGGTAATGGTCACCCAGGATTTTGAAGAATACAGACTGCAGGCCGAACATCAGTGGCGGGTGCTCATAAAACCACCAACCATCCCTGTAGTACGGGTGCCAGAAACTGCCCTTCCCTATCGCCAGGTTGCGCGATATGGCTGCATAAGTTACCCCGTCCAGGAAGATCCCCTCAGGCACCAGCCTGTCCAGCATCAGCGTACAGGTAATAATAAGTATGGTAATACAAACTGTTAACCTGGTATTATGTCCTGCATTATGGTTCAATTGAAAGCGGTTTATTGCCTGTAAATCATAAAAATATAAAACTTTGCTTATGTACCCGGACAATATCCGGCAGCCAATTTTTAACCCCGATATGCTTTTTATTGGGCAATCAAACCGTATCTTTGCCAATTCGTCGTAAGACTGATTAGAAGAGCAGTGAGATTGTATAACAAAACAGAATTTTATGTCATCAACCTGGTTTCGACGTATTAAAAAAGGTATTCTTACCGGAACACACGAAAAGAAAGAAGCCCCGGACGGACTTTGGCATAAATGCCCCGAGTGCAAGACTACCGTTACTACCAAAGAACTGGAAGAGCAACTGTACGTTTGCCCAAAGTGCAGCTACCACAATAAGATTAATGCCAGGGAATACTTCGCATTCCTTTTTGACAATCAACAGCACGAATTACTGTTTGAAAACATAGCGCCTGTAGATAAGCTCGGTTTTGTAGATATGAAACCTTATGCTGACAGGCTGGTGTCCGCTCAAAAATCTACCGGGCTGAAAGATGCCATGACTGTAGGTGTGGGCGATGTAGAAGAAAGGAAACTGGTAGTAGCTTGTATGAACTTCAACTTTATAGGCGGTTCCATGGGCTCTGTGGTTGGTGAAAAAATCAGTAAATCCATTGATTATTGCATAGCCAATAAGCTGCCCCTGATGATAATATCCAAATCGGGCGGTGCGCGTATGATGGAGAGTGCCTTCTCGCTGATGCAAATGGCCAAGACATCAGCTAAACTGACTCAACTGGCCAAAGCGGGGCTGCCCTATATTTCGCTGATGACCGACCCTACCACGGGCGGTGTTACAGCATCTTACGCCATGCTGGGTGATATCAATATCGCCGAGCCTAAGGCATTGATAGGTTTTGCAGGCCCAAGGGTTATTAAAGAAACTATTAAGAAGGATCTGCCGGAAGGGTTCCAGCGTTCAGAATTCTTGCAGGAGCATGGTTTTCTCGATTTCATCGTCAACCGCCACGACCTGCGCAAGCAACTCTCCACTACCATCGACTGGTTCATGAAAGGAAAAAGTTAATCCCCATTGTCGCAACAACAGGTATATATTAAAAACCGGCCCGTTACGTTTGAGTACACTATTGAAGACAAACTAACAGCGGGCATCATGCTCACGGGCTCTGAGATAAAATCAGTGCGCGAAGGCAAGGTGAGCTTCAACGACAGCTACTGCTTCTTTCACGATGGCGAACTATGGATAAAAAGCCTGCACATAGCCGAATATGTAAATGCAGGCTATGCCGGGCACGACCCCACCCGCGAGCGGAAACTGCTGCTGAATAAAAAAGAACTGCGCAAATGGGCGCAGAAGATGAAGGAAAAAGGCCTCACCGTCGTACCCCTGTCTATGTACATCAACGAGAAGGGCTATGCCAAACTGGACATAGGCCTGGCCAAGGGCAAGAAAACCCACGACAAACGCGAGAGTATCAAAAAACGTGATACAGACAGGGAAATGAAGCGGTTTTTGAAGTAGACAACTTGTCTTCCATTTACGAACTATCCTATATTTGTTGCTATAATACTATCGCTTATGTCTGTTACACAGCAACTGGCCAAACATTTCAGGGATGTCCACTTTGGCGGTAACTGGACATCCGTAAACCTGAAAGACACCCTGAGCGGTGTCAGCTGGCAACAAGCCACCACCAAAGTGCAGGATTGTAACACAATAGCCGTATTAGTCTTTCATATACACTACTATGTAGCAGCAGTGCTGAAGGTATTGCAGGGGGGAGCGCTGGAGGCACATGATAAATACAGTTTCGATTGCCCGCCCATCCGCTCGCAGGCCGATTGGAACAGTATGTTGGATAAGGCATGGACGGATGCTGAGGCTTTTGCCAGGCTGGTAGAACAACTGCCCGAAAGTAGATTAGGGGAATACTTTACGGAAGACAAATACGGCACTTATTACCGCAACATACAGGGTATTATCGAACATACACATTACCACCTGGGGCAAATAAGCCTGCTGAAAAAGATAACAAGTACAGCAGGTGAGCATGCTGCATAGAACACACCCTATTCGTTGATATTGCTTTGCAGTAACAATGCGGCACATGCATTGGCATACAGCAGCCGTTCCTCTTCAGTACCCGGCCCCATATACACATCACCATTGTCTATGAGCGACACCGCGGCTACCACGTTCCCGTTCTTGTCCTTTATCTCAAAACCGGCGCTGCCAAATGGCATAGTCGCTATCTGCCCGTTCTTTTTTTCTACCTGCCACACGGGTTCTATGGTATAATATTCGTCACCACGCCTTATATATCCTGCGGGTTGTTTACGTCTTATCTGCGCCTCGGTATTATCCAGGAAGAGTTCCCAGGGTTCTTCCCCTTTTCTATTCACTATAGATACGGAGTAGTTGTTATTCGATATTTCTGTGCTCTTAAACAAGGCAACTATCGAGCCAGGCAATCGCTTATTGCCATCAGCGGTACCAATTAATAAATCCCTTGCCGATACCCTGCTCACGGCCATTACATCACTGGTATCCTGCCCGTTCGTCAGCCTATAGTGTATAGATTGCCTGCCTTGCATATGCTCTGTCCATATCATACCCGGGAATCCATCCACCCCTGTCCACTTACGTATGGCCGAGCGTTTTACCATTACGGTACGATAATCCCCAAAACTCATCTTTTGCTTGATAAGCAAACCCATACGCCCCTTCACTGCATACACCTGCTGTTGGCTATGCAGGGGCTCACCTGTTATTAATTTAAATCCGGCATAGCTATATGCGTTCATGCACAATACAGCCGCTAACAAAAAAGCTCCTTTCATACACTGTTTCTTTAGTTCTTTATAATAAAACGCAGCGTAGCACACGTACCCCTATACGAAAAACCAATTTTTATGTGTACCTCGAACCAGGGCGGTTTCCTCGGTTTGGAAGTTGGTTGCCTTGCATGAAATGTGGGATATTATAGCTTCGTCAGGCTCTATGGGTAGTCTTGCCCCTCAGCATTTTATCAAATGCAGCCAGCAGCATAATTACAGCTAGCAATCCGGCAATAAAAGGTGCGTACGATGGCAACTGCACTCGCGGCAATTGCATATCAGGCAGCTTATATTCAGATGGCGAAAATGTTATACCCCCTGCCTCTATTAAAGCATAGGACAACAACAGCACAATAGACACAATAAAAAATGCAGCTACAGCCCTAATTGATATTGTGAGCATCCTTTTCCTCGTTGCAAACCGGTTGGCCGATGCATCCAGTACACCCATTACATTTTCCGTCAGGTTTGTGGCACTTTGCTCTGGCATTACATGTTCCTGCACATTATTGTGAAATGACAATAAGTCTGCATAGCATGCTTTCCAGGTTTCATTGGTAGCTACCAATACAGATATACGGGCCCGCTCCTCTGCAGTACAGTTACCGTCTATATACTCCCACAATTGTATTTCAATCTCTTCTTGCTGCATAACTGTTGGTATAAAATTAATGCAATTAATTACTTCCCGTTATAATACTCCGCTAATTCAGTTTTATAATGCCTGTCTAATATTTCTTTAAGCTTCTTCCTGGCCCTGTATAGTTTCACCTTTACATTGCTAACACCCAGTCCCAGTATCTTACTCAGTTCATCTACAGTTTGCTCCTGTATATAATACAGTGTGATTATCTCCGCTTCTTCGGCCGCCAACATATTGATGGCGTGCGCCAGTATCTTCTTTCTGCCTGCCTGTTCCTGCTGCAGGTTATGGCTTTCATCATGCCCTGCCAGCTTGGCCAGATTTTCTTCTTCCTGCGGCAGTACCGGTTGTTTACCGCTACGTGTGCGTGATATACAGGTGTTGCGGGTGATAGTATATAGCCAGGTGCTGAACTTGCTATGGCCATTGTAAGTCCCCAGCGCATGGTATGCCTTAATAAACACATCCTGCGCCGCTTCCTCCGCGTCTTCACTATTGTTCAGCATACGCAGGGCAAGTGTATATACCAGGTGGCGGTACCTGTCCACAAGCAGGGCATAGGCGTTCCTGTCGCCCTGCAATACCCGCTGTATGATATCCGCATCCTGTTGTTCCTGCATCTGTCGTTATATAAGACGCTGTAATACTAAGATAGGTTACAGGAAAATTTAATTTTCATGAAACTGTAACCTTGGTAAAACATACTGCGTCTTATGAGACAGTAACTAACTAATAAAACAGATCAATATGCTGGAAGATATTCTCATCCCCATCTCGTTTTTCGCCACAGTACTTGGCTTCTATTTCCTGCGCAGCAGGGAAAACCTGGCCATGATTGAACGCGGTATGAACCCCCGTCGCAACCACGGAGGCCCCCGCCCCTATGCCTATATGAAATATGCCCTGCTGTTTATAGGTGCCGGTACCGGCCTGGCCCTGGCTTATGCGCTTGACGTACACTTCTTCAGGGAGATGTATGAGAAAAAGCACGACAACCCCGCGCTGTATTTTGCTTTATTAGCTATTGGAGGGGGCATAGGTATGTTCTCTGCCTACAAAATAGAAAGGAGGCACTTGTCAGAAATGAAAGATGACACACCTGATAATATATAATTTGTCATAGAGCCCCTATAGCTAAAGCCCTGCTGTTGAGCGGGGCTTTTTGATTAGGTATGCCATAACCTGCTGTACGCTTGTTTATAATAACAATTTTACGTATATTTACATATAGAATACGGTGTTATTGACTTGGCACCGGTAAAACTGTTCTTTGACATACCTGTAACCCACACGGGAAAAGAGTGTTAACCAGCCATCAGAAAACAGCCTTCCCTGTTTTGTTCCTAATGGG
>CALEZD010000005.1 GCA_937928385.1 uncultured Bacteroidota bacterium
CTTATTGCGCATGTTTATATCTCAAAAAAGTAATGGAATATATTTCGAAAATGCAGTCAGGGAGCATAAACTGATAGAAATCATGTAGATATACGGCTGCTTGAACTAATATTGAGACTTTAAAGTTAGCTAGTTAATGAAATATATATTATTCCTGATTATTATGTTGTATCATGTTAGCTATGTAAGTGCGCAAGGCTACTTAGACCAGGAAAAAGCATACGACCTTATAAATACACAAACTACAGATATAAGAAATGTCAATAAGGTAAATTGGCATCTATACGAATATAAAGACCATGTAGAAGGGAATAACCTAGGTAACTGGGGAGAATTTCTGGCACATATTGATTCGCTGCCCGGGCACCACGGGGAAACGAAGCGATATATAGTG
Source organism: uncultured Bacteroidota bacterium (assembly GCA_937928385.1). Lineage (GTDB taxonomy): Bacteria > Bacteroidota > Bacteroidia > Chitinophagales > Chitinophagaceae > UBA5543. Next base: position 395 of record CALEZD010000005.1, read on the forward strand.
GAAATCAGTAACCGCATAACCGGCGATAATTTCAAAAACGGGATGTTGTTATTGATACCAGATTCCTTCCCCAGAGACTTTAAGGCGTATAGCCCATACCCATTTCTGTACCTGTCTGCCGAGCCGATACCTAAACTGTTCATTATCGATAAATTTACCCAGACATTCGGGGCTTATGAATATGGGAGGCTGGTCCGCTGGGGATTATTATCATCAGGAAAAGAGAATGACCTGACACCGGCGGGCAGATACAACTTCAACTGGAAAGACGAACACCGTTTTTCTAATGCCGCCCCGCCCGGTGAGGAGTGGGAATTATTCTACGTCTTTAATTTCCAGGTGAAATGGGGAGTACATGTTCATCAATATGCATTGCCCATCAGCGGTCCGGTATCGCATGGCTGTGTCAGGGTGTCGCTGGCCGACGCAATATGGAACTACTACTGGGCAAATGAGTGGCAACATGAAAAAGGCAAACTGGTACGCAACGGCACACCTGTAGTAGTGCTGCACAGCAATCCGAAAGGAAGAGCTGCCCACTGGCGTATGAAAGACGGTAAAATGGAAAGCCTTGTAGAATTGCCGGCCAACCTTGCCGATATACCTGAGGGAATACATTCTACCATATCAGAGCATGCGCCGTGGCTGAGCGGATGGTAAGTGCGGATTAACTTTTAGTGAAAATGAACCTGTTTGCTGTTTTTTACGTATAATAGAATATAAAAACAGCACAATGTCTCAGCAACAAGAAATTATACGCCTGGAAGCGGTACACGAATTCCTTGATCTGGAATACGACCAGGCTAGTGAATTCCAGGATATTGTCAATTTTGCCGCAGAGCTTTGCGGTACACCGGTGGCATTAATAACATTACTGGATAAAGATGTAAACTGGGTAAAAGTACGCACAGGTATAGATGCCCCGGCCATGCCCAGGGAAACTTCGTTTTGCCAATATACCATTCAGAGCGACGGCCTGACCATTATACCTGATACGCTGGAAGACAGGCGTTTTGATAATAATCCGCTGGTGCATGAGCCGCCGCATGTGCGCTTTTATGCAGGAGCACCACTAACCATAAAAGGTGGAATACGCCTGGGAAGTTTATGCCTGTTTGATGCAAAGCCTAATAACATCAGTAAAATGCAACAGAAGGCACTGGCGGTTATGGCAAGGCAGGTAACATTCCTGATGCAATTGGAACTCAGCCGGAAAGTATTGCAGAATAATCTGAATGTATTAGAAGAGAAAAATGAATCATTGAGAAACATTGCACATATACAGTCGCACGATATCAGGCAACCCCTCACATCTATTATGGGTATAATGGATATGATAAAAAATGATGGCTATAAAGCAGATAAAGATCAATTGCTGATGATAGAAGAAGCCGCCCATGAGTTAGATAATAGAATACATGCTATCGTTGAGCAGACTACTATCAACTATTGATGACTATGTAAGGTACCAATACGCTGCCAGCATCACCAATATGCCCAATATATAACCCACCCATATTTCAAACTGAGTGTGTGCCCCCAACAACATGCGGGCTGTACCGCTTACGCCTGCAATCAGTATACCTGTAACAAGGGGAACTGTCATGCTCACTGGTGTAACCATCATTAACACTATGAGCATGCCCAGCATGCCACCTGCAGCCATAGTGTGCATACTTATTTTAAAGAAGATGCTGCAGAGAAACAGTACTATAATACTCCAGTAAGCACCCCGCAACAATACCTGTAATACCAGTGGTGCATCCAGGTTTTTGAATACATGGCTAATCCACCAATAACACATCATAGTAGCCAGCAGGGGTATGATACGTTCTTTTTGTGTACGCATGAAAATGCTGCTGATAAACCCCAGCGCTTTAAGCAATGCTACCACCAGCAAAGGAAAGAATATTGTAGCCACTGCTATCTGTATAAACAAAAGCGATAGTTTGCCTTCATATTGTACAAAGCTCATAGGGGTAATTACATATATCACCCATGTCATGAGTATGGGTAAGAATACCGGGTGCAGCGCATAAGATGCTATAGTAGCAATAGCACGCAGGGGTTTTGATTCAACACCTCTGCTCGTCACTGTTTCTGTCTCGTTCATAATCCTGTATTATCCTTCCAGTATTGGTGATAGCCATTTGGTGGCTTCTTCTATGCTCATGCCTTTACGGTGCGCATAGTCAGCCAGTTGGTCCTGCTGTATTTTACCCACGCCAAAGTATGTGCTTTGAGGATGGCTGAAATACCAGCCGCATACCGAAGCCCCGGGATACATCGCCAGCGATTCGGTAAGTTGTATGCCCGCATTTTCTGTAGCCTTTAGCAAGTCGAATAGTTTGTATTTCTCGGTATGATCGGGGCAGGCAGGATAGCCAGGTGCAGGCCTGATACCCTGGTATTTTTCTTTTACCAGCTCTTCAGTGCTTAGGTTTTCTTCTGCTACATAAGACCAGAATTCGGTACGGGTACGCTTATGCAGCGCTTCAGCAAAGGCCTCTGCCAGCCTGTCGGCCATAGCCTGCAACATTATTTTGTTATAATCATCATGATTATCAACAAACTTCTTTAGGTGCGGCTCTATGCCATGTATGCTCACGGCAAACGCACCCATATAGTCGGTGCCTTTGTCCGCGGGTTTAATAAAGTCTGACAGAGAAAAGTGCGGTTGCCCGGCGGCTTTTTTCTGTTGTTGCCTCAGCGATTCGAGGAAACAGAGTTCATGGCCCTTATCGTCTTTCAGCTCTATGGTATCCGGTGCTATCTTATGTGCCTGCCAAAAACCTACCACACCCTTTGCTGTCAGCCATTTCTCGGCTATTATCTTATCCAGCAGGGCGTTGGCATCATTATATAGTTTGGTAGCCTCTACACCTGCATGTTCATCGGTAAGTATATCCGGAAACTTACCCTTCATTTCCCAGGCTATGAAAAACGGCCCCCAGTCTATATACTGCCTTATTTCCGCCAGATCGTAATCTTCAAATACCTTAGTACCTGTGAATGCCGGTACGGGTGGTGTATAGTTGTCCCAGTCAATTTTTACAGGGTTGTGCTGCGCTTCGCTGAACGGTACGTATTGTTTTACCGTTTGTTTGTTGGCGAAATCAACTCGGAGTTTTTCGTATTCTTTATTTATCTCTGCCAGGAAACCTTGTTTATTCTCTTTGTTCAACAAACTGCCTGCTACTGTTACACTGCGGCTGGCATCCAATACATGCACTACGCCGTTGTCATAGCCACCGGCTATCTTTACGGCTGTGTGTATGCGCGATGTGGTAGCGCCACCTATCAGCAAAGGTTGTTTCATGTTGCGGCGCTTCATTTCTTTGGCTACATGCACCATCTCATCCAGCGATGGGGTAATCAACCCGCTTAATCCAATAATGTCAGCTTTCTCTTTTTCTGCAGTGTCCAGTATTTTATCAGCCGGCACCATTACGCCCAGGTCTATTACATCGTAGCCATTGCAACCCAGCACTACACCCACAATATTCTTACCTATGTCGTGTACATCTCCTTTTACAGTAGCCAGCAGTATTTTGGCAGCCCCGGCCTGCTCTTCGTTATGTGTGCCGGCTTTTTCATGTGCCAGGCGGCGTTCTTCTTTTTCAGCCTCAATATATGGTGTCAGTATGGCCACGCTTTTCTTCATAACGCGCGCACTTTTAACCACTTGCGGCAAAAACATTTTACCACTGCCAAACAGGTCGCCCACTACATTCATGCCATCCATCAGCGGGCCTTCAATCACCTCCAGCGGGGTGGCATACTTCTGCCGGGCCTCTTCAGTATCAATATCTATATAATCGGTAATGCCGTGTACCAGTGAATGTTTCAGGCGCTCTTCCACAGGTGCGTTACGCCATTCGTCAGTTTTCTTTTCCTGTTTGTCTTTGGCCTTAACAGTTTCTGCAAAGATTATCAGCTTTTCAGTAGCCTCATCGTTGCGGTTCAGTATCACATCTTCGCATAGTTCTTTCAACTCCGGCTCAATATCATCATATATCTGCAGTTGTCCTGCGTTGACTATACCCATATCCATACCCGCCCTGATGGCATGGTACAGAAACACGCTGTGCATAGCCTCGCGCACCACATCATTGCCCCTAAAGGAGAAGGAGACATTACTCACGCCGCCGCTTACTTTCACCAATGGCATCTTTTGCTTGATGATGCGGGTGGCTTCAATAAACTCAAGCGCATAGCCGTTATGCTCTTCTATGCCGGTAGCTACGGCAAATATGTTGGGGTCGAATATGATATCTTCAGGATGGAAACCTACTTCTCCTGTGAGTATATCGTATGCCCTTTGGCAAATATCCACACGGCGCTGCAGGTTGTCGGCCTGGCCCTGTTCGTCAAAAGCCATGACTACTACAGAAGCGCCGAAATTCTTGCATATACGGGCTTGTTCTATGAATTTCTCTTCGCCTTCCTTCAGCGATATAGAGTTGACGATACACTTTCCTTGTATACACTTCAGCCCCGCATGTATGATCTCGAACTTGGAAGAATCGAGCATGATGGGGATTTTGGCGATATCGGGCTCGGCCTGCAGCAGGTTGATGAACTTAGTCATTACCTTAACGCCATCCAGCATGGCATCGTCCATATTTACGTCCAATATCTGCGCGCCGCTTTCTACCTGCTGGCGCGCTACCGATAAGGCTTCTTCGTACTTCTCCTCCCTTACCAGCCTGGCAAACTTCTTTGAGCCGGTCACATTCGTACGCTCCCCTACGTTTACAAAGTTACTCTCAGGTCGTACTACCAGTGGTTCTAGTCCGCTTAGTCTTAAATATGGCCTTCTGTCTGACATGTGGTATTTTCTGAATATTGCGTGCAAAGGTAGCGACTCAAAGTCTTATATAAAGCTGAAAATAAAACAGGAAAGAAATAACTGGCATTATTATTGTTTAACGTTCATAGAAAAATAAATATAAAGAATTAAACGCTATTGACAAACTGTTCCTACCTTAGTGTAAGGGCGTGTAAATAAGCAGCATACAACATGAAAATATAATACATTCAATTTGATGTACAGATTGTATTAAGCCGCTTACATTTCTAACATACAATACAGAGAGATATATGGATAACCGGATTATTGAGCAGGTGTTGATTGACCTGGAAGATTACGCTTTGATACTGCTGAATGCTGAGGGCAAAATTGTGTCGTGGAACAAGGGTGCTGAAAGGACTCAGGGTTATACCGAAAGCGAGGCTAAAGGTGAGAGCTTTGAGATTTTTTTCACCGAGGAAGACCGTGCTGCAGGGTTGCCGGCCAGGTTGTTGGAGGAGGCGCGTACAAAAGGACGTGCTCAAAATGAGGGCTGGAGTATAGGGAAGGATGAAGATAAGTTCTGGTCAGATGTAATCATTACTGCAATAAAGGAAGCAGATGGCAAAGTAATAGGTTACCTGAAGGTAGTACATGATTTGTCAGAAAGAGTAGCCGCAGAGAAAGCTATTCATGATTATGAGTATGACCTCCAGGAGATGGTAGTGAAATCTCAAAGGCTGAAAAATATTTACCAGATTTTTATTTCGGAAATCAGGGATTATGCCATAACAATGATTGACGAGCATGGGTTGATACTGGACTGGAACCCGGGTTCTGAAAAAATCAAAGGATATACTTACGATGAAATCATAGGTAAAAATTTCGATATATTCTATTCCGCCGAAGACAGAAATAATATGGTGCCGGAATCGCTGTTGCTGAAAGCTAGTAAAGAGGGCAGGGCCGAACACGAGGGATGGCGTGTTAGAAAAGACGGTAGCAGGTTTTGGGCACATACTATAATTATTTCTATATATGATAGAGAGGGTATGGCGCGCAGTTTTGTGAAGATAACTAAAGACCTTAGCCCCTGGGTACAGCAGGGGCAGGCCCTGAAAGAGCGCGTTGCTGAACTGGAGCATGAATTAGCAGTGCTGAAACAAAACCAGGTATTACACTGATACAATAAAGAAGAGGCGCCGGGCGCCTCTTCTTTATTGTATCATCTCCAGGAATTCATCTTCGGTTAGTATAGTCACCGTACCCAGTTTTTTGGCTTTTTCCAGTTTTGAACCGGCATCGGCACCTACTACCAGGTAGTTGAGCTTGCTGCTTACCCCACCCAGTATAGAGCCGCCTTTGTCTTCTACCATCTGTTCGGCCTCACTACGTTTGAATTGGGTGAGTGTGCCTGTAAAGAGGAATGTTTTCCCTGATAACTCGCCGCCCGATTGTTTATGCCCCGAATGTTTATTGACGAGATTGACACCTGCCTTTTCCAGTTCGTCCAGTGTGTGCCTGTTTTCAGGATTGTGGAAGAATGCCACAACTGATGAGGCAACTTTAGGTCCCACATCTTCCAGCGAAATGAGTTTTGCTTCATCCCAGTCGTACAGGTCTTTGATATGTGTGACCGCACCGGCCAGTGTTTTGGCCGTGGTTTCGCCTACGTAGCGTATGCCCAGCCCGAATATGACACGGTTGAGGGGTTGTTGTTTGGAATTTTCGATGGCTGATTTAAGGTTGTTGACTGATTTTTCTTTGAAACCTTCCAGTTGCAGCACCTTATCCCAGTCTATGTTATATACACCCGGAATATCATTCAGCATACCCAGTTCGTAAAACTTGCGAATATTGGAGTCGCCCAGGTTGCGTATATCCATAGCGTCTTTGCTGGCAAAGTGTATAATACGCTCCACTACCTGTGCGGGGCAGCTGATATTGGCACAGCGCCATACGGCTTCACCTTCCGGCTTTTCCAGTTCTCCGTTGCACACGGGGCACTGTGTGGGGAATACTATTTTTTGTTCACTGCCTGTACGCAGTTCTGCCAATGGCTTCACGATATAAGGTATTACATCGCCCGCTCTTTCAACCAATACTGTATCGCCTATATGCAGGTCTTTCTCGCGCACCACATCTTCGTTAAAGAGTGATATAGACGTAACTGTTACACCGCCTATCGGCACAGGTTCTATTTTGGCAACAGGTGTAATAGAACCTGTACGCCCCACCTGGAACTCGACACGTAACAATTTACTGGTAGCCTGCCTGGCTTTGAATTTATAAGCCACTGCCCAGCGGGGATGGTGTGATGTCATGCCCATCTTATCCTGCATCTCAAAGCTGTTCACTTTTACTACAAGGCCATCCACTTCAAAAGGTAAGTCATCACGTTTTGTTTCAAACTCATCGCAGAATTGTATTACCTCATCAATGGTTTTGAACACTTTCATTTCTTTGACAGGAGTCGGAAAACCCAGGTTGTACAGCCATTCCAATGAGCCATAGTGCGAGTCAAGTGTTTTGGGCCTTTCTCCAGTCAAAGTATAATCACTGATATGGTACACAATGGCGCTGAGTTTACGTTTGCGTACTTCCTGCGGGTCGAGTATACGCAAAGTGCCTGATGCAGCATTGCGGGGATTAGCCAATGGCGCCAAGCCCTGTGCAGCACGTTGTTCATTATATTCAGCAAATACTTTTTTGTGTATCACTACTTCGCCACGTATTTCTACTTGAGAAATCCCCTCCTTATCAAATCGGGCTGACAGGGGAAGTGAACGTATCATTTTTGCATTGATGGTTATTTCTTCACCCATGATGCCATCGCCACGCGTTGCAGCACGTATGAGTTTCCCGTTTTCATAAATCAATGATATGCTGGCCCCATCGTATTTTGGTTCTACACAATATTCTATGGCATCAGTACCTGCATAATCTTTACAGCGTTTGTCCCAGTCGCGCAGGTCTTCGGCATTATAGGTATTGTCTAAGCTAAGCATGGGCACCAGGTGGCTTACTGCCGGGAATTTTTCGCTTAGCCCCATAGCTACACGTTGCGTGGGAGAGTCAGCTGTGATGTGCTCAGGATATTTCTCTTCAAGATGTTTTAGTAGTTTAAACAGCTTGTCATATTCTACGTCGGCAAATACAGGCTCATCCTGCACATAATATTTCCAGTCGGCATAATTAATAACATCCCGCAGGGCTTCTATCTGTTCCAAGCCATCAGTGGGTGATGTCAATAATGATTTGGCCTGTTCGTAAAGGCGCTTTTCGTCATCTTTAGTGTACATAATGCAAAGAAAATACCTGTGAATATACTAACCGAAAATATTTTCCCATTCGCCGGCACCCTGTCGTACCAGTTCGGGTGCGCCTGATGTACAGTCAACAACAGTAGAGGAAAGAATACTGCCGTGCCCCGCATCAATCACTATATCTACCAGGTGGCCAAATTCATCGTGCATGATTTCGGGGTCTGTAAAGTACTCAACATCACCATCGGTTGGTAGCGAGGTGCTGAGTAAGGGATTGCCCAACTGCTCCACTATCATCCTGCAAATATTGTGGTCGGGAACACGGATACCTACGGTGTCTTTTTTAGTTTGCAGCAGTTTTGGCACCTGTTTACTGGCGCTGAATATAAAAGTATAAGGGCCCGGCAGTGCTTTTTTCAGCATCCTGAAAACGGGAGTGTCAATACTCTTGGTATAATCTGATATATGGCTGAGGTCGGAGCATACGAAAGAGAATTGAGCTTTTTTCGGGTCAATTCCTTTGATGCGGGCAATTCGTTCAATAGCTGCAGGCTTAGTGATGTCGCATCCTATACCATATATCGTATCGGTAGGGTAGATGATAACACCGCCTTTGCGTAATGTTTCTACCACGGTATCAATATTCCGTTGCTGCGGATTGTCAGGATGGATATGCAATAACATATCATAAAGTTACGAAAGGATATGTTGTTGTATAGCTTCCAGTGCTTTTTTAAGCCTTTCTTCAGGAGGGCCGCTTATATCAACCCATGGCCGGCCGCTATTTTGTACTACATCCCTGTATATGTTGTAGAAATAGGTTCGCTCTTCGGGTAAAGGGTGCTCGCGCAGGGGGTCGTCTTCCCATATCGTATCAATATTGGTCAGCAGGTATATATCATATTTTCGTGCAGCGATGTTTTCTGTGATGAACCTGTGGCAACTGTTGTACCGGGCATGGCTCCATACCTGTATCACATGCAGGTCAGTATCGCATATCAGTAAACGGTTGGCTTTTGCCACTAATTCATCTTCTGTTGCCAACTGCCCTTTGGCAATTTCTGTTAAGTCATGCAGCTCGTAAGGACGCTTTAGCTGTTCCAGGTAAGCACGTGCGTATTCAGGCACCCATACGGTATTCAGCTCTGTTGCCAATGCCGCTGATAATGTGCTTTTGCCTGTAGATTCAGGGCCGATAACTACTATTTTCTTTATATCACTCATGGCTCCTGCTGCAAGTAATACAATTTTCTCCACCTGAGATAACCTGACAGTGCCACTATAAACAGGATAACTGTAAGCAATGCTGTGAGCGGAATGCCTTTGTACATAAGCAATGGTATGGCGATAGCATTGCTTATGTTCAGCAATATCCAGTTTTCAATTTTATGTTTGGCCAGCAGCCACATACCTGCCCAGGCAAAGGCAGATACCAGGGCATCTGCAAATGGTACGTCCGAATCGGTATAAGTACTCAGGGCTATATACAGGACTGTGAAACCGAGTATCACTATTGAGCCTGATATAATCCAGTCTTTTGTATCACAATAAGATATAGCGGCTGCATTATTCCCTTCTTTATTGATGCCCCAGCGTATCCAGCCATATATGCTCATCACCAGGTAATAGCCGTTCAGCAAAGCCTCGGCATACAAACCTACTGATGTCATGATGTACAAGTACAACGATGTGCTGATGATGCCTGCAGGGTATAGCCATACGCTGTTTCGGTTAGCGAGTAACACACTCACTATGCTGAATAATACAGCAATTATTTCAGTCAATGTAGTTTGCTGAATCTGTTCCGCGAATTGTGTTGCCAGGCTGTGTATGGTCATAAACTACAAAAATAAACCGTCATCGTTATAACACAATATATACGTAACTTTATTAAGTAAGATTAATGGTTATGAAACGAATTTTGCCAATCATATTTGCTATTGCAACCGCATCCTGCCAGCAGGCCAACAGCCAGATGACCACCCGTGTGGTCGCTAATAACCTGTTCATTCCCTGGGAGATGGTGTATGGCCCCGACGACCATATATGGTTTACGCAAAAGAACGGTTATATAAGCCGCCTGGAGCCTGTAACGGGTAGTATAGATACTTTGTATCACGAAGCGAATACTGTGATACAGAGCGAAGGGGGTATGCTGGGTATGGCGCTCCACCCCGATTTTGCCACCGACCCTTATGTATATGTAGCTTACAATTATTTGCAGGGTACATACAAAGAGCGGATAGTACGTTATACTTATAATGGTACCGTGCTTACCAGCCCAACCATATTGCTGGATAATATCAATGGTACGAATATTCACAACGGATGCCGGTTGACTATTATGAATTATCAACTGTACATAACTACAGGTGATGCATCCAATCAACCGATTGCACAGAACGTGAATGCAGTAAACGGCAAAACACTACGTATCAATCTTGACGGCTCTATTCCGGCGGACAACCCCATACCAGGCAGCCCGGTGTGGAGCTGGGGGCACCGCAATGCACAAGGCCTGGTATATGCCAACAACAGGTTCTACAGTTCTGAGCACGGCCCGGCAAATGATGATGAACTGAATATATTGGAAAAGGGAAGGAATTATGGCTGGCCCAATGTACACGGCTATTGCAATACCACACAGGAACAAGCCTTCTGTAGCGACTCCAACGTGGTAGAGCCTATAATAGCATGGACGCCCACACTCGCTGTCAGTTCTATTGCTTATTACAACCACCCTATGTTTCCGTCGTTACAGAACTCAATATTGATGACTACACTTAAAGACAGGAAACTATACGAACTGGAGTTGAACAGCACATTCGATGATGTTATAAACAGTAATGTAATATCGCAGGTAAGTGGCGACAGGCTGCGCGCTATATGCATAGACCCCGATGGCAGGATATATATATCTACCAGCAATTCACAGGCATCGGGTACCGGCAGCAAAGTTGACAAAATCATAGAGATTTATGATCCCACTTATTCTTCGGTAGCCAGGCTGCTGAAGAAGAACAAAGAGCTGGTAGCTATATATCCTAACCCGGCAGGGGATGAAATAAATGTCTATAATAATATTCCGTATAGTAAAGGCGGATATAAATACAGCATATTTAATATATCAGGTCAGTTGATGAGTTCGGGCAACCTGCTGTCGGGCAACAACAAAGTAAATACTACCGGGTTATCGGCGGGCTCATACTTGCTGAAAGTCTTTAATGGCCTGGAGCAGGTAAACAGTACTCAATTCAGGAAATTGTAACAGCCGCACCTCATTTTTTGGTTATTTCAGGATTAGTACTATTTTTGCCATCCCAAATCAGGGGGTGCGGTAGCTCAGTTGGTAGAGCAAAGGACTGAAAATCCTTGTGTCGGGGGTTCAATTCCCTCCCGCACCACAGCAAAAAAGCCTTTCAGGATTATTTCTGAAAGGCTTTTTCTTTTGCGCAGAGTATTGATGCTCAGCAACCGGGTATTTTTGTGTTAGAGCTATTGATGGCTTATATCAGGCTCTGAACGCTTAACGTAATATCCAATGCAGGGCCTGTATTAGTGCTGAAACAGCGAGGCATTGCAGCCCCCCAAAAAGCACAACGCCAATAATCAGGTAAATTATTGGCGTTATCGTTTTGATATGCTCTTTCATGTAATAGTTTTTCACGCTTCAGTACGAGGCCACTTCCATGCATAGCGTATAATCAAACAAAGAAGAACGACTTCTACTGCTGCGGCTAACACCATGTGTGTCCATGCCAGTCCGGCCAAATTAAATAATACATAGGGAATAAACACCGCGGCACTAATGATATTAGCCCAGCGATTTACCTTGGCCGGCAGTACAACAGAAAGGAAAATCATCAGTGTAGGAATTGACATTGAAATGAGCGCTACCAAAAGAAATCCCTGCGTGATATCAAATACAAACACTTTTCCTTTCAGAATATCGTCCATCTGCCCGGGCATGTATAAGTGGAAATAGTCAACATAGATATAGAGAAACATAGAACTCGTCCACAGTGCAGCCAGCTTCAGCTTTACATTGACTTTCGTGTCTTCCAAAAAATATTCTGTTGCGTTTTGTGTATTCATAAACGACTATTGATAAGATTTTTGTTTTATTGATTTTTTAATATATTTGCTGCTCTCAACTCTATATACACTAATGACATTATAATAAAAATTTCACCCAGAAAATATATCACTCCTATTCGCGTCAAGTCGTTATAGTAAGAATATAAAAACGTTACTATCAAAATACAATACAAGAAATTGCTAATTGCGATTATTCTTAAATATAGTGTCCAATGGTCTTTTAGCAAAAGGCAACAACACATAGAATAAACACAATAAACTAGACCTATTACTGATAAGTATGTCAATATGTTTACCGGCATACCAAAGTAATCGCTATAATTCCTTAGAATAACAAACAAGGAAAATGCAGTTAATGCAGCACCCAAACCATCAAGTAGGAAAAGCGCTTTCGGTTTTCTTGAAAAAAAATCAATTATATTATTCACACTCATCTTCAAATTTAGGTATTGATAAGTTGTTAAAAATTAAATCCAAAATGAAGTCCAGGTTCAGGTGTCCATTTTGGCCACTTGTCATCTTTTTCTTTAAATCCATTGGGCATTTCAGTGTAATATGGACGACCGGCAACGCCAAGTGATGGTTCTATAAAAAACCTATCCTTCAATAGCTTAACGTGATAGCCAACCCGGTTAGTGTTGAATATAATGAAACCATTACCTAACTTGTCGCCGTTCTCATTCTTAAATGTTTGCCACATAGGCATTGCATGTACTGCTACGTAAAGCCCTTTCCATAAATACCTTTGATATGCCAGGCCAATTCCATATTCTCGTATATAACCGGCAAACTTTTCTTCAGGTTTACCGTATGCCTTATTATAAAATGGGTTAATACCAAGTGGCCAGGCATGTTTCCAAGTTATGAGTTCAAAAGAAATAACATCTTTGCCCGTAATGCGATAGCCCACATTCAGTTGGGCAAATCCGGGAGGGTTGACGGGGGATAAATTACCCAATAAAAACAAGGTACTACCTACGAAACACTTTTTATAAGTACTGTCTGTTTTGGCATACTGTGCACTCACCTGTAAACTGTTTGCCAGCACTAAAGCAAGTCCAATTTGTAGAATTTTCTTTTGCAATTTTTTGAAATTGATGTTAAACGATGCTGCAAAAGTAGATTGGTGAGGCACTTCAAAACGTTCACTTAAGTTAAGAAGTGGACCTCAGTATTTTTTCCGGAATACTACCGTTTTACTTGCTAAAGGATTCCGCTTTGATGCGTAAATGGCTAGCCTGTGCTGTGGAGCTGTAAAAATGTACAAACACTTATTAGAAATTA
>CALEZD010000006.1 GCA_937928385.1 uncultured Bacteroidota bacterium
TACTCCATGATAAAAAGACTACTCTTAATACCACTATTACTATCCCTAACTAATATGTATGCGCAAGAATGGCAATGGGGAAAGAGAGGTGGAAGCATCAGCTCAGATGGATTATCTGAGGATGATGAAATATATGATATGGGGGTAGACAGGAATGGCAATGTGTATATTCTAAGCCAAGTATATCCCCAACAAAATATAGACGGGCATCTGCACTATGGCTTAGGCTATAGGGATGTATCCCTCGCCAGCTTTGACTGCAATGGCAACTTTCGCTGGAGTAAGATACTAGGTACTCCAAATGGAGGAGATTATGGTTTTAGTTTAAGGACAGACAATATTGATGGCGTGTATTTGAGCATGTCTGTATCTGCTAATAACGACACTTTTTTTATTGATTCAGACTCCTTGATTGCTAATCCCAAGCAAAGCCTGTTCCTTATTAAATATGACACATCGGGCTCGCTTAAATGGGCACTAAGCCCGCAACCTGACACGTTGTCTTTCTACTCTCTTTACTCTTTTTCTTATACCATTGACATGGATGTTGATGATAATGGGAATATATTTTGGCTGGCAAATATTCCACCAGGTGTATACGGTGGCATTAATGGGTTTGTCGCTACTGATACACTAAACTGTATTTTAAAATACAATAGGAATGGCTACTTCCTGGGAGGTATCGACATAGAAGCAGATTCCTTACCTGCATTATCAACTTATATGGCTCGTGACTATATCAATAAACGGATATACCTTGCCGGTGGAGGGAATGGCAAACCTATTATAGCCGGTAATCAATATATAAAGCATGCGAAATTCCTGATATGCCTCGATGAACAGGGAAAATACTTATGGCACAAGGAAAACAATAAAACAGGTAATGGCATTTATGATCGTCCCTTGATAGACGAATATGGCGATATATATTTAGCTGGCACCACTCGTCCTGACGCACCACACATAACACCGCCTCAAACTGCTGAAGTCTTTTGCGGGTATGCGGGCAAAAGAGGTACTGGTAGCAGTACTCCTATAGTATACAAACTGAACAAACATGGCAATCTTCTATGGGCAATGGAAGCGTACGTAAATGCAGCAACTAGTGGTATTGGAATAGCTCGAAAAAACAGTGGTGAAGTTGTGATTGTAGGTCATTATCCTGGCGCCCTTTATTGGGCAAATCACGTAGATAGTCTCAAACTATCACCTAATGAAAATTACAATATATTCATAGCTCGATTAAATACACAGACAGGTGTTGTTCTTGGTGTCGATCAACTCACTTCACCATTTGGTACTCGAGAATCTTCAACTAACGTAGTAAGTGACTCTAGAAATAATATATATATTGGAGGATATTTTCGTAATCAGGTCATAGTAGCCGGTGATACATTAACTAAAGTAGGGGGCAACACAGATTGGTTAATTGCTAAATACGGGCATAACAATTGCATCTGTACCAATAATATACCTGAACCACGTTTTACTTATACCCTTACGGGGCTGGATGTGACATTCAAGTACACGGGAAGCCATTACAATTCAATAGAATATTTTATGGGAGATGGGAGATGGATAAAAGGGTTTGCAGATCACACATACACGTACAACTCGGCTGGTATATATACTGTGTTTGTTAAAGTTACTAATAATTGTGGTGACAATACATATAGTGATGTTATAAACTTTTGGCCAACCGATATATCCATAAAACAAAATGACAGTATAGCTCATATATATCCCAACCCTGCTACCGATGTTATCAACATCAACTGGGGAAGGCTGTCAAACGACATGGCTACCATCAGCATCACAGATATCAGTGGCAAAAAAGTATATCAGTCAGAAATAAAAATGGATGTTAACGCTGCCATCAATATCAGCAATATCCGCCCCGGTTTCTACTTCCTGAACGTACAAACAGAATACGGTAGCAATACGCAGAAGCTGCTCATTCAATAATAATTTGCTTTATAATTCCTGCAAAGCGCCCTGAAACCGGGGCGCTTTGCTATTATATCCCTCATAAGGCGTTATTTCTACTCTCCGTTGTTATTCGTATTTTCATGGCTTATACATGGTCATAATGATGAGAAAACTACTGTTTTTGCTTTGCCCGCTTATCTGGTCGCTGAACGCATCTGCACAAAATGATTACCGTTCAGAAAGTAATCCGCTTTATTGGAAAAACCGCAAACCTGATGCCGCTTACTGGCAGCAGGATGTTCATTATTCCATCAAGGCAAAAATAGACGAAGAGAAACATACAATTAATGCCACGGAGCGGCTCGACTATTGGAACAACTCACCCGATACGCTGCACTATGTATATTTCCACCTGTGGCAAAATGCCTTTATAAAAGGCTCTTACCTTCGAGAACTGGAACGGACTAATAAAGTAAAAGCCCGCATGGGCAATTACGAAGCACAGGGCCTCGGCTGTGTAGTAGAAGAGATAACCGTCAACGGGCAGAACGTGGAAATGGAACTAGACAATACCATCCTGAAAATATACCTGCCTAAACCTTTGCTGCCTGGTGGCAAAACTTCTTTCGATATGCGTTTTACCACCTATTGGGACATGGGCAGCACCCGCCGCCGTATGAAGATGTACGATGCATGGGGTTTTATGCACTACAACGGTGTACAGTGGTTCCCTAAGATATGCGTGTACGACCGAAAGTTTGGCTGGGATACCCACCAGCACCTCAACAAAGAGTTTTATGCCGACTTCGGCAGTTACGATGTATCGCTCGATTTCCCCTCCAATTATGTAGTAGAGGCGACCGGTGCGCTGCAAAATCGCGACGAAGTGCTGCCAAAAGACCTACGCGAAAAACTGGACCTGAAAAACTTCAAAGACAAAAAATGGAATGAAGCCCCGTCTATCATCACGCCCTATAAAAAGGGCGAACGCAAAGTTTGGAGATTCAGTGCGCTCAATGTGCATGACTTCGCATTTACTGCCGACCCTTCTTACCGTATTGCTACCGAATACTGGAATGGTATTGAATGTGTAGGCCTGGTACAGGAGCCACACGCAGCAGGCTGGCAGAACTCAGCGCAGTATGTAAAGAAAATCATCAAAATGTTTTCAGAGGATTTCGGCATGTACGAGTACCCCAAGATGATAGCCGCTGACGCTGCCGATGGTATGGAATACCCCATGCTGACACTGGATGGCGGCAGCAACCCCGGCTACAAAGGGCTGCTGATACACGAGATAGGGCACAACTGGTTTTACGGCATGGTGGGCAATAACGAAACCTACCGTGCATCGCTGGACGAAGGCTTTACACAATTCCTTACCGCATGGGGGCTGACAAAGCTGGAAGGTGACACCATATCACGCCGGCCCAAAAAACTGTTTGGCAAACTGGCATATTACCCCGGCACCTATAGGGACTTGCGCGCGTACTACCGCTATGTGCACGACGCACTCAATGGCAATGAAGTGCCACTGAACACGCACTCCAACGACTTTGGCAATGCGTTGCACCACGAGAACGGCTACGGCCTGGTATACTACAAAACAGCATCTATGCTCTACAACCTGCAATATGTATTGGGCGACACGCTGTTTTCTAACGCTATGAAACACTACTTCCACCAGTGGCGCTTCGCTCATCCTTATTTTGAAGATTTCCGCGCGTCCATTATTCACTACACCAAGGTGGACCTCAACTGGTTTTTTGACCAATGGCTGGAAACAACCAAGAGGCTGGACTATGGCGTAACCCGTATAAAAAAGATTAAGGGTAATGATAGTTTCATCGTGTCCTTCAGGCGGCACGGAGAAATGCAGATGCCCATTGACTTCACTGTCACCGCACGCGATGGAGAAAAGCACAATTACCATATACCCAATACATGGTTTGAAAAAGATACGGATGCTAAAATATTGCCTAAATGGTATGGCTGGGGTAGCTGGAATAACACTTACGAAGCGCATGTGCAAATACCATCGGGCATCAAACATGTAGAAATAGATACTACCCGCCGCCTGGCTGATATCTATGCTATGGACAATTACAAAACACGACATTTTCACTTGTCGCCCAAAGCTGTAGTAGTGAAGCCAGACATGGGTGTAAACCCACCACCGGACCGCCACCACAACCAGGCTTTCATACGCCCCGACCTGTGGTGGAACCCTGTAGATGGCATTAAGGCGGGTATACACATCAACAGGAACTACATGCAAACCATGCACAAAACACACCTCACAGTTTGGTGGAATACGCACGTGGGACAGTACACACAATACCAGAGCTTTGCCAACGAAGGCTGGTACGACAGGTATGTTGCTGTCAACTACAACTTCAGTTATGAGTCACCCGTTACACGCTTCACGCCCAAATTGCAACTGCAGGTTAACAGCAGGCTGCTGGATGGGCTCTGGTACCACAAGGGTGGTTTCAATTGGGATGTCAATAGCAGAACAGCATTGCAATTTCATATACAAACTATGTGGCGCCAACTGGCGCTCGACAGGGATTACCTGCTGTACAACAACGAATGGAGCAGTGTACGCGCACGTCCCAATTCTTCACTGAATATCTCATGGCTGCACAGTATGAAATATTTCGGCGGAAGCGGTGATATTAAATTCACTACCCGCGCTCCCTTTCTTACCGGCAACAGTGCAAACGATTTCAACTATGGCTTCGCACAATTAGAAATCACCAACCGCAGGAACATTCATAAACTGGAACTGCGTACACGTTTATTCGGCAGGTATGGAGTGGGTTCTGTAGTGCCTTACGAAAGTGCGCTGTGGCTATCCGGCGGCAACCCTGAAGAGATGATGGAGAACAAATACACCCGCAGTATAGGCTTTGTGCCCGATGCATGGCGTGGCTTCTCCCAAACTGAAACCAATCACTTCCACGCGGGTGGCGGGCTCAACCTGCGCGGTTATGCGGGCTACCTCATTGCAGAGCAGCGCAATGGCGAAATACTGATAGGTTACAAAGGCCGTAGTGGTGTAGCTGCCAACGCAGAGCTGGACGTAGATAAGTACATACCACTCAAACCTAAGTTCACGCGCAATTGGCTGCATGTTGACCTGTATGCTTTTGCTGATGCAGGCATGATAGAACTGAGCCGGGCTGCTAACCTTACTAATTACTGGGATGCAGTGCCCACCACTATGTGGAGCGATATACGTGTAGACGCAGGTATAGGTGCGGCTTTCACAATTAAAAAATGGTGGAAGTTTTCAAAGACTAAACCATTGACACTGCGTGTAGATGTACCCGCCTTCCTCAACCGTCCGCCAAACGCCAACCCCGATTATTTCGGGTTGAGGTATGTAATAGGTGTCAACAGGGCATTCTAATCAATAGTTATCATTTCACATTCATCTGCCGCTATATACATAGCGGCAGATATTTTTTGTGCCTGCATAAGCGCCTCTGCATCTTCGCGCTTGTCTACAGCCAACACGGGCAACAGACTATGTACATCATACGCAGGATATGTTTCCAGCACCCAGTCGCCCGTTACTTCGGCATGTACATCGCTGGGGAAGGCGATACTACGATGCGCTACTATGGGCACCTTTTTATCCTGCGCCGATAGTATGCAGGATGAAACCCGGTCATAAATTCCCTGCTTCTTTTTATTTTCTTCACTCGTCATATCGTTAATGACAGATGAAAACACATTGCCCGCCTGTGCCAGCAAAAGCATGGAGAGCAGTACTATTGCAGGCACTTTCAGTTTGGGGTATTGCTTCAACCACAGTATGAAGTTAATGGACAGCAAAGCAAGTAATGGCGTGGCGAATGCATTCAGTCTGTGCGCCCCAAGCGGCAGCTTACCCAATGCAAATAAAACCACCATAGCCGCAACAACTACCGTAGCGAATGCCACTATTATATCCAGTGGTTCACTGCTCTTCACATTCTTCCTGAACTCATAGAAACCCAATACCCAGCCGGCTATACCCAATATGCCAAAGATGATTTCAAACAAAGCCCCGGCACCCTGGTGCGCAAACAGCTTAAAAATATTTCCGAAGAACAGACTGAAACTAAACCCGTCCTTCATGATAAAATCCTTCCAGTATTCCTGCATGCCTGTATCATGCATTACATACATCACATCATAAATGTAAAACAATGCTATACCAGCTGCGCTCAATACTATCAGTGCCGGTATGTGGGGATTGTATTTGTCTTGCACAGTGTCTTGTTGCTTCATTGTCCTTCTCATAATGATGATGTACAACATAGCCACTGCGGTTATAGGATAAGTATAGCTGAAGAAAGTAACTACTGCCATACTCACATACAACATCACCCAATGCGGTATCGACAATCTTTCCCTGTTCAGTATTTGATGAATGCTCATCAATTGCCATATTGCAACCAACCCAAGGAACATCTCCATGGTATATTGCTTCACCTGCACGAAGTAGTCCAGGGAAGTTTTGAAGGAAATATAAATCAATACAAAGGTGAATACAGCCGGTGCATAACCTTTAAATAACTTCCTGCCGAGTGACAGGCACAGTATTACCCCCGCTGTATGCACAATAAATGATGGGAGCCTTAACGAGCTGTAACTGTAATGAAATGTACCGGAGATAACCTTGAAGGCCTGTAGGTACAACCGGGGAAACTGCTGCATATATTCCAGCTTGCCCCATAGAGCTTCAGGTGTCCTGAATTTCAGGTTCTGTATAATGAACCACTCGTCCAGCCAGAATGGTTGGATAGCCGTCACAGCCGCAATTAATCCAGTACACAGAAAGAATGCTATGGTTACATAGCCGGTTATCCGGGCAGCTTTTTCCAAATAGCGCATCTGGGCAATGTTAAGGTCAATAAATATACCTCAACAAACCTGAACTGCAATAGGAATTCAGTATTTTACTATTTGCTGTACGTGGCTGGTAGTTGCTGTTTTGAACACCAGGTTGTATATACCGGAAAACATTTCTTTGATATCTAATGTAAGTTTGTCGTTGGGCTGCATATAAGTTTCACACCACACCCGCCCGTTCATATCCACTACCATCAGGAGGCATTCTTCCTGCTCTTTATTTTTAATGCTTATCATTTTACGCTGTCAAATATATTTTGCTTTCAATAATTACAATATCATTTCATTGCCATATCCGGCATGTTGTAATGAGTATCCTTCTAGTTGAGAAATTACCTTCGCGACAAAATCGGCCCCTGCAATTCCTGGATGAAAAAAGGCGCTCAGTTTATTTTCTTGAGCACCTTATATCATAAAGTTACGGATTATCATTAAAAATGGCTAAAAAAATATTAAACACATCAATATCCTCTCCCTGCTTTCCTGTCCATATAGTTCATAAATGCCTTGTTAGCCACCTTGTTACCTCCCCTGGTAGGGTAGTTGCCGGTAAAGTACCAATCGCCGACATTATTCGGGCAGGCATCTTTCAGCCCTCCTATAGATTGATAGATGATATCCACCTCAGCCTTCACATCTTCGGGCATCAGCATGTCTGCTATCTTCTTGCTTATTTCTTCGGGCGTAAATGGTTCATACACAGCCTGTACGTAGTTTTTGTCGTCCAGTTTGCCAATGGCATCTGCTGTCTTGCATTGCTCATAAACCTCAGTCAGCAGCCCCTCCATCTTTCTGTCCTTCAGCAATTCTACTGTAGCGCGGAAGGCTATAAAATCACCCATCCTGCTCATGTCTATACCATAACAGTCGGGGTAGCGTATCTGTGGCGCTGAGGATACGATAATAATGCGTTTAGGTTCCAGCCTGTCCAGCATCTTAATGATGCTTTCTTTCAAGGTAGTACCCCGTACAATAGAATCGTCTATCACCACCAGGGTATCCACTCCCGGCTCTACTGTTCCGTAGGTGATGTCATATACGTGCTGCACCATCTCGTCGCGTGCAGAATCTTCCGTGATGAAGGTCCGCATCTTCACGTCTTTGATGGCTATCTTCTCAATCCGCACCCTACGGCCTATAAGCTCCAGCATTTCATCATCGTTCATTTCCTTGCCACGGGTACGTATTTTATTCAGCTTTATCTCGTTCAGGTAGTCTTCCAGTCCTTTTATCAGGCCATAAAAGGCTATCTCAGCAGTATTGGGAATAAATGAAACAATGGTATGTTTCAGGTTGTTGTCAATCGCCTTCAGTACCGTCTGCGCCAGGTTGCGGCCCAGTTGCATCCGCTCACGGTATATATCTTTGTCGCTACCGCGGCTGAAGTAGATACGCTCAAAGCTACAAGCCGTCTTTTCTTGTTCGGGCAGTATCCTTACTTCGTTAAATGTACCATCGGCACGGGTGATGACAGCGCAGCCGGGTGTCAGTTCTTTCACCTCTTCTATCGGCACGTGGAAGGCGGTCATAATTGCAGGGCGTTCCGATGCAACTACCACTATTTCATCATCTTTATAATAATACGCCGGGCGTATGCCATTGGCATCGCGCAGTACAAAACTGTCCCCGTTGCCTACCAGCCCGCCGCATACAAAACCACCATCAAAATGTGCAGCGGCTTTTTTCAGCGCGCCTTCCAGGTCCAGTTGCTCGGGGTTGGCCTCATCAGCCAGTTTTATATAATGCTGTACCGTATCTATCATAGCCCCCAGGTCGCTTTCGCGTATAGTCTGGCTGGGGTGCTCATCCAGCATTTTAAACAGTTCGTCTGTATTTACCAGGTTGAAGTTGCCCGCCATCACTAAGTTGCGGGTAGGGTTGATGTCCGGTTTGATAAACGGGTGGCAGAATTCTACGTTGTTCCTGCCCTGTGTTCCGTAACGCAGGTGCCCCATCATCACTTCGCCCATAAAACGCATATAGCCTTTCAGCAGACCCGGGTAGTTACGTATTTCGGGGAACATCTTTTCCAGCTCGGCGGTTTCCTGCTGCACTTCCTCAAACACCCTTTTTATGGCATTGGGGCCATTCAGGCGCAGTCGGTGCATAAACTGGTGGCCGGCTTCTATATTCAGCTTTACCGTGGCTATACCCGCACCGTCTTGACCGCGGTTGTGCTGCTTTTCCATCAGCAGGTACAATTTGTTCAGGCCGTAGAAAGCCGTTCCGTATTTGCGGTGGTAAAATGCCAGTGGTTTCAGCAGGCGGATGTAGGCCAACCCGCATTCGTGACGTATCGCATCAGACATGAGGGTGCAAAGATACTAAGCTTTCAGAAGTTTCAGCGGGTATGTTAAATTGTTTTTGATAATGTGTCGATTGTATTTTACCCTCTTCTATATGCAGGTTGAACCAGGTACTGACAAACAGCGCTATACCGAAGAATAAAATAATCGCCGAAGATGTTTTTTGCAGGTACATAATACGCCTCAGCGTCAGCTTGCGCCTGATGGCATCCGCCAGGAATACCTTACATATATCTATTCCCAATACTATGCTGAGGCAAACGGTAAACATTATTACCCGGTACCAGCCACTGGTATTGGCCGTGGCCGATACGGTGCCCAGCCAGATGATGATGACTGCCGGATTAATGGTGTTAATCAAAAACCCGCTGGTCCATATCTTAAAATAGTCTGTATTGCTGATATTGATTTTCGTGGTGCCGGGACGCACAGGTCGGTATTTGCTGATGACACCGATCAATCCCACAACTATCAGTATACCCGCACCACCGTAAGCAATCTGGCGCGAGTAATCGTGCAATACCTCCAGCCACGATGCCGCCAGGTTGGCCACTACTACATACAGTATATCGCTGATGGATACGCCCAGTATAAAGGCTATACCGGCCTTGTAGCTATGGTTGAGGCTGTACTTGAGAATGGCAAACAAGGTTGGCCCCACCGATATGGCAAGGAACAAGCCCAGGAAAATCCCTTTTAATGATGCATCCCACAATTGCATAAGACAATATAAAAAGAATAGGGTTATGGTAGTACAACTATCAGCACTTGCCTATTGTTCGCAGTAATAATTATTTATTAATTAACAAAACTTTCAATACCCTGTCTTCTGCGCCTGTTATTTCTATCGTCATCCATAGGTACGGAGCTGTCAACAGACCGGGTGCCTGTTCAGGCCACTCTACTATCGCATAGCTATCCTTGTCATGCAGGCAATCTTCCATACCTGCCTGTACGGCTTCTTCTTCGCTCTTCAGCCTGTACCAGTCCATATGATATATAGTAGTATCTGTACCGCTGTTGTCAAAATTATATTGGTTAATCAGCGCGAATGTTGGGCTGCTAACAGCATCTGTCACACCCAGGTTGTCGCACAGGGCGTGTACCAGTGTTGTCTTGCCCGCGCCCATTGGCCCGCTCAGTGCCCATACCCTATACTGATGCGCGTATTGCCACAACTTATCTGCCGCATTTCGGATATTCGATAAAGAATAGGAAATTTGTAATACAGGTTCTTGTTCCATCTTCGGGCAAAGATATATCCTGTCATATAAAATGGGAAAAACATATTCCACTACCGTAGAGGGCATGACATGCGGCAACTGCGCCCTCACCATTTCCAAATTGCTGGAGAAAAAAGGCGCGACTAATATCGCAGCCAATGCAGCATCGGGAGAGGTGAGCTTTACCGTAGTAGAAGAAACCGATGTCAATAAGGTGTACGATGCCATCGACGGGCTGGGCTACAGGGTGGTACGAGAAGGCGATGCCGATGATACCGTTGCAATGCAAAAAAGCAAAGACTATACAACTGCTTACCTAATCATCTCCGCCATATTCACCTTCCCCCTGCTCATGCACATGTTCAGCAGTTGGCACCTGCTGCATAATCCCTGGGTACAGTTGGTATTGGCTACGCCCGTATATGCTATAGGCATTCGCCAGTTTGGCGTCAGCGGTGTACGCTCCCTGCGTCATGGCCTGCCCAATATGGATGTACTGGTCATCATAGGCGCTACCGCGGCTTATGTGTACTCCCTCATAGGCATGTTTGTGTACAGTGCCGATGTACATGATTACATGTTTTTCGAAACTACTGCTTCCATCATTACACTGGTGATGTTTGGCAATTGGCTGGAACACAAAACCGTAAAATCCACCACAAAAGCCATAGATGCATTGGTGCAACTGCAACCACAAAAAGCGCGCCTGGTAATAGCCGACAGCATGGGCAGGGAAACCGTGATGGAGGTAGAAAGCAAGTATGTAAAAACAGGTGATATAGTACTGGTGAACACAGGCGACAGCATACCGGTAGATGGCATCATCTTCAGCGGAGACGCGCAGATTGACGAGCACATGATTACCGGCGAAAGCCTGCCTGTACACAAAGACAAAGACGATGAAGTGGTAGGCGGCACCATCGTGCTCGATGGCAACCTGCGCATACAGGCTACGGCTGTAGGCAGCGCTTCCGTACTCTCCAATATCATACGCTTGGTGCGCGAGGCCCAGGGGCAAAAACCACCCCTGCAAAAACTGGCGGATAGAATCAGCGCCATATTTGTGCCTGCTGTATTAGGTATTGCTGTGGTCACTTTGCTGGTCAGCTACTACGCGCTGGATACAGGCTTTGAAGATGCCATGATGCGGGCTATTGCAGTTATGGTTATATCCTGCCCCTGCGCCATGGGGCTGGCGACACCCGCCGCAGTAGCGGTAGGCCTGGGCCGTGCCGCGCGCAATGGCATATTGATAAAAGGCGGTGACACCCTGCAAAGGCTGAAAACTATCAAAAACATCGTATTCGACAAAACGGGTACGCTCACTACCGGCAAACTACAGATTGAATCTTTCACTACAGCAATTGAAGAGCAACATTTTAAAACCATAGTAGCGGCTATAGAGCAGCACTCATCGCACCCCATTGCAAAATCCATCACCAAACAATGGAGCGAAACCGGCGGTATAATACTCAGTGAGATAGAAGAAGTAAAAGGCAAGGGCATACAGGCTACCGATGCTGATGGCAACCAATGGCAACTTGGCTCGGAGATATGGCTGCATGCCAATATAGAAGACAATAAAGGCTACGACCTGTACCTATATAAAAACGGCGCTTATGCAGGCGCTATCCGTGTATCAGACACACTGCGCCACGATGCAAAAGAAACCATCGCCGAACTGAAAGAAATGGGCTACCATACCATACTGCTCAGCGGCGATAAAAAGGCTAAATGCGACCGCATAGCTGCCGAACTGGGTATAGAAGAAGTTTGGGCGGAGCAGAGCCCCGAACAGAAAAACGCCAGGCTGGACGAACTGATACAAACAGCCCCTACCGCTATGGTGGGCGATGGCATTAACGATGCCCCGGCACTGGCGCGCGCCACGGTGGGCATTTCTTTAAGTGAATCCACCCAGATAGCCATACAGTCCGCCAGTGTTATTTTGTCCAATAACCAGTTGGGCACCCTGCCTAAGGCTATCCGACTGGGGATATATACCGAGCGTACTATCAAGAGCAATCTTTTCTGGGCGTTTATCTACAACATTGTGGCCATACCTGTGGCGGCAGCGGGCTTACTGCGCCCCACTTATGGCGCGGGCATCATGGCGCTCAGCGATGTGGTGCTGATACTCAACTCTCTTTTCCTCGGCGTTCGCCGCCTGAAAAAGTAAACCGCTCATTTTCAGTAATATTGTACCTGACAATTGCGTTACAATTATTAAATGACAATTTGCTAAATTTATAGACGGCATATTATTTGAATGGACAAGCTATGATGAGGATTGTATTGATAGGAGCTATAGCCTTAGGGCTGGCTTCCTGCAAAGGAAGCAGCAAGGTGGCATCTGCCCGGCAGGATCAAAATACTACGGAAAGAAAAAAGCTTTCCTGTGCAGATGTGCATGTGGATATGAATACCCCGCACCTCGATTGGTTTGAGGAAAACAAAGCTGTTTTAAACAAGGCAAATGAAGTGCTGGTACTTCCCAAAAACTATAAAGTCTTTTCTTTAGACACAGCGCAGTTCAACTCGTTTTTCAATGCGGTTCAGTCCGGCAATACTGTCATTACTGTAATACCATTACCTGCTCCTGCCGATTGTCAATTGTTCACTTTTACCAACAACATGCAAAAAGGGGCCAAACTGCCCCAGGGCATGATCATGGCAGTAGGTGAAAGCAATGGACAGAAGGCTGCATTAAATTACTACAGGGAAAACCTTACCGCTCATATCAACTGGTTTGACATGAAGTTTGAAATGATGACCGTAAAGGCCAACGGGTTGCCCTACGTTATTGTCTATGAAAAAATGCCGCCACCACCTGACCCGCACAAGAATAAAAATGATGACAAACCCGAAATAATAGAACTTAAGTACGATAAATAATTCATCCTATGAGAAACTACATCTTACTCGCACTCATCGCCGTTTCCTGCTCTCTGCCGGCCCTGGCCAATATAGGGGAAGTATGGAAAGAATTAAACACGAAAAATGTACCAACTAAGGGAGAAAGGAAATTGCATCCCGAAGCGTACAAGGTATTTATGCTGAACGACAGTTATGTCAAAAACCTGCTGTTCAGTTTGTCTGACATACCGGAACAAGGAACTGTGTTTGCCATACCCACACCCGGTGGAGGTATGATGAACTTTAAAGTATGGCAGACCCACTATATGGCACCCGAACTGGCTGCCAAATATCCAGGAATAAAAAACTTCACGGCAGTGCAAATAGATAACCCCACTGTCACTGCCAGCATCAACTATACCTACAAGGGCTTCAACGCTATGGTTTACGACGGCGGCAATACATTCCTTATTGACCCCTACAGCAGCGAAAACAACGGGTATTATACCTGTTATTACAAGCGTGATTATAAGGCGGCTGCACGCCCTTTCAGTTGCGGCGTTGTGGAAGAGAAAGAAAGAGAATTACAGCAGCAGGGGAAAATAATCCTGGGCAACGAGCCTCCGCGTATGGCCTATAAAACCCATGGCACACTCAAAAAAACATACCGTATGGCATTAACCTGCACAGGTGAATACGCACAGGCGGTAGATGGCACCACTCCATCCAAGGCCAATGTCATCAGCGCCATGAATACTACCCTGGCGCGCGTCAACGGAATACTGCAAAGGGAACTGGGCGTTACTTTACAACTCATAAGCAACAACGATACCCTCGTCTACCTCGATCCGGTAACAGACCCCTTTACCACAAATCAGAATGACAACATCAACATTGGCACACAGACGGCCAACCAAACCAATACTGACTTAATAATAGGCCAGGGCAATTACGATATAGGCCATGTTTTTTGCAGCGGTGATGGTGGTATAGCTGATAAGGCAGGACTGTGCGACCCCGGTTTCGAGGCAAGGGCAGCTACAGGTAAGGCCAACCCCATAGGCGATGCATTTGATGTAGATTATGTAGTACACGAAATAGGCCACCAGTTTGGTGCCGAGCATACGTTCAACTACAACGGCACAGGCTGCAACCCCTTCGCCCGTTCCAACTCTGCATACGAGCCGGGCAGCGGCAGTACTATTATGGCGTATGCAGGCCTCTGTTCCGGCAACAATATCCAGTCCAACAGCGACGATTATTTCCACGCCTACAGCCTGCACGAAATGACAACATACATGAGCACCATACCACTCTGCGGATCTTCCTCACCATCGGGCAATGTCGCTCCTGTAGTGGCAGATATACGGGCTGTGTACGAAATACCACACCTCACGCCTTTCGAACTGGAAGCCCCGCAGGCGGTGGATGCTGACCATGATGTACTTACTTATTGCTGGGAGCAGTACGACCTCGGCGATTTCGGCAAGGGGCTCGACCAGACACAACTCGGCCCCATATTCCGCTCTTTTAAGCCTGTTGCTTCGCGCTGGAGGATATTCCCCACACTTGATAGCTTGCGTGCGGGTGTATACTCATACAGGGCTGAGAAACTGCCACAGGTAACACGCCAACTCAACTTCAGGCTTACAGTACGCGATATGTACAACGGCACAGGTACGCACAATTGGTCTGATACCACGGTTACGCTCAACGTTACAGACCAGTCAGGCCCCTTCCGCGTACTCGGCCCTAACATTGTGACTAATTACTGGCGCAACGGCAGTTCCTATACAGTCACATGGGATGTAGCCAATACCACCAACGCACCCGTTAGCTGTAGCAATGTGGACATATACCTTTCGCTGGACGATGGCCTTACCTGGCCCATTACACTGGCTGCAGCCACACCCAACGATGGCAATGAGGTGATAACTGTTCCTGCCGGTTCGTACACCGCCTCTGCCAGGGTAAAAGTAAAAGGCTCAGGGAATGTATTTTTCGACATCAGCGACCAGGGCTTTGTTATCAACGACTGGCCCGATACTATAACAGAAGTTGAGAAACCCGGCACTATTGCTGTATACCCGGTACCTGCCAAAGACGATTTATTCATCAGGATTATTGACGGTGGTATATATGATGCGAAAATGTTCAACAGCATTGGCCAGCTGGTATGGCAAAATTATATAGACGGCAATACAGTCATCAATACAGCTAACCTGGGCGCCGGTATCTACCAGTTGGTATTTATCAACCCTGTCACAGGCAGCAAAACGGTAAAACGCGCGGTAATAGAATAATCCGCAGGTTAGCTGGCTACTTTGTAATCACCACCCTGCGGGCGCATGCCTGTTACTATCAGGTTGCTCGATGCTTTGCCCAGCAACGTGTCCTGCATATCATACACATGGCATTCTACGTGTATTATTTTTTTGCCGGCGCGCACCACTTTCGATGTCGCCCTCAGCCTGTCGCCTTTCTTTATCGCATACAGGAAGTCTACGTTCAGGTTCAGCGATGTGTAATAATTGTCAGTGTCTAAACTGACAACACCCCATCCTATCACCTCGTCCATCACCAGGGCCATCATGCCGCCATGTATATTCCCGTAGGGATTGGTCATCTCCTCCCGCACTTCCAGCGATATGGTGGCGCTGCCTTTCTCTATTTGCTCCAGGGTAAATTGCAGCCAGTTGCCTGCCGGAGAACGTGAATCCAGCACCAGCTTCCCTTCATAATTATCTTTGATAAACTGCAATATTGCACCCGCAGGTATTTGTTTGTAACTCATTACTTCTTCTTCTTTTCTTTTTCAGTTTTATATTTTTCCAGCATCTCTATCATCTTCTCTATCCTGCGGGCGCGTGTTTCGGATTTCTTTGCCGACACTATTGCTTCCGCATATTCCTTTTTATGAGAAAACGACATGCCCTGCAGTAATACATACAATTCTTTATAGGGTTTCAATGCCTGCAACACATCTTTGGGAAAAGTCACGGTTCTGTTCACGAAATCCACCCCTTCTATCTGCCTCGCTTCCATCGGTACGTCCCTCAGCTTAGGCCCTATCGCCTCACTCTTCCTGAACCGTAGCGCCGACCAGTCATTATCCACCGCTATCTGTGTCACAGGTTCATAGCCTGCTGCAAATACGGTTTCCCATCCGCTGTCCCTTGTCATGTCCGATTTTATCTTACCTGTCTTTTTAGGGTAGGCTATCCACAGCAGCGCGTCTTTGGCCAGCCGAGTACCCAGTTTGGGCATTATCCCGTCCAGTATCTGCTTACTGGCTGCAAAAATCACTGCTTGGTGTATTACCTGTTGCCCGCCAAGCCCGCTTTTTGCCTTAAAACCGCTGAATAATACCCGAACCTGTTCCGGCACATGCAACAAATACAGTGGAGTGTCTGCCTGCAACCTCAGTTTTGTAGCTACACTCATAATACCATCGGATTTTGCCAGGCAAAGGTAGGAGGAAATTACTTATAGCTTCCGGCACCAGTATAGACAATATTAATATAGCATTTTCCCTTTTAACAATACCCCAACATTTACAAGCATTTATGTTATCTATAAATTTTGTCTATATCGTTTTCTTCGCCTAATTTAGCAGTAAATAAATACCATGACAATTACTCAATTAGAATACGTGGTAGCTGTTGCTACTTATAAGAGTTTCGTCGCTGCGGCTGAAAAATGCTTTGTCACACAACCTACCCTGAGTATGCAGATACAGAAGCTGGAAGATGAGCTGGGTATAAAACTGTTTGACAGGAACAAGCACCCCATCGCCATTACGGCTATGGGCGAGGCTATTGTAGACCAGGCACGCATTATACTGTCAGAGTGTGAGAAAATAAACGAGCTGATACAAAGCCAGCAAACTACCATATCAGGCACATTCAAAATGGCGGTAATACCTACCATAGCGCCCTACCTGCTGCCCGGGCTGCTGGAAAATTACAACAAAGCATACCCGGATGTTAAACTGATAGTTAAAGAAATGGAAACTGACCAGATTCTTGTGGCTATCAGGAACAACGAAATAGATGCAGGCCTGCTCAGTACACCGCTCAACGAGAATGGGATTAAAGAATATCCTTTGTTTTCTGAGCCGCTCGTAGCCTACTTTGCCGAAGGCGAAAAGGCGCTGAAAAAACGCATGGTTAACCCTGCGGATATTTCGCTGGACCGTATATGGCTGCTCAACGAGGGCCACTGCCTGCGCAACCAGGTGCTGGACCTCTGCAGCGACCATGTAGAAAAACTACAGGCAGAAAAACCATACAGGTACGAATCCAGCAATGTGGAGACACTGCGCAAAATGGTAGATACCAACAAGGGTATGACCGTATTGCCTGAGTTTGCTACGTTCGAATTTTCAGAAGACCGTATGGAACGTGTACGTTATTTTGAAGACCCCGAGCCCGTGCGCGAAATCAGCATGGTCACCAGCGGCCACTTTGTTAAGCTCACGCTGCTGCAAAGCATTATGGACAGTATACTGAAACTGGTGCCTGAAAAAATGCGTGTGCAAAAAAGCAATCGCAAAGTGCTGCGCATACAGTCTGCTAAACTGTAGCTACCACCACGCGGTTCAGCCCGTCGTCTATACAGTGGCATTGAGGAAATGCCTCACGTAGTCTTTTGTCCACAGGGGCCCAATCTTCATTGCGCTGCACTATATAGTTCATTACCATCTTGCCACCAGGGCGTATGCTGTTGCGGCATAGCGCCAGGAACTCCCGTGTAGTAACAAATGCAGGCACTATGCGGCTGTTGAATATATCTACTACAAGCAAATCGTATGGTGTGGTGTTGCCTGCCATATATTCTTCTGCATCTGCACATACGGGTGTTATTTGCCCCCCATACCCCGGCAATGCCTCCAATGCCCATTTCAGCACGGTGCTGTCGTGGTCTACCATCGTAAAGTCGGGCTGGTAACCCAGCTTA
Organism: uncultured Bacteroidota bacterium; assembly: GCA_937928385.1. GTDB lineage: Bacteria > Bacteroidota > Bacteroidia > Chitinophagales > Chitinophagaceae > UBA5543. The sequence goes on from CALEZD010000006.1 coordinate 18,179, forward strand.
TCCATCACCTGTATGGCACTACCTAGCCCCGTACCCAATACCAATACTTTTTTCACCTCCGGCAGATAGCTTTCGATTTGTTTGAACCCTATACGCAATGGCCTGTAATGCTCCCCGTCCGAATACAATGCATCTGCAGTAGCCAGTTGCATCCGCCCCCTGTAGTAATACAACTCCAGCAAAGGGTTCTTGTCACTTGCTCCTTTGCGCACCAATACGGGTGTTATATAGCTGAGTAAACGCTTGTATAATGAGAGTGGCGGCAATGTGCTTAGTTGGGTTTGTAATATTTCATAGCCTCAGGAATTTTTCCCCTGATATCATTGACACGGCGCTGGTCTGCAGGGTGGGTACTCAGAAATTCAGGAGGTTTTTGCCCGCCTGCCGCTGCCATCCGCTGCCAGAAGGCAATGGCCTCATGAGGGTCATACCCGGCCATAGCCATAAATATCAGCCCCATCTCGTCAGCCTCACTTTCATGCGCCCGCGAGAAGGGAAGTATCGCCCCTATCTGGGTTGTCACACCCCATGCTGTCTGTGCCGCATTTTGCGTTTCTGTGGGCTTATCCGCCATATATACGGACAAAGCTACGCCACCGGCTTGTTGCATCAACTGGTGTGTCATACGCTCATTACCATGGCGGGCTATAGCGTGGGCTATCTCGTGGCCCATCACTACTGCTACTCCTGCTTCTCCCTGGCACAGCGGCAATATACCTGTGTAAAAAGCGACTTTCCCGCCGGGCATACACCATGCGTTTACCTGGTTGCTTTCTATCAGCTTAAACTCCCATTGATAACCGCTTACAAGGTCTGCCTTCCCGATACTGCTCAGGTACTGTGTAGCGGCAGCCGATATCTTTTGCCCTACTTTCTGTATCATGGCGGCATCATTCGTACCGCTTGTTACTTTACTCTCTGCAAGAACCGAAGTGTATTGTTGTTGCGCCATCGTTCTCATTTCCGATTCCGGCAATACATTTACAGAGCTTCTGCCTGTTACAGGATTTTTAAAACATGATGCCAGCCCGCCGGCCATAAATGCCGCAGCTGTTATGATAAGTATCTTTTTCATAGACGTGAAAATTCAGGAAAAACGTTGTAAATAAATATACAACAATAGAAAGATAACTAATGTTTAATCCTCGCCCCTGCGACGGCGGAACCTGCGCTTGCGGAAGATAGCCACTTTACTCTCGCTGCCGTTTATCAGTCTGTTGATATTCTTGTGGTGCGTCAGCACTACCAGCAAGGCTGTGGCAATGGCAAATATCCTGTAACTCAGTTCAGGCTCGCGGAAGATAAAAAATATCATCAGCGGAAACGCTATGCTGGCTGTTATAGAGCTGAGTGATACATACCTTGTCATGTACAACATCAACACAAATACTCCTACCATGCTCACCGCTACCAGGGGTTGTATAGCCACTATCATACCAAACAGTGTAGCAATCCCTTTACCACCTTTAAACTCAGCCCATATCGGGAAGATATGCCCAACTACAGCAAACAACCCCAGGAATATCTGCAGGTTTACAGATTGTTCAGTACTTAATGCGCCGTAAGGAGAGAATATGGCAAGCTTGACAGCGATGAAACCTTTCATCATATCTACCAGCATTACAGCAGTGCCGGCCTTAGCGCCCAATATTCTGAAGGTATTGGTAGCACCCGCATTGCCGCTGCCGTGTTCGCGTATGTCTATACCAAACAGCCGCTTACTTACCCATACCGCAGTAGGTATCGAACCTATCAGGTATGCTAATACTATGAGAACCGCAATATTCATTCAAACTTGAGTGGGTATTTGAAGAGAGCAAATATAATTTTTACAAACGACTAATCCTAACAGCCTCCGGAAAATTCAACCTGAATCTACTGGTTTTCAAAACGTTACAACATTTGTTAAAGATATGCCAACACCATGCGCATATATTACGATGCAACGATACATAACCACTTATCCTCAGCAACAACAGACAGGTTTTCAAAGCCAGCTTTTTTTGCTTCCTGCACTACTATCTGTTCATCCTGGTCCAGTATACCGCTCATCATCAGCACGCCGTCATCCCTCAGCACGGCACGCATCCGGTGCATATATTCTAACAATATATGCCGGTTAATGTTCGCCAGTACCACATTAAACTGTCGGCCTTCCGCCTGCTCCAGCGAACCCCGCCGCACCTCGATACCTGCTGCCTCATTAGCGGCTATATTTTCCAGCGTATTTTCGTACGACCATTCGTCTGTATCTATAGCCAGGATATTGGCTGCTCCCAGTTTTTGGGCCAGTATAGCCAGTACACCTGTACCTGTACCGAAATCCAGCACATCTTTCCCGCTAAAGTCCGTACCCTTCATCTGTTGTATCATCAGCCTGGTGGTGGCGTGGTGTCCCGTACCGAAAGACATTTTAGGTGTAATGATTATTTCATAAGGCACAGAAGTATCTGCCGCGTGAAACCCTGCCCTTATGGTACAAAAACCGTCTACCCTTACCGGCTCAAAACCCGCTTCCCAATCAGCATTCCAGTTTTGCGGGGCTATTGCCTGCACCTCAGGAGCACCCTTAAATATTTCTGCTACTTCTGCCAGCAAATCTTCTGTATAATACGCTTCAGGTATATACGCTACCAGGCTTTCAGGCTCTTCCTCAAAACTCTCAAAACCGGCTTCCGCCAGTCCGGCCATTAATATCTCTCTCTTTTCAACATCCGGCTCGGCAAAGCGCATTTGTATATACTTCATAATCACAAAATTAATTCCCTGCGGTGGTATATAAGCATAAAAAAGGCTGCGCTTGCGCACAGCCCCCTTTGTTTATTGCTCTGTTATAGTCAATACTATTTATTAACCCTGCTACCGGGGTTGCCCGCATCAGACTCACCATCAGACTCATAGTCTTCGTTCATGCTCTCGTCCATTTGCAGGTTTTTAGATTGGTCGTCCATGTTACCGGGTTTAGCGCTGTTGTACAATACACGGCGTGTAGGCACGTCTGTAATGATACGCAGCTCTGTACGGCGGTTCATCTGGCGGCCAACAGGGTCGTCTTTACCGGTTGCAGTTGTGTTGGGTGCTGCAGGCATTGATTCACCAAAGCCTTTAGCCACTACACGGTTCTGGTCGATACCGGCACCTGTTATATAATCAACTACTGATTGTGCACGGCGCAGAGACAGCTCTTTGTTATACTCTTCTTTACCTTTAGCATCAGCAAATGAATATACCTCTACAGTAAATGAAGGGTTATCATTCAGGAACTGTACCAGTGTATCCAGCGAAGCTACTGACTCAGGGCGCAGGTCGGCCTTGTCGTAGTCATAATATACATTGCTTACAGAGAACCTGAATTCAGGGATAATTTCATCCATATAGATAGTTACACTCACTGTATCGTCAGCATCTGTGCGTTTTACATCCATAGTGCTTACAGAGGCGCGTGTAGAAGCATATTGCTCTTTGTCACCGGTAATCACATAAGAATGTCCGCGGTTCATGTTGAAACCAAAGTTACCGTCAGTAGAATTAAAGGTTTTCATATCACCTTTCTCATCCACCATTTTCACAGTTACTTCGTTAATAGGCTCCTGCGATTTGCGGTCTACTACTTTACCTACAACCACCAGTTTAGGCTCGTATTGTATGCGCCAGATATCGTCGCAGCAGGTTGGGTTTTTCAATGCTATTGAACCAACACGGTTCGACACTACATAAGCATCAGGCTTGCCCAATGGATCCCTTACATAATACATCTCATCAGCCGATGTGTTGATGGGGTAGCCCAGGTTCGACACATTAGTATAACGAGACGGGCCGCCCAGTGCTGAGTAAATATCAAATCCACCCATAGTTACCCATCCGTTCGAAGAGAAGTACAGTTTGTTTTCCCTGCTGTCGTAGTAAGGAGTTATCTCATCGTTGGCTGTATTGATTTGCTTACCGGCGTTTTGAGGGCGGCGGTAAGTACCGTTGCGGGGGTCAATAATTGAATACCATATATCGTATCCGCCACGGCTTTGCAGTTGACGGTTTGAAGAGAAGAACAGTACTTCTTTCTTACCGATCAACGCTACAAAAGGCTGAGTATTAGAGCCTCCGTCGTTGATACCATCACCCAGCAATTCGGGGTCAGACCAACGCGATTTTTCAAATTTTGATACATATATCTTACACTCCACCTTCATTGAGTCGCCTTCTGCGCACTCGGTGAAGTAGAAACGGTCGCCGCCGGGGCTGTAAGAACCGTTACTGATATGCACTTTGTCAGAATTGAAATCACCATCATTAAATGCTAATGGCCACTGGAAAGAATCTACTTCTTCAGTATATTTCTGTTTGGCCGATGTCATGAAACGGGACATATATGTCTCACGCTTCTTCTTGTCTACTTCTACCAGGTCGTTCTGCCTCATAGTAGAGAACAACAGGGCTGAGTCGCCCAATGGATAAGGAGCAGATTCTGTATAAGCGCTGTTAACGTTCGGGCCTGCATTCTTTACAGTTACAGCCTGTGGGTCCATCATAGATGCCGTCGCTACTTTACAACCTTCTATCTCTTTCAGGGCACGCTTTTTCAGCACTTTGTACGTCTTGGGGTTATCACCGATAAACCTGTTGAACGCGGCTATTGCCTCGTCGTAGTTAGCCGCCTGCTTCAGCATCATTGCTTGTTTGAACACGGCTTCAGGATACAGCTTCGAAGCCATATTATATACCTCGCCGTAGTAGTGCGCAGCAGGCTGATAATCCCTTGTCATCCAATAGCACTCGGCCAATTGGTAAGAAAGGTAAGGATTGCGGGGTTGTTCCTGTTTCAGTTGCTGGTAGTAATCTATTGCATTAAAATAACTCCCTTCCCTAAAAAGTCCATCAGCCCAACGCAGCTTTTTGTAATACGGTAATTTAGAAACAGGATCGTCAGCTTTGTCCCTGTACCTGTCTTTGTTCTGTTGCTGTGCAGCAACATCCATACTAACCGTTACAATCAGTGTCGCCAAAAGCAGAAGCAGCCAATTTTTTCTCATGTGCATGCGCATTGTTAATGGGTATAGAGATATAAATTGCTTTAAAAAAAAGAAAGGGCTTTTGAAAATATTTTTGCCCTTTCCTGAATTATCGTAAAAAAACTACTAAAAGCGTGAGCAGGGATATATCAGTTTACGCGCAAAATCCAGTGGATCGGGCGCTATCCATGTCAGGGCTATCTCAAAGCCACCTGTGCTCCTTGCATTGTTTTTCAGTGTCGAAACTGTATAATCATAAGCCAGTCCCAGGCGTACTCCTTTGTATTCCAGGCCTGCAGTTATCATAGCAGCATCGTCAAAACGGTACCAGCCACCCAAAAACACAGCTGTCGTAAAAGTCTGGAACTCGGGGTCGCCTACTATCAGGTGAAACTCGTTACCTGCAATCATTTCAGTGGCATTGGCCTGCTGCTGGTACAGGAATGCGGGGCGGAGGCTCAGCCTTTCGCTCATATAAGCAATAGCCCCTATTTGTCCATTGTAGCGCATAGCCAGCCCTACATCTGCTTTTTCGTCCCTGTCAAAGGTTTCGCGGGGTTGGTTCAGGTTGTTGGCACCTACTCCTATTACATAAGAGAATTTTTCGCCTGCCTGGTGTGCCCAGCTGATACCTGCGTTAAATACAAAATAGTTCGTCTTGGGGTCCAGGTTGTTGCCTGTACTACCCGGCTGAAACGTTCCGTCTACAAACTCATCTGAGAAATACAGTTTGGTCAGGTCAAAGCTCTTTTGGGTATAACCACCCTGGAAACCTACTGATATAGCCTTGTTTACACCCGCACCCAGAAACTTGTGATAAGCAACTGAAGCCAGTGCAGACAGGTTCGAAAGATTGGCATCCCCGGCCCTGTCATTATATACCTGTATGCCTGCCGCCAGGTAATCATCTATCGTCAGGTCATTTACTATAGGTGCATCTACCGATACGGCTATAGTTTTAAATGGCACGGAAATACTCCTCCACTGGTCGCGGTAGATGGCCGATGCGCGCATCCTGCCGCTGAAGTTGCCCGTAAACGCCGGGTTAACTATCAGTGGAGACGCATTAAACTGCGTAAAGTGAACATCCTGTGCCTGTGCATCCGGCGTCACTTGCATAGTTAACGCTAATGCTACTGCGATTCCTGCACGGCTAATGGTTCTTTTACTGATCATGATATATTATCCTTAAGAGTGTAATTTTTTATAAAAATATGTTTTACAAGCCACGTATGCAACACTACTTGTGTTACCCGCGTAAATATCAGCAAAAAATGTGCATGGCAGCTATAAAACAATCATTCTCAACGGCTGAAAATACGGAAATATTTTAAAGTTGCAATGTCAGGGCAGATAATTTTTAATACCCCATACCTGCATACCGTGCTGAGAACCCGTGCTTTGACCTCCAAAAACACCTTTTTCTGTACCTTTTAAAGACGGTAAGCGCTCTTCAATGGTTGGTTGCACGCCACCTCTTTTCTTCTTATGCCCCGCTTTTGTGTTCTGCATCATTAAAATATTACTTTTGCGTAGCTGACCCGTATGGCTACTACCAAAAAAAATACAGAGAAAAACAAGGCGAAAGAGAAAATTCAAAAACCCGCAGTGGATAACGCGGCGCGCCTCAGGCAAATCAGGCTGGGCTTCGGGCTGTTTTTCCTGCTGGCAGGTATATTTACCGGGTTTTCACTCATCAGCTATCTTTTCACATGGCAGGCCGACCAGGATAAACTCCTCACAGGCGGCTCACTCCGTACATTCCTATTCCAGGACAAAGAAATTGTAGCCAACTGGGGCGGGCGCGTGGGTGCTGCTGTGGCACACCTGCTGATGTACAACTGGGCAGGTATCGCATCTTTCGCCATAAGTATATGGATTACAATGGTGGGCCTTAGCATGGTGTATGGCAAACGCATCATACCCGTTACACGCTACCTGCGCTGGACATCGCTGCTGGTGCTGGTGGTAGCCCCTGTGCTTACTTATTTATTGCCCGATGCCGTATTCCCTTGCGGTGGTGCCTGGGGCAACGAGGCCATCGCCTATATGAATGGTTTCTTCGGCAATGCAGGCACAGGTTTGATACTCTTCGCCATTGTCTGTTTTTTCCTATTCGTGGTATTTGCACTGGATATTTCACCTGTGCTGAAACGCGCCCGCAATACAGCGCAGATGGTGGCCGGTGCAGCAGCAGCACTGGTGCCAATAAAACCGGAAAAAGGTACTGTAATACCCGACACTGAACAAGACGACGAAGACGAACAACCATCAAACAACTACGCAGCTGATAATATAAAACCCCTCACCTCTATAGATGATGAGGAGGAACCACAGGAAGAATGGGAATTGCAACTGGTAGATAAAACCCCTGCCACACCTACTGTTAATGATATATATGCCACAAAAATGGCCGAAGAAGAAACTGATGTTGAAGAAGAGGAAGAAACAGAAGAAGAATTTATAAACACCGGTGACATAACAGAAGATATTACACCAACGGCAACACCACCTGTAGCGCAACAGGAAGAAGGCTTCAGCTTTGAAGTAACCAGGCTGGAAGAAGAGCGCACCGTACCCACCCACGGTGGCCACATCAGCATTGCCGACAATGAAAAATATGCCCCCGAGCTGGACTTGCCCGATTATAAATTCCCAACGCTCGACCTGCTGGAAGAGCGTAGCAGCGAATCAATAGTACTGGATAAGGATGAACTGGAGCAAAACAAAAACCAGATAATTAACACCCTGCGCAGCTTCGGTATAGAAATACAGCGCATCAGCGCCACCGTAGGGCCTACCGTTACCTTATACGAAATTGTTCCAGCCGAAGGGGTGCGCATATCCAAAATCCGCAACCTGGAAGATGATATAGCGCTGAACCTGGCGGCACTGGGCATACGTATCATAGCGCCTATACCCGGCAAGGGCACTATTGGTATAGAAGTACCCAATGCCAACAAGCAAACCGTATCTATACGCCAGTTGCTCAGCAGCGAGAAGTTTGTCAATTCGAAAATGAGCCTGCCCATAGCATTGGGTAAAAAAATAGACAACGAAAACTATATAGTAGACCTGGCCACTATGCCCCACCTGCTGATGGCGGGTGCTACAGGGCAGGGTAAGTCGGTAGGTATCAATACCATACTGGTGTCCTTATTATATAAGAAACACCCATCGCAACTGAAGTTTGTGATGGTAGACCCCAAAAAGGTGGAGTTATCCATATACCGCACCATCGAAAAACACTTCCTGGCCAAGCTGCCCAACGAAGAGGAAGCCATCATCACCGATACTAAGAAAGTGATCTATACACTCAATGCATTGTGTATAGAGATGGATAACCGCTACGAGCTGCTGAAAGACGGAGGTGCGCGCAATATCAAAGAATACAACGACAAGTTCATCCGTCGCAGGCTCAATCCTGAGAACGGGCATAAATACCTGCCATTCATAGTACTGGTAATAGATGAGTTTGCCGACCTGATGATGACAGCAGGTAAAGAAGTGGAAATGCCCATAGCCCGCCTCGCCCAGTTGGCGCGTGCTGTAGGCATACACCTCATCATTGCCACGCAACGCCCTTCGGTGAATGTCATTACAGGTACCATCAAAGCCAACTTCCCTGCACGTATAGCGTTTAAAGTATCTGCCAAGGTGGACTCCCGCACGATATTGGATGCAGGTGGTGCGGAGCAGCTGATAGGCCGTGGCGACATGCTGATATCCTTCGGCAGCGAATTGCTGCGCCTGCAATGCGCTTTTGTAGATACGCCCGAGGTAGATAACGTTACAGCCTTCATCGGCGACCAGCGCGGCTACCCCACCGCTTTCGAATTGCCGGAATATGAAGGCGAAGAAAGCGATAAAGAAAAAAATATTGACCTCAGCAACCGCGATAAACTGTTTGAAGAATGTGCCCGTGTAGTGGTGCAAACACAATCGGGCTCTACCTCCATGCTGCAGCGCCGCTTCAACCTGGGTTACAACCGTGCAGGCCGTATTATGGACCAACTGGAGGCCGCCGACGTAGTAGGCCCCGCCGTAGGCAGCAAGCCCCGCGATGTACTGATACATACCGAAGCAGAGCTGGAACAAATGCTGAGAAGTTTGTAAAACAAAAAGTCCCCTGTACGGGTACCGATAGCTATCGGTATAGGGGTCTGATTGCGATGTATTAACGCTCACATTACACGCTTACCGGTGCAAGTTTTAAATGCATTCCCATACCAATAATTTACATTTTTAACAGCCGGTTATTCAATTGTCATAATACCGTGTATTTACTGTCAAGTAATTGTTAAACAATCAGTTACAACCCTAACGCCTACAATGTTTTTTACGTCTTTACCGTTATACAAAAAACCATATTTTATGAAACCATCGATAGACGAAGTGCTGCAGAAACTAATGGAAATGAACCGTTATAGCAAATCAAACAACTGGATATATATTGAGCACCTGGCCGAAGAACTGGATACGCATTACGACAATATCATTCCCAGCCTGCTGATGCTGGCACGCGAGGATGTACTATTCTTCAACAGCAATAAAAAAGTGGCTGTCTTGATGCAAAAAAGGCAGCAAATAGCTGCATAATGTATAAAGGCTGATAGACAAAGACAAAAAAGTGGGCTGCTGAAACAGTAGCCCACTAATGATAAGTACAAAAACAAAACCAGCTGTTACTATTTAGCCGAAGATTTTGTTTTGTTACGCGTCAGGCGCCATACTACACCTGCACCAATTAGTGCAGCTACACCCGCTGCTGCCCACAATACTTTAGGCTGTTTCAGTTTCTCTGTATTCAGTTTGCTGATAAAGCTCTTAGCCTCTGCTTGTCCGTTTTCTGCATGTTCCTCCAGGTGTTGCAGCATATTCTTTGTTTTTGTGTTCATAAAAATTACTTTTTGATTGTTTTCAAATGAATGCTTGTAGTTATAACACCATAGGGACGCAAAGAGTTCGTTAAAGGAATTAAAAAAACAAGCTGCACTCCGCTGATGTAGGTTTTTACTTTTTCAACGAACCCTTTCTGCGCTGTATTGTTATTACGGTATTATTCATCTAAAACTTTGAGTTATGGAACAGAAAAGGCAAGACCGTGAGGCAGAGAATACTCAAAACCGCGGCAATCAAAACCAGCAGCAGGACAACCGCGAAAAACAACAGCCGGTACAACAAAATCCGCAAGGCAGCGATTTGAATCAACATCGTAAAGAAAGAAAACACGAAAGCGATAACACTAAAAATGAAAACCGCAGAAATGAAAACCGCTGATACGGCCTGGTGGTACCAAAGCAAAGAGGCTTATGCAATGCATAAGCCTCTTTAAAACAGTAAACGTAGATAAATTTCCCTTTGGTACAGTTTTGTAATCGTACCAATCATAAAAACCCAACTGCGTATATTATGCAGCCGCCTCACACGTGCATTAAGAGGCGCAATATTCATACCTACATCATATCAGCAGGGACATACCTTTTCGAGACAAAGTACATATCAACAACCCCTTTGTTCTTCACATCTATCTTACCCCGGTACTCGCAGTTGTATTTGTCTTTTATCAACTCATAAGTACTGTCGCTAACATTCAGCTTTCCCGTTTCGCTGTTGCTTTCCATGCGGGCGGCTGTATTTACGGTATCGCCCCATATATCGTAGGCAAACTTTTTGACACCCACTATACCAGCCACCAGCGGTCCGCTGTTGATACCCGCCCGTATATCAAACAAACCACCATACTTACGGCGCTCCTGCATAAACTCCAGGATTTCCAGTGCAGCATTTACAGTATTTTCAGCATGTGCCGTATCGGCTGTCGGCAGGCCACATACTGCCAGGTAGGCGTCACCGATTGTTTTTATTTTCTCCAGGCCGTTCCTGTCTATTATCTCATCAAAAGCCCTGAAGCACAGGTCAAGTTCGGCAACCAGGTCTTTCGGGTTCATCTTTTCGCCAATACCGGTAAAGTTCACAAAATCGGTAAACAGCACGCTTACATGTTCATACTGCTTGGCCTCAGAGCTGCCATTTTGTTTCAACTCTTCCGCTACCTCTTCCGGCAATATATTATGCAGCAGGGTTTCTGCTTTCTGGCGCTCTTTCTTAGTTTCTTCCAGGCTGTGCGACAACTGGGAGGTGCGTTCTTCCACTTTTTGCTCCAGTACGGTATTTTGTTCCCGCACCATCTTCTCGTTCTCCCTTGTTTTCTCCAGCAGTTGCTGCTGCGCACGATCGTTAGCGCTCTGGAAGGCTTCTTTCTCCCATTCAAATCGCTTTGACAGCAGGAAGGACAGGATAAAAGCTTCAACCAGTGTCGATGTAGCGGTATAACTCAGGCTCCAGAAATACGCCGGGCTGCCGGTTTGTATATATGTCGCCTCGCACATCACCATGGCGAAATAAATAAAGAAGGCAATAGCAAAATAATAGCCCATCTTATTGCCTCTTTTCCCGGCTACAAAACCCACCACTCCTATCATGAAGAAAGACAACAAAGCATTGAGCGTGTTGACAGCCAACACTGTTGTCAGCGGCAACCAAAGCCTTACCACCGCGTAAATAATAAAATACCATATTACACCCCAGGCTATCTTATTCAAGCGTGGGGCGTATTTTTTCAGTTCGAGGAAATAGAGGGCGTACATGTTTTGTACGGCAACACCTATAGTGGGCACGGTTATGTACCAGGTCATCAGGTCGGCCTCAGGCAGCAGGTAGGGCAAAAATCCATCTACCACTGCTACCGTGTAGCAGGTATAGATGACCACGTTCGCGCAATAGAACAAATACATGCCGTTGCGCAGCGAGAAAAAGAAAAATAAATTGCTCAGCAACAGGAAAAACATAAAGCCCAGGTAAAAGCCATACACCAGCTTTTCGTTGTTCGACTTTATTTCAAATTCTTTGGCGCTGTACAGGTTCACCGGTATCGGGCCCGAATTGGACACTAAACGAACATAATAATCACGTTTACCGGTGGGCAAAGGGAAAACCTGGAAATGGTCTTTTACTATCTTGTCCGGTAGCGGTACTTTATACCCCGATTCAATGTAAACCGTTTGATTGTTGTCATCCTTGTAATACAGCTCGCATACAGGCAGGCAGGCCTGCATGAGCTCAAGAAACGGTCTTTCACCTGTAGTATTATCAATGGGCAACTTCAACCAGAAAACTGACTCTGTATGCCCCACATTCAGGATAGTTTTGTCTGATGGTATAAACTTTTCATCAAAGCCGCCGGAGCTCACCTCATCAAAGCTAAGGCTGCCTTCAGGGTCTTCCAATACCTTTATTTTATCGCCCAGCTCTTTAGTCCCTGTACTCCCATCCCAAACTATTGTCTGGGCGCCGGCACTTAGCATCGTTATAAAGCATAGAAGTAATATGGCAAGCTTCTTCATCATAAATCCGAGTCAATTTTTAGCGGGTCTTCCTTCAGGAACCTCGCAGGTATATTCATGAGCGTAGCCCAGGCTATCCACCACAGCCAGCAATAGATACCAAACGGCAGGTACCCCCACAAGCCCAGTAGCGGCATTTCAAACACATGCAGCACGTCTACATAAGGCAGGCTGTACTGCCAGTAGGCGGGGTCGCCCGTCCACAGGTTGGGGCTGTGTATAGCGCTCAGGTAGTTCTGCCCCTCCAGGCAAAGGCCCGTTACAAAATACGTCAACGCCCCCAGCAGCGATGGTGTCCAGTTGCCCTTGCCTATTTCCATTACAGGTGTCCACACGCCTATTTTTTTCAGCACAATGGCCAGTATTATCGGCGGGCCAATCCACAACATAAAAAACATCGTATAAGGCAACAGGCCCGATGCGAACATGCCGCCAAAACAAGCCAGCAATATCAAATTGTCTATCACCGAATTGGTCTTAATCTTTATCCCGTTCGAAAAACGTTCCCTCAGTTTAGGGAATGTTTTGAACAGGCAGTACCATTCAAAAGCTATTGGCAACAATCCTGATGACACGATACAGGCATACAGGAAAAACTCTTCCCTGTCCAGCATATCGCCCATAGGGTAATACCAGTTGTCATCTACAAAGAAGTTGAGGAATTCAAATATCATCCAGCCCGATACGGATGCCACTCCTATGCCTATCAGTTCCTGCGGCACTTTGCTGATGAGCGACACGCCTCCGTTGCGCTTATACACCCATCCGTCCAGCATCAGTGCCGTACCCCAAAACAAGGGAATATCCGACCAATGTACCAGCCACACAGGATTGCGCGCTTTAAAAATAAACAGCAGCATCACCCCACCCCAGCAGATTAACCCAAACCAAAACCACATAGGCAACTTGGCTTTCGGCCTTACTACCATCGGTGTTTCCACCTTCTTGAACCAGAACCACTGCGGGAAAATATACACTGCGGCAACAACAGCGCACATCAGCGCTATTACACAGAATATCAGCATGTCGAATCCGGGCTTAGGCATAGCCGTCAGAGGCGGGTAGGCGAAGAAATCAGCCGGGAAAGCGCCGTTGTAATAAATATAGGAGCCCAGCCAGGGCAGGAACAACATAGCTGCCATAGTCAGCAGCAATACACACATTTTTGTTGCAGTTGTCATTTCGTTTCTTTTTGGGGTGTTACCTTTTCAGTTATATATGTTGATGATTCAACATCACTTACATCTCTAAAAATAATGAGTAACAGGTACTGCACTATGCCAAACAACAACATCATCAGGTAAGCCTCCTTGTGCGCCCCTATGGGGAACAGTAAATGCCATACGGCAGATATAATCTGCCCCGGCTCCAAAAATATTTCCCATGAATAGAGGTAGCCGTTGCCCAGCTTCATAGCCGACAGCATCTCGCGCCCCATATAAAAACCAAGGCAACTCAACACTATAGTAATGAATATGGCCACATGCGCAAACCGGTCGCTATACCTTGCCTTGAAAATATTGAACATAATTTTCAAAGACAGGAAACCATAATAAACCGACAACATGGCGATGGAAAAAATGATGAGCGTATCAAATACCACCAGCTGTGCATCAGTAGCTTCAACCGTATCCGCATTCACATGTATCAGGTCGCTGATCATATAGGGCGCATTGGGATAAAACAGAACCCAGAGCAAAGTAACCAGCCAGAAAAAGAACGTGTTGATTTTACCTTTGTATTCTTTTAAAAATACAGCTATAACCAGCACAGGCAGTGAGCCGATAAACAGGTTGGATTTTAAAAAATCAAAAACCGCATCCCCCACCATTATATTCCTCGCTGCCAATAAGGCAAGATTGGCCAGGGTCAACAGCAATGTCACCCTGATGTATTTGGGTATACGCAACCAAAGATTCTTCATGTTTATGAATTGTTTTATTATATCACTTTGAAGTAATTAAACTAATCTCTGCACTGGCCAAATATTATCAGGGGGAATGAGTTCAATTGGTAATTACATACTCCGCATTCATTTATCCTCATCCAAAAAGCACATTATCAGAACGGCTGCGCTAATAGTACCCCAATGTAATGCGAAAAAAATTATAAATTATAACATTTCGCATTTATTTACAAAACTGTGTCGGGTAAACAAAAGCTTAATGCATGTTCGCACTCAGCAACTGCCGGCACAACCACTATAATTACAGCAGGTTAGCCCGTTTTCGGCATACTATACCCGGTGCAAACAATTGGGGGCTATGCATAGCCCCCAATTGTTTATATAACAGGATACCATACATGGCGCTAATCCATCACACACCTGCACGACAAACCGTTTTGCTTTATCTCACCGTTGTACTCTATCAGTTTATCAGCGTTTATTCTCAAGGCATTCGCAATTTCAGGATATTGCGTTACCGGTGTAGTAGTCCAGAAAAATGAAGTCTTTCCTCGTTCGCCAAAGTCATAGCCCAGCATACCACCTGTTGCCAGTGCTGTAAAACCACTGGTGTTCGTGTTCGCCCCATTATTGTCCCATGTTGTGGTAGCTTTCAGCGATTTACCGTCACTATTCATACCCCCGGTTTGTTTCACCAGTTGCACAAACTCTTCACGTGTAGGTATATGCCAACCCTTAGGGCATATCCTGGAGTCTTTGGCTGCAAACCAGTTGTACAGCTTGCCATGTGTATTATTATCAGCGGCATTGTGCCCGTAATAGATATAAGACGGCACTTCCTGCTTGAACCATATCTCATGCCAGTTTTGCACCTCGGTCATTAACTTAATCGGTGTGCCGTCATTAAAGCGGGTAGTCTTAAGGTTTTGCTTCATCCAGCATTGCGCGCCTATTGATACTACGTCATACACATTGCCATCTATATCCTCTACGGTAGCCACACAGGGTTTGTTATTCGGATATACGGGTTTTAAACAGCCCGGCACATCAGTTTCATGATTGAAGTGTTTGGCAATCAGGTTATACAAGCCCGGGTCGTAGTCTTTCAGCTGCGCCCTGGTATGTATGCTGCCGTGTGTGCCATTTCCGCCTTCCGGCCCTTCTGTCTGCACATTATACCATATCGCTACACCTACCGCAAAGTATTCTGTGCTTTTCGAGGCAGAATAGGTGTTCTTCCAGAGGCCCGCCTGCATGGCGCTCTTGTATGCAGCCTCTACCTCTGCATTGAACCCCGGGTATAATACGTTCAGTGCTGAAAGATGTATTAAATGCGCCATTTCGTGTACCAATACATTTTCACCTACATTAATATTGTCAGCAGTACACATCAGGTTATCAACATTAGATACGCCCATCGGGTACCCTCCCATGGCAATACCGCCCGCAAGTGTAGCAGGGTTTTCCGCAGCTACCTCTGGTATTTCCAACAAGCCCTTCTCACCTTTTAGTGCCAATGCATAATATACCCCCTCGCTGATGAGGGTATTCTTTATCTCCTGTTTATCCTTCAACATAAACGCTATGATATCTTCTGCTGTATGTAGCGCCGCATCGGGTATGTTGCTGCCACCAATTACCGGTACACCCGTACAGTTGAGGTACTTCTGGTAGTGGCTGTTGAGGTTGACACCTGCAGGTGGCGCTATAATGCTGCAACTGCTGTGTGCTGAAAAACGCCCCGAACCGCCATTGACAGAACCACCGGGGGTATTTTTATCATCTTTCTGACATCCGGTGAAAACTGTTGCAAACACCATCAGGGCGAATAATATTAATCCTGTTTTTTTCATACCTGTTTATTGTTTTACAAAGCGGCTGAAATGCCTGTTGTTTAATTGCAGAATATATACTCCGGGCGTCAGTTGGCTCACATCAACAGTCGCAGTATTCTTATTATTCAAGCCTGAGAATACTCGCTGTCCTGAAACATTATACACGCTTATTGCTTCAATCTTTTCGTTCCATTTCACTGTTAGTTGGTCTTTTGCAGGATTGGGAGACAGGGTGATGACGTTTTCAATACCTGCAGCACCTACACCGGTTTTCCACGCACTCGCAGTGTTAGACTCCACGCTGCTGTAACTGCCCGCGCCCGATGGTGTACATGCACCGCTGAGTGTAGCTTGTACGCGGTAGCTATTGTCGCCTGCCGGGGGATTATTGTCAGAGTAGGTAGTTACCGTACCGGCAACAGTGCCAACAGGGCTATACATGCCGGCATTTGTGCTTCTTAAAATAGTATAGCCGGTTACAGTGTTCCCTTCGTATGCCGTCCAGGAGATTTTGTTAACTGAGCTATTGCCGTAATCAAATTTCAGATGAATGGTTTTGTGTGCAGTACTCTGGTCAAGTACCGTTTCTTTCAAACACTCGTCAACTGCCACAATTTTGTACTTGTATGCCTGCATCTGCGGGTTAGACCCTGCGTCTGTATATACAGTAGGGTTTGTGGCAGCTTGTGTAGTCAGCAATGTGTACGAACCTCCGTTATCCCTGTATATTTTATAAAAGGTTATTTTATTGCCTGCCGGTGCCTGCCAGGCTATTACATTTTTACCGGTCGCATTATCGGTAGAGGCCGCACATATTTGAGCCACCGGTGTTGCATAAGCGCAGGCCAGGTCGGCCTTGGTAGCCACTGCATTCTGCACATCATTGTCGTTAATATTGCCTGAGTTGTATTTTGATATCGTGGCTACCAGCCTCACGCGCGTACTATTGTAGCCGGGCGGCAGGGTGTATGTATAATTATTACCGGCTGTATCATTCATACTTGGGCTCACAAACAACGACTGGCCATATACCCCACTCAATACTTCCCTTACTACATTCATGTGGTTGTAGCCAACTATCGGGTTACCTTTTCCAAAAAACGGGTGCCCACCCTGTGTGTTATAGTTATTTACCTGGTCGAAGTTGCTGCCTGTACCTGTTACACTGTCTTCTATTATAAACAGGTTGGTCTGGTACAGGCCTGTAAGATTGGCCAAAGCTTTGCAATGTACCCTGGCCTGTAGCTGTCGTGTAGTTTCGTTATATGTGTAGGTCAGTGTTATATCAAAGTTGGGGCCTGTTTGCAATTGTGCCGCAACATGGGCATCCCATGCCCCCCTTTGGGTAAAAATTGCTCCTTCGCTTGGAAATTTCTTCCTGTCTATAGTAGCGCTGGGTACTACCGCATATCCGAATGCAGACAGAAATGCCGTTGAGGATACATTGGTCATCCCATCCGAAAATCCTCCGCTGGGATGGTGCATGATGCCAATTGTATTAGGGCGGTTACTGATGATGTTGTCCATAAAAACAACGCCATCCGGCGAAAACTGCACTTTAGCACTTGTCACCTGCTCCATCAGTACGTATTTGGTCCCATTAGTTGATACAGATATTTGCCCGTAGGCAACACTACCCGCAATAGACATCATTAATATTGTACCTATTTTTTTCATAACTCCTGGCTTAGTTTTTCCCTAATACAATGTAAACATATAAAAAGGCGATACATGCCACAATCATTGATATCAATGATATTATGGTATAGCAGTACACAGCACTCCACACCGGCCTTAGCATCCGGGCATTTTAACAAAGCATTACTCACCACAGCTATCTTGCTATCGTCTTGGCAGAAAACACCACAACTATGCGCTACTTATCTGTTTTACTGGCTGTTATTGCCATCGGCTGCTCTGTAACTGCGCAGCCGGCATCAGCTATCCGCAATGCCGAAATAATCATACGTCATGCCCATATAATAACCATGCAGGACAGTACCCTGCTTGCTGACTATATGGTATGCCTGCGCAATGGCCGCATCAGCTATATGGGCAAAGACAAGGCAAGGAAACTAAAGGCTACAAAGGCAACCGTAATAGATGCCGCCGGGCAATACCTGTTGCCCGGCCTGGCGGAGATGCATGCCCACTTGCCGCCACAACACGAGCTGAAACAATATTTCGCGCTCAACCTGGCTGCCGGTGTTACCACCATCCGTTCTATGCGGGGCAAAGACGAGCACATAGCATACAAGCATATCACACAATACCCCGTGCCCGATTTATACCTCGGCTCACCCGTTACCACCCACCTTATAGACCTGGTACCCGAAAGGGCGGACAGCCTTGTGAGCGCATGGAAGAATACAGGATTTGATTTCATTAAAGTAGTAGGTATAAAAGACGGCAACGCTTACAATAACCTGGTAGCTGCCGCGGCAAAGCACGGCATAAAACTATGCGGGCACGTACCCTCAAAAGTGGGGCTGGATAATATACTGGATACGGTCTTCAACTGTGTAGAGCACCTGCAGGGGTACGTAGAGGCCTACAAAACCGGGCAACCATACCTGGACAGCATGCTGGCCGTCACAAAAAACAACAATGTATCACAATGCCCCACGCTCGACTGGTACCGGGTGTATTACCTGCAACTGCCCGAAGAAGAACTGAAAAAACGCATAGGGCTGGAATATGTGCATGACAGCGTATTGGCCCAATGGCACGATGACATAAGCGGGCGTATAGCAAAAATGTCTGACTCCGCATTAAACGCATTCAGGAACAACTATACTGAAACGCAAGAGATAAAACTGGAGATAGTACGGCAGATGCATAAAAAAGGCATCAACATAATGACAGGTGCCGATGGTGGCGATACTTATATGGTGCCGGGCTTCAACATACTGGAAGAAATGGATCTGCTGAAACAGGCAGGGCTCAGCAATTACGAAGTATTATGCTGCGCTACCAAAAACGTGGCAAGCTATATGAACATCCCCGGCCGTAGCGGTACCATAGAAGCGGGTAAAGAAGTGAATATGATACTCGTTCCTCAAAACCCCTTGCACCACCTGCATGCACTCGCCAACGTCAGCCAGGTATTCCTGCACGACAAAAATTACACACAGGAACAGTTGTTGCAATTGGCTAAGTAAAATGTGGTACTGCCCGGTGGCTACACTGGTCTGAGCGTCCCGCTCAGACCCATGATAAAAGGAGCGTCCGCTCATCAAAATAATCTAACGGTCAGGCTACTCTTCTGGTTCAACGTTTCTCACTTTTAAACGATATAAAACTAGTCCAACCACAGCACCACCGATCAGCCCCCCTATATGCGCGGCGTTATCTACACCTCCCATCAATCCCACTATCAGGCTTATAATTGCATACAAGGCCATGAAAATGAATATACTTTTCCTGCTTGTTTTGGGGAAAGCATTAGTTGCCAGCAATGCGAGTATAGCACCAAACAATCCGAATATTGCCCCCGAAGCCCCGACGCTTACCACATTCACGTACTCATGCCACCAAAGGCTAAGCAGGCTACCCGATATGCCTGACAATACGTACAGAATAAGATAGTGCCATCTGCCATAAATACGCTCAACGAAATACGATCCTATTACAAGGCCGGCTATATTCAAAGCCAAGTGCATAACACCACCGTGAACAAAAATATTTGTAAGCAGTCGCCATGGCTGCTCAGGTGTCAATGATGATATATTTCCACCCCATTTCACCAATTCCATGGTTGACGGGCTGAGCAGGTCGACATCATTCAGAAACATGATGATGAATACGATCAGGTTGATATCAAGAATTAAAGAAGTGCCCCAATGTTCTTTTGCAGGAATGAGGAATTTTAAAGCTTCGATAACACTATCCTTTTCAGGCTTAATGCCTGCTTTCTGCCGTAAAAATTCCCGTTTGTCTAAATCAGGTATGGCCAGCATACTTACCATGACTATTAACCCTATACCCCAAAATCCAAATATCCAGAAAAACTTATTCCCGTTCCTCTCTTCAAAAGGCTCGTATCGCGGTTCCAGCACAACAATTGAATCCTGTGGAACACCGTCTATTCCTGGAATGATTGCATTTAAATAACTTAATCGTCGTTTTGATTTTGGTAACCGTTCAAAATACTCATGGTCATTAAAAACATAATTCCGGTACCTGGCGTCGCAATCATCATTAAATTTCTGTAGCGCCCTTTCTTTTTGTTTATACGTTGACTTATGGCTCATACTATGTGTGAACCTGATACCATACCAATACAATGGTACTTGGTTAAAAGCAATCAGCGGAGTGTCTTTGGTAATATTGTTAGTAAATGCTATGATAGGCACAGCTACATACAAGTCGTGATGAAGCCAATGGTTATATTTCCCGGATGTATATGAGGTAGCGTAGATTTTGGGAAATTGATTGAGTACAGCAAAATTTTCAACCTGGTAGTAACGTACCGGTTCATAGTCAGCAATCTGGTTAATATTGTCAACTCGCAAAAGCTTACCTGTTGATGTCGTTAAAAACCGTTGGGCAGCAGCAGAAGCAGCCATAATGCTTATCCATGAAACACAAATAAAAAAGGCGCTCCACGAATCGTTTCTGTTTGGTTTCAGAATTCGAAACCTAGGCCTGACCCATACAATAACACCAATGAAACTCACTGCCATCGGTATTATAAACTCCCAATTCTCCTCCTTTATATCAATTATGCCTGTAGAAATGGAAAGTCCCCATCTTACTGCCAGTAGAATGATAACAGTACTGCAGGCAACTAACAGGTATATAGGTACTATATGTTTTATTTTGGTAAGGTATTCTTTCATATAAAGTTCTGGCAATGCTAAAATAACATTTATTGCATTCTCTTTATGGTGTCAGGAGAGAACTCCTCGCCCCACTCGTCCTCGCTTGTAGCAGCCTTTACCCTTGTTGGTGTTCTTCACCAACAAGTATCGCGCAGGAAGAATACACACGTCATGGCTAAAGCCTATAGTTGTTTTTTATTAACCCCCACACTAAAGCATGGGGTTAACCGTTAGGGAATGATATTTACCTATAGCTAACCCCGACTTTTAAGTCGGGGGAAAGAATAAAGAACAGCAGGCTTTGGCCATGATAAAGAATAAATGCCTGGCTCCCCTGAATTTCATCCTTGTTGGAGTTCTTCACCAACAAGCTCGTGCAGGATGCATGCCCCGCACTGGTCTGAGCGTCCCGCTCAGACCCATGATAAAAGGAGCGTCCGCTCATAAAAATCCCCCCGTTGCTCGGCCTTGTGACCGCACCAATCAGAGGAAAAATAAATTTGCATTAAAGATATAATATACGTATTTTTGTTGTAGTAAATTTGAATGAATTTACGGAAATCCCGCCGCCTGTCCCGAGACTTCGGGATGCAGGAATGTAGAAAAACACCAAATCAATCAACACCATGCCCTAACCACACACCCAATATCCACTATCAAACATCTAAAATCCAATATCCACTATCTAAAATCAATAAACATGAAACACCAACACCAGACCTTCGTGCTGCAAATGATTAAACACGGCGATAAAATACAAGCCT
This sequence comes from uncultured Bacteroidota bacterium, assembly GCA_937928385.1. Classification (GTDB taxonomy): domain Bacteria; phylum Bacteroidota; class Bacteroidia; order Chitinophagales; family Chitinophagaceae; genus UBA5543. Next base: position 39,919 of record CALEZD010000006.1, read on the forward strand.
ACCATGCAGCCTACCCCAAATGTGCCAACGACGAAACGGCCCGCAAATCGGCGGACCGCCTGCTGCGCCACCACCCAAAAGTAGCGGCGGAGATTGAGGAATCAACCGCGTATATCAGGCAACGAGCTTATACCGAGGCATATCAGCAGCATATCGCGCAGCAGAAAACACCCCTGCTCAGCATGATGAAACGCCGCGAGATACTCGCACAAATAGCCACCTGCGAAATGAAAGTCACGAGGTTCGTAAAAAACGGCGACAGGTACAGGATGCTCTTTGAAGACCCACGCCCCCGCGACATCATGAAAGCCATAGAACTCGACGCCAAACTCGAAGACGCCTGCAACCACCTGCGCAACTGCAACGACCCCGTGCTATCCCAGTTCAACATCTACATCGATGGCCGCCCCTGCGACCAGCCCCACCTCCCCCCTGACCCCAACCTGCCCCCGGCATCTATATGCTCCCCCGCCGAAGAAAAAATCAAATCGAAAATCCAGGCATCATTTCGGAACATTTATCCCGCCAAGGCGGTGAAAATCAAATTACAAGTCCCCCTCAGGGGGTCCCGATAGCTATCGGGATAGGGGTCCAACTCGCGCCCGAACAAAACACAAATCAAGCCCCCAACTCCCAAACCAATTTGATGCCACAAATAGAAAATCAAAATTCCGGCATCATTTGGGAACAAAATACTCTGTCCCCCGCTGCCTGTCCCGACCATTTCGGGAGCGGGGGTGACCACCGTGCAGACGGGGGTGGGACACCCGTGCCGGCAAAACCGAACACCCCTCTCCACCCCGTGGAGAGGGGGCAGGGGGTGAGGTCTCTCGCGCAGGACCCCGACCCCCTCACCGCCAGCTTCTACAAGCAAGAGCTGCGAGCCATTGCAGCCGCCCCGCCACCACACATCCTCACCCCCGAAGAAGTAAAAGCCCGGGACGAAGAATATGCACAAAAACATAATGGCAAGCCGGCAAAACCCTCCACCTTCGGCAAAATGTATTTCAAAGAAAAAGGCCTCAGTTATGACAACCCGGATTAAGAATATTGACCTATTAACCTATTATCATATTACCTTTTGACTTTTAATAACATAACTTTTTGTTTTATCGGCATTAACTTTGCATCCCTTACTATTAGAAAAAGATTATTCATTCTATATTTGGAACCAAGTGATGAGGAAATTATTGATATTGTGCGCTTTAATGATGGGTATTGCGGTACAGCCTGCAACTGCCCAAACGGACAAAAAAGCCAAAGAACTGTTGGATGCAGCTTATAAAAAGCTGAATAACCTGAAAGCCCTGAAAGCCGACTTCAGCCTGGAGCTGAAAGGCGGTGGCGTAAATGACAAGAAAAAAGGCACCTTTTATATGAAAGGGACTAAATACAGGGTATCTATTGCCGGGCAGGAAATCATAAGCGATAATAAAACAGTGTGGACCATTATCAAAGCTACCAACGAGGTACAGGTAACTGATTACAACCCTGATGCACAGTCTATATCGCCCGCCAAGCTGTTTACCAGCAACTTTTATGATAAAGAATATACTTATAAATACGCCGGCGAGCGCAAAATCAATGGCAAAGCGGCTGATATAATAGCCCTAACACCAAAGAGCGGCGATAAAATGTTCACTAAGGTGGAAATAGCCATAGGCAAAGACAAAGTAATAATGGGCGGCCAGGTATGGGAGAAGAACGGCAATACCTACCGCTACGACATAACCAACTACAGCCCCAATCCGCCATCTGTTACCGACGCCACCTTCACCTTCGACCCGAAGAAAAACCCGGGTATGGAAGTGATAGACCTGAGGTAACAGCAGCAAGAGTCTTCGCGGCCTCGGCCGCAGAGTATGTAACACGGGGCTGCTTTTATAAGCAGCCCCGCCGTTTTTATACAATTATCATACTAATGTTAAAAAATGCAGCACCATTCTTGAGTCCTGTATATAAACAACTAATTTTAACTTATGAGCAATCAAGGCATAAAGAAATCCATAACCATAACGGCAATAACCTGCCTGGCACTGTTTACAGCTGTCACATCCTGCAAGAAGGAAAAGGCTGACAGGCTGGGCGCTACTCAAACCTCTGGGGTTGATATATCAGCTATCATAACCTGCCACAAAGAGCAGAACCAATACCCCTCACAAATCACATCGGGCCTCGAGGGCACCTGGGTATGGACCAGCAATACTTGCTATTGGACGGGCGACTCCACCTTCACGCCCGACAAGCATGTGGTAGTCACCTTCAGCGATGCCGGGGTGTATAAAGTATTTGAAGACAGTAAGATTGAATCAGAAGGCACCTGGAAATTATCACAGGTAGACAAAGACATCTGGAGCCTCAATACCGAACGCCATTCAAAATACCTGAATGGCTATATATGGCTCTGCGAAAACGAACTGGTCTTCTTTAACAGCTATATAGATGGCTGCGATTACTACTTCGTCAGGCGATAAAGATCAGAAACCCTGCTGTATCCACCATGTGCCATGTTCCAGTATATCAGCATAGTCAATATGCCCGTCGCCCAGCATCAGGTTGCCCATACGCGCCGATGTTACGGTACGTGCTTCTTCCTTGCGCTGCAAGGGGGCAGTCAATATCATCCTGCCATCTACGTCATTTTCGGCCACCAGGCGGTGGGCTACCTGGTCGGGGTCAGAGTCATCAAACATATCCGAGCGCTGGCCCTGCAATGGATGTATGGCAATCAGCGAGCCCTCGTGCAGTTGCTCCAGTTGTTGTATAGAAGATATCTTAACCCACATGTGTAACGTATTTACTGCAAATTAACCAATACCACCCTATTCACTGCAAATAAACGCCCGCTAATAACAAATGAAAAACATATACATCACCGGGAGAAACAGGAAATATATGACTTTACCTAGCTTATACCCTTACAGTAGATGTGATGATATCAGGTTGTTGGTTCAGCTTTTCTATCTGCTCATTCACTTTGTCGGCAACGGCTTTCAATGTCTTGGCAGTAGCTTGCTGAAAACTGGGTGCACTGCGCTGTACAGACAATGAACTGCCAAATATGGTCAGGTCTATCTCGCAAAACTTATTGCGCTCGGTCCTGCCTTGCTCTTTGAAATATACTTCAGCTCTCGATATGTTCTTATAACTGCGGTATAGTTTGATGAGGTTGTCCCTTACCGTCTTCACCACCTTTTCTGCTACTCTGCCATGCGGCATATGAAATTCTATGTTCATAAATTCTAAATTTGCAAGTACTCATATACAACAGTTGAAAAGGTATTAAGTTGTACTGAATGAAGGGGAAGTTGTTATGGTTTTGTAAAAAGATATACTATCCGACAAATGCAGAAAACCAGTTACTATATCATCAATGGCATAACAGCATACAGGCTGGTGGCGTCCTTCATCCTGCTATACCATGTATTTACAGGGCAGGCCGATATCTTCAAATGGATGCTGGCCATCAGCTTCTTTACTGATGCTATAGACGGCTTCCTGGCACGGTGGTATAAGGTAACCAGTGTCATGGGTGCTAGGTTAGACTCTATTGCCGATGACCTGACCATATTAGTTGCTGTCATAGGCGTGTTCAGGCTGAAGCCGGATTTCGTACAGCAGGAGTTGGTGCTCATCATCGTACTGCTGGCGCTTCTGGTAATACAGACTGTAATGGCATTAATACGCTATGGCAAAATCAGCAGCTTCCATACCTACCTGGCCAAACTGGCAGCCTTGCTGCAGGGCAGTTTCCTGATACTACTGTTCTTCCTGCCTGAGCCCCCGCTTACGCTGTTCTACATAGCATCAGTAGTCACTATCCTGGAAATAGCAGAAGAAATGATACTGGTAGTGCTACTACCTGAATGGAAGGCCAATGTGCATGGGCTGTATTGGGCGCTGAAAGAAAGAAAAAAGCAATAGCTACTTCACCTGCACCAGTTGAGACAGCGCCCGCAGCAACGACTCGTTGGAATTGTTGATTCCCCGCAACATGTTGAACAAGGTAGGCATGTCCACTTCTGCATACTGCCCGTCCGCATGCAAGTTGAACACCATCTTATTGTGTGCCAGCTGAGACTTGTGTATGATAGCATCTATACCGGCAATATCAGTAGGTTGCGCATAATGTATATTGAGCATTACCGTTTCGGCCTCTTTATATAAGTCACGTTGGGCCGCTACTATTTGTGTGTACAGGCTATACAACTTATCATTGCCCGAGCGTTCCAGTTCAACAACATTGTGTTTGATATCCTTAGCGTCTTTAACAGACAGTGTGGTGTTGCGTATTACGGTTACCAGGTTGTTGGCCTGCTCTGCTTCTTCCTGGCTTAGTTGCCCTTGTTCCAACTTCAGGTAAAACTCCGTTATCTCAGCCTCATACTTTTTCAGGTCATAATAAAACCGTTCTTCATCATCTACTTTCTCTTCTATGTTGAATATCTCCCTGCTGACACTGATACCGCTCCGTATGAAACTGGCAGCCTCCTTCTTCAGTGCTTCTATAGCTGCATGGCTTTCTGCCGGGTTGACCAGCGCGATGGCAGGCGCAAATTTGTGTTTGTTGTTACCAACCAGCCTGTCTATGGTTTTGGTAAATAAAGATGTAAAGGGCAGCAATAATATAACAGTAGCAATATTGAAAGAACTATGGAACGCTACCATAGTAATGAGCGGGTCTTTAATACTCATAATATCGGTTATCAAAAAGAGGAAGAACCTCATGAATACCAATGCCACAATAGCATTGATGACATTGAAATACAACTGCGACCAACCTACTTTCTTTTTAATAGAGTTACCCTTTATAGTAGCCAGCACAGCCGTAATACTTGTACCCAAATCGGCACCTATGACGAGATACAAACCTTGTTCGAGCGTGATAATGCCTGCCGCCAGCGACGACAGGAATATCATAATAGAGGCCGAGCTGGAATGTATAGATGCCGCCAATGCAGCACCCACCAATAGAAACAGTATAGGGTGTGTTGACTGCATAAAGCTGAAGTCCACCTGCTGTGCAAAAGCTTCGAAACCTGTACGCATGAAATCAATGCCAAGGAACATCAGGCTGAACCCCATCAGGAATTTACTGAGCTGTACCAGCTTCTCGTTGGAAAAGAGAACGATACCAATACCACCTGCCGCTATGAATGGCAGTACGATATCTTTGATACTGTATTTGAAACCCAGCAATGATACTATCCAGCCTGTAATGGTAGTGCCGATATTGGCGCCGAATATCATGCCTATACCATTCTTCAGGCCGATGATACCTGCACCGGTAAATGACATGACCAGCAGTGATACCATGGTGCTGCTTTGCAGTATGCCCGTCACCAACGCACCGGATATAGCAGCCTTGACGGGATTACCGGTATGCCTGCGCAGGAAGAGCTTAAACGATCTGCCGGCCAATGCCTTCAGTGCCTCCTCCAGCATAAACATGCCGAAGAGAAACAAGCCCAGCCCAGCCAACAAGGGCCATATATGTATATCGCTGTACTTCACTTACGAAAGCTACAAAATTCGGGTGTATGATGCACACATTCTATGACCTACGTCAGCATGGGGCACAATATTTGAAAAAGATTTGCGTTTTACGATAATAATCGTACTTTAGTACGAGAAACATCGTACAATGACTAAAAAGGACATACATATAACTGAGGCGGAACTGGAAATACTACAAGTGTTGTGGGAGAAGAAACAGGCAACGGTAAAAGATGTGCATGAGGAGCTGAATGACGGACGTGAATCGGTATATACCACCACCCTGAAACAAATGCAGGTAATGTATGAAAAGGGATTGCTGAAACGTGATGACAGCCGCAGACAGCATATATACTACCCTGATGTGGATATAAAACGTGTACAGCGCAAGTTTATGGACAAGGTAATGAAAAACCTGTTCAGCGGCAGTGCGGGGGAACTGGTAATGAACGCACTGAGCAATTACAAGACAACACCCGAAGAACTGGACCAGATAAAAACCCTGATAGAAAAAGCCAAACAAGCTAAAAAACCATAGTTATGATGAACCAGGCCACACCCATCATTGCAGAAGCCCTGCTCTACTCCCTGCTGGCAGGGGCAGCAGCCTACATAGTATTACATGTACTATTAGCGCTGTTGAAAAACATTCCCTCGCTGATAAAATACCACTTATGCAATATCAGCCTGCTGATACCGTTATTAATTTTTATAGTATCGTTAACAGAGTTGACGACAATAAAGGATACAGCCCCTGTTTACCCCACTACGCCTCCTCTTACCACCATTTATAATAATACACAGGATTATGCAACCCCTGTGCAGGAAGTAACTGCACAGGAGAGCCGCCTGACTGCTGAGGTAGTATGGGTGGAAGTAAACAGTGTAATAGTTGAGCATAGCTATACAATTACCTGGCTATACATAGCAGGACTGTTATTGTTCTCTATACGCCTGTTGTTGCAATACCTGCAGTCCAGGCAACTGAAAACCAAAGGGCTTTTGCCTGCAACTGACGACTGGTATCGCCTGCTGGCCAATACCAAAAATAGACTGCGTATCAACAGCCCTATACATATCTCGTTTACCGAAAGAAAAATTTCGCCCTGCATTATAGGCCATGCCAAAGCCGTGATACTGATACCCATATCACTGGCCAACCATCTTACTACCGAACAGGCAGAAGCGATATTACTGCACGAATTGGCGCATTACAAACAATACGACCATTATATTAACCTGGGTGTGCAGTGCATAAAATGTCTGCTGTTTTTTAACCCTTTCGTATGGCTGCAAACTATATTGATAGATAAATACCGGGAGCTCTCTTGCGACGAAACGGCTGCAAGGCATGAGCGCAATATTGAACTGGCTGAAACACTAGCCATGATAGCCGGCATACAGGCAAGGCAAAACAGCCTGGTAATGAGCCTGAAAAAGAGAAGCCCATTACTGGCAAGGGTACAGGCGTTGCTGTCTATGCGTCAGTATGACAAATCATCACACAGACTATTACCACTGGTGGTAACCACCATAGTACTGGCAACAGCACTGTTGATAGCAGGCAGCACCAAACTATTCTCTACAGAAAAAGACAACCTGCGCGAACAACTAAAAGAGATAAGCGCACAGATGTACAAAGAGGGCAATCATAAATACATATTTGTAGATGCGGTGCTGGATAGCTTGATAACATTACCTGCTAAAGCAGATGTGCTGTATATGGGCTCACAATACTTCTCTATGATGGGAAACTACGGCCAGGTGAAAATGAGCGGGGAGCAACATGAGCGCTATAAGAAAAAGCTGCAACTCTTCTTACTGTATGTAGATGAAGACAAGGAAACACCTGTAACATTTGACGCTATTAAGGGCAAGGGTGCATTAACCATGCAGGAAATATTGAACAAAGAATCAGCATTCCGTACCTGCACTGCTGAAGAACGCTATAGGGCTGGCATTTCCAAACAGGGCTGGAAAAAAGTATTTGCTGAATTAGTGCAGGATAAGCTGGTACAACCCGGTGTCAAAAACTTTTCAATGGAGTATTCCGGGAAAGGGATTGTAATCAACGGATGGAAACTGGAAGGCGTGCAGGAAACAAAGTATGCAAGTATGCTGAGAGAGGTGGTAGGTATTGACTTGCAAAAAGTATCGGGCAGTTTATCTCCTGATGACATGCAAAAATACCTGGGTCTCACCGGCAAGAATAATATAGAAGACATTAATGCACTTGCCGAAGTCAGCAGGTTGTTATTTGCAGAAGGTAAAATAGAATACATTCTTGCCGATGCTATGAAAGACGGCTATCTGCGGGACGGCGACGAGTTCACCATCGTCATGAATGAGAATGACGTACAGTTTGCCGGGATAAAAATGACCAAAGAACAGGAAGCGCAGTACAATGACAAATACAGACTCTTCAGGGAATACTATCTATGCCCGGACTGCCATGGAGGTGTAACAGCAACCATACGCTATAGCGACCTGACCAACCAGAACTCTGCTTTAAGAGAAGGGGATTTCTTATTGACCGTCAACAGCAACCGACGCTACGAAAGTATGATGCTGGTTATGTCGGAAATGCACAATGACGGACTGATTGATACCAACTACAGGTCAGACATTTTTTATGCAGGCGAACGCTTCATGGTGAATAAGACCACGTTAACCAAATCTGAAGCCGCGAAATACATCAAATTGCTTAAGAAGTATTCGTTGACTGATAAAAACAAAGAAGGTGAGGATACATGGTCTATAATTATGAACCATGAAAAGCATTACCCGCCGTCAACTTTGGCCCGTGTTGATTATAACCAATTCAGGATACTACCCAAAAAAGAAAAGGCGCAAGTGCTCGATTACATCAGTAACGAATTGTTCAACAAAGGCTTGACAGACTATATTATGGTAGATGCCGTGAAAGATGGCTACCTGCAGGATGGGGAAAGTTATCATATAGCATACAAAGACGGTGTTGTAACAATAAAGGGAAAACCACTCAGCATTAACAACCAGATAGCTTACAACAATAAGTTGAAGCAATACACCCAACAATTTGAAAGCGAGGGCTGGTATGGCTCAACACGCAGCACGGTGAAGATAACTGACATACTTGATCCGGAATCTGGATTACGTACTAAAAGCAGAAATGAAGAAAAAAAAGGAAGCAACACATCTGAATACACCAGCTTAATTATTAGTGAGATGCATAAAGATGGATTGATTGATAGCGCATACCAGGTCGCTATTATATATACGCCCGATGGCGTTTTTGCAAACAGTAGAAGACTACCCGGTTTGCTCGAAGAAAAGTATATTCGCCTTTTCCAAAAAAATGAACCGGACCTAATACGTGGAAACGACTTTAGTATATCAATAACCAATAATCATGATAAGCCCTTTCCACCGACGTTAAAGATTGAAAAACAAAATGGCAATCTGAAAACATTGTCGCAACAGGATAAAGAAGTACTGGCTATCATCAGCGATACCATGTTTAACAATGGCAGCCAAAGTTTTGCCATAATAGATGCTATAAAAGACGGTTACATAAAACAAGACGAGCCATATAAAATAAACTACAAGGCAGGCAAGTTTTGGGTAGATGGAGCTGATATACCTGATAACGTAGCTAAAAAATATGAAGCCAAACTTGAGCGGTTCAGAAAATTGCATGGGCACAAAGTAAATATGTGGGGTTCTATAAGCAGCACTGTTAATGGCACAGTCATGGATCCTGAATATGTAAACCAGTTTGGTATCATGCTTCCAAAACCAACAACGGAGGACAAAGCAAAAGAAGCGGAGGAAAAGCGTAAAGATGAAAACTTCAAAAAAATGTTACAGGCGATGGACAAAGACGGTGTGCTGGACGTTAATGGCTATTACTTTATAGAATATAAAAAAGAAGGACTGTATGTAAACGCCGTAAAACTGACCGGCAGTAAGGAGAAAAAGTATACCGATTGGCTGCATGAAATGGGATATACAGCAGAAAGAGGATTGACGACTGAACGTGTGCCTGATGGCGTAAGAATACCTGACAGGAGCCTGGGTATAGGCACAGTAAGTATATCTGTACATGGCAACAACCTGCCCGCCATAGCACAACTAATGTTTGTAGATGGCAACCCTAATTTTATACTGGCACATGCATTGCACGACAAGCTCATACGCGAAGGGCAACGCTACGACATACGCTATGTACGCGGCAAAGTGTACAGCAGGGGCGAATTGATTGCAGAACCCTACCAATCAAGGTATGCCAGGTTAATAAACGACTTTACACGCGCACATGATAAAAACGCAGGCAGCTATGCTGTACATGGCGAAGGTGTGACCAAAGAAAAACTCAACACACCGGGGTCGGCTATCAGGATGGATGTGATAAAAAAAGGGCAAGGGATTGATGCCGGAAAAGTAGTCGGTAAAGTTATCGGTATGATGGCAGCTGACGGCGTGGTGGACACCACTAAACGGTTCACCCTGCAGTACAATGCCAAGGGGCTTTTTGTAAACAATAAAAAACTAATCAGCAAAGAAGCCCTGAAGTATGAAGAAGTATTGAATAAAGAGCTTAATAATAACTCACGTATTACCACATTCAATGAAATCAACTTTGAGCATGACCCGAATTAACAGTACCTAATTGACAAACATATTATCTATAAGCCGCACATCACCTATTTTAGCGGCTATTAGCGCTATCATGCGGCGGTTCATGTCATAGCCTTCAAGCGGCTTGAGGCTTTCCGCATCTGCCAGTTCCACGTAGCCGGGTTCAAAGCCCTTTTCCCTGAGTATATCCATGCACTCCTTTTGCACTACGGCAAAACTTTGCGTGCCTGCTTTGGCCTGTATAGATACCAGGCATTGGTATAGTAAATTAGCTACAGCCCGTTGCGGTTCAGTCAACCGCCTGTTGCGCGAACTCATCGCCAGCCCGTCTTGCTCGCGCATGGTGGGGCATATTTCTATCTGTAGTCCACTGAGCGATGGTATCTGCGCTGCCAGGTTTTTTATCACCATACATTGCTGGTAATCCTTCTGGCCAATGTACAAGGTATCGGGCTGCACTATTTGCAACAGGCGGGCCACTACCTGCCCGACCCCTTTGAAATGGCCTGGGCGGTGTGCGCCTTCCAATATGGTATCTATATAGCCGAAATCGTACACCGGTGTATCATCACCGGGCGGGTACACCTCGTCAACAGACGGGATAAACAACACATCGCAACCCGCTTCCATCAGCAGGCGTTTATCCTCGTCTATACTCACCGGATAATTGTCAAAATCAGATTTATCGTTGAATTGTGTAGGATTGACAAATACGCTCGCTATGGTAAAATCACCCTTTTTGCGGGATTGTTGCAGCAACGATATATGCCCGCTGTGTAGGGCCCCCATAGTGGGTATAAAGCCTACCGGCGTACCTTTTTGCCTGATATTCAACAAATAAGCTTCAATATCAGCTGCTCTTTTAAATATAACCATTATACCTAATATACCTATTTAACAACGCAAAGTAAGGGTTGTAAATTAATATTTTCGTAATTTTGCAATCACTTTCATTAATACCTTTCTTTTAATTAACTAATACTAAGCATGTCGGACGACAAAAAGCGTGTCTTGATTATTGCCAACGAGCTATCCCCGTATGTGGAATTTACTGACTTCGCACAAATACTGAACAGCCTGGCTGTTAAGACATTTGACAGCGGGATAGAAGTGCGTGTGATAATGCCCCGTTTCGGCACCATCAACGAGCGCCGCCACCGCCTGCACGAAGTAGTGCGCCTGTCTGGTATCAATATCATCATAGATAAAGACGACTACCCGCTTATTATCAAAGTGGCATCGCTGCCCAATGCCAGGCTGCAGGTCTATTTCATGGACAATGAAGACTACTTCAAACGCAAATCGGTATTTACAGACGATAAAGACAACTTCTTTGAAGACAACGCTGAGCGCATGATATTCTTCTGCAAAAGCGCACTGGAAACAGTGAAGAAATTCGGCTGGCCTCCGGACATCATCCACTGCCATGGCTGGATGACATCGCTGGCGCCATTGTACCTGAAAACAGCTTATAAAAAAGAGCCTGTTTTCAACTACTCGAAAGTAGTGTACACCGCACAAAACGACCAATTTAAAGAAACCCTGGGCGATAGCTTCCTGAGAAAAGCTATGATTAGCGGAGACATCAAAGAAAAGGACCTGGAGCCATATAAGGCGGGCAGCAACCTTGCCCTTACCCTGGGTGCCTCAAAATATGCTGACGTGGTGATACACGGCGACTCAAAGCCCGCCAAATCCATATCAGACGAGGTAAAAGCCAGCAGGTATAAAAAAGTGATAAAATATGAAGATAGCTGGAAGGAAGATGCAAGCCCCCTGTTAGATTTGTACAAAAGCTTAACAGAGTCTTAGTATTAGTTTTATCACATTCGCAGAAAAGAAAAACCATTTGAAACCACGTTTCTTATCCATAACCGGTATAATACTGCTTGCAGCCAGCATTGCTGCAACTACAGGCTGCAAAGAAGACACCATTGTAAAAGCCAGCATTGCCCCCGGCGATAATGGCCTGGGCACTGTAAATGTACCTGATACATTTACAGTAAACGCAAGCAATGTATTTGCTGAAAAGCTGAAGACCAGTGAAAAGATATCCGGCATACCGGTAGTACACGCACTGGGCACGATAGTAGACCCCTACTTCGGCACTACTAATGCAGGTATCTATATGCAGGTATTGCCTACCACTTCGGGTTTCCGCTTTGTGGCTGAAGGAACAAACTATACTGTTGACTCTGCCGTACTTATATTACCTTTTTATGGCTTTGCCTGGGGTAACAGGACGGACCCCAAACCCCAGAAGTTCAGGGTGTACAGGGTGGACGAAGCCATGAGCACTACAGCTGATTATTACAGCAACCAGCACCTGAAAGTGCGTGGCACCCCACTGGCGGATGTGACGATTGATATGAAGAGCGTACTGAATGATACACCTTCTGCAGCCGGAACGAAAACAGCTTACCGCCACATCAGGATACCATTAGGGCAGGACTTCATCACGGATGTGACCAATAATATTGGCACGGCGACATTTGAAAACGATGCCAATTTTCTGAGTTATTTCAACGGCTTTTATGTAGCACCCGACAGCGCCACCAATATCAACAATAATACTGACCTGCTGCCCTATATATTGCTGGATGGCAGCAACGATTATGCCCGTGCGTCCGTTGCTTTCTACTACAGGGAGAATGGTGGTACTGAAACGAAAACAGCATTTTTCAACTACCAGCGCGAGCAGGCAACCAGTAAAACAGCCAACTTCAACCAGATTAGCCGTAATTATAACGGATACCCGGTTCAGCAAATAACGGGCAAGAACTATTCAGACACTTTAGTGCTGCAAAACGACCCCGGTATGAACATTGACCTGCGCATACCCAACCTGGACCAATTGCCCGTAGCTGCAATAATTAAGGCGGAACTGGTAATAACCCAGCTAAAAACCGGTGTAGCTGCAGACAGCCTGCAAGTGCCCAACCGTATAGTGCCGAAAGGCGTAGATGCTGCCGGTAATGAATATGAAATAGCTGACTTCTCAGTAAGCGACTATACAGCTGCCCTGGTGTTTGTAGATGGTACCAAGCGTACCGAAAAAGATGCTGGCGGTAACGATATAATAACATACAGAATTAATATACCCAGGGAGCTGCAAAAGGCTATTATTGATAAACGTAATGAATTACATTTGCGTATCAAAGGCGGTACCGGTTTCCCTGCGGCATACAGGCTTGTAGCCGGGGGCAGAAACAGTGGCGCCTACAGGATGCAATTAAACATCGTTTATTCAAAACCAGATTAAATAACATCTTCTTATGTGCGGTATCGTCGGCTATATAGGCAGCAGAGAAGCATTTCCTATTTTAATAAAAGGGCTGAAAAGGCTGGAATACCGGGGATATGACAGCGCCGGTGTCGCATTGCTGAACGGCGACCTGACCATCTATAAAAAAGCCGGCAAAGTAAGTGAGCTGGAAAAAATAACAGACGGGCAAAAAGTAGCTGCCAATATAGGCATAGGCCATACCCGCTGGGCTACCCATGGCGAACCCAATGACGCAAATGCTCACCCGCATATTTCCCAATCGGGGCAGCTGGCCATCATACACAACGGCATTATCGAAAACTACGCCTCTATCAAGGCAGAGCTTATTAAACGAGGCTATAATTTCCAGTCGGATACTGACACGGAAGTATTGGTGAACCTGATAGAAGAGGTAAGAAAAGACTATGCTGAGCTGGAAGATGCCGTGCGCGTAGCATTGAACCAGGTAGTAGGCGCTTATGCCATAGTTGTAATAGACAGGGAGAACCCCAACCAACTGATAGCTGCCCGTAAAGGTAGTCCGCTGGTAATAGGTATAGGCGAAGGCGAGTTTTTTATCGCCTCAGACGCATCACCCATCATTGAGTACACCAAGAACGTAATATACTTAGACGACCAGGAATACGGAGTTATCAACCGCGATGGCAGCTATACGATAAAAACCCTGGGCAATGTAAAGAAAACCCCTGCCATCCAGGAACTGGAAATGAGCCTGGAGATGATAGAAAAGGGTGGTTTTGAACATTTCATGCTCAAGGAGATATATGAGCAGCCTAAAGTAATAGCAGACTGCCTGCGTGGCCGTATGAACGCCAGCCAGGGCTGGATAAAACTGGGCGGCTTGTCAGAATACATCAACCGTATAGACAATGCAGAACGTATACTGATAACAGCCTGCGGCACATCGTGGCACAGCGGCCTGATAGGCGAATACCTGATAGAAGACCTGGCACGTGTGCCTGTAGAGGTGGAATACGCATCTGAATTCAGGTACCGCAATCCCATTATCAACGAGTCGGACGTGGTAATGGCCATATCTCAGAGCGGCGAAACAGCAGATACGCTGGCTGCTATAGAACTGGCCAAGAGTAAAGGGGCGCTTATCTATGGAATATGCAATGTAATAGGTTCATCAATAGCCCGTGCCTCTCATGCCGGCTCTTATACACATGCCGGGCCTGAAATAGGTGTAGCTTCCACCAAAGCATTCAGTACGCAGATAACCATACTTACACTGATAGCCCTGCAAATGGCGCATGAGAAAGGCGCTATTGCCACATCTAAGCTGCGCGAGATATTGTATGAACTGGAAAATATCCCTAAGAAAATAGAAGAAACACTGAAACTGGATGACCAGATACGCGAATTGGCAGCACAATACAAAGATGCCGGCAACTTCCTGTACCTGGGACGTGGATATAATTTCCCTGTAGCGCTGGAGGGTGCCCTGAAACTGAAAGAGATATCTTACATACACGCAGAGGGATATCCTGCCGCAGAAATGAAGCACGGGCCCATAGCACTGATAGACGAAGAGATGCCGGTGGTATTCCTGGCAACCAACCAGAGCGCCTACGAGAAAATAGTATCAAACGTACAGGAAGTAAAAGCCCGTAAGGGAAAGATAATAGCTGTAGTGCATAAAGGGGATACCCAACTACGCGACCTGGCAGACCATATCATTGAGGTACCTGAAACAGAGGAAGTCCTTTCTCCGCTCATCAGTATCGTACCATTGCAATTGCTGGCATACCATATAGCCATATTGCGCGGCTGTAATGTAGACCAGCCCAGGAACCTGGCTAAATCTGTAACTGTAGAATAAAAATAAACTAATCATAATTTTTAAAAACTCTAATTAGCTAATAGAATGCCTTATTTATTTACCTCAGAGTCTGTATCAGAAGGACATCCTGATAAAGTAGCAGACCAGATATCAGATGCATTAGTAGACAACTTCCTGGCTTGGGACCCCAACTCGAAAATAGCCTGTGAAACCCTGGTAACCACAGGGCAGGTGGTATTGGCAGGAGAAGTAAAATGCAACACATATATTGATGCACAGAACATAGCCCGCGATGTGATAGCCAGAATAGGATATACCAAGAGCGATTATATGTTCGAGGCAAATTCATGTGGTGTACTATCTGCTATACACGAGCAGTCTCCTGATATCAACCAGGGTGTAGAGCGCAAAAAGAAGGAAGACCAGGGCGCCGGCGACCAGGGTATGATGTTTGGCTATGCTACCAACGAAACCAACAGCTATATGCCGCTGGCATTGGATATGGCTCATCTGTTGTTGCGCGAGTTGGCCGCCATACGCAAAGAAGGTAAACAAATGAAATACCTGCGCCCTGATGCTAAAAGCCAGGTGACGCTGGAATACAACGATGATAACAAGCCTGTTCGTATTGATACCATAGTTATCTCTACCCAGCACGACGACTTTGCTGATGAGAAAAAAATGCAGGACGCTATCAAAAAAGACGTGCTGAATATCCTCATACCTCGTGTTATTAAGAGCTTTCCTCAATACAAAGGTTTGTTCAACAACAAAATAAAATACCATATCAATCCAACGGGCAAGTTCGTGATAGGCGGGCCTCACGGTGATACAGGGCTTACCGGGCGTAAAATCATCGTAGATACCTACGGAGGCAAAGGCGCTCATGGTGGTGGTGCATTCTCAGGTAAAGACCCCAGCAAGGTTGACCGTTCTGCAGCTTATGCTACCCGCCATATAGCTAAAAACCTGGTAGCAGCAGGTGTTTGCGAAGAAATCCTCGTTCAGGTTTCTTATGCGATAGGTGTAGCTGAACCCATGGGTATATATGTAAACACTTACGGCACTGCCAAAGTGAATATGAATGACGGACAAATAGCAAAGATTGTAGGCCAGGTGTTTGATATGCGCCCTTATTTTATAGAGCAGCGCCTGAAACTGCGCCAGCCTATGTATAGCGAGTGTGCCGCTTATGGCCACATGGGCCGCAAAAACGAAGTAGTTACCAAAGAATTTAAAAACGGTAACGGCAAAACCAAGAAGATGAAAGTGGAACTGTTTACATGGGAGAAGCTGGATTATGTAAGCAAAGTGAAGAAAGCCTTCGGTATCAAATAATACTGATTTTCTGTATAAGCTTAACAGAAAGCCGCCTCGATTGAGGCGGCTTTCAAGTTTATATTATCGGTGGGTTATTTCTTAGTCACCCTCATTATTTCGTTGTGGGTATCATCGTTGTATTTCACAATATAAATGCCTGATGGCAGGTTCGCAGCATCAATCACTACCTTATCCGAATTGACGGAAGTGTGGTACACAGTCTTACCTGTCAGGTCGAGAATGGCCAACCTGGCGTTGCCACCTATATTACCGTTCAACTGAACAGTCAGGTTATCCAACATCGGGTTAGGGTAGGCTTCCATGCTGAACAAAGCACCCCCATGCACGTTTTCAACAGAAACACCGGCCAATGTTTTGAACGATTCCTTCGACCAGTCGGACAGTGGTGTAGGCGTACACCTGCTGCGTACGAAGAAGAAATAGGTCGTCTTAGGGGACAGGCCTTGCTGTATTATAGCCGTGCTGATAGTATAGTGGCCCTTCTGCGGTGGCTCGGGGGTAGTGCCTATTGCATACTCATAACCATAAGCCGTTTGTATAGGGTCCCATTGTACCCTTACCGTACTGTGTGATAGTTTGTCAACTGTAAGTTTGGGTGGGTCGCAGCAGGGCTCTGTGGTGAATGAGTCCCTTACCCATGCTGAACGTTTCCAGTCGCGGGCTATTTTACCTGCAGTATCACACACTACACGTACCATCATATAGTATTTAGTGTTACACTCAAAGGTGTCAACATCTACACTGGTGTTTTTGGTAAATGTAAAACCGCTCACTGTGTCATGCGGAATGGTATCTACCGGTGTGATTAGATACTCATAGAATTCAGCATTTTCTTTAGGTGTCCAGGAGAAGTCAGCAGATTTATAATCCTTGTTGGCTATAGATATTACGTTAGGAGGCAGGCATGGGTTCACTACTTCGAAGGTATAATCTTCTGCTTCGCCAAATGTACCACTACAAGGTGTTGCATTACCGGCAGTGAAAGTAATATTAGCGCTCGTAATGATGCGCATTCTTGTCAGCCCTTCTTTAGCAGAAGGTGGAACTGTAACTTTTATCGTAATTGTACCGGCCGACGGATGTACGTGCGGGTTAGGATTAGGAGGTGAATAGACCGGTTTTACATGTTCATCCACAGGGTGAAAGACTCCATCCCTGTTCCAATCAACAAATATCTTATCCAACGAACTACATATATTATCAGGATTGGCGCAGCTACCTCTCCAGGTAATCTTTACATCCACACTTTGCCCGGCGGTCTGCTTCACAAGCAGGCTTGTGCCAGTATAATCAGAATAAGAGGTAGTAGTATTACCACAATTGGTGTTCAGGTTGCTGAAGTTGACCATCCCCCCTACGGTTTCCACACTCTGAATATAACTCCAGCGTGTTGCATGTCCACAAGTTTGTGCAAATGCAGGTGGATCACCAACATTATTACAGTCTATTAATGGCGGCACTTGTGCATTGGCAGAAATTGTGGTACCGAGCACCAGAGAAAGACACAAAATAGTTTTTAGAGGTAGCGAGTATCGTTTCGTTTTCATAATTAAATACCATTTAGTTAATAAAAGGAATATGTACAGGTAGATAGATTTGGTATCATTTTTAACCCGTAGTTGAGCAGACAGGGCGAATAATAAAAGGGTTTGTTAAATACCATGATTTTAATGCAGGTTTTCTACAATACATACATTTATTAATTATTGATTAATAAATGTATTTCTGTACATGGTAAAAGGTATGGCAGGTAGATAAAACCAGAAGCCGCCTCGATTCGAGGCGGCTTCTGCACAATATTATTGGTATTCAGTATTATTTCTTAGTCACCCGCATTATTTCATTGTGGGTATCATCGTTGTATTTCACAATGTAGATGCCTGATGGCAGGTTAGATGCGTCTATCACTACTTTATCAGATTTTACAGGCGCGTTGTATACTGTTTTGCCTGTCAGGTCAATGATAGTAAGGCGCGCATTTGTGCCTATACCACCATTCAACTGAACAGTCAGATTATTCTGCACCGGGTTAGGATAGGCATCCATACTGAATGAAGCACCGCCCTGAACATTATCAACAGATAAACCTCCCAATGTCTTGAACGATACATTCGACCAGTCGGACAGTGGTGTAGGCGTACACCTGCTGCGCACAAAGAAGAAGTAGGTAGTTTTGGGAGAAAGCCCTTGTTGTACTATAGCCGTGCTGATAGTATAGTGGCCCTTCTGCGGCGGGAAAGGAGTAGTACTAACGGCATACTCATAACCATAAGCAGTTTGTATAGGATCCCATTGTACCCTCACAGTGCTATGTGTCAGTTTGTCAAAAACCAGGTTGGGAGCATAACAGCAAGGCTCAGTAGTGAATGAATCCCTTATCCAGGCAGAACGTTTCCAGTCGCGGGCTATTTTACCGGCGGTATCGCATATCACACGTACCATCACATAGTATTTGGTGTCACACTCAAAAGTATCAACATCCACACTGGTGTTTTTGGTAAATGTAAAACCGCTCACCGTATCATGCGGAATAGTATCAATAGGAGTAATTACATACTCATAGAATTCAGCATTTTCTTTTGGCGTCCAGGAGAAATCAGCAGATTTGTAATCCATATTAGCTATAGATATTACGTTGGGAGGCAAACAAGGGTTCACCACTTCGAAAGTATAATCTTCTGCCTCGCCAAACACCCCACTGCATGGGGTTGAAGCGCCATAAGTTGATTGGATATTGGCACTGGTCACAATACGCATCCTGGTAAGACCTTCTTTAGCCCAACCCGGCACAGTTACTTTTACTGTAACAGTTGTACCAATTCCACTGTGTACGTGCGGGTGGCTTGGAATAACAGACGTAGGGGCTGCATACTCAGCCGGATTGTCGAAAATTCCATTCCTGTTCCAGTCAACCCAAATCCTGTCAATAGAGCTACTCACATTCGCTGTACCACCGGCACCTCTCCAGGTTATTTTCACGTCAACTGATTTACCGGCTTCCTGCTTCACATACATGCTGGTGCCTGTGTAATCAGAGTAGGATGTAGTGGTGTTACCGCAGTTGGTATTCAGGTTACTGAAGTTCACCAGGCCACCTGTTGTTACTACACTCTGTATATAACTCCAGCGTGTAGCACTGCCACAGGTTTGGTTAAATGCAGGTACGCCCGGAGTAGGATTGCTCTGGCAGTCGTTATATGTGGGCAATTGTGCATTCGCATCCATCGTACCGGTTGCAAGCATCAATACGCCTAATATAGCCTTAGGAAATAAAGAGTATCGTTTTAAGCTCATGTTTTTACCTATTATTGAAATAAGAAATCGAAATACAATATACAAAAACTCAATGAATTTATAAAAATATTCCCGCACATCAAAAAAAATGTGCAAGTCCAACTTATACAGACGGTATTTCAACCCTAAAGGTTGGTATTTTTTAGTCTTTACCGGTTAAAAATAAATGTGGACGTTAGCGCACCCTCATCTTTTAGAAGGACATCTCGCCTGATAAAATATTACCATATAAACAATTGCAATACAACAACTTACATATAATACAAAACCGACGATATGTTTCGTCGGTTTTGCCTGCATTATTACACAATTTATTGTTTAGAGAACTTCACTTGCTCCCTGCGGTTGTCGTCAGTGTATTGCACTATGTACATACCTGCAGGCAGT
>CALEZD010000007.1 GCA_937928385.1 uncultured Bacteroidota bacterium
CCGAGTGGCTAGGCAGAGGTCTGCAAAACCTCGTACAGCGGTTCGAATCCGCTCGTGACCTCAGCAAAAATCCCTTTGGTACATGCCAAAGGGATTTATATTTCAGTTCGTTCCGGGATTATGTCAGGCTACTGAATTCAATTTCAGTCGTGCCCCCAGCCAGCTTTCGTTCAACGGAACCAGCCAGTTGCTCATCAGTTCTTTTTTCGTTCCTGCCACATTATTAAAAAGGGGAGTGTCCTTCTGTATATAACCCTTGTCAAGTGCATATTGCACCTGGTTCATCGGCAGCATTTGCGCTTTACCATCTACCAGGAAGGTCAGCATCAGCCTGTCGAACATATTTACTTCGTACTGGCGTTCTATACTTTTAATTACCCTGACTGATGAGTCTGTACTGCAGCCGCCAACCTGTGTGCCTGTTTCGTCTGCCATTATTACGATGAACTGTTTAAAAACCAGTTTTGCCCAGCCTTTTACCGGTGCGCCGTGTGATAGCCATTGGGTATAAAACTGGTATAATTGCTCGTTGATTTCATTTTCTTCACGTTCTATAAATGCCCTGCTGCTTTGGTATACCCAAACCCTTGAATTTTCTGAAAAATCAGCCGGGATAATGTTTTGTAGCTCTTGTAACATTTTGCAAAGTTACGTCAGAATGTCTTTACAGGCACATTGCTGCTATCACTGCTATTTATATGGCCATTCAGCCAGCGTTGAAACTCTTTGGACATGCGCTTATAATTGCGTGAGGGTGGGGTGATATTGAATTTTTTACCCGTAAAATGGCTATTTACCAGTATTTGTTTATCATCAGCAATGAATACCATTATTTCCCGGTAGTCGTTTTTAGCGTTAGCGTCCAGATTTCGGCTCACAATCATAAATACCTCTGCAGCTTCGGGGTGTTGGGTATATGCCAGGTGATTGGCGGTAAAGAATTTTTTCAGCAATGCTATATTTCCCTGTATATAATAGGTCGTTACTAACTTGTCAAATTTCAGCACCCGGAATGCCTGAAATAGAACGATTGCAGCAACCAGTACCGTTGATAATATCAAAATCCATTGCAGAATCGGTTGTTGTTTTGCCAAGCCATTGGCTGTAGTGATGAAAATCAAAGGCCATAGCATACGTACTACCGCCAGCAATGCAAAGCCCACCAGTGCCGCAGGCGCTATGGTCCGCTTACTCATGGGGTACCGCCTGTGTTGCTTGATAAAAGCCAGGTCATTCAACAGCCTGTTTTCCCAGCTATATGTATTGTTACTGGGATCGATTTTTTTCATGTGGTTTCAATTCAATAGCATTGTTACGGTTGTTTTTATTGGTCTTTCTTTTCTCTACTAAGACATTGAATTTTTGATGAGAACCCTTATTGTTTAAGCTGATATAGCCTGCGATAAGGGGATATTTAAAAGGGATTGACTTATAAAAGGAGTCCCACAAAGTATCTATATTTAATTGTTTGTCTAATGTGTCAATAAAGTTTTGTATGGTTCTTGCGTCCGGAATATTTTCCCGATTACGGGGATTATCATATTCCTTGAATGAATAATGATCATCTTCTGCAATTTCAATGTTGTAACAAATTCCTCCTAAGACTTTGTATTCATTCCATCGTTTAATAGAATAATCTGTAGGTATCGACTTAATATCTGATGTGTATATACTACTTGCAAGTCTTTCGGCGGTGGCAGAGTCTAAATCTCGGAATTGATAGTAGAGTCTTCTTTGAATTCTTCCATTATGGCATTTTACCGCCCAAAACGCGACACTAGCATGATGTGAGTTGTCAGCACCTTTCCATACATCGATTATCCGATTATCCGTAGCCCAGAATCTAAAGTGAAATTTGTGAGGCGATTCGCTAATCATCGCTATGCCCAGATGTTTACATATTTCAACTGTTTCCTTATACCAGAATGATGTATCACCATTGCTGTCTATAGGAATAGACATATGGGTTTGTTGTCCAAATGAATGGATTGCAAGCGATAGAATTATTAAGGTTAGGCATTGTTTCATTAGACTAATGTATTAATCCGCCAGCGACTGTGCCACCATTTCAGCTATGTCCATCACTTTTACGTCATCTTCTTTTTCCTTGTTCTTTACCCCGTCTGTCAGCATAGTGGTGCAGAAAGGGCAGTTGGCAGCTATAATATTCGCCCCTGTTTCCAACGCTTCTTCGCTGCGCTCAAAGTTGATGCGGGTATTACCCTTTTCCTCCTCTTTGAACATTTGCGCGCCGCCCGCACCACAGCACAGGCCATTGGTACGGCAGCGTTTCATTTCCACCAGTTCCACATCCAGCGCCTGCAATACTTCCCTGGGTGCTTCGTATATATTATTCCCCCTACCCAGGTAGCAACTGTCGTGATAAGTGATTTTTTTACCTTTAAACGCACCACCTTCCTTCAGTCGTATGCGGCCTTCGTTTATTAGTTGTTGCAGGAATGTTGTATGATGTATTACTTCGTATTCACCACCCAAGGCAGGGTATTCGTTCTTTAAGATATTAAAACAGTGTGGGCAGGCTGTAACTATTTTCTTGACACCATATCCATTCAGGGTCTGGATATTATTATATGCCATCATCTGGAACAGGAACTCGTTGCCCGCACGACGTGCAGGGTCGCCTGTACACATTTCTTCTTTGCCCAGTATGGCAAATTTTACACCTACTTTCTCCAATATCTGCGCAAAAGCTTTAGTGATTTTTTGCGCCCGTTGATCGAAGCTGCCTGCACATCCTACCCAAAATAACACTTCGGGCGTTTCACTATTCGCAGCATATTCAGCCATTGATTTTATTGCCATATTCTTTTGTTTACATTTTGCAGAGTATAGCCTGCAAATAAAGTTTTATGCTTCTGCCATTTCACTTACCCATTTATCCCGCTCGTCGGGACTAAACTTCCAGGGTGCCATATTGTTTTCCACGTTGCCAAACATCAGGTTCCATTCTTCAGGACTGTTGCTTTCCTCCATTATCAGGTATCGGCGTAGTTGATATATGATATTCAACGGGTCAATGCTCACAGGACAGGCTTCCACACAGGCCTGGCAACTGGTACATGCCCTTAGTTCTTCTACTGTGATGTAATCATGTACCAGGGTTTTCCCGTCTTCAACAAATTCCTTGTTCTTATTGACATTGGCACCTACTTCTTCCAGCCTGTCGCGGGTGTCCATCATTATCTTACGGGGCGAAAGCTTTTTGCCCGTGATGTTGGCGGGGCACATGGCTGTACACCGTCCGCACTCTGTACAGGCGTAAGCATCCATCAGGTTTTTCCAACTCAGGTCCATGACGTCTTTGGCTCCAAACCTCTGGGGCTCGGCCGGGGCAGCATCGGTGGGTGCTTTATCGGGTTCCATCATATACAGCACCTCGTTCTGAATTTCAGGCATATTTTTCATTTCGCCCTGTTTCTTCAGGCGCATGTAATATGCGTTGGGGAATGATACTATAATATGGAAGTGCTTGGAGTAAGGAAGGTAATTCATAAAAAAGAAAACCCCTACTATATGCAGCCACCAGCCACCACGTTCAATAGCTATCAGTGTACCATCAGATAAGCCTGAAAAGAGCCCTGTGAACATGCCGGTAATCCAGAAGCTATCTGTTACAGTGTAGTGTTCTGCACCTCTTTCCTGCAACACCAGGTCTGCGGTGTTCATTGCCAGGAAAAGCGTCATCAGCACTATTTCCATTATCAATATGAGGTTAGCATCGTTTTTGGGCCAGCCATCCAGTTCATTTTGTACCAGGCGGGGCGTTTTGATGATATTACGCCGAGCCAGGAAAATAGCACACCCCGCTAACACTAATACAGCCAGTATTTCGAAGCAACCTATCAATATACCATATAAACTACCCAGCATAGGTGCAAATAACCTGTGTTGGCCTGTAATGCCATCTAATATTATCTCCAGTATTTCAATATTGATGATGATGAAACCTACATATACAAACAAATGCAGGATAGCCGGTATAGGCCGCTTGAACATTTTTTTCTGACCAAGGGCCAGCAGCGCCATGTTCTTCCAACGCTGGCCGGGGTTGTCGGTCAGGTCTTCTTTGCGCCCCAGCATTATATTTCTCCTTATCTCAACTACTTTTCTTGCGAACAGGTAGATAGATATGCCGGAAATTATTATAAATAGTATCTGCTGAATTAGCTGCATGAATAGTATTTTTAACGCTTCGAAATTAATGGCTTTTAACCTAAAAACATAGTTTAACACTTGCTGTTATAAGGTTTCAGCTAAATTGTTTAGGTTTGGATACAAATATTGCCGGTCAATGTTATATAGAATTGCAATCCCCTTAATATTGATTATTTCGTTGTTTATAGGTACTGGTGCTCATGCCCAGGATGATGCCAATAAAATAAGCAGGATAGAAGACTCCCTGCTTATTACTGCAGATTCAATGTACCATGCTTTCATTCCAGATTTTCGTATAGAATACACCGAGAAGTTCGTAAAACAACTGGTACAGGCTTTGAAGCAGCCCGGTTCATGGAATTATGAATTTCCCAAACTGAAAGAGATTATTAATATTATGTATCCTGATGATAAATCGTTCAGGATATTTAACTGGGTAATAGCCCCTACAGAGGTTACCCGCAGGTATTATGGTGCTATACAATTGCCATCAGAATCCCTGAAATTATTCCCCCTGATTGACTACTCATCAGAAATAAAAAAATGTGCTGAAGATACGGTATTGACCAGGGGCAAGTGGTATGGAGGCATGATATACCGCATCATGCCGCAAAAAGTAGATGGAGAAACAATTTATACAGTTTTCTCACTTAATGCGTCAAGCCCTATTAGTAATAAGAAGATATTAGACCCTATGATAGTAACTGATACAGGTGTGATTTTTGGTGCTGAAATATTTGAATATCATTCATCCTGCAACCCTGATAAGCCCGTTAAACGCTTTATACTCGAATACAAAAAAGAGGTGCAGGCATCTATGAACTGGGATGATGAATTTAGCGCCATTTATTTTGACAGGTTAGTATCGCAGGTAAATGATCCCAAGAGGAAATACACTTATGTGCCCAGCGGCCAGTACGATGGTTTTAAATGGAAAGGTGACAAATGGTCATTTGTGCAGAACCTTATACCCATTGACGTACGCGAAGACGGAGAAGCCCCGGTACCCAACCCAAAGAACATAGAGAAAAAGAAAAGATAATCTTCCTTTTTACATAACTTTGCAGCCGCAAATTATGGTCCGGTAGCTCAGCTGGATAGAGCAGCTGCCTTCTAAGCAGCAGGCCATTGGTTCGAATCCAATCCGGATCACTTGATAAGGATTACACATCGTGTGATCCTTACTTATTTTTACCCATCTTTATTTTAATCGATTGATTTTTAATAATTTATAACAATCGCTGTCGAAAAGCATTTTCTACCTTTTTTTAGGATTACACATTGTTAATCGAGTAAAAATCGAGTAAACTATGTTGTTACCAATTAAAGCAGTCGTTTTAAAAAAGCCTCGCAAGGATGGGAATCACCTGATTTACTTTCAATATTGCCATACTCCAACAAAACGTGTTTTGCTCAGTACGGAAATTGCCGTCCCTACTGCGTACTGGAACAAAAAGCGGCAGTATGTTACCGCCTCGCTTCCTGAGCAGTATGGAAGTGCAGAAATGTTTAATGCTGAACTCCGGCGAATGCGAAAGGCAATTGAAGGTCTCATTGAATATTGCAGAAAGAACGATGTTGAGGATATATGCTTTTTTCTCAAAAAAATATTCACACCAAGATTTTAGCATAGACGCGCTTCAACAGTCAGAAGCTGTCATCATTCCGGTCAGACTCTAAGAGCCGGACTTGTTTGAGCAACTTGACCTTTATAAAAAGTCGAAGGAGAAGAAACTTGTTTCAACAGCAGTCATCAAAGCGCTAAAAGAACGATTGCTACAATTTGAGAAATTTCGAAAAACTCCAGTCACTTTATCTGGAGGAAAAAAGAAAGGTTTGTCTGAATAAAAACTATTGACGGTATAGCTTAAATAAACTGCACTTTTATCCGGATATCAGTATTCCGGCCTTTGTCATCAGCGCAGGAGATTTTTATATTACTGTCGTCAGGAGGAAAGAATACTCGTTCTCCCACAGCCGTACTTGAAAAAAACTTGTCGTTTATATACCAGTAAACGGTTTGCACGTCGTTGGATGCAGTGCACTGCAATTGCAACTGTTGTTTGCCCTTGTCCGTAATGATGTAAGTGGCATTGTGTGTCAGTGATGTGATATAGGGCGGTTTACCCTCGAATGTACGTGAACACACAGGATTATGTTGGGGTATCTTTTCAAAAGGAATGTGATGTTGCTCATAATAGGCTACAAGTTCGGCGGAGATGTTAGGGAAGGCCTTTGTTTTGAAGCCGGCTACGGGTCTGCAATTGGTGCAGTAGCTGAAAGATTCATCCGCCGATAGCCATGTTTCTTTCAAGTGATTACACTTAGCATTGGTGGATACTCCGGGTATATAATAGTCAAGGCTCGTACTAGTGCAATATTCTTCTGCAGGTAGTCCGGTCTGGTCGCAAACCGTGCGCCATTGTACACCCGCAGGCATGTTCAGCCACTCATCCCCGGCATATTTATCTGTAGCGTTGAATAGCCTGAATAATAGTGGGGTAGCGGTTGCAGCACCGTTCAATACCGCAACACCTGTTCCGTCAAAATTGCCGACCCATACACCTATGGTAAATCTTTGATTGAAACCGATACTCCAGGCATCCTTTCGTCCGTAGGAGGTGCCTGTTTTCCAGGCTATAGAGGGAAGGGCACGGGCATTATCAAACAGGTTGGGCAGGTCGGGTCGGTACAAGTCGGTCATGATGTTGGATAACATATAAGCAGCCTCTGCAGAAAAGATACGTACGGATGCCGGGCTGTTCTGCTTATTCGCCTGTAACATGGTCAGAGGGTAATACACGCCGCCGTTAGCAAAAGCCGAATATAGAGCAGATAATTCATCTAACCTGACAGTGCATCCCCCAAGTATCATTGACAGGCCAAGTTGCTTACGGTTGTTCCACAAAGTAGTCATCCCGGCAGATGTGAGCGTTTTCATAAACCGCTCCGGCCCCGCATCGTTGAGTAGCTTTACGGCAGGGATGTTCAGCGACTTTTTTAGCGCATCTTCAGCCGCAATATTCCCATGAAATTCCAGGTCGTAGTTTTCAGGCATGTAACCATCCATGTTTACGGGAACATCTGCAATCATTGTTTTTGGTGTAATAATACCCATGTCCATGCACAAAGCGTACAGGGTGGGTTTCAGCGTACTGCCAGGCGACCGGGCTGCCGCTACGCCATCCACCTCTCCCTGGTGTGCCTTATCGGCAAAGTTCGGCGAGCCTATATATGCTTTTACACTGTGTGTGGCGTTGTCAATGATAATGACAGCGCAGTTGTGAATGTTGTTTAACTGCAGGGTGTTCATATATTCCGTCACAATGCTTTCTGTTTTATGTTGCAAGCGACTATTAACTGTTGTTGTTATTTCGTGAGCGTTTGGGTAAGTTTTACGTAGTCTCCAGGCCAATTGCGGTACCTGTTTAGGGGCATCACGACGCCGTGCAGTGAGCGGTTCCTCCAATGCATCGTGGATAGTTTTAGTAGCAAATATTTCCGCCTGTTCAAAACGCTTCAGCCATGCATTGCGTTCGCGAATGATCCGTGCATTATGTTTACCCATTACCAGTGAATTGGGTTTATTGGGGATGATACTCAATGCAGTTATTTCAGCAAGGGATAATTGACCCGGCGACTTGTCGAAATAGAGCAGCGCGGCTGCTTTGACACCCTGGATATTGGAGCCGTACGGAACGAGGTTAAGGTATAACTGTAAAATTTCTTCCTTCGAATAATGCAATTCGAGTTGTAATGCCCGGAATATTTCTATCACTTTATTCAGGTAATTCCTTTTTTTTGGCTCCAGCATCCTGGCCACCTGCATGGTAATAGTGGATGCTCCCGATGTGCGTTTGCGGTTGAGCAGGTTATTGGCCATAGCGCGCCATATGGCAGGTAGGTTTACGCCGGGATGATAATAGAAATACTTATCCTCCTTATATATGATAGCCTTCTTCAGTTCCGGAGTTATCTCATGAAGGCCGGCATTCATCCGCCATTGTTCGTCACGCGCCAGGAAGGCGTGTATGACTGTTCCGTCTTCAGCCTTTATTAGCTGTCCGTAGTCAATTTTCTTATTTACCGGGCAGGTAATATCGAGGATAATAAATAGCGCCGCTGCAATTACTACTGCGTAGCCAATATATTTGCCGATAATCCTAAAATCTGTTCTCATCAGTCCTATTTCACTTCAACAGTACCCGCGCCGTGATAAGAATGGAACGCACCATTATACATGGCATCGGCCTGAACAGGACCCACTTTGAACCTGCCTGGTGAAACCGCGCGCACCATATAGTAAAACTCCCTCCGGTTATTGCCGGCAGATGTATATATGTTCACACGGTCGTCGCGGAAATCAATATAGTCAGGTTCATCTTGTTTCTTTATCCATTCTATATCAGGCATATTATTCAGGCGTGTATTTTCAATTTCCAGACCTGCGGGTAAAATATCTGTTACCACCACGTTCTCAATTTCCGAACTGTACTGTGCATCCAGCGTCAACTTGACTATCACCAGCTCGTTTTGCCTGAATGTGTTATCAGTAATAAGCTTACCTGCTCGCGTATAATAGGCCCTACGCACGCGCAGGTAGCTGTCTTCTTCCTTATAACTGCCATCGGCTGTTATGCCTGATACCTCACCAAAATAATAGTAGGCGCCTTTGCCATTAACCCTCACTTTAAGCGGCAGGTTAAGATATTTAGCCAGGTTCAATGTAATGTCTTTGCCAGCTGTTGTGGCTATTGTCTTGCCTCCTGCGGAAACTGTGGCAGATGCCTCGGTTTTATTGGTGCGTTTCGCGAGTTTACCTAACGCCAATATGCCAAATGATTTTTCCTGGGTATTCAGATAGGGTTGGTTGCGCATATTCTCAGAGAGCATTTTCGCCAGCGTTGGCACTTGTGCTTCATCCGGGTTTATCTCCTGCAAAACATATAAAGAGAGTGCAAGGTCGCGCATATAAGAATAAAAACTCCCGCCAAACGCCTGCTCTGACTTTTCGTCTCCGAAAGCTTTTGGAAGCACTTCTGACGCTTTCTGTCTTTGCCCCGACAGGGCGTACGCACCCGCCAGCAGGTACTTACTGTCCACCGCCAGCATTGACGGATGAGCTTTGTAATAATTCATAGTTGAATGCTGGGCATTGTCTGCCAATGCCAGTACAAACAATGAATACGCTACTTCTTTGGCTGCTACTTCTTTACTTTGGTTCTGGTTGTAGCGCAATATCGTGGTTTTACGTGCTTTCAGCATTTGTACCAGGTAATCCTCTATTCGGTTGAGTGTTTTTGCATTAACAGGGAAGCCGGCCTTTTTCGCTTCCAGCAGGAAGTGCATTGCATAGATAGTACCCCACCAGCTTTCGCTGCCACTACCGGGCCAATAGCTCAGCGCACCGTTCGACATCTGCATAGACTGTAGCTTGAGGATGGCTTGGCGCACGTTGTAGCCGGGGTTCATGTTGTTGTCGTCATCGCCGGTAAGACTGAGCACCAGGTCGTGATAATACAACTGCGGGAATACCGCAGAAGTTGTCTGCTCTAGGCAGCCATGAGGGTAGCGCACCAGGTCGTTTATATCTTTGCTAAATTCTGATAAGGGGGATTTGCTCACCAACAATTTACCCTTTACAGTCACGGGGAGGAAGTCATTACTGATGCTCGGCGACTTTTCAGAGCCAGCGTTCACCTGCCCGGTTATATATTTTTTCTGCAGGCCTGCCGGCGGGCGCACACCTATTTCTGTTTCGTTAATAAAAGTTTCATTTATCGCCTTTACAGAAACTATTACCGTGCCCGCCCCGATGGCTGTTTTAGCAGCAATATTAAATACCATTCGTTGTTCACCATTGCCTTTGATCTTTACGGTTTCAGATGTTTCGCCTACGATACCTAATGGCCCGGTTGTCCTGATGTTTACTGCTGCAGAAGATTCCTTTGCCGTTGTATTGCTTATAGTTACACCCACCTTTACTTCATCTCCCGGACTGAGGAAACGTGGTAGCGCAGTACTGATGACAATGGGGTCGGCTACCTTCATGTGGTTTTCAACACTACCGAAGCCATTGCCCTTATAGGCAAGGGCCATCAGCCTTAAGTCGCCCGAGAACTGAGGTACGTCTATTTCGTACTCCACATTGCCGCTGCCATCAGCCTGTTTAATGCCACTCCAGAATGATACGTTCTTTACCCGGTTCACAAACAAGGGATTGACACGCATGGCGCTTTCATCAGCTCCATCGCCTCCTGTACTGGTCAGCCTTGTTTTTACTTCAGGCATCAGGAATGGATATACATCGTAACTGTTGGTGGACAGCGCTACTTTCTGGTAGAAATATTCATAGGGGTCAGGTGTTTTATAATTCTTTACCTGTAATATCCCTTCGTCCACTGCGGCAATTGTGACAAAAGCTCCCGGTGTAGTTTTGACCTTAATTTTTTGTTTTGTCTTCGACCTTGACTGTCCTGTTGCTGTAATGCTTACCGGCAGATGTGCCTTTTTGTTTTCCACGCTGATGGATTTATACCCATGTGCCACCGTGAGCGGCAGCGGAGAGTCATCCATGGGACGGAAGAGGGTAGCGGCAACATATATATTAGGTACTAGGTTTTCATCTGCCTTTATGGTATAAGATGCAGATTTATTTTCGGCGTCGAGGTAAATATGTTTGAGTACATGGTTTCGCTCCAGCGTTACTAGCATTCGTCCATCAAATGGTGTGGTAAACAAAATCTTAATGTCCTCTCCAACATTGTATTTTTCCTTATCGGTCTTGATAGTAACGTTACCCTCATTGTTCACCTCAAAGGAACTGTAATGGGTATCGCCATGGCCCCATGCGTAAACAGTTTGGGATACATAACCAGAATAGTCAGTCGGCGACACTCGTACTTCGTATTCCCCGCTTACATCGGGTGTAAAGCTGTAGTAGCTGCTCTGTCCGTTTAGTACTATGGTACTGGTCTTCAGCACCTTTTCTTCCTTTTGCGATACGTAGCGGTATCCATTACCACTTTGCTGTATTACGGTATGCCAATCCCTCTTCAACAATGTGACGTTTACCTTGATATTGTTTTTCACTTTTCCTGTTTTGTCAACGGCAACGAGGCTAATTCGTTGCGGAGTTCGGGTACTGACATAGTGGTCGTTAGCTTTGATACCGATGAATACCGGTTGAGTATATACTGTAAAATTGTTATAGCGGTGTACAGGCCTGCCTGTTTCGTCAAAAGCCGTCGCCATGATATTCCCCTGCAGTACACCCGTTCCACGATATTCTTTTTTTACTGCAAAGCTGAACTTCGCAGCCCCCTTTTCATCCGTTGTTCCGTTGGTGTTTTCGTAGAAGTAACTTGTTTTGTTTTTTATCTCGAAGGAATAGTCAGGAAAGGAGGGTACCTGAAAGTCTTTCTTATCAATATTCAGTTCGGCATCAAAATTCCTGCCGGCTGCCGGCGTACCAAATAGGTTGTCTACCTGCAGGTTTCCCATTATAGTATCTCCGGGGCTGTATTCTGTTTTGTCCAGGGCAAGGGTAGATTTTATCCTGTCAGGAATAAAATCTTCGATACTTAAGGGATATGAGTTAAGCAGGACATCGTTACCAGTATAGACGTTCAGTGTATAAGTGCCTGTCAGTGCCGTAGGTGGAATATCAAATGCGGTTTCGCAGGCACCTTCGCTGTTCAATATCTTTTTGTTGGTGGCAAATTCCTTGCCATTGGGCATGGTCAGTTGCAGCTTTACGGGCATTTCACCAGGCAATTGCCACGATTCTGTTCGCACAATGGCGCTCACATTTACTCTTTCGCCCGGTCGGTACAGGTTTCTCTCGGCGTATATCATGGCATTCAGGCCTGTCGCATTCGGGTAGCGTCCACCGACATCATACCGTGATGTTTCCACACCATGCCTGTCCAGCGAAATGAAACTGAATTCTCCGTCTTTTTTTGCTGTTACCAACCCCACCCGGAAGCCGGGGTGATTGTTTTTTATATCAGGGAGCCGGGCAAGCCCCTCATCATCGGTGGTAATCTCATCCAGCACCTGGTTGTTGGTGCTGATAAAAGCAATCTTTACGCCCTGCATCGGCGTGGCATGGCGGATGGAATTAGCGAACACATAGATATTGTCCGACTCCTCCTTAATTATCAGTCCGATATCAGAAAAGTTGAGTATCCTCGATTCCTGTATCCACTGCTCCTCGGTTGACTCAACCTTAACAATATATGTGCCATTGTAACCCTTTATTTTGTCGGTGAAGTCCAGATTGAGTACGCTGGCAGCGTTCACTCGCGGCAGCTTTACCGTTTCGTATTCCTGGCTGAATATCTCATCACCGTAGTTCGTCGTATTGTAATAATTGTAATCACGATATTCTTCCGCTTCCTCATCATAGTCCCAGCCATAGGAAGCACCGCTTCGCATAAAGTGTTCGATGTTGTTTTCGTACACTTTGTATATCGTCACCTTTACTTTGGGTACGCTCACTATCTTCAGTGCTATATTCCTGTTGCCTTTGGTGGACAGGTACATCCCTTTTGAATTAGTAAAAGTGATGGATGGCGCCAATTTCTGGAACGTAATCTCTTCCACAAAATCTTCCTTCATCTTTCCACCGAATATTCCCTCTACATCCCGGGAAATGGATATCTCGTATTTTCCTGTTACACTGAACTTGTCTCCTGTGAGAATAATGCTACTTTCTGTTGCCTCTATCTCAAAAGGCACCACAGGTTGCAGGGTGATTAATTTCTTCAATCCTTCCTCTTTCAATGGCTGTGAAGTATTGATGGTGATAATGCCATGTTCGCCCGTATGCTGGCTGGAGATATTCGTAATGGCGAGGTTAAAACGGCTTGGTACCGATGCCTCAATGTTAGTATCCAGGGATGATGTGACCTTTCCTTCTGCAATCGTTATTCCCTTGTCAATATGGATTTCAATCGCGGTTTCTTCATCCAGTTGGGTGAGCGGTACGAATTGCAACGAAACACGTTTACCGATACCGGTGCTGACTGTTGTCGTGACTACCTGCCCATTTTTTGAAGTAATCTTTATTTTGCTCATAGCACTGGTCACATCCACATCGTAGTTGAAGTCAATATCAATTTGGACAACGATATCCGCCAGGCTCTGGCCGCGTGTCCATGATACATTCCCGTGTACTACGGTCAGTGGTACAGTGCGGAATTTTATAGTCCTGCTATTCAGCTTGTATTTCTTCTTGCTGAAGCCGGTTACCACATTGTTGATATTACCTTCATATTCAGTCTCTGGCAGGAAGCCGTTAGCAGGCGAAAACACTAGTTCACTGGAGCTGTTCCATTTAAATGAGCCTGCAACCTCAGGTGTAAAGCTGACATATTTTATACTGTCCCATTTGTTTAACATACTATCCGGGTAGATGTCCTTATTAAACGCGAAGACAAGGTTTTGTCTTTGCTCTATGGGATTGGCGAAATGTTCCTCTTTTACTTCCAGTCCGTCGGACGAATCACATGAATTTAAACCAACTAATATAAGCAACGTGTACAGGATAGAGAGATAGTATTTCATAAGCATAATGAATAATGAAACACTAAAATAAAAGTAATAAGGGATTTAGCTAATTATTATTCAATAATATCTCTTCCGTGGATATCAGCTATTATCATCTGGTATACTTTTTTGAATACTGGTCATTTTAAGGCAATAATCCACCTATGTCTTCAAAGCAGAATTCGTATTTTCGTAACGATAAGTAATCCTGTGTAGAGTAGGGTGCTTTTCGGCAGTTCTTTAGAAATTAATCGAGTAAAAGATCGAGTAAAAACACAAGTTATTCAATATCAATTTATTAGGATTGAATAGCGAATCCAATCCAGGTCTCTATATAAGGATTACACATCGTGTGATCCTTATGTGTTTTTACCATCTTTACTTTTAATTGATTGAATAATAGCTTAACTTCATGCAGATGTGCATACTGTCAATAAAAGGGCGGATGCACGTGCAATAAGCTTACGCATAGGTGCAGGGCATTAAAACAGGTAGAGCTGGCCAATTGCACCATTTACTACTTGAGCATACTACAGGCGGCTGCTACCTGTGAATAACAATTACCTCCTTTTTTGTTGGCCACATCCATCACTGACCCGCCGGTGCTCTACTGCACACCAGTCTGATATATTTATGATGATAACCACTGAAAGCGTTTTTGATGTCCTGTTGCGTTTGCGAAATTATTTCCTGGGCACGGAGACCATTCAACACAATGACGAGCCTTTTCGCTCTGAGCTATTCAGCTCAGGCCAGATGACCCGCCATGGCAGAATCGTTGCCCAATCGCATACCCTGTCGAAGCGTAAGTACCCAAACCAACTGCTGAAACGCCTCCACGAGAACGAAACTGCGTTGCTGGAAGTGCGCAACCTGTTGGTGGAAGACATCAGGACGGGCAAGACCATTACGCCTGCCGCAGAGTGGCTGTTGGACAATTTTTACCTGATAGAAGAGCAGATAGTCATTGCACGAAAACATCTACCTAAAGGCTATAACGACAGCCTGCCCTTCCTGGACAGAGGGCCTGCGTCGGGCATACCCCGAGTGTACGATATCGCGCTGGAGATCATATCGCACAGCGACGGGCGGGTAGATGTGAAGAACCTGAGCAGCTTCGTCAACTCGTACCAGAGTGTGGCCATACTTACCCTGGGTGAACTGTGGGCCATTCCTATTATGCTGCGCCTGGCGGTAATTGAGAACCTGCGGAGGGTATCGAGAAAGATAGCCCTGGGTATTATAGACCACAACCTGGCCGACTATTGGGCAGACAAAATGATGGCCACTATAGAGACCGATTCTGCCAATCTGATACTGACCATAGCAGACATGGCCCGGTCTAAGCCGGTACTGGACAGTGCATTTGTGGCCGGTTTTACCCGAAAACTGCAAGGCAAGGGCTCAGCATTCGGGCTACCGCTTACATGGGTAGAGCAGCAGCTTTCAGGCCTGGGCACCAATAGCAATAACCTGGTAAGAGAAGAAAACCAAAAGCAGGCGACCGACCAGGTGTCTGTAAGCAACAGCATCAATACACTACGTTTCATAGGCGATACAGACTGGCGGGAATTTGTAGAGACCCTGAGCATTGTGGACAAAATTTTGCGCCACGACCCTACAGGTACGTATGCACACATGGACTTTGCTACCCGCGACAGGTACAGGCATGTAATAGAATCGCTGGCCACGCGGTCTCAATTGTCGGAAACAGAAGTAGCAGAAAAAGTGGTGGAACTGGCGGGGCAACACGGGCCGGGTGCAAAACAAAGCCACATAGGCTACTATCTTATAGACAAAGGTTTAAAACAAACAGAGATTGCGGCAACGGTAACTTATTCGACAAAGCAACGGCTGACCAGTATAATAAAATTCGCCCCCGTATCATTCTACATATCATCCATTACCCTGCTGACGGCTATAATCACCATTGGTCTCTGTTACATCGCATTTGCTCACGGCACTTACGGCACGGTGCTGTCCGTCGGCATCACGCTGGTATTGGGCGCCTGCGCTGCGCACCTGGCGGTATCGCTTACCAACTGGCTGTCTACACTGTGGATAAAACCGGTTCTTTTGCCCCGCATGGATTTTTCCAAGGGCATCCCTGCAGAGTGCAGAACGCTGGTGGCCATACCTACCATATTATTGAGCAAGCTGTATGTAGACGGGCTGACAGAAGCACTGGAAATACGTTTCCTGGCCAACAGCGAAAACAATGTGCACTTTTGCCTGCTTACCGACTTTGCAGATGCGGACAATGAAACCCTGCCGGAAGATGGTGATCTGCTCACCTATGCCAGCAAAGCGATAGAGGATTTAAACAAGAAGTATGGACAGTCGGACTACGATATATTCTTTCTGTTTCACCGCCCCAGGAAATGGAATGAAAAAGAAAAAAAATGGATGGGATATGAGCGCAAACGGGGAAAACTGGCTGCGCTGAACGCTGTATTGAGAGGGCGGAATCAAGAGGAATTTTCACATATCACAGGTAAGTACGCCGTATTGACCAATGTAAAGTTTGTCCTGACACTGGACTCCGATACACGTATACCCAGGGAGGCTATTTGGAAACTGGTGGCCACAATGGCCCACCCGTTAAACCACGCAGTATATAACACTCAAAAGAAACGTGTGACCGAAGGGTATGGCATATTGCAGCCCCGTATTGCATCGGGCATGCCGGCGTCGGGAGCTTCGCGATATTTGCGTGTGCAGGGCGACGTGTCGGGCATAGACCCTTATACAAAGGTATCTTCGGATGTGTACCAGGACCTTTTTGGCGAAGGCTCATTTATAGGCAAGGGCATTTATGATGTAGATATATTTGAGCGTGCAGTAAATAATGTCTTCCAGGAGAACAGGATACTGAGCCATGATTTACTGGAAGGTTGTTATGCACGTTCGGGCCTGGTGAGCGATGTGCTTTTGTATGAAGACAACCCATCACAATATGCAAACGATATCAAGCGCCACCACAGGTGGATACGGGGCGACTGGCAGATAGGTGCATGGATGCTGCCTTTTGTTACAGATAGCAAATTAAAACTGAAAGAAAATACACTCTCTGCCCTATCAAGGTGGAAGATATTTGACAACCTGCGTCGTAGCCTGATGCCGCTGTTCCTGGTAGCGTTTTTACTGGCAGGGTGGACAGTGTTGCCTTTCGCCTGGTTCTGGACGCTGTCATTTACTGCCCTCATCCTGTTAACGCCGATGACTGCCGCTGCCTGGCAGCTGGTAAACAAGCCCCATGACCTGAGCTACTCCGCACACCTGTCAGAAGTGGGGAAATCAGTAAGAGATACCCTGGTGAGGTTTATATTCGGGATAGCCGTATTGCCTTACGAAGCTGCAAAATACAGTGACGCCATAATCCGCACCAACTGGCGTATGATCTTTAGCAAAAGAAAACTGCTGGAGTGGGTGCCATCTGCTTTGTCGGAGACTTCAGGCAATAATATATTCTTCATTTACGTATCGCTTTGGGTAGCACCGTTCCTGGCGTTGGCTACAGCCATTGGGCTTTTAAATACAGATGTCGGTACACTGTGGGTAGCTGCACCGGTACTTATTTTATGGCTGGGCGCACCGGCACTTGTCTGGCTGCTGAATGTTACAGAAAAAGAAGAGCATCCTGCACTGCCTGATGAACAAATACTCTTTCTGCATAAAGCCGCACGTAAAATCTGGGCTTTCTTTGAACAGTTCGTTACCAAAGATGAAAACTGGCTGCCGCCGGACAATTTCCAGGAGCACCCGTTGAATATAATAGCTCATAGAACGTCGCCTACCAATATGGGACTGGCATTACTTGCCAACCTGAGCGCTTATGATTTTGGTTATATTACCTGTAGGGGGTTGATGCAACGGTGTAATGACACATTGCAGTCCATGTATACGCTGGAACGGTATAAAGGGCATTTCTATAATTGGTATGATACACTTTCGCTACAGCCTCTGCTTCCCAGGTATGTATCGGCTGTAGATAGCGGCAACCTGGCCGGGCATTTATTAACGCTACGCCAGGGGCTATTGAGCCTGCCTAAACAGCCTGTGATTAAGAGGAATATGTATGATGGCCTGCGGGTAACTGTAGCAATCATACAAGACCTTTCAAAAGAAGACAATAATAAAATAACGGAACAGATAGTAGCATTGCTAAGCGCTGCAGACAACGATAGCTATTTGTTGAGCAGCATCAAAAAGCACCTTGACAACCTGCTGCCGCTGGTGGACGGGTTGCATGAACAAACACGCAATTCGCCTGAAGCCAGTAACTGGACGCTTAAACTGTCAAACCAGGTATCAGCAATCATAGATGACCTGGAGTCAATTGCACCCTGGATTGGCCTGCATCCGGCGCAGGAGCGTTTTAAATTGCTTGCAGCACTTGATGAAGTCCCTTCACTGATATTAGTACAGCGCCTGCCGGAAATTTATCAGTCAATAATCCTGCATTATGAGGAGCAGGATAACAGCACTGCAGAGCGGGAATGGTTAGCTGCATTGCGCGTTGAGCTGGCAAATGGCCGCAACTTCGCTACAGTATGCATTGCTACATTGGAAGAGGCTGCAGGAACATGCGAGCAGTTGAGTGATATAGCCTATGATTTTCTATTAGACAATGCTACGGGCCTCCTGAAGATAGGCTATAATGTAGACGAGCAAAGAAGGGACAACAGTAGTTACGATTTACTGGCATCAGAAGCAAGGCTGGGCATATTTGTTGGGATAGCACAAGGCAAATTGCCGCAGGACAGTTGGTTTGCTCTCGGGCGCCTGCTCACAAACTCCGGCGGTGATCCGATATTGCTCTCGTGGAGTGGCTCTATGTTTGAGTATCTCATGCCGCAACTGGTAATGCCTGCCTACGAAAATACATTGTTGTATCAAACCAATAAAGCCACAGTAAAAAGGCAGATTGAATACGCCACACAGCGCGGTGTGCCGTGGGGAATATCTGAATCAGCGTATAATATGTTCGATGCGAATCTTAACTACCAATACCGTGCATTTGGCGTACCCGGACTGGGCCTTAAACGCGGACTGGAAGAAGACCTTGTTATTGCACCGTATGCGTCTATGATGGCACTGATGATTGCGCCGTCCAAAGCATGCGCCAATCTGCAATTAATGTCAAAGGAGCAGTTTGAAGGCGAATATGGTTTTTTTGAGGCGATAGACTATACCCCGGGCCGTTTGCCCCGCGACAAAAATTATAGCATTGTAAAATCGTACATGGTGCACCACCACGGTATGAGTTTATTATCGTTGGCATACTTGTTACTCGACAAGCCCATGCAGCAACGGTTTATGTCAGAACTCCGTTTCCAGGCAACGTTGCTTTTGCTACAGGAAAGAATACCGAGAGCCACTATATTTTATGCTCATACAGCCGACATCATTGATACGCATGTTGCCACAGCAGGTGAGCAACTGCGCAGTGTCAACAATGCTAATACACTAACCCCCGAAATCCAACTCCTGGGAAATGGCACTTACCAGGTAATGGTAACAAATGCAGGTGGCGGGTACAGCAGGTGGAAGGATATTGCAGTCACCCGCTGGCGGGAAGATGCAACGAAGGATGACAAGGGGATATTCTGTTATATAAAAGATGTGGTGAGTGGTAATTTCTGGTCAAACACCTACCAACCTACCCTCAAACAGTCTAAAGGGTACGAAGCTGTATTTTCACAGGGGCATATTGAATTCCGCCGGCATGACTATGGGATAGATACCAAAACGGAAATAGTCATATCTCCGGAAGATGATACCGAAATGAGAAGGATGCGCCTGACGAATAGGACCCAGTCAGAAAGAGTTATAGAGATAACAAGTTATGCGGAGGTGGTAATTGCCAGCCAGGCATCTGATGAATCACACCCGGCCTTCAGCAATCTTTTTGTGGAAACAGAAATATTAACTGAACACCAGGCTATATATTGCACAAGGCGGCCGCGTTCGGAAGGCGAAGTGCCACCATGGATGTTTCACCTTATGAATGTTCACGGTGCCGCAGTAGATGAAATATCTTACGAAACGGACCGCTTGCAGTTTATCGGGCGCGGCAGGACACTTG
This sequence comes from uncultured Bacteroidota bacterium, assembly GCA_937928385.1. Taxonomy (GTDB): domain Bacteria; phylum Bacteroidota; class Bacteroidia; order Chitinophagales; family Chitinophagaceae; genus UBA5543. The sequence continues at coordinate 19,817 of CALEZD010000007.1, forward strand.
TTCATCCGCAGGCTATGGAAAACACTGTATTGTCCGGCAAACAGGGGGCCGTCCTGGACCCTATCGTTTCAATTCGCTGCCGCATTACCATAAAACCACTACAGACGGTTACAGTGGACATGATATACGGCATCGGCGAGACAAAGGAGGATTGCAAGAGCCTGATGCATAAATATAGTGACACACACCTGAAAAGGCGTGCATTCGAACTTTCCTGGACGCATAGCCAGGTGCTGTTGAGGCAAATCAATGCAACGGAGACAGACGCATTGTTGTATGACCGTTTAGCCTCCGCTGTCATTTATGCTAATCCTTATCTGCGTGCCGAACCTGCTTCTATTCAGAATAATTTCAGGGGACAATCAGGGCTTTGGAGCCATTCTGTTTCGGGCGATCTACCAATAGTACTGCTACATATACACGATACCGATAGCCTGGAAATAGCCAGGCAACTGGTGCAGGCACATGCCTACTGGCGCTTAAAAGGATTGCCCGTAGACCTGATGATATGGAACGAAGATCACGGTTCGTACCGGCAATTGTTACAGGAACAGTTATCGGGTTTAATAACTACGGAAATTGTAGGTGCAAACATATATAACAGGCCCGGGAAAATTTTTATAAAATCAGCCGACCAGATATCCGCAGAGGACAGGCTATTGTTCGAAAGCGTTGCCCGCGTAGTTATTCATGATAACAAAGGAACCCTGGCAGAACAGGTAAACAAATATCTTGCCGAACCGGTATTGCCTCCGTTACTGGAAGTAAAGCCAATGACAACTGAAGACGCAGGGCAGAGCATCAGTTTACCCAAAGACCTGGTGTTCTTTAACAGCATAGGAGGGTTTACAAAAGACGGCAAAGAATATAAAATCATAACCGATAAAGGGTGCACTACTCCTGCACCGTGGGTGAATGTTATTGCTAATCCGGATTTTGGTACTGTAGTCTCTGAAAACGGGTCGGCATATACATGGGCTGTCAATGCACATGAATACCGTATTACGCCATGGAGTAATGACCCTGTAAGCGATACAGGAGGTGAAGCGTTTTATTTGCGTGATGAGGAAACAGGCCATTTCTGGTCACCATCCCCTTTTCCTAAAGCAGGAGATTCATCTTACATCACTACGCACGGTTTTGGCTATACCTCTTTTGAACATACGGAACAAGGCGTAACTACCGAAATGCGCATACACGTAGATGCAATGTCGCCGGTTAAATTTATAGTCATAAAAGTAAAAAATGAGTCAGGCCGCGAACGTAAATTTTCCGCGACCGGTTTCCTCGAAATGATATTGGGAGATGTACGTTCAAAGACAAACATGCATATCACATCAGAGTACGACCACAATACCGGTGCACTGCTGATGCGTAACAGATACGGTGCTCAATTTGGAGAGCGGGTAACATTTTTCAAGGTAAATGAATCCAACCTGTTGAGCTTTACGGCAGACCGATCGGAATTCATCGGCAGGAACAGCAATCTCGCCAATCCTAAAGCGCTATATAGAAAAAAACTCTCCGGCAGGTGCGGAGCTGGAATTGACTCCTGTGCGGCTTTACAAGTGAAATTTGACTTGCTCAACGGCTCGGAGAAAGAAATTGTTTTCCAGGTTGGGAGCGGGCAAAACATTGGTGATGCAAAAACATTGATACAGAAATTTGCAGACAATGATATCGTCTGCTCTTCGCTACAAGAGGTAAAAGCGTATTGGGAAGATATGCTGGGAGCAGTACAAGTAACTACGCCTGATCCCGCATTGAACATCCTGGCTAATGGCTGGCTCACCTACCAGACCCTGGCTTGCCGCATATATGCACGCAGCGGTTTTTATCAATCCGGGGGCGCTTTCGGATTCAGGGATCAACTGCAGGATGTATTGGCCTTACTACATACCCGGCCGGCAATTGCGCGCGCGCAGATACTACTGTGTGCTTCCCGGCAGTTTGCCGAAGGAGACGTACAGCATTGGTGGCATCCACCTGAGGGAAGGGGCGTGCGTACCCGTTGCTCTGATGATTTACTATGGTTACCATTTGCGGTTTGCAGGTATATCACAGTTACGGGCGATAAAGACATTTTAAACGAGCCTGTGCAATTTCTGGAGGCTAATACACTGCGCCCGGAGGAGGACTCTCACTATGACCTACCTGTCAACAGCAACTTATCAGGCAGCTTATATGAACACTGTGTATGTGCCCTGAGACGTAGTTTGCAATTCGGCAGCCACGGATTGCCGTTAATAGGATCCGGAGACTGGAATGATGGAATGGACCGTGTCGGGAACAAAGGTGCAGGGGAAAGCATCTGGCTGGGCTTCTTTTTGTATAACATCCTGATAAGCTTTGCGAAAGTCGCGCGTGACTATGGTGATGCAGACTTTGCTGCAACCAGCAAAAAAGAGGCAGATACTTTAAAAGAGCATCTTGAATTGAACGGCTGGGATGGTGAGTGGTACCGGAGGGCCTATTTTGATGACGGCACGCCGCTTGGCTCTAAAGAAAACGAAGAATGTAAGATCGATGCGATAGTACAAAGTTGGTCTGTACTATCCGGAGTAGCAGGCAAAGAACGCATGGAGATGGCAATGGCGGCCCTGGACAAATACCTTGTGAAAAAAGACCCGGGCCTGATTCAGCTCCTTGACCCACCCTTTGATAATTCTGAACTTAACCCCGGTTATATAAGGGGATACGTGCCGGGAGTGCGGGAAAACGGCGGGCAATATTCCCACGCTGCCATCTGGGCATTAATGGCATTTGCTAAAATGGGCCGGCGGGACAAGACCTGGGAATTATTTAGCATGATACACCCTATAAGCCACACCGTTGATGCGCAGCAAGTTGCAATTTATAAGACAGAGCCTTATGTAATGGCAGCAGATGTCTACGCCAATGAGTCTCACAGAGGCCGGGGCGGATGGACCTGGTATACAGGATCTTCGGGCTGGATGTACCAGTTTATAATCAGTTCGCTGTTGGGTTTAGAACGTATAGGAGACCAACTCGTGTTCTCGCCCTGCTTCCCACTGGATTGGCCTTTTGTTACTGTGACGTATCGTTATAAAAATGCTACTTACCATATAAAGATCTTCCAGGTGGCGGGTACCGATTCACATTGGAAAATCGGAAATAAAAAGGGACCAGGCAATATGATAGCGCTTACCCACGAGGCCGGGGATCATGAGGTGGAAGTGCATATACAAATATAAGTTCCGCGTGACGGCCTAATTTTTCTTTTGTTGAACGTCTTATTGCTGTACACAAACTTTAATTAACAGGTATTAATCTACATTATGAAAGTAATATTCTACAGTACTATGGACTATGAACGCCCATATTTTTTAAACGCAAATAAAGGGAACCATGAGTTGACTTTCGTGCAGGAAGCCCTAAGTATCAGTACGGTTGAACTGGCGAAGAACCATGATGCTATAGTAATATTTGCCGGAGATGACGGATCGACAGCGGTGATAGAACAGCTACATGCAGCTGGTGTGAGGCATATAGCAATAAGGGCGGTAGGCTATGACAATGTAGACCTTGCTAAAATTCACGGCCTTGGAATAAGCGTTGCTAATGTACCTGAATATTCTCCTTATGCCATTGCTGAGCATGCGGTTTCCCTCATCTTATCACTCAACAGGAAAACAGTACTTGCGCACGCGCAGGTGCAGGCACACAATTTTTCCGTTGGTGGGCTTATAGGTTTTGACCTGCACCAAAAAACAATAGGTATCGTCGGCACGGGCAGAACGGGAGGTATCGTAGCTAAAATCCTACATGGGTTTGGCTGCAAATTGTTAGGGTGCGACATACAAGAGAATGAAAACCTAGTGGAGAAATATAACCTCAAATACGTTTCAATAGAAGAGTTGTGTCGCACATCAGATATTATAACGTTGCATGTACCGCTTAATGCAGCCACAAAATACCTGTTCGATAAAGAATTGTTTGATATCATGAAGCCGGGGGCGATGCTTATTAACACAGCCCGTGGAGCAGTAGTAAATACAGACCATGCAATAGATGCCCTGAACAGTGGCAAGATCGCTTACCTGGGCCTGGATGTTTACGAAAAGGAGAAGGGTGTATTCTTTTACGATCATTCCAAAGAAAAAATAAATGATGAAGTGTTGATAAACCTGATGAACAGGCACAATGTAATAATTACACCGCACCAGGCATTTGCCACCAAGGAAGCCCTGGGCAATATATCAGAGAGTACTTTTTACAATATTGATTGCTGGGCAAAAGGTCATAGTTCTCCGAATGAAATAGATGGTTAACTGCATCATTATAAACCCGTGTAGAAGTAGGGTACTTTTTGACAGTTCTTTGGAAATTAATCGAGTAAAAAATCGAGTAAAATTGTAAATAATTCATTATCAAGGAATTAGGACGTGTTTTTAAATCCAATCCAGATCACAGAATATAGAAGCCGCTATGGGAGCGGCTTTTGCCATTTATCTGCATTGCATATCGAATCACCCTTTTGTAAATATTAATTTTTATATTTTATTGCTATTTGAATTTGATATATCATTACATAATTATACAAGACATGTCTAAATATTAGTTAGAAATATGGCAAATGAGACTGTTAGTTTAAAAGGTGTTTATTCATCAATGTTTGAATCCTCACTGCTCGATGAGATCGAGGAGAAATCAATGTTGTTTACAGCTACAGCCGGGCAGGATTTGATAAAGGCCGGACAATCAATTAAGGTAGTCCCGTTGATGCTTAGTGGTACACTTAAGGTAAGCCGTATCAATGAAGAAGGGCAGGAACTATTGTTATATTATGTAAAAAGTGGCCAAGGTTGTGCAATGACATTTTCATGCGGCATGATGTCAAAGCCGAGCCAGGTAGAGGGTGTCGCAGAAGAAGATTTGTCAATGCTATGTGTACCGGTGAATGTGATGGAAGAATGGATGCCCAAATACCCTTCGTGGAGAAAATTTGTTATGGCAACTATAGTAGATGAATTTATAGATGTCATAAAAAATGTTGATGAGGTCACATTCAAGAAGATGGATGAAAGGCTTATCGGTTACCTGAAAGAAAAATCAAGAATTACAGGCTCCTCGCTAATAAACTTGTCTCATCAGCAAATAGCTGATGACATGGGTACCAATCGTGTTGTTATTTCCCGTCTGTTGAAAAAGTTTGAGAACGATAAAAAGTTGCTTCTTTTTCGCAACCAAATTAAACTGCTGAAGGATATGTAACTTTTGTTACAGAGTAAAGTAACAATGTTACCGTCTGCATCCTGCATGGCGTTGCATCTTTGTGTTGTCAAAGCAAATAGCCAGATGACACGGGGATGCCGAAAACCGAATAGAGTAGGCATTTAAAACTAAATACTATTTTATGCCTAAGTATCTTATTGAAAGAGAAATTCCGGGTGCCGGAAATTTTACATCAGAACATTTGAAAGAAATTTCGCAGGTTTCATGCGGAGTGTTATCAGGAATGGGACCACAAATTCAGTGGATACATAGTTATGTTGCCGGTGACAAGATATACTGTGTTTATAACGCACCTAATGAGGATATGGTTCGTGAGCATGCTGTAAAAGGTGGATTTCCCGCCAATCTAATTACCAAGGTAGCTACAATTATAGAGCCTACAACTGCTGAATAACCATCTAAAAGCTAAAGAAATGGAACAACAACTTCTGGATATACGCGAGCAACAAAAAGCAACATGGAATAAATTTTCCCCTGGTTGGAAAAAATGGGATGATTTGACCATGGACTTTTTAAAGCCTTTAGGTGATGAAATAATCAGCCAGTTGCAGTTGAGCGATACAGATGTGGTACTTGATATAGCAGCTGGCACTGGTGAGCCGGGGTTAACTATTGCCGGAATGGTGAAAAGCGGCAAGGTTATTATTAATGACCTTGCAGATGACATGCTGGTAGTAGCACATGAAAAGGCTACAGGCAAGGGCATTACAAATGTTGAATTCTTTGCAGGAGATGTATGCGAACTTCCTTTTGAGGACAATAGTTTCGATGCTATAAGTTGTCGCCTTGGATTCATGTTTTTTCCTGACATGGTATTGGCTGCGAAAGAAATGATTCGCGTACTAAAACCATGCGGACGTTTAGCAACTGCCGTTTGGGGAGCACCTGATAAAAACTTTTGGATTACTGCTACAATGGGGGCTATCAATAGAAATATGGAACTCCCTGCTCTACCTGCTGATGCACCGGGAATATTTCGTTGTGCTCAAGATGGTATGATTGCTGATTTGTTTTCCCGGTTAGGTTTAAAGAATGTTTCTCAAAAAGAAGTAATCGGGAATATGAATTGTAAAACAACTGATGTTTATTGGGGTTTTATGACGGATGTAGTTGCACCTGTTGTTGCAGCACTAAGCAACGCAGGTGATGCATTGAAAGAAAAGATAAAGAATGAAGTTTATCAATCGGTCAATGACAGATATCCGGAGGGTAGAGTCTCTATAGCATCTGGTGCGTTAATAATTGCCGGTGAGAAATAGACATTCCTGCTAGTGTTTATGAGGTTATATCATAGCACATTTCAATAATGTCGTTGTCATATTTTTCCAAGTGTTGTTCTGTAGCATTTTAGTAAAACACCAAAAGCCACTGAATTCCAGTGGCTTTTGGTTAACTGTAAACTTCTAGTGTTTGCAAGTTGCTCGTTTTCAAGTCTTAATTGCTTCAAGTACTAAGAGTCTGCTAAATATATACCGACCCGCACTATTATCAATTTACCCTTTCGGAATTTCTTTTAGATTTTACTGACAGTATTATTAGCTGGTTGCTGTTTCTGTTCGTGCTGATGTACTATTTCTTCCAGCTTCAAAATATTTTGTGCGCCCACATTTCCAAATAGCGACAACAGGATGCTGTCGCATATAATCGTTTTTTTAACTATGCAAACATTAGATAATATTGACACAAATACCAGCGGCATGTAGGCGATGGCGAATTTGAATAGAGAATGGTTGCCCTACAGTGTAGTTAGCATCTGCCAATTAGAGTAGCTGATGACTTAATGAAGGCCCAAAAGGGTGATTAAAAGCACCAGTGCAAAAGAAACTTGACAATCTTTTTTGCAAGGTATTTACACTATATACTATCTGTATTTTCCCTGCTCGCGCTTAGCCCGGCACGGGTATATATATAAGTTTCAGGTTCTGTTATTTTAAAGGTCTTGTATTTAGCCTTGGCTCGTTCCCACAAGTCTGTGTCTTCTCCGTAGCGTTGATTTTTAAAACCGCCCAGTTTATAAAATAAATGGCTTTTCCCAAACAAGCCACCTGAAATTATACACTCTTTCAGGTTAATAAGGTTACCCTTTACATAATAGTCTGCAACGTCTATGTCATCATTAAAAAGGATGCCACCGTGTATCAGATCTATCTCAGGGTTTGACTTCATGAAGTCTATGCGGGTTTGCAAATGCTCAGGTGCATAAGCATCATCACTGTCCAGGAATGTTATGTATTCTCCTGTAGCAATAGCTATGCCTGCATTTCTTGCTAAGCCTTGCCCTGCATTAGTTTGTTTTATATACCTGATATTCCCGTATCGGGTGAGGTATTTATCTACTACTTCAAATGTATTGTCACTACTTCCATCATCAACGATTATTAATTCCCAATTTCTGATAGATTGCTGCAGTACACTATTGATGCACCTGTCTAAGTACGGAGCCCTGTTGTATGTGCAAGTGATAACTGATACAGTAGCGGTATGCCCTGTTTGTAATATGTTTCTTTGATGATTATAGTAGTTCACAATATCAAGTTAGCACTTTTTTCGCAAACTGAGATATGAACAAGTGCGAAAAGGAAATGCCAGATTTTACAAGATATCCTGCCAATCGTTCTCCAGGTTCTGCTTCATTTGATAGTCGGTCAGATCGAATTTTACAGGTACAACTGACGCGTATTTTTCTGCCAGGGCTTCCACATCCGTTCCTGTACCTTTATCCATATTCAGGAATTTCCCTGTCATCCAGTAATAATCTTTCCCGCGGGGGTCTATTCGTTTGTCAAATTCTTCCTGCCATTTGGCATAGGCTTGCCTGCATATTTTTATGCCTTTGAATGTTTCTTTATTAGCTATTGGTATATTGACATTCAGTAGAGTATGTTCGGGTAATTTCTGAGCCAGCATTTTTTTTGTAATGGCCCTGACTACTTCTTTAGCAATCGTAAAGTCCGCATCATAACGGTAATCTAATAATGAAAATCCTACAGAAGGCACACCCTCAATAGCGGCTTCCATAGCAGCGCTCATAGTACCGGAGTATATTACGTTGATGGAGTGGTTGGCCCCGTGGTTGATACCGCTCAGGCAAAGGGTGGGTTTGTAATTCAGGATGATATCGCGCGCCAGCTTCACACAGTCTACAGGTGTGCCACTACTTTCCCAGGCTTCTATCCCTTCAAACATCTGTACCTTGTACAGCCGCAGAGGTTCGCCAATTGTTACCGCATGACCCATGCCCGATTGAGGGCTGTTGGGTGCTACAACCACCACTTTGCCCAGGTCTTTTACTGCATCTATCAGCGCCCTGATACCCGGGGCGGTTATTCCGTCGTCATTAGTTACCAATAATACAGGCCTGTCAATCGTCATGGTACAAATTTACCAATCCGATTTCAGTAATCGAAACCTGCTGACAATATAATATACAGCTACCCATGCCAATGATACTATTACATAAGCAGTATCCGTGATTTGCTCTTCTGTTTGTACCAGGGTCTTGGCTATGTCAATCAGGGGGAATGGCAATAGCTCGTCACTGGTTTGTAAAGGCATGAGGTTACCCGCCGGAAAATCAAATCTCCAGTTGACAAAGCCACGTACCAGGCTTTCGATTATCATATTATACAGGAAGAAAATGCCTATGGCAATGCCGCTTCTTTTAAACAGGTAAGCAATCAGCAGTGCAAAGCCGTAGTAGTTGAGTGACAGTATGAAGATGTAAAACAGTCCGCTGATATTTCCGGGGAAATTTGCCATACTGTCGTTTGCAGCTCCGAATGCTATACCCGTAATGAATACATAAATTGTAGTACCTATTGCCAGGGTAAGTACCATCAGCCATTTGGCGTGCAAAACCTGTAGCCTTGTCCATCCGTCAATTACATTTTGTCTGTTGGTTTTAAAAGTATACTCGTTGGTAGTGATGATAATGACCAGTACTGAAATGAACACGACAAATATGCTGGACCACCAGCCCAGGTTCTGCCACACATTGTCAAAAGCGTAAGCTTGGTCGAGAATATTGATGCCGTTTTTTCCGTTGCCTCCCATCTTCATGAAACCATTGTTGATGCTGTAATTCCATAAAGGAAGCAGGACTGCAAACATACCGGCCATAATCCAGAAGGTAGGGTACTTCCTCACCTTCAGCCATTCTATATTGAGTAAGTTGTTCATGAGTCGTTATTTGTTGGTGAGTTCTATAAATTTAGTTTCCAGGCTTTTCTTCTTCAACACAAGGTGTGAAAGTGTTATCCCGTTTTGGATACAATATTCATTTATTTGCGTGGTGGAAATATGTGTATCGCAATTCAGTTGCAATGAACCATTTTGCTGTTTCACGCTGTGTACGCCGGGCATTACAGATATGGTAGCCAGCAATTTTGCGATATCCGGGGCGCTTATCTCTACCTGGTCTTCACTTACCAGTACTTCATCCACTTTCCCGCTTAACAGTAAATCACCTCTTTTGAGTATAGCTACATGGGTGCATACTTTTTCCACTTCATCCAACAAGTGGCTGGCCATGATGATGGTTTTACCTTCCCTGTTCAGTTGCATTATCAGGTCCCGTATTTCGGCAATACCTGCCGGGTCCAAGCCATTGGTAGGCTCATCAAATACCAGCACATCAGGATTGCCCAGCAGGGTAGAGGCAATGGCTAATCGCTGCTTCATGCCCAAGGAATAGGTTTTGAATTTACTATCCTTTCGCTGCCAGAGGCCTGTTTTTTCGAGTACAACCTCACGGTCGTCTTTACCTCGCTGCTTAATAGCGGCAGCCACCTGCAAATTGTCCCAGGCTGACATATAATGGTAAAAGTTAGGTGTTTCCAGCAGAGAGCCTATACTTCGCCTTGCAGCATCGTGTGGCATACCTCCCAGCCATTGATAGCTACCTTCGTCAGCTTTCAGTACATCCAGAATGATACCCAGTAGTGTAGTTTTTCCGCTGCCGTTAGGTCCCAAAATGCCGAAGACGCTTCCGGGAGGTACATCAAATGTTACGTTTTTAAGTGCCTGTATCGGTCCGTAAGATTTTGATACAGAATTAATAGATAATACAGTTTCCAAGTATCAGTGAATTTTGATGATTAATCAATAAATAAGTCTTTTTGGAGAGGCGCCCCCGCCACTATAGCATAAGGTTCAAAATCTGTTATTCCTGCCTGCCGCAATACATCTTCATCTATCAGCGTGGCACCGGTATAGCTGCCTGAGGGTTGCTGCAACATATAGCTGACTGCGTCTGCAATAATTTCAGGTTTACGGCTGCGTTGCACCAGTTTTTCGCCACCCAGCAGGTTTTTTACTGCCGCTGTACCTATGGTGGTAGCCGGCCATAAAGCATTGGATGCTATTTTGTATTGACTTAATTCTTTTGCCCATCCAACAGCCATCATACTCATGCTGAACTTACTGATGGCATAGGGTAGTGACATAGCCAACCATTTTGGACTAATGTTTATGGGCGGAGAAAGCGTAATAATATGTGCATTGTCTGATTGTTTAAGGAAGGGTATGCAGTGCTTTGTAACCAGGAATGTTCCCCTTATATTAATATCGTGCATCAGGTCAAATTTCTTCGTTTCGGTTTGTTCAGTAGATGATAAGGCAATAGCGGAAGCATTATTTATTACCGCATCTATACCACCGAAAAAGGATATTGTTTCCCTGATAGCATTAAGAATCTGGTCTTCGTCCCGTATATCGCATGGTATAGCCAGCGCCCGTCCACCTGCCTTGTTTACCTCTTCGGCTACAGAGTGAATAGTGCCACCCAGCCTGGGGTCTTCCGTTACGGATTTAGCGATAATCGCCACATTGGCACCCATCCCAGCCAATTTCAGAGCAATTGCCCGCCCAATACCTCTGCTAGCCCCTGAAATAAATACAGTTTTACCGTTCATGTTATTATCGTTTATCGTAGCAATACAGGTAAAAGTTACAGATTTATTTACAAATTGCTGATAAATAATAAGAAAGGGGCTGCGCAATCGCAGCCCCTTTCTTAAAAGAGTATTACTTACTATTTATGGCGCTGCAAATGCGTTGTCCGTAATCATTGTGGAATCCGTAAGTGTTTTGAGGAATGCTACCAGTTGTCTCTTTTCTACCTCATTCAACCCCAGCCCGAACACATCATCGCGATTGTCTTTGGTCATAAGCGGGTCAACCGAGGGTACTTTGTTAACGCCTGTGTTATAGAAGTCTACTACCTGCTCAAGGGTGGTAAATCGGCCGTCGTGCATATAGTGTGTACGTAATGCAACGTTACGCAGGTTAGGAGTTCTGAATTTGCCTTTATCATTAGGGTTGCCAGTTACATTGAAGTACCCCAGGTCGATGTCTTTTGCATATACACTGTCCAGGCCGTTATTATGCATCAGGTTGTCTGTTGCCAGCAGGTTTGTATGGCAGTGAAAGCAGTCACCCTTTTCAGTGAAAAATATCCGTCTGCCTTCTTCTTCCATAGGCGAAAGCATAATTTGACCTTTAACATACCTGTCATATTTTGTATCACGCGATACCAATACCCGCATATACTGGGCAAGGGCTTTAGCCATGTCCTGGTGTGTTATTTCATTTACGCCATAAAAATTTTTGAACATGGTTCGATACTCTGTTATAGTGTTAATTTTTGCAATATCTGTACCGAATCGTACAGTCAATTCAGTCATCATTACATCTTCCAGGGTGCCAACAAGTCTTCCGTTCCACATAAAGTTTTTATTCCAAGCCAGGTTGATGAGGGGTAATGATGTATGTCCTTTATCGAAACCGTGTTGCGGTTCAGGTATAGAAAACCCGTACTCCTGTTTATGGCAGCTTTCGCAGCTTTTCCCATCGTTGGAAAGGCGGGTGTCAAAAAACAATTGCTTACCCAATTGAATTCGTTCTGCGTATAACTTGTTGTCTTCCGGAATGCTTATTGCAGGAAAGTGAGTAGGCAATATAAATTCATAAGGTGTCATAACAACTGTGTCGTTATTCCCATCGTTGTTATTGTTGTTAACAGGTTCCTTTTTACAGGATGAAACTGCAGCAATAACTACTATAATTGCCAAAAGCATTTGTATTGTTTTTACCGGGCTCATTGTTGTATAGTTATGTTGAGTAATATTAATATAGTGCTGTATGTTTTGTTATGATAGCCATCAGTGACTAATAATGATATTTGTCATCATCTTGCCATATTCCTCATACTGATATTTATTTATGTGAAGGTACAATTGTATAAATAAAAAGCCTGTAACATAAGTTACAGGCTTTTATAGCGCATATTTTGCTCTTTAGTTAGCGTATTCGCTCATGAATTTGATACGCATCAATTGCAACTGTTCGATTGTTATATTGCTATCCTTAAATTCTTCATAGGCTTCCTCAAGGTTGTCATCTGTGCTACTACGAAAGTATTCAAAAATATCCTCTTGCTCATCTTCATCCAATTCCTCGTCTATACAGTAGTCAATATTCAGTTTAGTACCACTACTCACAATTGTATCCATTTCAGTAAGTAATTCCTGGAGAGTAACACCTTTGTTTTTAGCAATTGTCTCAAGTGGTATTTTTTTGTCGATATTCAAGATGATAAAGACCTTCATGCCACTTTTGTTCACAACGCTTTTCATTACAAAATCATCAGGCTTCACTACATCGTTTTCTTCGACGTATTTTTCAATCAGCGTTACAAACTTTTTGCCATATTTTATGGCTTTACCTTTGCTTACACCCTGTATTTTTTCCAATTCTTCCAATGTAGTAGGGTAGTTGGTAGCCATGTCAATGAGCGAGTTTTCCAGGAATACTACAAAAGGTGGAACACTCTTTTCTTTGGCTACCTGCTTGCGCAGGTCTTTCAACATTTCGTACAAAATGGGGTCTATGGTGGCACCGTTTCCTCCTGTTGACTGAGCATCTTCATCCTCACCATCGCTGTCCTCAAATTTGTTATTCAGCGCTACCATTATTGAGAATGGCTTTTTCAGGAATTTACGTCCTTTGGGGGTTATTTTCAGCAAACCATACTCTTCAATGTCTTTCCTTATAAGGCCCTCCAGCATCATCTGCCTGATTAATGAAAACCAGAAGTTGTCTTCCATTTCCATAATCAGGCCGGTGCCAAAAGCTTTTAGTTTATCGTGCCTGAAAGTTTTTATTTGTGGTGTTGTTTTGCCCAGTATTACATTTACTGTGTAGTCTATGTTGAAGCGTTCATCCAACTGGTCGATGGCATCCAGTACAATTTTTGAACTGTCTTTTACTTCCAGTTTTTCTTTAGGGTTCAGGCAGTTATCACATTGCCCGCAGTTGTCTTGTTTCAGTTCTTCGCCAAAGTAATGTAACAGCAGTTTTCTGCGGCAAACCCCACTTTCTGCATACGCTACAGTTTCTGCAATGAGTTGTGAACCCATTTCTCTCTCACTCAGAGGTTTGTCGCGCATCAGGTGCTCCAACTTCTGAACATCTTTGTGCGAATAATACAATATGCATTTGCCCTCCAGTCCATCGCGTCCGGCACGACCTGTTTCCTGGTAGTAATTTTCCAGCGATTTTGGAATGTTATAGTGTATTACGAAACGAACATCGGGCTTGTCAATACCCATGCCAAATGCGATAGTAGCTACAATAACATCAACCTCTTCCATCAGGAAATCATCCTGCCTTTTAGCGCGTATGTTTGATTCCAGGCCGGCATGGTATGCAACCGCTGATATATTATTAGCCCTGAGTGTGTCAGCTAACTCCTCTGTTGTTTTCCTGTTCAGGGTGTATATTATTCCGCTTTTGCCTTTGTTTTGATTGATGAACTTTACAATGTTTTTCAGGTTCTGGCTTTTGCTGCCTTTCGATTGTATTTCATAATAGAGGTTTGGCCTGTTGAACGATGAAATGAAGATGTTGGGGTCTTTCAAACCCAGGTTCTTTACAATGTCATCCTGCACTTTTGGTGTAGCGGTAGCTGTCAGTGCTATAATAGGCAGTTGCTTATTAATCTGGTCTATCATATCGCGGAGCTTGCGATACTCTGGCCTGAAATCATGCCCCCATTCTGAAATACAGTGTGCTTCATCTACCGCGATGAAAGATATTTGCATATCAGAAAAAAACGCGATATTTTCTTCTTTTGTCAGTGTTTCTGGTGCTACGTATAAGAGTTTTGTAGTGCCATCCAGCAAGTCTGTTTTTACCTTTTTCTGCTGTGTTTTGCTCAATGTGGAATTGAGGAAATGCGCAATATTGTCTTTGCTGCTGTAACCACGAATCAGGTCAACCTGGTTTTTCATAAGGGCTATCAGTGGCGATACCACTATAGCAACGCCCTCGCTCATCAAGGCGGGTAGTTGGTAGCATAAGGATTTACCTCCGCCGGTAGGCATGATCACAAAAGTGTCTTTGCCTGACAGAATGCTTTGAATTATCTTTTCCTGGTCGCCTTTGAAAGTTTCGAAACCAAAATGTTCCTGCAGCGCTTTTTTAAGGTTCTGATTTGATTTTGTAGTAGGAGCAATCCCTGCTGTCATATATTATTTTTTACGGCCTAAGTAAACGTCACATCATGCTCGATTGTTATATGAATGATATAATATATGGGTGCGTTTGCACAAAGGTGTGCGAATTTACGATTAACAATTTAAATAAAATCAAGTTAATATGCAATGTTTTCATAAAATATATATCCTGGTATTGTAAATGTGTGGTATAAACAAGCCCCCAATAAATGGGGGCTTGAAAATGAACTTACATGCCAGAATATATTAATGAATAAGCGTCACATTACCTTGCTTGTTAAATGTTTCACCATTTTGGGTAATTGCTTCAATAGAGTATATAAATACGCCGGTGGGTTGCATTTCACCTTTGTAGGTACCATCCCATCCCTGATTTATATCAGAAGTTTCGAAGACTTTCGTTCCCCAGCGATTGTACACTGCAAATCGTTTTAGTTCTGCAGTACCTCTGCGTATTATTTTTAAGGTATTATTCTTACGGTTGCCGGGTGTAAATGCGTTTGGCAATGTAAGTAATACCTGGTTGTTTACTAATATGTCTATTGAGTCAATAGCAGTACATCCTGTTTCTGTTCTGCCGTGGACAATATACCTTGTATTTACTTTCGGGCTAACTGAAGGATTACTAACGTCTGCATTGCTCAAGCCAAGAGGGGGGAACCAGGTATAATATAAACAATTACCACCAGGATCCATACGATAACTCTCGCCTGGATATATCAGCGCGGTATCTGCTAATTCAATAATTGCCCTCGGACGAACTGTTACAGCTACAATGCCTGTATCCTGGCAGCCGAATGTATCAGTTGCATATACAGAGTAGGCTTGATCAGTTACAGGCCAAACTCTTGGCTGAATACTGCTTACACTGCTTATGTTAAAGTCTGGCAGCCAGTAGAATCTTGTTCCGGATGCAGTGGTCATGCTCAGTACGATCGTATCGCCTGCACAAATAGCCGTATCGCCAGGCATGTTAAGGAATTCGGCTGCATATACATTTAATGTAAGCATGTCTGTGTCGCTACAACCGGCAGGTGTACGGGCAATGAAAGTCAGTGTTGTAATTCCCTCGCTGACTGCGGAAAAAATAGGTGTTTTTCGATCAGGGAAATCAAGTGCTGCACCCGGTGTCCAACTATAGGTATACCTGTTAAAAGTATTGGGTGTTACTATAGCAGTGAGTTGCATAGTATCTCCGAAGCATAAGGACTCATCATCATTAATTACTACTGAAGGGATTGGTTGTACATCTATACCAAAGTTTACCGTAGAGTCGATGCCAGGGCAATTACTATGTGTAGCATGTAATACAAATTTATGTAACCCGGTATCGCTGGGTATAATGGATGTTAATATTCCGCCTGCATTGGTAAAAGTAGCTGATTGGTCTGTTGGAGACTCCCATACATAAGTGTAGCGGGTATCACCTATGCCGCGTACAGCCACACTCTGGCCTATGCAAATACCGGTATCGGGATTTTCAAGAGATACGCCCTTCAAAACATCCACTAACACAGTATCCAGAGTTTTACAGCGATTTACATCAGAGCCGACAGCGACAGTATAGGTTTGTGTAGTTTTGATTTTTACTTTGGGGGTTTCAATATTATCACTATTTAATCCATTAGCGGGTGTCCATTTAATGTTATATGTTGCACCCGGAACTCTTGTTATGCCAAGGTTCAGTCCCACTTCGAAATTGGGGCATGTCAAAATATCAGGTTGCCCAACGATGTCCGGCCCGTTCATCACAGCTATGCTCACGGTATCCTTATTTAACGCGGGACAATAGTAATTAGCTCTTGATGTAACCTGGTAAACGGTTGTAGTTGATGGAGTTGCTACAGGATTGGGTATGAAATGGTTATTAAGACTGGGGTTAGTTCCACTAAGTATAGTCCATTCATAATCACCGCCACCAGATACACCAAGGAATGCAGGTTCGCCTGTGCAAATACTTGTATCAGGTGTTGCTTTTGTTTCGCCCCAGATAAATAACTCAATATTATGTACATATTGGAACAAAACTCCCGGCGGACGACAGGTTGAGTCTTTAATTAAAATAATAAATCTTTTAGAGCCGATATCAGCGGCTGTAGGTGTCCATTCAAAACAACCTATAACAGTATCAGTTCCTGAATTTGTGTAGGTGATTTTTGCATTTGGAATAGCTGTTATTAAATTATCTTCAAGTATTAAACGTCCGGCTGTATCCGGTGTCACAACTTTAAAACAGAATTTTAGTGTCGAATTCATACAGCCCATAACTATACCATTCTGCACAATACCGTCTATACCCGCACTCTCTATATATATGTCGTTAATAACTGGAGTGATGGTACTACATGCAATAACCTGGACTTGTACATCCCGCATAATATAACCGATTTCTCTGACTGCATTATTATTGTCACGTGTGAATTCTCTCGTCCTGATAGTTAATGCGCCCCCACCTTGTTGGTTAGGAGTAAAAGACATTTGCCCCGTGTTTGCATTTAATGAGAATGTATTATTCGTAGGGAAGGGGTTTGTATTAAAATTAATAGGCGGTGTCAGGTTTTGTAATGGAGCCAGTGTTGGGTTAGCTGTACAACTTGTGGTGGCTAATGGATTAATCATTTGTGATGACAGAGAGTCTCCGTCGGTATCTATAGCTCCGTTGTTGTAGGTGTATGGTTGGTTGATACATACATAAGGTATTGGTTTGACAGAATAGTAGGGCGATGAATTATCCCATGGGCCGCGCTGCCTGAGTATCTTTGTTATCGGGTCTTTATATAAAATACTTGAATGATGTTGAATAGAAGTGTTGAACGTTGTCTCTATGTAAAAGTTGGGTGTGCCCTGCAAGTTGGTTGAAAAGTTGCGACAACATAGCGCTGTAGTGCCTACTACTGCTGCAAACCGCCAGTAATTGCATTGCACAGGTAGCGTAGCAATACCTTGATACCACCATTCTTCATAACCCGGAATTAATGAGCCGGGACTGTCGCATTGAGTTTTAGCATTTGAGCATCCCGGCGATACCGGTGAACCTTGTTGGCGATTGTCAGGCGGTAGGGGCCCCTGCCATTGCTTTAGGTCAATAAAAAATGACTGGTTCGTACATGTGTTAAATGCACATAAATCAAATTCAGCCGGTGCTGCAGGCCCACGACAGTCACGATAAAATTTGAGTATGAACTGGTATGTCGAATCGCCCAGGTGAATGTAAATTATTTCCCCTCCTGCTGCATGGTTAGCATAGCCTTTCTCTGTGCTAAGGCAAAGAATAGAAAAGAGAAATATAATTGCCGGTAAAATCTTGTTTTTCATCGCTGCTAGTTTGTGTTTAATAAAAAAGTACCTAATCAATTAGACACGCCAGCGTTTTTATTAGTTGGGTTTATTTACATAATAATTGTATAATTGTTGTTGATTAATAAATCATTCGATTTCATTAACCGCTGGTTTTATTGGCTCATTTTTAGCATATTGCTAAGAGTTTATAGATGGCTTTATTACTTGTGTTATATCATAAAAAAGAAGGGTGCAAATTTGCACCCTTCTTTTTTATTTGGAAGATTTCAATTTCAATTACCTGATCATTGTAACATTACCTTGTTTGGTGAATGTTTTGC
>CALEZD010000008.1 GCA_937928385.1 uncultured Bacteroidota bacterium
TAATTTATTTTATGAAATAATTTGAACACAATATTATGTGCCTGATCCGAAATAACCTGTTACCTGAAAAGCATAATATCTCCTTTGCCGTAATAGTCCTTGCCATCAGGCCCTATTATTTCATAATAATAAAAATAGGTGTCCATTCCGGCCTGTTGGCCTTTATAGGTCCCATCCCATTTTTCCTGCGGATTGGTGGAGTTAAATACAATATTTCCACGCCGGTTGGCTATTATAAACTTATAGCGGCGTACCTGGCAGAATATCCTGGGGCTGATTTTATCATTATGCCCATCGTTGTTGGGGCTGAATGCATTAGCGATATAGGGGCGGCAATTACACTCTTCGAAGTCCACATTTATTGTATCCCTGAATATACCACATACATTCTCCACTGTAATGATGTATTCACCGGGTTCGGTTATCTCATTTACCTGTCCGATAGTTCCATTATTCCAGTTGTATATACTTCCGGGCAGAGATTCCGGATTCAGGACGATACGCTTTCCGTTGCACAGCAGGGTATCGTTACCCAAATCAAACCAGGGTTCCAGGTAAACCACATTAATGGTATCTGCTGCAGTACACCTCTCTTTGGTGACGAGTACTGAGTAGGTGCCCGTTTTGTTGATATTAATGCTGTTGCCGGTGCTGTTTGTATTCCATAAATATGAATCAAAAGTATCTGCTACAGATAGTAGATGAACAGCACCGGGGCAGAGGCTGGTATCGTTGCCCAGGCTTAAACCAATGGCTACAACTTTCCCGGAAACGGTATCGGATTTGGTGCACCCGTTCAGGTTGACGGTAACATAGTAAGTGCCCGATTGGGTGATGTGGTACTCATTGGCTGTACTACTATCCTGCCAGAGGTACGATGCACCGGGTATATTGAGTGTGAGCTTGTTGGTCAGGTTGCATAACAAGAAGGAATCTCCCAGGTTGAGTGTAAAGTCTGTGACATGAATTTTAACCGAATCTTTCGACGAACAACCGTTAACTGATGTTGCTGTAACAACATACCAGCCGCTCTGTACACCCTGCATATTAGGAATTATCCATTGTTGTGTGTTGGCGGAGGATAGAGGGCTTTTCCAGCTATAGCTGCTTGCAGGAGGGGCGCTGTTAGCCACCAGGAATAATGTATCGAGTGCGCAAATGCTGTCGGTGGCTGAGATACTTAGCGTTGGCCCTGCATCTACTGTTACAGGTACCGATGATGTGTCGCGGCATCCATTGGCGTTGGTAACGACGGTATATGTACCTGCCATGGCAGTTGTAGTATTAGGGCGGCTTACGTTTGCTCCATTAGCGCTGAAACCGCTAGGCCCGGTCCAGGAAAATGTAGCACCGGTGTAAGCAGCGGTCAACAGTATAGTGTCACCTACGCATACGGGCGAATTGTGATTGATAGATGGCGTGGGTACCGGATGGACGGTAAGGTTAACCCCATTATCTGTTGATGTATCTCCCGGTGCGGACCCAACTATCCGAACACGGTAGCCTGTGCCGGCTGTAGTATTGGCGGGAATAGTACAAATAATAACACTATCGCTATTGTATGCAAGGGAACCTATATTAACCGGGCTGGTGAAGCTACCGGCGCTATTAGATAATTGAGCTGTGAATACATTATTCCCCCTGAAGGGCTGGGTAACTTTATAGTTAACATGTACGGTATCGCCCGGACAAAAAGCAGTCTTATTCAGTGGTTTGCTGATGTAAACAGTAGTGTCAGTATTGCCTATTAACGGAGCATAAGTACAATAGGAATCTACTTCCGATTGTGTCAGCGCACGGTTGTAAAGGGCAACATCATCCATTACTCCATTAAAATTGTAAGGGAAAGTTGTACCCGCCCAAAGGTATTTGCCAATACAAATGCTGTCGGTTGAGCTGCCCATAGTTGAAGAGAAGCCGGTAAAACTATGTATGAGGCTCCCATTAATATAATATCTTGCTGTTGTACCATCATAAGTAAAAACGAAACAATACCAGTTTTGTGTATGAACACGGGTGGCATTTTGCTGCGTTTGAGGGGGGAGTATTGTTGTACCGGCTTGTCCAAAAAACACAAATGCGTTAGTATCGACAACCTGGCATGAGTTATAGGCATTATCGAAAAAACCTAATATATAGCTGCCACTAGAACCATGTACCCCCCGGCTCAGAAGATAATTCCCCTGGCAAACACCGGTATAGAATGCATCAACTTTGAATATGGCGCAAATAGATATGTTTGAAACATTCATGTCGCTTTGATATGGGACGCCGATAAATGCATTAGCATGGTTGAACTGGTACGCTGTATTGTTCATGCCCATTTTTCCCTGTGCAGGTACTATATTATTGGGATTACCATGGTGGGTACCATGAGCATCGTTGGCATTACCTGTAAACGGCCAATGTGCGACCAGGCCATTCGTGGGTATTTGTGATGTAGCTGTAAATGCCAGCAACAGGTAAGTTAGGGTAAACGCGAATCTTGCAAAGGTCATATTCAGGTTAATTCAGGATGGTAAATATAGAAATAAGCGGGTAAAATTGATAGGGAATTTGTTGAATAAATATGCATCTTTGTTGACATTAAGATAATATAATTGCATTAAGTTAATATCAATGGCAACCACTTACGATAAAGGCTTTTATGAGAGTCAGCAAGACGGCTCCTATCTGTCGGCAAAAAAAATATTACCCATCATTTATGATATTTTTAAACCCGGCAGCGTGCTGGATATAGGTTGCGGTGTGGGTACATGGCTGAATGTTTTCGCAAATGATTATAAAATTAATGACCTGACAGGCGTTG
>CALEZD010000009.1 GCA_937928385.1 uncultured Bacteroidota bacterium
AACAACACTTCTTGAGAACGAAAGCAATATCAGGTCACTCTGAGTGTCTGTTTTAAGTTACAGGCAGCCCGCGCTATAATTCGGAAATGAAATGATTTATCTTTAAATGATGGATAGGTCAAAATCATTGACGGCTATCATTATTGATGATGACGAATTTTGCTGCTTTCATCTGCAGGATATTATACGTCATAAAACCAATAATGTAGAGGTGCTGGCTGTTTGTAACAATGCAGAAGATGCAATAGGGAAAATTATGTCATTGAGTCCCGACGTTGTATTTCTGGATATAGAATTGCCCGGGGGGATGAGTGGTTTTGACTTGTTGAAGAAATTACCTTCAATCAATTTCGAGATAATATTCACTACTGCACATGAATATTATGCCATAAGGGCTATAAGATTTTCAGCTGTAGATTATTTGGTGAAACCAATAGATACTACTGCCCTGCAGGAAGCAATAAGCCGGGTAATAGAGAAGAGGGCAAAGCGAAATGATGCATCTATGTGGCAAATGGAAGTAGTGACAGAAGGTAAAATGAAACTGGGAAACCTGGCGATACCTACAATGGAGGGCCTGGTATTTATTGAACTTCAGGATATAATGTACTGCGAAGGTTCAGATAAGTATACAAAAATTTTCCTGGCAGACAGGAAGATGGTCATGTCATCGCGTACGCTGGGAAGCTTTGAGGAATTGCTGGAGCCACATGGTTTTTTTCGTATTCATAAGTCGCATATTATCAACCTGAGACAGATGAAAAAATACCTGCGCGGCGAAGGTGGCCAGGTGTGCATGGCAGATGGTACAACACTGGATGTTTCCAGGAGAAGGAAAGACGAATTATTAAAGGTAGTTGCACAGTTTTAAGCATCGCCCCTCTGATACAGTAGCTTACTGCACCAATTATACCTGGTAAACATTGATAATCATATTGTGTAAAATGAATAGTTTATGAAACGGACAGTAATACTGTTATGTTCGCTCTTGCTGTACGCAGACTATATCAGTGCACAATATACTCATAGTAACAGCCCTGTTATTTTCAGACATCTTACAAAGGCAAATGGCTTATCGAGTAATGTTGTCAACTGTATATTACAAGACAGGTTTGGGTTTATGTGGTTGGGTACAGACAACGGGCTGAACAGGTACGACGGCAGGTCTTTTATTTTGCACAACCACAATGCCAGTGATACCAATAGCATTAGTGGCAACCATATCAGCACATTGTTTGAGGACAGTAAAGGAAGAATCTGGATAGGTACATTAAATAATGGCCTTACAATTTACAATCCCGTAACGCAACAGTATAAGCGATATGAGCATAACACAAGAGATACCACCAGCATTAACAAGGGTTATGTTGCCCAGGTGTATGAAGACAGTAAAGGAAGATTTTGGATATGCCTATATGGCGGTGGACTGGAATTGTTTGATGAACATACGGGAAAATTCATTCATCATACATGGAGAAAAGACGACAGTACATCGGTAGTATGCAACAAGGTAAAATCGATATATGAAATAGCGCCTGACAAATTTCTTGTTGGCACATTTGAGGCGGGCGATGGTAATAAGGACATTCGCGAGGACGGGCGTATCAACGTATTTGATGTCAGTACTAACATATTTTCAGGGCTAAAAATATCAAATACAAAGTTTAACCCGGCGTATCGCCAAACTATTCACACAATGCAAAGGCTGGTGCATAGCATAGTGCCGGATAGTTCAGGCAATATTTGGTTTGGCAGCTATTGTGGTATAATAAAGTATACCTCGGCAGGCAATCATTTTGACTTCTACCAAAATATCGAAACTGACCTTACGACGCTATCTCATATGAATGTACGTTCCATTTGCCCGTATGGCGGCAAAGTGTATTTTGGGACGGAAGGCGGTGGACTGTCAGTTCTTGATACCACAACCGGGAAGTTTACCAATTATAAAAATGACCCCTTTGATTTGAACAGTATATCGGACGACCTGGTTACGTATGTATATAAAGACAGCGAAAACAGGATATGGATTGCAACTGACGGAGGTGGTATTAATATTATAGATCCGCCAAACAAGGATTTTATTTTATACTCAAACCATATACTGAAAATTTCACCTGAAAGAAGGATGGAATCCGGCACAATACGTGCACTGTGTCCGGATAGTAATGGTATGGTATATGTCGGCAGCACCAATGGGTTAACGGTATTGAATACTAAAACAAACGAGGCCTATCAATTACAGAAAACTTTCAAATTGAATAACCGCATTGTCAATGCCCAGGTTTATGCGATATCCGCCTCTGTAGGAGGTTATTATTGGGTGGGAATGAATGACCAGCTAATGAAATTTAATCCGGGTTCTAAAAGGCTTGAGTATTATTCACGCCCTAATCAACTACGTTTTCCTGAAAATGGAAACGTAGCCTATCTGCCAATTGAGCAGATAATAGAGCGGCCAGACAGTATTTTATGGATCAACTATTTCGGTATACCATCAGTAGCTTTCAGGCCGACTAACAAAACCGTTGAAGGTGACGCTCCATTGGCAAAATCGGAGCGTGCAATTATTGACCGGGATGGTATTATATGGAGTGCTTTTTGCGGACAGGGAGGCTGCAACGGCTTGATAAGGATTGACACCAATTGGGCTACTAAAGAATTTCATCATGATAGTAATGATGCTCAATCGTTATCATCAAATATAGTCACAGGCCTGCATTGTGATGGTAAGAACAGGATATGGATAGCTACCAATAGGGGCCTTGATTTGTATGATAGGCACACTGAAAAATTTATACATTACAGGAACATTGAGAACCTACCGGATAGTATCATCAAGGGTATAACATCTGATGCGGATGGTCATTTGTGGTTGCTAACACCCGATGCGTTGTTAAGAATGGATAGCAACAGGCATATCATTACATTTCCTGTTAACACTGACCTGCCGGTACACAAGCTGGAAAACAGAATAATATATGACAACCATGATGGGGCAATATATTTCACGGCAAATGAGGGGTTAGTTAAATTTTATCCCGGAAAACTGAAATTGCAACAAGAAATAAAACCGATATACATCACAGGTTTCAGGCTTTTCAACAAACCACTGCAACCGGATTCTTCTCTTTTGCTAAAAAGATATTATCAATTTAAGCACGATGAAAACCTTATTACAATAACCTTTTCAGTCGTGGACTATTCTGACCGTGTTTCCCAACAATACGAATACAAACTTGAAGGATTGAACGACGGTTGGGTGCAAGTCGGCAATAACAATGAAGCTAATTTTACCAATCTTGCTCCCGGAGTTTATATATTTAAAATCAGAGGAAGCAGTCATCAAGGTATATGGAATTATGAGAGTGTCCCTATCACTATCACTATCCTCAAACCGTGGTGGCAGGAAAGATGGTTTTTTATATCCGGTTTAGTGGCGATTATAATGATAGTGTATGCCTACAACTATTACCGGACCAGCAGGTTCAGACAAAGAACAAGAAAGCTGGAGCAAATGGTAGAACAGCGTACAGCACAATATCGGGAACAAAAAGAATATGCGGAAAATAGCGAACGTCTGCGCCAACAGTTCCTTGCTAATATGAGCCATGAAATACGTACACCCATCAATGCTGTAAGCGGGCTTACTCAACTATTGCTGGAGAAAAGTCCAACTCCTTCACAAACTAACTACCTCCAGGCTATCAGTAAGTCGGCTGATATGCTGCGACACATTGTTAATGATATACTTGACTTATCTAAGATTGAAGCCGGCAAATTACAAATAGAAGCTATACGCTTTTCAGTTAGTGACATTGCGGGCCGGGTTCGCGATATACTCTCTTTTGCAGCCAGCGAAAAAAATATCGCTATATCGCTTATTATTGACGAAAGTATACCTGAGACATTGGTTGGAGACCCATTCCGCATCAGCCAGGTGTTGCTCAACCTATGTGGTAATGCTATTAAGTTTACTGAGAAAGGTACCATAACTATTCATATAAAGCAACAAAGCACATTGTCAGAGAGAATCGTGCTCAGTTTCACTGTTGCTGATACCGGGATAGGAATACCGGATGGTAAACTACAGAGTCTTTTTAAAGATTTTGCACAGGTCAATCCATCTGACACACGCAGACATGGAGGCACAGGGTTGGGATTATCCATTTCAAAAAACCTTGTGACATTAATGGGTGGCGAACTAACCGCGCAAAGTCAGCCGGGTAAAGGCTCGGTATTTACATTTACTATCCCGTTAAAAAAAGCTACTGCTGACAGTAATCCCGCAAAAGCAGCTACTGCCATCATTGATGGAAGTATACTGAACGGCCTGCATATTCTTGTTGCAGACGATAACGAGTATAACAGGTTGGTATTGTTGGACACATTGCACCTGAAGGCAAAAGTGACGATAGATACAGCCACAACGGGTGTCGAAGCTATCACCCTATTAAGAAACAATCAGTACGATGTAATATTGATGGATGTACAAATGCCTGTAATGAGTGGTATAGAAGCAACACTAAAAATACGCAACGAATTTGCTGAACCCGAATGCCTTATACCCATCATCGCACTAACTGCAAGTACACAATATGCTGATAGAGACAGGTGTATGCAGGCAGGCATGAATGCGGTTATTATCAAACCTTTTAAGACAGGCCTACTTATCGAAACTATTGCTGAAGTTACAGGAAGAAAAAAAAGCAGCACTTCATCAATAAGTAAGATAGATAAACAAGATAAGACAACACACAGTAACATAATTACAGACCTAACCTACCTCGTGGATTTTTGCGAAGGAGACAAACAACGTATTGGGCAGTATGTACAGCTGTATATACAGTCTATACCAGGTTTTAACAGTAAAATAGAAACGGCGTTAACTGCAAATGACCTGGAAATATTAGCAGAACTGGTACACGCCTTTAAACCCAAATGGGTAATGATGGGGATGCAAGGTGCAATAGTATTAGCAGTTAAAATAGAACAATATTGTAACGATGACAGTGGGAATATTAAAGAGTTTGTAGAAATGCTCGTAAAAGAGAATAATGCATCAATAGCTGAACTTGAGCCATATACAAACTGACTTATTGCCTAAGATGATTTTGACTTACGTAACAGTTCAACCTTCTCTCGCACCACTTCATAAAACCTTGCAATATTCGTGGGGCTTTTCCTATTAAACTTTTGCCATTTTTATCAGTCATAATGGTTCAAAGGTTAGATATATGAAACAATACATTCCAATACTGGTAATATTTTTATTTGCTATATGCTGTGCCGATCCAACATACGCTCAACAAAAAGGTCGTGGTAAGAATATTGACCCCGATAAAGTGTTTGAACAACTGGATGCGGACAAGGACGGAAAAATAAGCAAGGAGGAAGTGGACAAAACCGACCGCCCCCGCCTGAAAGAGAACTTTTCTAAGATTGATGCCGACAGCGATGGTTTTATCAGCAAAGAAGAATTTAAGAAGATGATAGAGCAGCGCAGGCAAGCCCGGAATAATAAATAAGCTGGAAAAAGCGGATAGGTTAAATATCTTTAGTGCAAATTATTATTTGCATTGAGCAAATGGGTGGTACACATAATTTTCACATTGATAGCCGCAGGTATAATAGCGGTTAATCACAAACCCATATATAACTGGGATATATTGCCGTATATGGCACTGGCACTGAACCATAGTGTCAGCAATAGCGACTCTGTACACAGCAGGGTGTACAATGTGGTACATGAAGGGCAGCTAAAAGGTGAAATTACAAATGGAACATTTGGCAATCTGACTAAAAGAATACCCTTCAGGGTAAGCTGCTACGAAAATGCCGACGTTTTCAATGCCCAGTTGTTTTATTATCGTACCAAGCCATTATATAATTGGTTGGTTTGGCTACTATACTCGGCAGGATTTTCACTTATACACGCCACTATTATTCCTTCATTAGCTGCAGCATGGGGTATATTACTGATATTGTACGCATGGATGTCGGTATATACACGCCGTATTACGGCACTTGTCCTCACCATATTGGTAGCAATGTTACCTGCGTTCATCGAACTCCAGAATACATCTTCTCCGGACACACTATCAGCATTCCTGGTATTGCTTACACTATACCTCCTGTTTACCGGAAAAGAGAAGAAGTGGATTTGGGCATCATTAGTATTAGCGGTACTATGCCGCGTAGACAATTTTATTTTTGCCGGTGTGGTATTTACATTCATGTACAACCCGCCCCTTAAAAGGTTTCCCATTGTTATTTTGTTTTTTGTAACGATTGCTGTTACGGCTATACTTATTATACCCCTGCTTTCAGGCAATTCATGGTCATGGTTCACTCATTTTAAGTTCCTGGAGTCGCATGTCCAGTACTATTTCCACGTACGCAATGTATTTCGCGCATTTTTTGCTGATGCATACTATTGGATATGGGTGGCGCTGGGATTAGTATTGTTGACAGTTAATCACAAAAAGGTTCGGCAGTTAATGTTGATTATCACAGCTTCAGTGATAATCCGTTTAGTATTATTCCCCTCCTTGCAAGAGCGTTTTTTTGTGCCATACGAATTAGCGCTTATTATGGCTATGCTGATGGCTGTAAATGGAAAGTCGCTTCAGCCAGGTAAAACTGAAGCGACTTAAATCAACACTATCCACCTTAGAAAAACATCAATGACATTTGAAATATTCAAATGGTTCTTTGCATTCGTTACACTTATATAATGCTTTGCAGGCGGTTGAGCCAAACCTGCTGATTTGTTCTGTACTACTGCTGCCGCATTGCGGACAGGCTATATGCGCTTCGGCACCCGCCACATCACAACCCGAATGTACAGGTGGTGCTATGCCATATTGTTTCATCTTTTCTTTTGCTACATCAGTGATGTTGTCTGTCGTCCATGCGGGATGGTACACCAGCTTCACGGTAGAGTTAATTCCATGTTTATCCAGCAAAGCCTTTACATCAGCTTCTATAATACCCATCGCAGGGCATCCTGTATAGGTAGGTGTAATGATTACCTGGCAACCATCGTCTGTGATATGCACATCCTGCAGCATGCCTATTTCCTGTATGGTTACCACAGGTATCTCCGGGTCTGCTATCTGCGACAGCAGTTGTAATATCTCCTCCCGGGTATAAGCTGCGCTTACCATTTTGCGTCAGGATAAGCCCTTTGTAAATATTGCATTTCGCCCAGCATACGGCCCAGGTGCTCGGTATGTATACCTTGCCTCCCCCCGGTTTGCATATATTCGGCTTCAGGTATTTTTAACGTGGCTTCTTCCAGCACTTCGCTAATATGTGTTTCCCACAGCGTTTGCAGCGATTGATTGTCTACCCCAATGCCTTGTTCTGATAGCATAATGTCTGTTTCATCTGTGTCAAACAACTCGCCTGTGTACATCCACAGTCCATTTATAGCTTGCTGGATTTTATTATGACTTTCTGCCGTGCCGTCGCCCAGCCTCACTACCCAATCAGCAGCATGTACTATATGGTATTTTACTTCTTTCAAAGTTTTGGCAGCCAGTGCAGCAAAAGTTTCGTCCTTGCTGTTCTGCAGCGACATGAAAAAGTAATACTCATACACAGACATAAACAACTGGCGAGCTATTGTATCCGCGAAGTTGCCGTTGGGCATTTCTGCCAGCAGGTTGTTATAGTACTGTCTTTCATTTCTCCGATAGGCCCAGTCGTCTGCAGTCCTGCCTTTCCCTTCCAGCTCTGCGGCGTAGTTGTAAAATGCCTGGGCCCTGCCTATCAGGTCCAGCGCAATGTTGGTCAGCGCCAGGTCTTCCTCCAGGAACGGCCCGTTGCTGCACCATTCAGACAGCCTGTGTGATAGTATCCAGGCGTTATCTGCCAACCGCAGGCTGTATGTATATTTTAGTTCGTTAATGTCTGCCATAGCTATATCTGTTTTGCGCCTTCAGGCATTACATAAAAAGTAGGATGGCGGTACACCTTATCATCTGCAGGGTCAAAGAACATATCCGCATCATCCGGATTGGATGCTACAATTGAGTTAGCGGGAACTACCCATATACTGCTGCCCTCGCCACGCCGTGTGTAAATATCCCTTGCATTTTGCAAAGCCATCTTCCTGTCCGATGCATGTACACTGCCGGCATGTGTATGGTGGCTGCCGTTCCTGCTTTGGATGAATACTTCCCACAAATCCAGTTGTGTATCTGTAGCCATTGTATTACTGTTTAATAAGTTGCTTAATTATTTTTAACTGCTTGTTTCACTTTGTAGGCTTCCGCCGCCTCCCTTACCCAGGCACCGTCATCATGCGCTCTTTTATGATGGGCTATACGTTGTTTGTTACACTGTCCATTACCTTTTATTACCCGGTAAAATTCATCCCAGTTTATTTCACCATGGTCGTAATGCCCTGTGGCTTCATTCCATTTCAGTTCAGGGTCAGGAATAGTTAACCCTATCACTTCTGCCTGTTGTACGGTTTTGTCAATAAACTTTGTGCGTAGCTCGTCATTGCTATGCCTTTTTATCTTCCACCTGAAAGCGTCAGATGAATGCGGTGAATCGCTGTCATGCGGGCCAAACATCATTAACGATGGCCACCACCACCTGTTCATAGCGTCCTGCGCCATTTCACGTTGTTCTGCTGTACCCTTCATCATGGTTGCCATTATCTCGTAGCCCTGCCGCTGGTGAAAGCTTTCTTCCTTGCAGATGCGTACCATCGCCCTGCTATACGGGCCATAAGAAGTACGTTGCAGCGATACCTGGTTCACGATGGCGGCACCATCTACCAGCCAGCCAATAGCGCCTATGTCTGCCCATGTCAATGTGGGATAATTGAATATATTGGAATATTTAGCTTTGCCTGTCTGGAGTTGTTCTATCATGTCCTCGCGGGAAATACCCAGCGTTTCCGCTGCACTATATAGGTACAATCCATGTCCGCCTTCATCCTGAATTTTAGCAAGCAGTATTTGTTTCGCCCTGATACTCGGCGCGCGGGTTATCCAGTTGCCTTCGGGTTGCATGCCTATTACTTCAGAGTGCGCGTGTTGCGAAATCTGGCGGATAAGGTGTTTCCTGTATGCTTCGGGCATCCAGTCGCGTGGTTCTATAGCATCACCTTTTTGTACTCTTTCCTCAAACTTCGATAAACGTGCATCTTCTATAGCCGGTGCTGTATTATTGCTCATGTTGGTGAGTATTGTCTGAAGGTCAATACTACATATTCACCTTGCCCTTCTACATGACTTACGTCACCTCCTGCGGTGATTATTCTCATCTTTCACTGACAGACATAACAAATAAAACATCCCATTACAGAATTGTGACAGCTTGGCAACAATTATTGAACCTGGGCTTACGCTTTTCTGCGCTCGAAAAAGGGGAAAACAAGGTAGTGATAAATCATGCAGCCGACACATGCGTCAAATACCGAATCAAGGAATGCAAGTACGGCAAACATACCAATAACTATACGGGCGGCTACAGTCATATTGAATACCATAAACACACAAGCCAACACCGCGCAAACAAGGCCCAGCCTGGAAGCAAAAACCTTAGGGGCTTTATCTCTCATTACCGGTTTTATACCAAGTAGTTTTATTATCTGGGCCGACAAAATACATAACGGGCTATACTTGTTATACCCCATGGCCCTGATACCATAATCAATGGTAAACACATATAGCGAAACGGGAGATAAAGTGATAAGGAACACTACCATCAATACAGCATTGAGAAAAACCGTCAATCTGCTTACATTGATATCTACTTTATCAAAAGAAACCGGGCAAATAATATTGTTGAACATGACAATTCAGTTGATATGTGTCAACGAAAGTATTTTCATCTCCTGACAAAAAAGTTGCCTTAAGACAATTTCGTGTTGCGGGTCTACTTTTTTTGTTTGCTCAGTCGGGCCCTTATTCGGGAGAGAGACGTAGGCGTTACGCCTAAATACGAGGCCAGATCTTTTAGCGGCACGCGTTGTTGCAGCTTAGGAAAGTCTTCGCAAAACTTATTATATCGCTCTTCAGGTGTAAGTACTATATGTGACATCATATTATCAAGGCTTGACTTCAGCACTTCTTTCAACACCTTGTTTTGCAGATACATAACGGCTTTGTTAGTGTCTACAAGTTTATTGAACTTTCGCCCGTCTGTTATTGATATCCATGAGTCTTCAAGGGCCACTACATTTTCAATAGAAGGCTCTCCGGAAAGTATCGTTTTATAGGACGCGATATTTTTCTTCTCAGGCACGAAGGCCAGGGTTACTGCATCACCATTTTCGCTTATAATGTAACTCTTTAGCAGGCCTTTTATTACGAAAACAGCTCCGTAGTTGTGTTCTCCGGCTCTTATGATGTATTCTCCCTTCTTTACGTGTTTTATTTTGGCGATAGAAACTAACTGAACTATATCCTTAGGCCCCAAAAATGTATAGCCACTCAATATGTCTATTAATCGCTGTAACATAACCCTACCAAAATACAATAATCATATATAAGGCGTATGTGTATCTTATCATGTTTCCCGGCAAATATTCAACGAAAAATAAAAGGCGCCGGAAGGCGCCCTTGTGTATGTATCAATTTTATCCTCTTAGCTCTCGCTCCCCTTAGTCTTTTTTATCACCTGTGTAGCCGTGGCTATCAGGCTGGAAAGGTCGGCCATATTAGATGGTATGATCATCGTGTTATTCGTTTTAGCCAGGTTGCCGAATTCGTTAATGTATTGCTCAGCTATACGCAGGTTTACAGCATCCTGGCCTCCGGGTGCATTTATTGCCTGGGCAATTTCTCGTATGCCTTTAGCGGTAGCCATGGCAACTGCCTCTATTTCTGCCGCACTACCATCAGCTTCATTGATACGTTTCATCTTCTCACCCTCTGAGTGGGCTATCAGTTCCCGCTTCTCACCCTCTGCACGATTGATACGAGCCTGCATATCACCTTCGGAATTGGCGATGTTGGCACGTTTCTCACGTTCTGCACGCATTTGTTTTTCCATCGCATCTTTTATGCTTTGCGGCGGGGTGATATTTTTCACTTCATACCTGGTCACCTTTACGCCCCATGGGTCGCTGGCATTGTCTACAGCTGCTACTATTGTGCCGTTCATGCTGTCGCGTTCTTCAAAGGTCCTGTCCAGTTCCATTTTACCTATAATGCTGCGCATAGTGGTCTGTGCCAACTGTATAGATGCGAAACGGTAGTTGTCTATACCATAGCTGGCCTTTTGTGCGTCCATCAGTTGCAGGTACAGCACTCCGTCCACCTCTACGGAAATGTTATCCTTGGTAATACATGTTTGCGCAGCCACATCTATTACCTGCTCCTTCAGCGTGTGTTTATAAGCTACTCTATCAGCAAACGGGATAATCACATGAAAGCCTGCCAGCAGAGTAGTCCTGTATTTACCAAACCTTTCCACTATATAGGCAGAGCGTTGCGGCACTATGCGTATCATAGTGAGAAATAGCAACAGGGCGAGTACCGCCAACCCTAAAAAAATAATTGTGCCTGCGTTCATAAGTTTAACTGATTGGTTCTACAAATAATTTAATGCTTTTATAGCCTGTTATTTTCAGCCTCTGCCCTTCTGTTACTGAATGGTTGGATTCAGCATTCCAGCTACTGCCTTTGAAAGACACTTTGCCGGTTTGCCCTGCCGCGAAGCTGTTCAGTGCAATGGCTGTGTGGCCTATATATTCATCTTCCAGGTCCGCATCATCAGACTTCTTGTCCATATACCGTTTTCTCAACGTCTTGCGCAGCAGCGCCAGGCTAAGCAGTGAGCTGCCTAAGAAGATAAATAATTGTGTGTTCAACTCTATATTGAACACCAGGCATACCAGCGCCGTCACCCATGCGCCTACGCCGAAGAATATCAGCACCAAGCCGGGTACTGCCAGTTCCACCAGTATCAGTGCAAGCCCGATAAGGAACCAGATAACTTCAGGCTGTAAAAGAAAATCTGCCAATGTGTTTTAGTTAGATTATGCTAAATATACGAAAGTTTAAAGTAATATTTGTCGGCAATCCAGTTTTGCAGTATGCCTGCTTATCTGCAATTTGCAGCCATGCACTTGCATATGCTCAGTGATGAAATATGGTTCCCTCCGGTAGAAGAGGCCCTGCCCGACGGTCTGCTGGCTATCGGTGGAGATTTGAGCATAGAGCGTTTACTACTAGCTTATAGGAGTGGTATCTTTCCATGGTACGACGATGAAACACCCTTGTGGTGGAGCCCGGATCCTCGCTTCGTATTATTCCCGGAGAAACTGAAAGTGAGCAAGAGCATGCAACAACTCCTCAGGAAAGATGCTTTTACATTCACTACTAACAAGGCTTTTGAGCATGTGATACACAACTGCCAGCAAGCACCACGTCTCGGGCAGGATGGTACCTGGATAAATGATGACATCATTGCCGCATACACAGAGTTACAACAGATGGGCTATGCGCATAGCGCTGAAGTGTGGCAGGATGATGAACTGGTGGGAGGACTGTATGGAATTCGAATGGGTAATATGTTCTTTGGCGAAAGTATGTTCAGCAAACAGAGCAATGCCAGTAAGTACGCGTTTATAAAATACATCCAGCAACTGCAATCAGAAGGTGTACAACTGGTAGACTGCCAGGTATATACAGAACACCTGGAAAGCCTGGGTGCCGAAATGATACCGCGACAGGAGTTTATTGACATGCTGAAACTAAATTAAGCTTAATACACATATAGTTTATTATCTCTTTATTGTATGTTTAGCTAATAATTTCATTACCATGGCAGACTTATTACATACGCGCATCAGGTCGGTAGATATACTACGCGGCATAGTGATGGTAATTATGGCGCTGGACCATACCCGCGATTTCTTTACTGACTTTTATAATAACCCTACTGATTTATCTGTTGCCACCACCGGCATGTTCCTTACACGATGGATAACACATTTCTGTGCGCCCGTATTTGTATTCCTGGCGGGCACCAGCGCCTTTTTATCACTCAGTAAAAAGCAGGATAAGAAAGCGGCATCCTTCTTTTTATTCACCCGCGGCGTATGGCTCATTGTATTGGAACTTACCATTGTCCGGTTCGGGTGGCTGTTCAATCTCGACTATTCACAAACCATTGTGCAGGTCATCTGGGCCATCGGCTGGAGCATGATATTCCTGGCTGCGTTGATACACCTGCCTCTCAAGTGGATACTGGCCATAGGGCTGATTATGATATTCAGCCATAATATGCTGGACTTTATACCCATGGATACAGAATCAGGCACAGGTTTATTCTGGTATTTCTTACACCAGTCTGGCTTTATACAATATGGTGATGGTAACTCCGTGTTCGTCATCTACCCGCTCATACCCTGGGTAGGAGTAATGGCCGTAGGTTATTGCTTCGGCAGGATAATGCAATACAACGAGCAAAAACGTAACCGTTGGCTGTACCGGATAGGTGGCGGTGCTATCCTGCTGTTCATTATTTTAAGAGCTACCAACCTTTATGGCGACCCGCTGCCGTGGACGGTGCAGGAAAACTGGTACAGAACGGTATTGTCTTTCATCAACTGCGAGAAATACCCGCCGTCCTTACTGTACCTGCTCATGACACTCGGCCCGTCCATCATGCTGATACCTTTGCTGGAAAGAGCGGCTGCCAACTTTGGCCGGTTCTTTACCGTGTTCGGCAGGGTACCCTTGTTTTATTACATAGCGCATATCTACCTGATACATGCTATGGCCTTGGTGGGAGCGGTTATGCTTGGATTGCCGCTCGACTACTTTACCGACAACGACCTGATATGGGTATCCAAACCAGGTTGGGGATGGGGTCTGCCCGTGGTGTATGCCGTATGGATAGCCGCTGTCCTCCTGCTGTATTATCCTTCACGCTGGTTCATGCGGGTGAAGCAGCAGAACAAGCAATGGTGGCTCAGCTACCTGTAGCTACTTGCCAAACTTCTTTTTCAACATGCTCAGCGCGTCGTTCATGTTCATGCCGCTCATGTCTTTTTCTTTGGGCTTCGGCTGATGGCCGCCACCTTTTGCAGGGCGATGCTGTTTTGCAGGTGCTTCCTGTGTTTGTTTGATGGACAGGGCTATGCGTTTCCTGTTCATATCTACTTCCAGCACTTTCACCATTACTTTGTCATTCAGCTTCAGCGCCTCGTTGGGGTCGGTAATGTATTTATGCGCCACTTCCGACACATGTACCAGCCCGTCCTGCTTCACGCCTATATCTACAAATGCACCGAAGCGGGTGATGTTGGTGACTATGCCCGGTACTATCATACCTACCGCCACATCTTCTATACTATATATATTGGCAAACTCGAAAGCCTGCGCTTCGCTACGCGGGTCCAGGCCGGGTTTTTTCAATTCGTTGATGATGTCCTGTATGGTGTGCGCACCTGCTTCTTCTGTGATATATTTCCTCACATCTATTTGTTTCAGCAGTTCTTCGTTGCCTATCAACTGTCCCACATCCACGCCCAGGTCTTTGGCCATTTGCTGCACCAGTGTGTATGATTCGGGGTGTACTGCACTTGCATCCAGCGGATTGTCGCCTTCTTTTACTCTTAAGAAACCCGCACATTGCTCGAAGGCTTTGCTGCCCAGCCTGGGCACTTGCATCAGTTGCTTGCGGCTGGTAAACCCACCTATCTCGCTGCGGTGTTTCACTATGTTATCTGCAATGGATGGGCCGATACCACTTACATAACTCAGCAGGTGTTTGCTGGCGGTGTTCAGGTTGACGCCTACCATGTTCACGCAGCTGATTACTGTCTGGTCCAGTTTTTCTTTAAGGCGCACCTGGTTTACATCGTGCTGGTACTGTCCTACCCCTATACTCTTGGGGTCTATCTTCACCAGTTCTGCCAGCGGGTCCATCAGTCTGCGGCCAATGCTTACCGAGCCGCGTACAGTGATGTCTTCGTTGGGAAATTCTTCTCTTGCTATTTCAGATGCCGAGTAGATAGATGCACCGTCTTCGTTTACTAAAAATACGGGCAGTTTCAGGTCCAGCTTTTTGATGAACTGCTCAGCTTCCCTGCCCGCAGTGCCATCGCCTACAGCTATGGCCTGTATATTATATTGCTGTACCAGTGTCCTTATCTTATGCTCCGCATCGTTCAGCCTGTTTTTTTCGTGTATGTATATAAGGTCTGTTTTCTTCAGTTCACCTTTCTCGTCTAGGCATACCACTTTGCAGCCTGTGCGATAGCCGGGGTCTATGGCCAGCAGGCGCTTGCCACCCAGCGGCGCACTTAATAATAACTGGCGCAGGTTTTCGGCAAATACGCTGATGGCTTCTTCGTCGGCCTGAATCTTCAGCGCCATGCGCAGTTCGCTTTCCATAGCGGGTTGTAATAATCTGCGGTAAGCATCTTTCACCGCCTTCTTCACCTGTTCGCCTGCTTCGTTGCTACTCTTTACAAATTGCTTTTCCAGTATGGCCAGCGCGTCTTCTTCGTTGGGCGAAAATCCTAAACGCAAAAAGCCTTCCATAAAACCACGCATTACCGCCAGCACCCTGTGCGATGGTATTTTGGTAGCGGGTTCTGAAAAGTCGAAATAGTCTTTGAACTTGGCAGCTTCTTCTTCTTTTCCGCTCAGTATTTTACTGCTCACGGTTGCCTCACGTTCAAACAGGGTACGCATCTTAGCACGCACCTCCGCATCTTCATTCACTATCTCTGCTATAATGTCGCGCGCGCCTTGCAGGGCTTCGTCGGCAGTCTTTACATTTTCATTGATAAAGGCTTCAGCCTCTGTTGCAGGATTGATATTGCCCTGCTCCAGTATGCTCAGCGCCAATGGCTCCAATCCATTCTCGCGTGCTGTCTGCGCTTTTGTCTTGCGCTTGGGTTTGTAGGGCAGGTATATATCTTCCAGTTCGGCTATAGTGGTAGCGGCATTTATCTTTTCCTGCAGGGCTTCCGTCATTTTCTCCTGCTCGGTGATGGTCTTTTCTATAAACGCCTTCCTGTCTGCAAATTCTTTCTGCTGGCGCGCTTCGTCCTGTATGGCTTGTATCTGCACCTCGTCCAGCGCACCGGTGCGGTCTTTACGGTACCGTGCTATAAAGGGTATCGTGGCGCCTTCGTTCAGCAATTCCAGCACCGCCGTTACATGCGTTTCTTTTATATTCAGTTTTCCCGCTACTGATTGAGCAAATTCCAACATCCTGTTCTCTATTTTAGGATTGCGAATGTAATTTGAACCTGCCATTTGCAGAAAGAAAATCTTTACACATATTTGCTTATGCGCATACGTGCCGAAATACTGAAGGAACACTCCAAACAAAACGCTGAGGCGATAACCCAATGGGTGAGCGCATCGCCACAGCGTGTGGGGCAGTTGATGGAATTGTTTTTGCACGATGAGTACCGGGTGGTGCAGCGGCTGGCACAGGTGGTGGGCAAACTGGCCGATACCCACCCGCAATTGATAGCGCCCTGGCTGCCGCAACTGCTGCAGCGTATGAACGAACCCGGCGTGCATGTAGCTGTAAAGCGCAACGTGGTGCGCACCCTGCAATATGTGGATATACCCGAGGCCCTGCACGGCGAGGTGATGAATACCTGTTTTGACCTGCTGGCAGACCCCAACGAAACGGTGGCCGTGCGCGCCTTTGCCATGACGGTGCTGGACAAGCTCTCTACCCAATACCCCGAAATAAGGCAGGAACTGAAAGTGATAATAGAAGATGTACTGGAGCAGGGCTGTACCGCTGCCTTCCGCGCAAGGGCGAAGATGGTGCTGAAGGGGAAGTAAGTGCAGGATTTCGGTTGAAAAGTCATTCGGTTTGTTAACTATACAAAAGACGTGTTTAACTGTTAGCAATATCGTGTGCTTACAAGTGATTGATAATAAATGCGCTACCTCATGATTGTTAACTTTTGTTAACCCTACACGTGATTTTTTTGGGGAGTTTATTGGAATAAAAAACCCGCCTGTGGGGCGGGGGGAGGATATGCGGTTGAGCCTATAGTGGCTGAATGTTCTTTCTAATGGCATGGCAATATGGTTTAGTTCTGCCGTGGTTGCGGCAGGGGTATTATCCCGGATAGCCGGGATATTCGTAAATCTATTCAGATTTACTACGACAAATATACATTAAATTGGTTAAAATAACAAAATGATTAGTAAATATTCTGAATGTAGAGGGCTGTTGTGGGTTTAAAGTTGCAGGATACGGGAACAGATATTGTAATTTTCTTTTGTTATATACTATATTTCATGCGTTAACGTTATTCACATATAAACTCCTATATGGTTACTCAAAACAATACTAATAGCAGCCTGTATAACATGGGTGTTGTTTTCCTGGTTATTTCATTGATTGTTTATTGTTTACCGGTTTGGACACCATTTAACACAGACGCCTATTTTGGCCTGTTCGCTGTTAATTACCTGATAGTAATAGTATATTTCATATTGCTTCCAGTGCAAAAGAAGCACAGAAAAGGCAGCGGTGGCATATCTCTGGTTTTTGTATTGCTGGTTCTTTTCCATGTAAGCGCCTGGTCGCTCAATAAATCGTTACCCGTGTTTGAAAAATCTACTACCGGGCTTACCCTTATGCTAATTATCGGCAATATTGGCTGCCTGATGGTGCATTTTTACGAACGTTTACCACAATGGGGCAGGTATGCCGTTATGTTTGCATTGGGAGTGGCGTTTACTGCTTTCGTCTACTTGTCCATTTACCTGCTCAGCCTGTACCCTATAAGTATTATCCTGGCAATAGGGTTCGGATTTTCTTTGCACAGCTTCGTACCCCTGTTGTTCGTATTGTTTATTACCATACAATGCTACCGTTTTTGGAAAACGGACAAGAAAAGTATTGTGTATAGTGCAGTTGGCGCTATATTACCCCTATTGATTGGGATAGGTTTTACTATTGCCTGG
Organism: uncultured Bacteroidota bacterium; assembly: GCA_937928385.1. Taxonomy (GTDB): domain Bacteria; phylum Bacteroidota; class Bacteroidia; order Chitinophagales; family Chitinophagaceae; genus UBA5543. Next base: position 17,931 of record CALEZD010000009.1, read on the forward strand.
AATAACCTGAATAAAAAAGTAAGCGTCGCATTCCAACAAACCCTGATAGACGATAATACGGATTTGCCCGGCTGGGTAAGAGTAGCGCAAACCATACCGTTGAACAGCATGACTGAAAAATACCTGAAGAGTGACCTGGTGTATACCCTACCATCGCAGACATGGGACTGGAGCCTGCCGACAAGGGATTATGAAGAAGTGCGGAAACATGACCCGCTCATTATGTTTGCTGCAACGTTTTCAAAACCACCGGCACTTAGCCAGGAAGAAAGGATAAAAATCCTGGAGAGTATATATGATGCCAGGCATAAGACACTGAACCGCCTTTGGTCGGGTAATCACCTGGTGACACAGTCTGTATTATCGAATGTGCGGATATGGCCTGAGTCAAGAATAGCGTACACCGAAAAGACGATTACTGTGTTTTGTGATGAGCCTCCTAAAGAATGGCGCAACCAAAGGGAGGCTATTTATACCTTTTACCTGCCTGAAGGAGGCGTGGTAACATCGCTGTCGTTGTGGATAAACGGAAAAGAAGAAAAAGCCAAGCTGACTACACAATCAAAAGCTGACTCAGCTTATACGACGATAGTGGGGGTTGAAAGCAGGGATCCATCTGTGGTGCACTGGCAGGAGGGGAATACAGTATCAGTAAGGGTATTCCCTGTATTAACCGGACAGAACCGGGTATTCAAAATAGGAGTGACTGCCCCTTTGAAGCTGACGGACGGGCAACTGGTGTATGAAAATTTATACTTCAGGGGCCCTGACGTAACCTATGCTACGGAAATAAGACAAGTAGACTGGGTAAATATGCCCGGCGGTTTTGCTATGCCTGAAGGATATACCGCCAACGGTAACAGCAGGTTTATTAAAAAAAGTGATTCTTATGAACAGGGATGGCAGCTATCATTTAAAGACCCCGGTATCAGACAGGGCGTCTTTTCATTTGACCAACATTCCTATACCATAGAGCCAGCCAGAATAGTATTGCAAGATGCATCGTTTTCGAGGGCTTACCTGGACATCAATGAGCTGTGGAGTGAGGAGGACATCAAAGATGTAATAAATGCTATGCAAGGTCAAAGCAGCCTATTTGTTTACTCGGACAGGACAGAACAACTAAGTGGGGCCTATGAAAAGCATAAAGAACTACTGAATACACTCAGAAAAAGACATTTCAGCATCTTTCCTTTTTATGCTATCGAGGACAAAGAGCATTCGCTGGTTGTTACAAAAGGCACAAACAGTTCCCCCAATCTTTCCGATTTAAAAGACAGTGAATTTGGCGACAAGTTAGAAAGCTCAATAAGGGCAGGAGGAAAATTCAATGTGTTTTGCATCAGCGCACAAGAATCGCCCTACCTGAAAGCGCTGAAGGAACACAGGGTGTTCAATTATGCTCATGGCGATATAGCATTGCTGCGGCAGTATGTTGACGATAAAAAGTTCCCAAAGAATATAGAAAATGACAGCACTGTAGATGTAGAGAGCGCAGGCGTACAGTTGATACAATCAGCTAACAAAGGCATGTCCGACGCTCCCGACCACCTTATGCGCTTGTACGCCTATAACAATATAATGCAAAAACTGGGTACAGGTATATTCACTAATCACGAAACGGATGAGGAACTGGTGCGCCGGGCAGAACAGGCATACATAGTAACCCCCGTGAGCAGCCTGATAGTACTGGAAACGCAGGCAGACTACGACAGGTTTGGTATATCCGAAAGTAAAAACAGCCTGCAGAATGCGACACTAAAATCAGGAGGTGCGGTACCAGAACCTGAAGAATGGGCATTAATCATCATAGCATGCGCGGCATTGTTGTGGACTGTGTACAGGAAAAAAACAAAAAGAGCGGTATCGCTATGAATGGCCTTACCCTGAAATATGGAACGGTGATACGCAGGCATGTACTGTTTAGCCTGCTGTTAATTGCACACTTTGGTATAGGGTTGTATTTTCTGCAGGGGTACGTGCCCTGGCAATCATTGAACTTTATAATAGCAGTGGCTGGGTTGCCCATAATTATATATGGCAGTGTTTCGGGCGAAAGAACTTTTCGTTTTGCTTTTTTAGGTTTGACGGCTGCATTATCTGCATATTTTTTCCCGGTCAATGCGGTTTTATTCCTGGCACTGATATTATCTGCTGCCGGGGTGATTGAATGGGTATATGGAAAGATGTCTATGATACCGATACTTATCGTACTTATTATTTCGCCTGTTTCATACATTATTACTATTCTCAGTTTTCCAATAAGGATATGGTTGACTAAAATTGCAGCAGGTATTATTGGTAGTATCGGTAGCGGGACGGTAGCTGTGGGTAATGTAATAATCTATAATGGCATTGATTATAGTGTTGATCCCGCCTGTATGGGTTTGAAAATGCTATCTACCTCTTTGTGGTTTAGCCTGTACCTGTTGTATTTTATACAGAAAAAGCATAACAGGTATTTAAGTCTGCATATGTTACTGTCCTCATTGGTTATTGTCGGGTTACTGAATATTGTTACTAACCTTTCACGTATAGTGCTGCTTGTGTACTTTAACATACAGCCCGACAATATTATGCACGACCTGGTTGGCGTAGGTTGTTTTGTATTGTATACTGTATTGCCAGTACTCTACCTGTTCAACAAACTGGTTGAGCGCAAGGGCAGGCGGGTGGGGAAACCGGAATTTCAATCGGGTGGCAGTATTGCTTTTAACATAATACCTTTTGTAATACTTGCAGTCATTGTGTTTTCCGGCATTCATATTCGTACCAACAACAATCAAGTGTCTGTAACCAAAGTCAAGCAGATAGAAGGGTATACCTGTGATAATTTTAGCAATGACGTTGTAAGGATTGCTAATGACAATACCCTTATTTATATAAAAAGCATACCTGCATTTTACTCATCGGAACACAACCCGCTGATGTGCTGGGTGGGTAGTGGCTACGAATTTAATCAACTGAAGGAGCAGCGGTACAAAAATGTAAGGGTGTACACCGGGATGTTACAGGATAAGGAAAATGTATTGTACACGGCATGGTGGTATGACAACGGAAAGAAAAGAACTGTAAGCCAGCTTATCTGGAGGTGGGATATGTTAAGGGGTGCACATAAATACAGTGTAGTGAATGTGACCTGTAACACTGAGAAAGATTTAAACAGAGAGGTGAATAAAATATTAGCTACAGATTTCCTGAATAAGTCGTTGTAATAAAGTCAAACGAAGAAGTTCCCTTACCACCCACATCTCCATTGTCATCCCCGGCACTCCTTTTAATGTTGCTCTATTTCACTGCCTTCCCTTTCTTTTTTGCTTCCAGCAGTTCCTGCGCTTCTGCAATTATTTCTTTCAGGTCTTCTTCGGTCAAACCGCTGTCATGGCTATTTTCTTCAGCTGTGAGGTCTTTCCCTGCCTTTACAAGTTCGGCTTCCTCTGCTGCTTTGCGTTTGAAGTATCCACGCAAAAAATAATTGCCATGCAGGGCTTTCATATTCTCGCTGAAGCCATAGGCGGCTTCGTCAATCGTGCCCAGTGTTTCGTCAACATTGCCCAATGTTTTGTCAATCGTACCCATAGTTGTATTGGCAGACGCGACCACCCTATCGAGCCCGTTGGCAAGAGAATCGGTATATACCAGGCTACCGAGCGAACCTCTGCCCGCGCGTATATGCGCAGCAATATCAGCAAAAGAGCCGGTTATTTTTTCAGCATTCAGGGCTGTACCCTCCAGGCTACGGGACAGGTCGTCGGTGTACAACAGCTTACTGATAGTGCCGTTGCCCTCGCGTATCTGTATGGCCATGCCGGCCAGTTCGCGCATAATCACATCGGCATGGTCGGCCACAGAGGTAAACTTGGCTATTACCTTGTCGTAATCTATAGGGTCTACTGTCATAATACGTGAGCCGCCGGTTAATAGCTTTGTTTCGTTGGGCGAGCCGGAAGTAATGGTTACCAGTTTGTCGCCCATTAACCCGTCTCCGCCTATGGTGGCCACTACATCCACTTTCAGGAAGGGCCTTACGTTTTCCTTCATGTTCATTTCTACCCGTATCAGCGTGTCGGATATAATGCGGATGTCTTCTACAGTACCTACGTTAATGCCCGCAAAGCGGACATTGTTGCCCACGTTGAGCCCCCCTACATTACTGAATACACCATATATCATATAGGTATTGCTGAACATGTTCTTTTGGCTGCCGATGAAAAATATGCCTGCTATAAAAATCAGGATACCTACCATGGTGAACACGCCTATCTTTATTTTTTGACCGATGCTTGTTTTCATAATATTGTTATTTAAAAAACGAACGAACCAGTTTATCCGGCCCATTCTTCAATTGTTCAAATGTCCCCTCGGCTACAAATGTGCCTTCATCCAGCACCAGCAGCCTGTCTGCCGTTACTTCGGCACAGGCTATGTCGTGTGTAATAATTACCGATGAGGTTTTATATTTTTTCTGCATCTCCAACACCAGCTCGCTGATTTCGCCCGATGTGATAGGGTCGAGCCCTGTGGTGGGTTCGTCATACAGCATGATTTCGGGCTTGAGAATCAATGTGCGTGCAAGGCCAATGCGTTTGCGCATACCGCCCGAAAGGTCGGAGGGCATTTTATTTATGGCATCGAGCAGCCCCACGCTTTCCAGCATCTCTTCTATCCTGTTGCGGATATCATCCCTGTCCTTGAGCTGCAATACACGGGTAAGCGGGAACTCCAGGTTTTCTTCTACAGTCATAGAATCGAACAAGGCACCGCTCTGGAAAAGAAAGCCCACCCTGATACGCAGTTGTTTCAGTTCCTCTTCGTTCAAGTCTTTCACTTCGCTGCCATGTACCTTCAGACTACCGGACTCCTGCGTTAACAACCCCACCATACATTTAATCGCCACGGATTTCCCAGAGCCTGATTTTCCCAGCACTACCAGGTTCTCCCCTTTATTCAAATGCATACTTAAATCTATCAGTACTTTTTTATCGCCAAAAGATTTGTTTAGATTGCTGATGCGTATCACTGCGTCATCTTTTGGCGCCGCAGTGCCTGGTGATATTGAAGTATCCGGGTTTATCGTGTCCATAGTTGTTTAATTGTAAGCAAATACTGATGTCAGTTGCACTGCTATGGCGTCTAACAAAATAATCCATAACGATGCAGATACGACAGCAGAATTGGCTGCAAGCCCTACGCTTTCGGTACCACGGTCAGAGTTATAGCCTTTGTAGCAGCCTACAAAACCAATAGCAAAGCCGAAGAATATGGTTTTAATAACGGCAGGAAACAGGTCGGAAAAGGCGAGGGACGAAAAGGCTTTATTAAAATACATGCCAAAAGTCATACTGTTATTGATATTGGATGCTACAAATCCTCCCAACAGCGCCAGTCCGTCGGCCATCAGCGTCAGTAACGGTATCATAAGGGTACAAGCCAGTATGCGGGTCACCACCAGATATTGTATAGGGTTGGCGCCGGATACCTCCATAGCATCTATTTGCTCGCTTACCTTCATACTGCCCAACTCGGCACCAATGCCTGATGCTACCTTACCCGCACATATCAGTGCTATGATAACGGGGCCTATCTCGCGTATAACAGATATGGCTACCATACTGGGCACATAACTCACAGCACCAAATTCTTTCATCGTTGGCTCTGACTGTAAGGTGAGTACGAAACCGAGTACAAAACCGGTTATCCCCACCAGTGATATGGACTTGTACCCCACCAGGTAAGACTGCCGTATCAACTCATTCCACTCAAACCCTGAGCGAAAAATATTGCGGAAGAACGAGCCCATAAATACCACCTGGTTGCCTGTAGCGATAAATTGCCTTGTTAATATATCGGGTGTCTTTATAATCATTTGATTCATTAATAGTAAAAGCCATTGGCAAAAACCAATGGCTTTAGAGTAAAACACTTAAATCAGTAAAATGTTCTATGTAAAGCCCTTAATTCAGGGAAAAACTATTCGATTTCAATAATCGTATCTAAAGAATGTACTACGCCATCTGGCCCTGCATGGTTTCTGCCTTGCCGGGTAGTGCGGTATTTATAGTTATGTTCCCTTAGCCACAACTACATCTGTAATATTTGACATGATATCTACTTTGCGTGCAGATAGAATAATATGCAGGTAATGTAATATAAGCTTTTAATATGGATAAAAATTATTTATTATTGAAATGAACAAAAATATCTACATTTTGAAGAGATTTCCCTTCTTCTATGCCGGCTTACCCTCACACCGCAATGAAAGTTGTGTGTAGCTATGCGTGTTACAAGCTAAGCTCATCCATCATTTTTTAATCACAACCCTGCGTAGGAGATAGTTAATTATATTGGCACAATAGTTGTGCCAATAACTAAATATGTCATCCCGAAAAGCACTCTTGTTATACGTATTGGCACTCGGCCTCACCATCACCGGCTTTTGGCTGGATAGTGACGAGCCCTCTCCCTGGCTATGGGTGCGCATAGGGCAGGTGATATTTACCTCCATTATTATGTACGCCGTTGTTATCGGGCTGAATGAACTTATGGGTTGGTTATACAGTATTGCTACTAAGCGTTAATAAACAAACACAATCTCTTCTAAGTATGCCTCCAACCGTTTAAACCCGGAAAATCTCTATCTTTCGTGCCGTAAATAATGGCCATCAGCAAAATAAACATACAGGAGTTTCTAAAGTTGCGCGGGCAGCACCTCGTCTTCGATGTGCGCAGCCCGGGCGAGTACACCCATGCCCATATACCCGGCGCGCATAGCCTGCCTTTGTTTACCGACGAGGAGCGAAAAGTAGTAGGCACTGCTTACAAACAGGAAAGCCGCGAACAAGCCATTAAAATAGGGCTGGACTATTTCGGCGTTAAGATGCGCGGGATGGTGGAAGCGGTAGAAAGCCTGCTGCAAGGCCGGAACGACAGGACGGTGCTGGTGCATTGCTGGCGGGGAGGCATGCGCAGTGCGGGCGTAGCCTGGCTGCTGGACCTGTATGGATATAAAGTGTACACCTTGGCGGGCGGTTATAAAGCATACCGCCAATGGGCGCGTCAACTGTTTGAGCAACCATACCCATTCCATATCATCGGCGGATACACAGGCTCCGGCAAAACACCGGTGCTGCACGAGTTGCACAAGCAGGGGCAACACACCATCGACCTGGAAGCCCTGGCACGGCACAGGGGTTCTGCCTTTGGCGCTATGGAAGGCGAACCGGCCCCTACGCAGGAGATGTTTGAGAACCTGCTGGCGGAGGAACTGGATAAACAGCAGCAACGTACTGCAACAGCATTGACGCCGATATGGCTGGAAGACGAAAGTCAGCGGATTGGCAGCATCAATTTACCTCATCCCTTTTGGGTGACGATGCGCAATGCGCCTGTGTATTTTATAGAAGTGCCTTTTGAAGAACGGCTGAAACATATAGTGGAAGAGTATGGTGTACAGCCCATAGAAAAACTGGCAGGCGCAGCGCAGCGCATACAAAAACGCCTGGGCCCGCTGGAAACGAAAATGACATTACAGTACCTGGAGGAAGGAAATATAACCGAAGCTTTCAGGATACTGTTGACATATTACGACAAACAATACAAGAAGGCATTGGAAAAACGTGATAACCCCGACCTCGATATACAATATATATCCTGCGAAGGGGTGAACGCAATGGACAATGCGCAAAGAATAATAAGATGCAGGGAACAAGTGAAGCAATAAGGTTGACACAATACGCGCATGGTGCGGGCTGTGGCTGCAAGATAGCACCCGCGGTACTGGAAGAAATACTGAAAACAAACATCGTGCAGCCCGACAATGCCCGGCTACTGGTAGGCAACAGCAGCAACGATGATGCCTGCGCCTACGACATGGGCGATGGTACCGCGCTTATATCTACCACCGATTTTTTTACACCGATTGTAGATGATGCTTACGACTTCGGGCGGATAGCTGCGGCCAATGCCATCAGCGATGTATATGCTATGGGCGGCAAACCGATTGTAGCTATTGCCGTGTTGGGATGGCCGGTAGAAAAACTACCTGCTGCCCTGGCGCAAAAGGTAATAGAAGGAGCGAGGGCTGTTTGTAATGAGGCGGGTATTCCACTGGCAGGCGGGCATAGTATAGATGCAGCAGAGCCTTTCTTCGGTTTATCAGTCAACGGGCTGGCTAAGATTCCGCAACTGAAAAGAAATAACACGGCTAAAGAAGGTGATATACTCTTCCTGACCAAACCCATAGGTGTAGGCATATTATCTACCGCACAAAAACGCGGGTTGATAACTAACGAGCAGAAAGATGCAATGGTGCTGCAAATGTCAACCCTGAACAAAGCGGGCGAAGCATTAGGTAAAATATGCGGTGTACATGCCATGACAGATGTTACGGGTTTTGGGTTGTTAGGGCATATGATTGAAATGGCAGAAGGCAGCTCTTTATTTGCGGAATTGTATTACTCAAAAATAGGGGTAGTAGATGGTGCGGCTGCTTACCTGAAAGAACGTGTGGTGCCTGATGCTACCTACCGCAACTGGAATGCATACAGCAGCAAAACATCATTTGCGCCGGGGGTAGATGTGATGCAGGCTTTCAGCCTGCTGCCCGACCCGCAAACCAATGGTGGGCTGCTGATAGCTGTTGACCCCGCCGCCGTCAACGAGGTGAAAAAAACATTGACAGATTTTGGATTAACCAACCATCTTGAGCCCATTGGTAAAATCATTCCCAGGGAAGATAAAACCATAAGCGTAAAAATATAGCCCGGAGCGGGACGCAATAAAAAACCGCCCTTAAGAATAAAGGCGGTTTGTATATGTCTGAATATGCGTCTCCTAATTTTTTATACGCTGTGCTAAAGCTGCTTTCTTTCTGCTCAGCCAGTCTTTCAGGCGGAAGCTCAGCAACATCATCACCGGCACCAGTATCAGCGTCAGGAAGGTGGCGAAGCTGAGGCCGAATATCATCGTCCATGCCAGCGGCCCCCAGAAAGCTACGTTGTCACCACCAAAGAATATATGCGGGTTAAGGTGTGTGAACAGGCCTTCGAAATCAATGTTCAAACCTACGCCCAGTGGCACCAGTCCTAATATAGCAGCGGTAGCTGTCAGTACCACCGGCGTCATACGCGTACGTCCTGCTTCTACTATCGCATCATAAGGTTTCATGCCTTCTTTCAGCATCAGGTCCATAAACTCTACTAACAGGATACCATTACGCACCACGATGCCCGCCAGCGCTACTATACCTATACCACTCATTACAATAGAGAACTCTGTACCAAATATGCTAACACCCAGGAACACGCCTATGATACTGAAGAGTATCTCTGACATGATGACCACCGTGCGGCTCAGCGAGTTGAACTGCATAATGAGCAGCAGGAATATCAAGCCCATAGATATCAGCATCGCATTACCCAGGAAGCCCATTGTTTCCGCCTGCTCTTCCTGCTGGCCACCCATAGTTATACTAATGCCGGCCGGAACGGGGAAGTTGGCTACCTCACGACCCACAGCCTGCACCACTTCGTTCTCGTTATACCCCGTCAGTACGTTCGACTGCAATGATATGATACGCTTGAGGTCTTTACGTTTGATACCTCCATAAGTTTCGCTGTACTTTACGTTGGCAAAGGCGCTGATAGGTACTTCGCGCAGAATACCGCCCATACCCATATCACGGAAGAGCACCGGCATATTCCTTACAGCGTCTATGTTCTCACGCTGTTCTTTCTTCACCCGCAGGGTAATGGGGTAATCATCGTTCGCATCGCGGAAACGTGATATCTCTTTACCGAACACTGCAGTACGCAATGCACCTACAATTTGTCCTGTAGATATGCTTTCGTTGTTCATGCGCTCGCGGTTCAGGTCAAACACTATTTCAGGTTTATCCGCCTGGAAATCGCTACGCAGTTCTTCTACTCCGGCTATACGTTTGTCGGCCAGGTATTTGTTCAGCCTTTCCGATACCGCAATCAAAGAGTCCAGGTTGTCGCCTGTGATGTCTACCACTATTGGTTTTGGCAATGGCGGGCCGCCCGATTCCTGGTCAACCGTTACCACCGCGCCAGGTATGCCTTTTACGGCTTCCCTTATTTTTGTCAGGTATTCCCTGGTGGAAACGCCATTACGTTTAGCATACTCTACAAACGCTACTTCCACACGCCCCTTATTGGGGAAGTTACCCACCTCGCCACTGTTGGGGTCAACAACCCCGATAGTTACGTTAGCAATTACTGACTTTACTACCGGGTTTTTCTTGCCTGCTTCATAATCAATGTCCAATACATTGGTTACACGCTTTTCCAGTTTCTCCAATACCTGGTTAGTATAAGCCTGATCCGTACCAACGGGCATTGTCAGGTACACGTACACAAAGTTGGGGTCTGCCTGCGGGAAAAATACCACCTTAGGCGGGCGTACAGCCATCAGGCCGAAGGTGATAAAAATCAGTACTACCGTGCCCGCTATTGTCTTCCATGGATTGTTCAATGTCCACACCAATTTTTTAGTGTACCATTCCTTGAAGCTTGGCCATACGCTATTCTGGAAGCTGAATATCCATTTAGAGAATACAAATTTCTCCAGCAATATAAACAGGTACAGGAATATCAAAAAGTTGCCCATACCCCAGGCCTGGCCCAGGTAGCACAATAACGCCAGCGCTCCGAATATAATAGCTACCACCCTGTCGCCTTTGCTGAAGCGGCGTTTTTTGTATTCGTGGTCTTCCGGCTTCATAAAGCTAACCGCGAATACAGGGTTGATGATATATGCCACGAACAACGATGCCAGCAGTGTAATAATCAATGTTACGGGCAGGAAAAACATGAACTCCCCGATTACACCACTCCAGAATGCCAGCGGGATAAACGGCATCAGCGTGGTGATAGTCCCCGTCAGTACAGGCAGGAATATCTCACCTGTGGCCGACTTGGCAGCCTTCTCAATCGGCACCTTGCCATTGTCAAATATCCGGTGTGTGTTCTCTATCACTACGATTGCATCGTCCACCACTATACCCACTGCCAGCAGGAAGGAGAACAGTACAATCATGTTCAACGTAATGTCAAAGCCCGGCATCACCAGGAAGGCTATAGCGCAGGACAATGGCATAGCCATGGCAACAAATAAGGCGTTGGTAACACCCATGAAGAACATCAGGATAATTGTCACAAGTATGAAACCGATGATAATAGTATTAATCAGTTCATGCAGTGTATTACGTGTTTGCTCAGACTGGTCGCCTGTAACTACGATGTTCAGGTCGGCGGGAATTTCATTCCCCTTCATTTCCTGTATCGTCTGCGATACTTTATCTGATGCCGCTATCAGGTTTTCACCCTTGGTTTTGATGATGTTCAGCGTGATTACGTTCTTACCATCGAGGCGCGCATAACTTTCCTGCTCTTCAAAATCATCTTTCACCTCAGCCAGGTCGCGCAGGTACAGCGCCTTGCCGTATTGGTTTTTCACTATCAGGTTACCTATCTCTTCAGCAGTCTTGAATTCGTTGCGCACTGTAAGTATACGCTTCTGGTTGTTCATGGATACCAGGCCCGGGGTAGAAGATATGTTCTCGTAGGCTACCGCGCTTTCTATATCGCCAAAGGTGAAGCCCGCAGAGGCCATTCTGTACATGTCTACGTTAATCTGTATCTCACGTTCCAGGGCGCCTACCATCTGCGCTTCCTTCACCTCTTTCAGTTCTTCTACTTTGTCCTGTATCTCGTCCGCATATTCCTTCAGCGTTTTCAGGTCGTAATTGCCGGATATGTTAACATACAATATCGGCAACTCCGAAAGGTCTATGTCCTTTACTTCGGGTTCGTTAGGCAGATTTTGAGGCAGGTCTGTCCGCGCTTTGTCCACCGCGTCTTTTACATCGCGCTTAGCCTTCTCGACCTCCACATCAGTATTGAACTCTACTATAACAATAGAAAAGTCCTGGAATGAATTACTTGTTACTTTTTTTACACCGCTCAAGCCTTTTACTTGTTTTTCAATAGGCTTGGTTACGATGTTTTCGATATTCTCAGGAGAAGTACCGGGATAAAAAGTCTGCACGATAATTTGGGGCAGCTTTATTTCCGGGAACTGTTCTTTGGGCAGGTTGTTGTAAGTCATCAACCCCGCCAGTGTAATTATGATTGTGAGTATATATATAGCCGTCCTGTTGTTGATAGCCCAACTGGATGGCTTAAACTCTTTGAATTGGTCTTTCATTGATTAGTTTTTTCTAAGTAATTGACAGAAGCAATTATTACAGTATTTCTATGGGTTTGCCGTTGTCCAGGTCTGCATATCCTTCCACTATCACTTTATCACCTGTCTTCAGCCCTTCCAGTATTTCCACCATGCCGTTTGAGTTGCGCCCTGTCGTTACTTCTACTGCTTTTGCTTTGCCGTTGTCTGCTACATACACCATTTCGCCTTTCGAAGTTTTCTGTATGGCAGATATTGGAACGGTAAGCGCATCTTCGTCGCTATAGTTGACAATCTGCATCCGGCAAGACATATTGGGGCTCACGTTCTTATTGTTACCCAGCCACACCTCTACATTAAAAGCGCGCGATACCGGGTCAACAGAACGGGCTACATAATCCAGCCTTGTAGTTATGGTATCGCCTGTTTCAGAAAATATAAGTTTCACTTTATCGCCCTGGCTTACTTTGCCTATATAGTTTTCACCCAGGGTAGTTACTACTTTCAGTTTGTCGAAGCTTACCACACGTATACCTGACATGCCGGGCGATGCCATATCACCTACTTTCACTCCTACATTATCTACGGTACCTGCAATAGGTGATATGATACTGTACATGTTTCTCTGGGCCAACAGTGCCTGGTATTGCTTCTGGGAGCTCTCATAGTTTGCCTTTGCAGTCAGCAGTTGTATTTCAGACCCAATATTCTGAGACCAGAGTGTCTGCTGTTTTTCATACACCTGCTTTACCAGGGTCAGTTGGGCTTCCTGTGCTTTTATCTGCTGCTCAATAGCGGCTGCGTCCAGTGTAGCCAATTTCTGGCCGCGGCCAACTTTTTGGCCGGGACGTACATGCACCGCCTGCACTACACCAGGAGCCTGTGGCGTGGCATTGACGTTTTCGTCGCCGCTGACGTTAGCCTGTACCTCTATATAAGAGTTAAAAGTAGTGGGCTGCAACTCCAGTACCGAAACAGCCACAGCTTTGCCGGGATTGTCTTTCAATACCTGTGCTTCCAGCTTTGCAATTTTTGCATCCAGTTCGACGCGTTCTTTTTTCAGTTTATCCAGCTTAGCTGCGGCGTTGTCTTGTTTTTGTTCCCCACCGCCACAAGATGCCAGTATGATTGTTGTTAGCAGTAATATCACTGAGCGTTTCATGCTATTATCTATTTTATATCGTTTGGTTAATGTTGATTTTTATAATTCTCCTAATGCTTTTAACAGGCTGATGCGGGCAGTATTTGCTTCGTACAGCGCATTGAAATAGTTGGTCTGTGCTTCTTTCAGCGCGGTTTCAGCATCCATCACTTCCAGGCTCGAGCCCACGCCTTCTTTATACTTGGTCTTCGAAATGTCATATACTTCTTCTGCCAGCTTTATATTCTGCTTCTGGTTTTCCAGGTTAGATATGCTTGCCCTCAGCGTGATGCGTGCATTTTCTTTTTCTATCTCCAACCCATTGCGGAGGTTTTCCATATCGTTCTTGTTCTTCTCGTACGCATACCTGGCTTGCTTCACCTTATTCCTGCGCTGAAAGCCATCGAACAGGGGCAAACTTAACTGTACACCTACCATCGCCTGGTCTTGCCATTTATCACCTTTGGCAAACAAGTCTGTGTTGTTATATAATATATAACCATAGTTACCGAAAGCAGACAAAGTAGGTAAACCACCCAGTTTGTAACGTTTCAGGTCGTAAGACAGCAGCTTGTCAGAAGTTTTCAGCATCTGGTATTCCACGCGGTTTTCAAAATCAAATGGATGAGTGAGCAACTCTGCGCCCAGTTGATTGTCATCCAGTTCATCTGTTAGCGCTATTTCCTGGTCCACATCCATGCCCATCTGGAATTTCAGGCTCATATAAGCCACGTCCAGCAGTTGTTTTACAGTAGTCTGCTGTGTTTTCAGGTTGTTCAGCGTTACTGTTATCCTGTCCACATCTATTTTTTCCGCCAGGCCTACATTATATATTTCCCTTGTTTCACGCTCCAGTTCGGATATACGCTCTACGTTTTTATCTAACAGTTCTGCACGCTTTTCTGCTATCAGCACATCATAGTATGTTTTTGTGATGATTGCTTTCAACTCCTGCTCTGTAAGGTTTACCGATAGCTGCGCGAAATGCTCTAATGCACGGCGCGCCTGTAAGGCTACCATTACACCCGGATCGAAGAGTATTTGTGTTAATTCAGCGGTTGCTGTACTTGTCCATTTGGGCTGTAAAGCAAAATTCAGGTAGTCATCAGAAGTATTTGACATAGCACCCTGGTTCCAGTATGGTTGATCTACATACTCCCTTATACCAAATTTAGTAAAGTTGGGTACGAGGAATCCGGCTACCAAAGGTGCATAGTTTACACCTCCTTTAGCCTTCAGGTTAGGTAATGCCAGCCCGGTTACTTCCCTGTTGCGTGCCAACGAAGATTTCTGGTCGAGAATGGCGTTTTTCATCTTTACCTGGTGCTTCATAGCAAAATTGATGCTTTCTTCCAGGCTTAATTTCAGCGGTTCACCTGTTTCCTGCGCTTTGATTGTTTGCGGCAGCAGCAGTGTTATCAGCGATACTGTGTAGAGTAGTTGTCTCATATTTTAGAAACTTGCTTAAAGTATTGTTCTTTGTATTTCTGGTATAATTTTTCCCCTTTGTTGGTCATAATGCCATACAGGAAGTGCTCACTTATCTCCCTGCCTACAGCTGCCAGGTCGTTCTGCTCGTTGATAAGAAGGGTAGGCCTGTACATAATCAGCGACATCTCCAGCCGGTAGCGTGCCATAAACTCCGGGTCTATCTCGGGGCGGTACAGCCCTTCTTCTATGCCCTTTTCCAGGTTGGCCCTGATGTTCTGCACATCTTCTACCAGCATCTTGTCCCTGAACTGGCGGTACACCTCGGGGAAGAAGCGTTCCATTTCCAGCATGGTCAGCGGGTTCATTTGCCTGTTGATATTGTCAAACAGGGTCATGATGCGTACCATGGCCTCGATGGCGTTCTCCGCCTCGCCCATATAGGCACAGCACTGTTCGGATATCTTGCCTTTGTACCACTGTACTGTTTCACCTACCACCTCGTTTTTGTTGGCAAAGTGCTGATAGAGCGTTTTTTTAGATATACCCGCCCTGCGTGCAATATCATCCATTGTAATTGTCTTAAAGCCGTACTGGCGAAACAATTCGATAGCTGCACTGAGTATTTTCTCTAATGGTTCCATAATCACGGCGCAAAACTATGGAAACATTTTTCACGAAAAACGTTTCCTGAGTATATTTTTATTCTATACCCCTGCATAAGAAAAATGATAATGCCCGCCGATGTGCGTTAAATGTGTGTTTTTTCCGCTTCAATGAACTTTCCGGCAGGTATAATTTTATTATCTTGTTCATTAATTAAAATAACAGAGCTATGGGTTTCATAAAAGATTTTAAGTCGTTTGCCATGCGGGGCAACGTGATGGACCTGGCGGTGGCGGTAGTTATCGGTGGCGCTTTTGGTAAAATCGTAACTGCATTAGTCAATGATATTATTATGCCTTTTGTAGGTATAATTACCGGTGGGGGCAAGTTTACCGACAGGTTTATAGTACTGAAACCCGGTAAAGCGGGCGAAACCTACGAAACCCTGGCAGAGGCAAGGGCAGCCAGCGCCAATGTATTGGCTTACGGCAACTTTATACAAACCATAGTGGATTTCCTGATTATAGCCCTGTGTATATTTATGGTAATACGCACGATGGAGAAAATGAAGAAGAAGGAAGAAGCCGCCCCGGCAGCACCGCCTGAGCCATCGTCTACCGACAAACTGCTGATAGAAATACGGGACGCACTAAAGAAATAACGCATTAACAAAAAACTTTTGTGGCTAAAAACCACAGAATTACGCATTTTTGTGCCAGTAAGAGGAACTAATGGCCACCGGAACAATATATAACGACCTGAAATTGCGCAAGGAAACCGGCAAAAGCGGGTTTGCCGTGCTGGTAGACCCCGACAAGGTGGCCCCTGCCGACATGCAATACCTGGCCGAACTGTGTAATGATGCGGGGGTTGACTACCTGCTGATGGGTGGCAGCCTGGTGGTAGAGCACCAGTTGGAGGCCTGTGTAGAGCGATTTAAGGCCAATAGCAAAATACCGGTACTGCTGTTTCCGGGTAGTCCGGCGCAGGTAACGGCTTATGCCGATGCATTATTATACCTCTCCCTCATATCGGGCCGCAACCCCGATCTGCTGATAGGCCAGCACGTAATATCGGCCCCGGCGGTAAAGGCCAGCGGGCTGGAAGTAATATCTACAGGCTATATGGTGATTGACGGGGGTGTGCCCACTACCGTATCGTATATGAGCCACAGTGCACCCATACCTGCTAACAAACCCGATATAGCGCTATGCACAGCCTGGGCGGGCGAGCTGCAGGGCAAGCATATAATATATATGGATGCGGGCAGTGGGGCCAAAATGCCCATATCCGAGGAAATGATACGCAAGGTGAGTATGCATATAGAAATACCGCTATTTATAGGCGGTGGCATACAAACCCCTGAAAAGGTGTACAAAAACTGCAAAGCCGGGGCCAATATAGTAGTGGTGGGCAATGCCATAGAACGCGACCCCCTGCTGATACGCGACCTGGTGCAGGCTACAAAAGAAGCCACAGCTTCCGTTAATTGATTTGGAAGCTATTTAATAATAATTTACCTTTGCAGTCCTTAAAAAAGAAATACACCCTGTAGCAAGGGCCAAAAGCATAGTATATGAAGCGTACATTTCAACCAAGTCGTCGTAGCCGCAAATCTGTTCACGGGTTCCGTAAGCGTATGCAAACGGTAAATGGCCGTAAGGTATTGGCATCACGCCGCAAGAAAGGCCGTAAGAAACTGACAGTTTCCAGCGAAGCACGCCTGAAGTAATAACTTTTTAAAAATTACAAGCCATTCGTAACACGTTCAGGACATACGAAAGGCTGAAGCGCGAGCAACATATTGATACGCTTTTCCGCAATGGGAAAGCGTTTTCTGTTTTACAGGTACGGTTTGTGTACCACCTGGTGCCGCGCGGGGCCGAAGTCTCTCCCATAAGGGCGGGGTTCTCCGTGCCCAAAAAGAAGTTCCGCAAATCGGTACACCGCCACAGGCTGCGCAGGCTGATGGTAGAGGCCTGGCGGCTTAACAAACAGGAGGTGTACAATACAGTACCCGAAGGGCAGCAATTGCACCTGTTTATCCTGTACACATCAGGCGAAATGGTAGATGGCAACACTGTAGCTATCGCTGTACAAAAGGGCATTGAGCAGTTGAAAACTGTTCTTCAGAAATAATTTAACGACTTTTGACTTATTAAAAAGGTCTTCTCCATATTATTCATCGGGCTGATACGCTTTTACCAGGGAGCTATATCGCCGCTGCTGGGGGCTAAGTGCCGCTACACACCCACCTGCAGCGCCTACGGGGTAGAAGCTGTAAAAAAATACGGCCCCTGGAAGGGCGGACGCATGGCCATCAAGCGCATCCTCTCCTGCCACCCCTGGGGCGGCAGCGGGTACGACCCCGTGCCATAGGGCTCCCCGGGATAATTAAACCCGTTTATCTGCGTTATCTTTAAGTACAACAGTATTTATTATAATGAACAGGATTCTTTTTCTGGCAGTACTTGGAATAGTACAAACAACAGTGGCACATGCAGGTCCCACACGTATTCCACTCTCACAGGCTATTCAGCAACATATAGTTACTGTATCGGCCGAGGCTACAGGCAATAGTTATATGCAGCAGGGACTTAAACTAACAGTGAAGAATACCGGCAGCCTGAATTTTATACTTGTCATGAACCAGGGAGCCACGTTTACACCGGAGGATGTGACAGCCCAGCCACTGCTGCTGGCAGGGGAGGAAATAGTGCCTATGCAACCATTGAAAGAGGCTACTATCAATGTACAGACTTTCTGCGCCAACAGCAACGCCGCAGCTCCGCAAAAAGGCATGAAGTATATTTACGCAAGAATAGCAGAAGATAACCTGGTGAAACTGCTGGCCTTCCTGAAACAAAACCGGATGTATAACGAACTGGGGCAAAATGCGGTTTGGTATTTTACCAATGGCCATAGCCTGAATACCGTGTATGATGCCGGTAATGAGTTTGCCTCTAAAAAACTGGTTGACTTTATGACCAACCTCACAGGCGAAAAGAAACCGGAATATTTTGTACAAACATCATCTACCACCACTGCCGGGCAGCCTGTATATGACCCTAAAATGCTGAAGATCTTCGCCACTTTCGAAGAAGAACTGGAGGAACCCAAAAATCTCTCATTAGGTATATACAATGAGCAGGGCGAAGTGGTACAACCTGTTTTTGAAAACAGGAATTTCGCTGCAAGGGGCCATCGTTTCAAAGTAGAATTTGAAGCGAAGAACGTACCCACCGGCAAATATTATATAAGGCTGAAAGAAGGCGAAACCACCCTCAGCGAAACAATGGTAGAAGTTAAGTAACTACACATCATCAATCTCCGCTACTTCCACAGGCCGTACCAGCTCGTACCTGCGGGCGAAGTTGCACCACTGGCAGTCTTCTTTGCCGCAGCCTTTGCTGAACTCGTGGTTCATAATCCTGCCATAGCTGTGTTTTAACTGTGTGCGTACTATCTCTTCGTCCTTCTCAAACACCGGCACCTGTATGCGCTTAAACTGTCCGCTGGTTTTGCCCTTTTGTATAAAGTCGAACGTACCCATGCGCACCCGCCAGTTACGGTCTTTATAGTTTTCTATCAGCAGCTTGTAAAACACCATCTGCCGCCAGTAGTCGCCACCGTCCGGGTTAGCCTCGCTGGGGGGCAGGGTATATTTAGTGGCACTCTTGTCGGGGTCGCCGGTTTTGTAGTCCGTCACATCGCAATACTCACCGTCAAATTCTATCTTATCTATCTTGCCCGTTACCGGCACCCCGTCCAGCATATAGCGGGGTATCTTGTATTCTATCTCCACATCTTTGGCAAACTCATTGATGTAGTAGTCATAATATTCTTCTAGTGCGGTATGTCCCTGCTCGGTGCGGCGTTTGTATTGGTCGGGGGTCAGGCTGGCGGCTTCCATGCTCAGCCCGAAGTTGAAATAACTAATCAATTCTTCTTTCGTAGGGAATACACGATTCCGTTCCTTCATAGTACGGAAGAAGCGTTCCAGCGCATAGTGCATAGCACTACCAAATGCCAGCGCATCGTTTTTTTGGAAAGGTACTTTCAGTATGGTTTCGTAATAGAAAGTAACGGGGCAGTTGATGTACTTGCTGAGCGAGGTATAGCTCATGGTAAACTGTTGCAGCACCCGCTCTATCCACTGGTGGTTGGCCAGTTGTATGCGTACTTCGGGCACGGGCTGCATGGCCCAGGCTATATGCTGTGTCAGTTCTGCTTCGCTTACATTGGCTTTTATGCGTTCTTCTTCTTTGCTTATCTCGTCTATAAACAGGGAGTGCTCCAAAGGCTTACCTGCCCTGTCGGCGGCGGCGTAGGATACATGCAGGTGTTTTTTGGCACGGGTGAGTGCTACGTAAAACAGCCTGCGTGCCACCTCTGTCTTGTAGGTTTTGTCTTTATCAGCATCGGTGCGGGTGATGGTATCAGGCAGCTTGTAGTCCATATTGCTACCCTTTTTAGCCTCCCAATAATTCTTGGTACAGCCTACCAGGAATACATATTCAAACTCATTGCCCTTGGCCCCATGCGATGTATATAGCTGTACACCGTTTTCTGCCTGTATATTTTTTTGCAGGGGCAGGGCTATGTTCTCACCCTTCATCTGCTCTATCATCAGCAGCAGGTCGGCGGCTTTTATTTTTGCATCACGGCTATGCAGTTCTTTTACATATTCAAAGAAGGTATTGAGCACCTGTATATTCCATGTATATTCTTTGCCCTGCGCCAGGTAGTGTACTATGCCGCTTTCGTACACAAGCTTTTCTACCAGTAGCGGCAGGGGCAGTTCGTTCAGTTGGGTGAGCCAGTGATTAATATTTTTGCCCATGCGGGTGATGGCATCCAGGCTGCTCAGATTCAACGTATGCAACATCAGCCCGTTGGATATGACCATCCGCCAGTAGCTCATTGTTTTGTCCTTACCCCTGTTCTGCTGCATGAATAAAGATAGCGCTGCGATATCCACGGCATCTATACCATAGCAGGGCGTATGCATCACTTCAAACAACAAATGCTCGCCGCTGAATGCCTGCGCATGTTCTTTTACCAGGTATTCCAGCAGTTTTACCACATGGTCTACTACAGGCAGTTCCAGTATATTCACCGGGCGTTTTACCGAGTAGGGTATGTTCTTACGTTCCAGCAGCGCGATGATATTATCGGCCTGCTTGTGCTGTGCGTAGAGTATGGCTACATGGTTCAGCGGTATGCCTTCTTTTTGCAGCGCTTCCACCTGCATGATGATGTCCGCTTCTTCGTGCAGTATATTGGTATATTCTTTTATGACAGGCGTAACGGTTTCCTTGCCATCTTTAAAACGCTCTGCCGCGGCAATAATATTTTTATCCAATTGCAGGCTGGTGAGCTGGCTAATCAGGCGCTGCTGGTTCTGCCCGATGGTAGCCATAGCCTTATCGAGTATCGCCTGCGACGAGCGGTAGTTTTGCGGCAGTATCACTACATTGATGGTTTCGCGATAGCGTTCGTAAAACTCTATTATATTCTTTATCCGCGCTCCCTGAAATTCATAGATACTCTGGTCGTCATCGCCCACCACGAATATATTGGGGTCGTCCCAGTATTCGGTCAGCAGTTTCAGCAGCTCGTTTTGCGCGCCGTTGGTATCCTGGAATTCATCTACGAGTATGAACTGGTTACGCTCCTGGTAGCTGAGCAAGAGTGCGGGGTTATTTTTAAAGGCATCCAGCACCCAGAGTATCATATCATTAAAATCGTACCAACCACGCTGGCGCATCTTGGTCGTATAAGTATCGAACAACAGAGCCGCGGCACGGGTGGTGTTCATCTTCCTTGTTTCGTCATCAATGGCCGCCTGTTTCAGGTCGCCCTTGGCATAGCCTTTACCCGCCCTTTTATAAATGTATTCCTCACGCCCGGGCAGGCTGGTTAAGTATTCATCTACCGCATCGCTGATGTTTTGCGCGGATATGTTTTCCCGCTTCATCATATCAAACAGGCGGTCGAGGCGGAAAGAATCGTAATAGATATCGCCGCTGAGCCTGCGCAGGTCGTGGCCTTTAGGCAGTTCATCCAGTATCTCGCGCAGCAGGGTGGTTCTTTCTAAATCACTTACGGGTTGCAGCGGCCTGTCGCTGAAGGCATCACTATTGTTCTGGATGACATTATTACAAAAGGCATGGAACGTGCCTATGTTTACCCTATGAGCATCCGGGCCAATCACCTGCAGCAGCCTGCGCCTCATCGAGTTGGTGGCCTCGTCGGTATAGGTGAGGCAGAGTATCTCGTTGGGCTGCACCTGTGCCTCGCTACGCAGCAGGTTGGCTATGCGCATGGAGAGTACTTCCGTTTTGCCCGTGCCGGGGCCGGCTATTACCATCACGGGGCCATATATGGCATTTACTGCTTCCTGCTGTTGCTGGTTCAGCGTGCTATACCGCTCCAGGAAGGCTGCTTCGTTCACAGACATAGTATGTGAAGATACAAAGCTTCATCAAAAGCGCAGATGCCTTATTTTTGTCTCTATGAAAGGACTATATGCAATCCTGCTTATAATTTTCCTGCTGCCGGCAACTAACAGCGTGGCGCAAAAAAACGTTACTTATAAAGACAGCAAAGACTTGCCCTCATTCGAAATATCATTAGCCAACGGCGGTACATTCGCTACCGATAGCATACCGGCTGGGCAACCCATTATTATGATATTCTTCAGTACCGACTGCAGCAAGTGCCGCATGTTTGTACGGGAACTACAAAGCAATTATGGCCCGCTGAAGGACACCCACATCTATATGGCTACGCCAATGACTATGGACGGTGCTGTCATCTTCGCACACGACCTGGGGCTGGATTACTTTAAAAATATCACCTGGGGCGTTGACCAAAATAATTTCGTGAAGCCCTATTATGATATTGCCACATTGCCGGCGGCGGTGGTGTATAACAGCAACAGGCAATTCGTGCAGCGGTTCACCGGCCAGTTTACCGCGGCAGATGTGTTACAGGCGGTAGAAAAAGCCCGCTAAACTTACCTTTTCTTCAGCAATGCACTCATAGGGTGGCGCAGGTTCTGGTACTCCATCAGGTCTACCTTGATGCTGCCTATGGCTATGGGGCTGTCTATACGCACGGGTATATGGTTCTCATCATCCGTTACCCATACCGCCATATTTTCACCTCCTTTGAACATAGTGCCTTCTATCAGCAGAGGTGCTATCTTAATAGTTTTGAATGTACCGTACCTGGTTTTGATTACTTCTTTGCCCACGTACCTGATGTACAGGCTGTACACCTGGTCGTCGAGGAACATGTTGAAAGGTATTTTATCGCCCGGCTTGTATTTGCTGTAGTCAATATTGCGGGCGTAGTATATGGTAGATAATACATCCTGCACACAGTCGGGTATATTGAATACACCGTTGGTAGATATGGCCTGGTTGCGCTGGTGGTTGAAGGTGACATTGTTCTTGAACTTAAAACCGCCCTCATTTACATCCCGCAGAAACTTGATGGGCATCAGGTTGCCTGTATCTATATACGATTCATATACATCATACACCTTATAAAACCACTCGTAGGAAGAATAGGTTTTGCCCACACCCTTTACATAATACACGGGCTTGTTGTTGTAGGTAGTAAGCTGGGTGGTAAAAGTAGCCGTACCTGCCCCCGCCCATATCATACCCATGTTATAATACACTTTGAAGACTACTTTTTCTCCGTTTTTAAAGCTGCGGTTTTTGATACCGCAAAATTCATTGGGCTGCGCCTGTGCAGTAGCAGTCACCATCAGCATGAGTATCACCAACCCCTTATATAATATCCTGTTCATAATCTGTTCAAATTTCATTTGTTTGAGCGGATAATCATAACAATTTATCGTTAACGTAAGAACCGCATCCTTAAGAGTAGTATGCTACCCAGTATGGCAGGCAGTACCAGGTTGATGAGCCATATACCTACCGTGGCTACCAGTATGCCCACCGTGTTGTCAGAAAAATGGTGGAAGAGGTATAACCCCACCTGCCCGCGCTCGCCCAGCTCTACCAATGTGATAGACGGTATCACCGTTATTACCCAGAAGAAAAGGGCCGACATCCAGTAACCATCGAAAGCGGGCATATTCACATTCATATAATACAGCAGAAACAAATACTGTGCCGTATAGATGCTATAACGTAACAATGAAATAGTTAAAATTGTTAATTGTTGCCGGGAACTGAAACGTTTGAGCAGGGTTTTATATACCCTGAAACGGCGCAGCCATTTTATTCTTTCAATAAAAGGGAGCCATGTTTCGAACCGCCAGAAGGCAATGCCCAGTATAATGGTAATCATAGCCGCTATAACCAACAGCACCATAGCGAAAGGGTGGTAAAAATTGAGGTTGAAATATACCAACCCTATGGTGCCGAACACAAACAGCGTAAGCATTTGCGTAAGTGCACCGAGCACGGATACACTCACTAAGCGTAAGGTGTTTTTCCGCCTGAGGTAGAGCAGCCTGCCGGGGTACTCGCCCAGCCGGTTGGGGGTGACTAACGAAAAAGCAATGCCCCCCAGGTAGCTGGCCATGGCCCCCCTGTAGCTCAATGGCTGCGCTGAGCCTGCCAGTATCTGCCATTTTTTAGCCTCCAGCAGCAGGTTGATGGGCATGAGGATGATGCAGAGCCAGAGGAAGTATTCAGGGCCTGTTTGCCATAACACGTCCCAGTCTACCTTTTTCAGCTGCCTGAGCACCTGCAGGTATATACCCCAGAGCAACAGCAGCGATATACTGCCGCCCAGCAGGTAATTGAGCCATATTTTGGTACTTTTGTTCAAACCGTTGTTGATATATTGAAAACCACCCCTGATATTATATTGGGCATAGACCCCGGAACGCTTGTTATGGGCTATGGATTGATTTCCGTGAGCAAAAATAGTGTTTCGCTGGTGGAAATGGGGGTATTGCAACTGGCTAAGCATCAAGATCATGCAGAAAGGCTGAAACTTATCTTCCTGAAGATGGAAAGCCTGATAAAAAACCACAATCCGGTGGCGGTAGCCATCGAAGCTCCCTTTTTTGGCAAAAACGTGCAGAGTATGCTGAAACTGGGCCGCGCGCAGGGGGTAGCCATAGCCGCCAGTATGATGCATGGGCTGAACGCCGTAGAATACGCCCCCCGCAAAATCAAGCAATCCATTACCGGCAGGGGCAACGCCACCAAAGAGCAGGTATGGCAGATGCTGCAACATACCCTGAAGTTTGAGCAGGACCCGCGTTTTATGGATGCTACCGATGCCGTAGCTGTGGCCCTTTGCCACCACTACCAGGGCAAGTATGAGGCCATCACCGGCCCCACAGCCACCGTTACCGCCAAAAGAAAGAAATCGAGCTGGGATAGTTTTATCACCGCCAACCCAGGCAGGGTAAAATAGTCTACCAGGATTCATTTTGTTAACTCTGCCGCTACCGGGTTTAACTGTTAGCAATATTGCGCTTCCCCAATGCATTGATAATAAGTCACTTAGGGGCATTTTGTTAACTTTTGCTAACTAATTAATGATTTTCTTTTGTGTTTGTGGGCTCACAAGCTCGGTTGTTAACCCTGCACGTTTTTTTTCGGGGAGGTAGTGGTAATAAAATTCCCAACTGTGGATTGGGGATGGATGCGGATGGTTGAAATATGTTGCCTGGTGCTAGCGACGGGTTGTGCCGGTGTTTCATATATGTGGTTTTGTGCCTGGTTTGGATGGGTTGGTTTTATATCCCGCATTCCGAATTCCAGATAGCTATCGGGATGGGCAGGCGCTAAGGGTTTTTGTAAAATTATTCCAATTTACTACAGCAAATATACAACTTTTTTAAGTAAACAGGAGAATAGATATTATATTATTAAGGTCATCACTATGAGGAGTGAACCGACATGATTCTGCAAAAAATAATTATGTCAATGATTATCTTA
>CALEZD010000010.1 GCA_937928385.1 uncultured Bacteroidota bacterium
ATAGCTATGAGACTGGACAGCGTGGAAAAGCCATTGCAGGTGGTACAAGGCTGTATAGAAAAAGGTGTTTTTACAGATTGGTTCCTGTTTGCGCCGCACTGCCTGCGCATAGCCCCTCCGCTGACTATTACGAATGATGAAATACTGAGAGCCTGCCAAATCATCAAATCTTCTCTATAGAAAAAGCCGGGCAATAGCCCGGCTCCACATACCTGTTGTTATGTTTTATCCTATGGAATCTTAGCTATGCGTTTAATACCATTTACATTAATAATGGCATCGTTATCACAATCGCCCTCTCCGTAGTCGAGTACGCGTTTTGTGGCATCGCCGGGATAAATATTGGTCACTCCTTCATTTATCCAGTTGCAATTCAGTGCATCCACCAGTGGTTTGGCAATTTCTAAGGAGTAAATCTCGCCTTTAGGACGGATGAAGTTGCCTGTACCCGTTAAACGATATATATCATCAGCCGTTTGCGGCGTAGACACCCCCTGGAACCATTCGCGCGTGCGCATGCTGGTACCCGTAACTTTTCCGCTGCTTGCGGGCAGGTAAATAGTATCCACACTCACTATATTATGTGAGTGATTGCCTGTTGTACCGGTACCGTTATACCACATTTCCCTGTAGCCGCCTACTTTATGCCTGTCAACAGTGTACATATTAAATACTGTTTTACGGTAATAACCTGCTTCTATAGATTTAACCTTATTAGCATAATATACCAACAATTTGCCGGTACGCACCCTGCCATCATAACCCAGGCAGCCTGCTCCACCAAAATCAATTGTCATCAGGTCAATATCGGGGTTTGTTGTAGTATCTACTTTTACCTCTGTACACCCCCCCAACGGGTGTTCGCCACCTTTCAGCGAACTTACACCGAGTGCCAGCGCCCTGTCCACCACCCTGTCGGCATTACTATATATTTGTTCCAGTATCAGCTGTTCCTCAGCATATTCTGTTGTTTCGGTATTGATTATTGTATCGTCGTCCTTATCGCGCCTGCACGACGAAATAAGTATTGAGAATCCGGATACGGCCACCACCATTACGGCAATATTCCTTAAAAACATATTTTCTATTGTTTTTGTCTTAGCTGTTAGTATTGGCATAAAAATAAGACATAAATAGTGCAATTTTTATAGCTTAATAACAAATGATTACCAAACCGCTAAAAAATTATAATTAGATTTGCACACAAATTTTTATCAGTTATATGAAAATTGCCATAATAGGTACCGGATATGTTGGCCTCGTAACAGGCACCTGCTTTGCAGAAACAGGTAACAACGTGACCTGCGTAGACATTAATGAGAGAAAAGTAGAGATGCTGAAAAGGGGCGAAACCCCTATATACGAACCGGGACTGGATGTGCTGCTGGACAGGAATATTAAAGAAAACCGCATTAGTTTCACCACATCGCTGGCAGATGGCATCAAAGATGCTAAAGTTATCTTCCTGGCGCTGCCTACCCCTCCGGGTAAAGACGGCGAAGCAGACCTGCAATATGTGCTCGACGTAGCCGCCCAACTCGGCAAGATAATAGACTCCTATAAGGTGATTGTAAACAAGAGTACAGTACCCGTTGGCACGGCTGAAAAAGTATCTGCTGCGCTGGCCGCTAACCTGGACCGTGAGTTGTATGATGTGGTGTCTAACCCTGAATTTCTGCGCGAAGGCGTGGCGGTAGACGATTTCCTGAAACCTGACAGGGTGGTAATAGGCACATCGTCTGAAAAGGCGCGTAAAATAATGGAAGAACTATACCAGCCTTTTGTACGACAGGGCAACCCTATATACTTTATGGACGAGCGTTCGTCTGAAATGACCAAATACGCCGCCAACTCTTACCTGGCTATGCGTATATCTTTCATGAACGAAATGGCCAACCTGTGCGAGCGTGCAGGCGCAAACGTAGATATGGTGCGTGTAGGTATGGGCAGCGATAGCCGTATAGGTAAACGCTTCCTGTTCTCCGGCGTGGGTTATGGCGGCAGTTGTTTTCCTAAAGACGTACAGGCACTGGCACGTACAGCACGCCAGTTGGGTTACGACTTCAAACTGGTAGAAACTACCATGGAAGTAAACGAACTACAGAAGACCAGGCTGGGCAAAAAAATTAAAACCGTATTCGGCGAAGACCTTTCAGGGCGCAAATTTGCTATATGGGGGCTTGCTTTCAAACCTGAAACTGATGATATACGCGAGGCCCCTGCATTGGAACTGATAAACGAATTGCTGGCTGCAGGCGCATCAGTACATGTTTTCGACCCCGAAGCCATAAACAATGTGAAAGAAATAATGGGTGACAAAATAACTTATGGCACCAACGAATATGAGCCGCTACAGGATGCGGACGCATTGGCTATCGTTACAGAATGGAATGAATTCCGTAACCCGGATTTCGAAAAAATACATACAGCGCTGAAACAACCCTTTATTTTTGACGGCCGTAATGTATTTACACTGGAGAAGATGGCAGAAGAGGGATTTTATTATGAGAGCATAGGACGCAGCACCATCCACGAAAAATTGAAGGAAAAAATCAATGTTCTGTCGTAATTTTCGAACAGCAACTGCTTAAAAAACAATAATGGCTAATAAAAGAAAAGTACTCGTAACGGGTGCAGCGGGTTTCCTGGGTTCGCATTTGTGCGACCGTTTTATCAAGGAAGGTTTTCATGTAATAGGCATGGACAACCTGCTGACCGGAAACATAAAGAACATTGAGCACCTGTTTCCGCTTAAGGACTTTGAATTTTACCATCACGATATTACCAAGTACATACACGTACCGGGCGAGATAGATTATATCCTGCACTTTGCGTCGCCAGCCAGCCCTATAGACTACCTGAAGATGCCTATACAGACATTGAAGGTGGGTGCGTTGGGTACGCACAACGTACTGGGTGTAGCCCTGGCAAAAAAGGCACGTATACTGGTGGCTTCTACATCGGAAGTGTATGGCGACCCCCTGGTGCACCCTCAGGTAGAGGAGTATTGGGGCAATGTAAACCCCATAGGCCCCCGCGGTGTGTATGACGAAGCCAAGCGTTTCCTGGAGAGCATAACGATGGCATACCACAACTTCCACGGCGTAGAGACGAGGATGATTCGCATATTCAACACCTACGGCCCGCGTATGAGGCTGGATGATGGCCGTGCGCTACCTACATTTATGAGCCAGGCGCTGCGTGGCGAAGATGTAACGGTTTTCGGCGATGGTTCTCAAACACGTTCATTCTGTTATGTAGATGATTTGGTAGAGGGTATATACCGCCTGCTGATGTCTGACTATTACATGCCGGTGAATATTGGCAACCCGGCGGAAATAACGCTGAAGGAATTTGCTGAAGAGGTAGTAGAACTGGTAGGCAACAAAGACGTAAAAATAGTGTACGAACCATTACCAAAAGACGACCCTAAACAACGCAAACCGGATATTACCAAAGCCAAAGAAATACTGGGCTGGGAACCTAAGGTAGACCGTAGCGAAGGTTTGAAACGCACATTGGAATATTTCAAGCAGCATATTTAAGTCAGAACATATTATTTGCATAAAAGCCGCATCTGTTGATGCGGCTTTTTGTTGTAGTTTGACAGGCCCTATCTAATAATATTAATTGCATGTGTTTCTGCACGCTGGTCTAGCCTTATGTTTACCAGGTACATGCCAGACGCAATGTCACTAAGCACAATATTCACTGTCTTTTGTCCTGCGGGTATGCTTTGGTCGTAAATAATACGGCCTGTCATATCCACAGCTTGCAGGTAGCCATACCTGAAATACTCTTCACCAAGTGATATTTTGAATGTGCCGTGGTTGACGGTTGGATAAACGGTTGTGGATTTTTCATGCTTAGTATTTCCAACATTTTGTGGCGGACCCGGTATTGTTGCTTCATACACGTATGGTTCATTTCCATTACTCCCATCAGTCATGCTCAGGTAAACATTGTTATTGTTGACTTGTATAAAGTTAAGGTTAGAGCTCGCTGAATTTGTCGGGATTTTCCCTACGTCCTCTACCATGTATGTTCCGGAGTTAGTTCCATCTGTACGCCATAATTCTCTACCATTTGTGCCGTCATCTCCGGCGAAGTATATAACATTGTTATAGCTGTTGTTTACAGGCATCAAACCAATGTTTTTATAATACTCCGACAAAATATTAATCTTTCCGTTTCCTGAACCCGGATTGATATCCTTTATCATGGTAACATTGTCATTCATGTCTACACTCCAGAGTTCTGTACCGTAACCTGCGCTTGTAGCGGCAATAATCAGCATGTTATTTATCACGCCCATAAAAGTGGGAAACGAGCTGCTTGAACCGGTGTTTATATCTTTTACCATGTTTGTTCCGGCAGTCTGTCCGTCAGTCACCCACAGTTCTCTACCATTTGTGCCGTCATCTGCTACAAAATATAGCTTGCCATTAAACTCATAGAAGTATAAAGGGGCACTGTCTCCATTGCCAGCCCGAATATTTTTCACAATGATTACGCCTGTACCATCTGTTTTGCATAACTCCCAACCAGAGTTGTTATCCCTTCCTCTGAAGTAAACCCATGTCCCTAACACGCCAAATGCAACATTGTCAACCCCATCACCAGTAGGGTTTAAATCCGTAACCATATGTGTGCCGGATTCTGAACCATCACTTACCCACATTTCATATCCTTCGTTACTGGTATTCCCCCTAAAAAACAATTTAGAGCCTGCAATTGTAAAGTGAGACGGATCTCCGGCACCACTAGTCAGGTTTTTCAACATGTGTGTGCCGGTATCTGTGCCATCCGTATACCATGGCTCAGCATTATATGATGATGTAAAGCCTGTGTAAAATGCTTTTTTATTGTAGTAAACAATATTGTAATTGTCTCCTGTCAAAATCCCGTCAGCGATGTTCAGATCCTTTATCATTTTGGTATTACCACTTGATCCGTCACTTATCCAAAGTTCTTTGCCATTTGTGCCGTCATCACCAACATAAAAAAGCTTACCATCACCCATAACAGAATTGTATTTTTCAGACCCTTTGTTATAAAAGATACCTGTAGTGGGGGGTGTACCCTTCGTTTCGTACAATAGATGTGATGAAGATGCTCCTTCCACCATCATTAGTGTTGTACCATTTGAAAACGAAGTATAAAAAACCGGGTTAGAAGAACCAGTGCTGCTCTGGATATCTTTGAGCAGTATAATCTTTTGAGCGTCAGCGACATAAGTGATACTCAAGCACAGAAATAGTGTAGTAAACATTTTCATTGTTATCTGTTTTTTTACGTGGCTAATAATTGATTGATTCTGATATCAAAAGTATATCTACACTGAGCTGAAGTATATAGTTGGATATAGTGAAAAAGGGCATGGGAAGACTAATTCATGGCTGATATCAACGATATTTTTGAAACGGAGGTATATGTATCTTAGATGCCATATTGAGAATCACGGTTAAACATATCCCGGGCCTCCTCCTCTTTGCATATGCAGTGCTATGCTCTACATATGCATCCGGGCAGGGCTTTGATATATACCGCAGTCATTTACACCAGCTAAAAGTTGAGCAAATAAATGCCGATGATGGCTTATCGCAAGGCATGGTCAACAGCCTGGTATTTGACAAAACCGGGTATATGTGGATAGGCACAAAAGACGGTCTGAACAGGTATGATGGCAATAGCTTTAAGGTGTACCATCATAACCCCGATGATAGAAGCACCATGCAGAAAAACTATGTTGAGCGGGTGAACATTGATTCAAAAGACAGGATATGGGTCACTTACTCAGGTGGGGGACTGGATCTCTTTGACAGGTCGACAGAAACATTTATACACATATCATCAAAAATCACAACGCAGCCATTAGGATTTTTATGCGAAACAAACAGTGGCCAAATTCTTGCTAATAACATACATGGAGTATATAAGATTGATGTACATGAATATACCAAGCCCACAGGGTATGACTATACCTTAGTTGATTATAGTGATGTTTACCCGTTCGGTATGGACATGTTCCGTTACATACCGCATCCATACGCTGCCACACATTATACAATTGACGGTGATATCGTAGTGCACTACAGGCGAACTGACCTGGAAAGTAATACCGACTATATTTTTAGTAAAAAAGCCATAGCAAACCAACAGGTGCCGTTTGTTATACGTGATGATTCGGCCCGTTGCTTTTTATCCGGGGAAAGGCCAGGAAACATCGTGGAAAAAGTGTACTTGTATGATAACAAAGGCAATTTCAAAATATTGGACGGTGACAAGAACATTTTCAGGACCATAGCATCAATTTCCAAAACGGGACCAGACATAAAACCCTTTGCTGACAGGAATGCCAACATCTGGTTTTATGATGCTGCTAGCTTGAATATAATGCGCATACAAAGACAGGATAGCAGCGTAGATACATTTCTGCTTGACTGGCCGGATGTGCCCGGTCATTTGGATCGATCTATCTTCGATCATTATGGTAACTTATGGGTGCCATCGCCGGGTTTTGGCATCTATAAAATTCAACCTAAATTAACAAGGTTTCATAACCTTCATACACCCTACGGATTAACAAAATACCCCATAAGAATATCAACAGAAGGCAATAGCAGATTGTTTGACAGTGAGCTGATAAATGCCTGGGTTGAGTGTATTGAAAATCAGATTTTGCCAAAAGAAATCATAATTGGATATAGTGCACCCAATCATCTTGTGTATAGCAAACCAAAGTCTTCACTGATACATTTCAACTCCGGGGGATATGGCAAAGTTTCTTTGAACACACTGGAAAACAAACAGTTTAAACACGGATTATTAAAAGGTGGAGACAGTACACAAAAACCTTATTACAACAACCTGTATTTCATAGATAAAGATAGCAAGGTGTGGTTAACCGTCTCAGAAATAAACGATGGGCATACAGAGCATAAGGAGTTACTGTTCCGCCTTGATGGGAATAAAATTATTGAGCAGTATGTTTTCCCGGGCAACCCGCCTGTAAGCCCTACCGGAATTTTTGCAGGTGACGTGTATGAACAGGCGGATAACAAATTATGGTTTGCCACAACATTTGGTCTTTACACATTTATTCCGCATACCGGCAAATGGGAGCATTGGAACAATGTTCCCGGAGATACGTCCAGCCTGTCAAGCAATATTACACTCTGTTTAGCTCCTGATCCTTACGAGCCGGATAATACCATTTGGGTAGGTACTAATGGAGGCGGGTTGAACAAGATGGATATGAGAACTGGTAGGTGCGAACGTTTTACAGTCGATGATGGATTGCCCAATAATGTTATATACAATATGCTGACAGATGCAAGGGGAAACTTCTGGCTAAGTACCAATAATGGCCTATGCCTGTTTAACACTAAGACATACACGACAAGAAACTTCTCCATAAAAGATGGACTGGGCGGAAATGAGTTCAACAGATATGCAGCATCAATGGACAACTATGGCAGTATGTATTTTTCATACGTAGGTGGGGTTCAATACTTCAATCCTGAAGATTTCTATAATGACACTCTGCCATCTGCTACAGTTATAAATGAGTTAAAACTATTCAACCAGAAGATAGATTACAGGCATAACCCAACAGGCAAAAAGGATGAATACAGCTTGCCTGCCGCCGTTGAATATTGTGATGAGCTGATATTCAGGCACGATGAGGGCATGATAACCCTGGGCTATAGTTTATTAGACCTTTCCAACCCCGGGGGGAACGTGTATAAGTATAAGCTGGAAGGTTTTAACGAAGACTGGATATATGCCGGGACACAAAAAGAAGCGACATTTACTAACCTAAGTCCGGGTACTTATACATTCAAGGTTATAGGACGGAACAGTTATAATGTATGGAGTAATGAACCGGCATCCATAAGGTTGGTGATACTGCCCCCATGGTGGACTACATGGTGGTTCAGGCTATGCATATTGTTGGCTATTTCGGGTGTTTTGTATGGGATATACAGAATAAGGATGAGCCAACTATTGAGCGTGGAGCGTATGCGCAATGACATAGCCCAGGATTTGCACGATGAGATTGGCTCTACACTAAGTAGTATATCATTATATACTACAGTAATGAAAAAAACAGCTGAAGGGCTTTCACCGAAATCGACAAAACTTCTAGAGAAGATAGATACCAGCACATCGGAAATGATGGAGGGAATGAATGATATAGTATGGGCTACCAAACCCGATAATGACAGCTTCGAGCAGGTAGTGGACAGAATGAGGGCTTTTTCCGCTAGCACAACAGAAGCAAAAGGCATAAAACTGGAGTTTGATGTAGAGAAAAAGGCGGAGCGTGTGAAAGTAAGCATGCACCAGAGAAAGAACATTTACATGCTGTTCAAAGAAGCGGTGAACAATGCAATAAAACACGCACAATGCGACAAAATAATTATCTCAATCATTTTGTCTGACAGGAATTTGCAGATTAGAATCAGCGATAATGGAATTGGTTTTGACTCAAAAGGGCAGAATCAGAATAATACTTCGCTGGGTGGTAATGGACTGGAAGGCATGGAGCGCCGTGCTCAACAGATAGCAGCAAAGTTATCTGTTAATAGTGCGATTGGTAAGGGAACAACAATAACACTGGTATTAACTTTGAAATAAATCATTGGATTCAGCTATTTGCTTAGTGGCTGTTATCACTAATTTTGTATTGTGAAAATAAGAGTGGCCATATTTGACGATAATCCAAAACGCAGGGACGGTTTGCAACTGCTGATTGACGCTATGGATAATATGGAGTGTGTTGGCCTCTTCAACGATTGCAGGGATGTGCTGAAAAATATAGAGACTTCTAAGCCAGATGTTGTGTTGATGGATATTGATATGCCCCATGTAAATGGCGTAGAAGGAGTTAAAAAAATAAGGCAGTGTTATCCGGACCTGAAAATACTGATGCAGACTGTTTTTGAAGACAATGACAAAATTCTTGCTGCAATATGTGCTGGTGCCGATGGGTATTTGCTGAAACAGGAAAACCCGATAAAATTAATTGATGCCATCTCCGAAGTATTGCAGGGGGGAGCCCCGATGACACCTGCTATAGCCAAAAAAGTCTTAACACTGGTTATGGCTCCTCAAAAAAGTGAGTCTAAACAAACATTTAACCTCACAAACAGAGAGTTGGATGTACTAAAACTGTTGGCAAAAGGGTACAGCTATAAGATGATAGCCGACGAATGCAATATTTCATATTCTACTGTTAATTCCCATGTTTCCAGCATCTATGAAAAAATGCAAGTACAATCTGCCACAGGGGCTGTTTCAATAGCGTTGAAGGAAGGGCTGATAAAGTAGCAGGATATATACTGTTCAGAATTGACATAACCCTGCTCTTGTGCCTTATTGCATCACACAACATTCAAAACCTCTTCCTGCTAATATTCCTGTTATATGTGCAGGGTCTACAGATTCATAGTCAATCCGCAATACCCTATCGCAATCTTCCAGGTCGAAGTTGACGCTGCTGCCCGGCAATAGGTTCCGCAGCAAGCCGATGAGTTCTTCAGCCTGCTGCGGGTTGGAAACATTTGTTTTAAAAACCTCTATCATGCCTCTTGATGTTAGCATCACGATTTCGCTTTCAGAATCTTGTGGTGGTATATATAAGAGCCGAACAGGAAACCCACCGGCAGCACCATAAAAAGCATAGCAGGGTCTACACCATAGGTGCCGATTGCAGACACCACAGCGCCTACCAGGTCGAAAAACAGGCCAGCATAGGCCCACTCCTTCAGCCGGGGGAAACCCGGTACAATAAGTGCTATACAGCCCAGTGTTTTGGCTATGCCCAGGAAACGCGTAACGGTATCGTTATAACCCAGCTCTGTCATAAACTTATGGGCCTCTTCGGTAACCAATAT
Source organism: uncultured Bacteroidota bacterium (assembly GCA_937928385.1). Lineage (GTDB taxonomy): Bacteria > Bacteroidota > Bacteroidia > Chitinophagales > Chitinophagaceae > UBA5543. The sequence continues at coordinate 9,903 of CALEZD010000010.1, forward strand.
ATCAGGAATGGCAGAGAACAACATGAAGGCCACAAATGGTATAGTAAATACCCAAAAGATTATTTTCAGCTTTTTCATATTTATAGTTTGAAAGATTAACGCTTATGCTCCGTAATCGTAACTAATCATCCACTGTACACCATACTTGTCTACCACCATGCCGAAATACGCACCCCAGAAAGTTTTATCTAAAGGCATATTTACTTTTCCGCCTTCCAGCAGCCCGTTGTAGAACTTTTCTGTTTGCGCTTCACTATCTGTACTGACAGATATATTGAAGCTATTGCAACGGGTAGCTTCGCCAAATGCAGCGGGCATGTCGCAGCCCATCAGCATACATTTATCACCTATGGGCAAAGATATATGCAAAATCTTGTCCGCTTCTTCCACACCTGCGGGTGATGGCACTTCAGCCGGTATATCCTTATTACGCATCACCATATTTACCTGGCTGCCAAATACTTTGCTGTAAAAATCGAATGCTTCTTCGCAATTTCCGTTGAATGCAATATGTGCGTTTAATGTTGCCATAGTTTCTAATTTTAAAAAGTTAATGATTATTGTTTCAGTTAATTGTTATCATTTCATTATGCCTCTCCCGGGCCGTTCGGGTCCATCCATATTGTCTCCCACATATGGCCGTCAATATCCGTAAAAGCGCGCCCGTACATCCAGCCATGGTCCTGCGCGGGCATGGGGCATGTACCACCTGCTTTAATGGCTTTGTTTATCAACTCGTCTACCTGCTCCCTGCTGTCAGACGAAAGGGCAATAATCACCTCTGTACCTTTTTGTGCGTCAGCAACAGGCTTGTTAGTAAATGTTTTGAAGAAAGGTTCGGTTATCAGCATGGCGAAAATATTTTCATCTATCACCATACAGGCTGCTTTCTCATCTGTAAACTGTTCGTTGAATGTATAACCAAGCTCGGTAAAGAACGCCATTGTCTTATCCAGGTTCTTCACCGGCAGGTTTACGAATATTTGCTTTGCCATAATTTTTAGTTTTATCGTTTATCAAAATTGTTCAGTGCAAACGTACAATGAAGGCTGGTACCACGTGGTGTGTGTTTACGGCAAATACAGGTCTGTTTGCGACAAAGGGTTAATCCTTGAGCCTGACCATACATTTCACCTCATCGTCATTGATGTATTCTTCAATACATGCGCCTGTTCTGTCAATCAGCGGATCGGCCAGCAGCGTTTGAAAAGTTTCACCTATTTGCGCTACATTCTTTTTCCAATTGACAACCCTTCCAATATACTTGCCCTTCTTTATTATGTACTCCTCGCAGCCAAATTGCTCTGCCTCGCCAGGTTGCGATGCTTCCATGCCCGCTTTATAAATTATTGACCCATCGGGGCTGCCGTACGAAATGCCGTAGGTGGTTCTTCGCGCTGCATCGGGTATAAGGCTGTGGATCTTATTGAAGGCTTCTTGTATCCCGTCGGGGAAAGAAGTAGCAGTGACACAAAGCACCCTGATGTCGTTGTCTACTAAATAGTTTTCCATGTCTTTATTTTTAGCACAAAACAATAACAATCCAACCGCCGTTGCAGGGTGCAATTACGGCAATGCAAGGGGCTTTTTACGACATGACATTTACTTATATTTGCTTTACAAACACCAATCTTATATGAAACACGTATCCATAATCATACCCAGAAAATCAATACTTGCCAGCCTGGAAGGCACCAGGATGTTGTTCACACAAGTAAATAATGTATTGGCCATGCGGGGGGCGCCGCCAGTATTTGAGGTGCAACTGGTGGGACTGGAACAACAAACACCGGTAAGCGGGGGCAAGTTCACCGTAAATGCAGATGCCTTGATACAGGACATCAAAAAAACAGACCTCATAATTATACCTGCGGTAGATGGAGACCTCGGCGAGGCTATTGAAAACAACAAGGATTTTATACCCTGGATAGTAGCTCAATATGGCAAGGGTGCGGAGATTGCCAGCCTATGCGTGGGGGCTTTTATACTCGCATCTACCGGATTGGTTGACGGCAAAAAATGCGCGACACATTGGGTAGCTGAAAACCAATTCAGGCAAATGTTTCCGGAAGTAAACCTGGTAACTGAAAAAATCATCACGGAAGAAAACGGAATCTACTCCAGCGGTGGTGCCTTCTCCTACCTCAACCTGATACTGCACCTGGTAGAAAAACATGCAGGACGTGAAATGGCTATGCTGTTGACCAAGATATTTGCCATTGAAATAGAACGTGACAACCAATCGAGGTTTGTGATGTTCAACGGGCAGAAAGACCATGATGATGAAGATATAAGGGCTGCGCAGGAGTTCATTGAGAAGAATTACACTGAGAAACTTACAGTCGATCAGTTAGCGAGCACCTTTGCCCTGGGCCGCCGCAGCCTGGAGCGCAGGTTTAAGAAAGCCACCGCCAATACAGTGATAGAATATATACAACGCGTAAAAATAGAAGCAGCGAAAAAGGACCTGGAAACCAGCCGCAAAACCATCAACGAAATCATGTATGAGGTGGGCTATAATGACACCAAGGCATTCCGCACTACGTTCAAAAAAGTAACAGGGCTATCGCCACTGGAATATAAAAACAAATACAACAGGGTAATGGTAGCTGTGTAAACAGCTACCATCCCGTTATTCAGATTTATTCTTCAACATCATCAGTAAGGTGTAGGCGTTCGTGGTTACTACCTGCTTGTTTACACCTTCGCCGTTTGTCCAGCTAATAGCGACATAGCCCTCATCAGCACTCCTGGTTACCACTTCCGTCATCTCATATGTTTTATCACCTTTCACAACAAAAACATACTCTTTATCTCCGTACCTCACCACCGCGTCTTCAGGCACAACTAATGCATCCACCTCATCTACCCTTATTTCAGCATTGATATACATGCCCGGCACCAATGACTTATCGTAAGTATCGAAATGACAATGCACCGGTATGGTTCTGTCTGCTGCAACATCTTTACCTATCAGCACAATTTTTGCAGAATGTTTTTTGTCGGGCTCGTTGTTGGTATAGGCTACCAACTTCTGGCCGATAAAGAGCTTGTCTATATCCTTCTCGAAAACCGTCAGTAAAAGATGTATATCTGTAGGGTCTACTATTTCAAACAGCACATCGGCTGGCGTTACGTACCTGCCGACATTGACATTTACAGAAGACACAAAACCACTTACCGGGGCGTAGATGTTTACGGTTCGTGAAATATTCGTTTCGCCTAACTGCCCGGTGTTTATACCAATCAACCTCAGCTTTTGCTCCAGCGCGCTTATCATTATCCTGTTACTGTTATAGTCCGCCTCTGCCTGTTGATACACCTTATCGCTGCTGGCTTTGCTTTTGTTCAGCTCCTGCTGCCGGCGGTATTCATTTTCCAGGTAAGACTGCCGGGCTTTGGCTGTCAGGTAATCCTGCTGCAACTGGATGTATTGCTGGTCTTCCATCACTGCAATTACCTCACCCTTGCTGACATGCGCGCCGGGCAATAGTTTCGTTGATTTCAGATACCCCCCTAACGGAAAACTGACCGAGACCATATTCTGCGGTGGTACATCAATCTTACCGTTTACTTTTAATATAGCAGCCACACTACGCCGGCTAATATCGCCGGTTTCAATATGTGCATTTTTGTATTGCTCTTCTGTAAGTGTCACTACTGTTTCTGTTTGCTCAGCGGTTTCTACCGGCGGTGTTTCTTTTTTATCGCCTGCACAGCTTGTTGCGGCCAGTAATATTAATATCGATATGAACCTCATATTCGGCTTATTCATTTGTCAGATAATTTATTTCAGTTATTGTTTCATTCAGTGCTTTCAGTGCGTCGTAGTAACCCGTACTTATGCCTACTGATTGGTTGATAAGTATAGTGTACTCCAGGTAGCTGATATCGCCTTGCATAAATTTGTCGCGCGCGGCGTTGAGTATGTCCTTCGCATTCTTTAGCCCTGTTTTTTCATAGTATGACACAGCTGCGGCATTTTTCCTGTACTGCGCCAGCCATTGTTCGTAGCGGGCAATAAAGGCCTGCTCCCCGTCTTTATACATCAGCTCTGCTGCCTTCCTGTTCAGCGATAGCGCCTTTAGCCTTGCACCCTGCGAAAAGAAAGCTATCGGCACACTGATACCCACCAAACCCGAGTTGAACCTGTTGGCTTGCGTATAAAACTGCTCTACGTTGTTTACCCTTTGCCAGCCGCTATAGCTCTGGTTAAAATATCCTCCCGTAATCTCAGGCAACAATCTCGTCTTCTCCAACTGTTGTTGGGTAACCGCAATTTTATGTTGCTGCTGCAAGTACAATATATCGGGGTGTGTAGCAGGTACCGCCGCTGTTAATGCGGGCGCCGCCAGCTTCAATACCTCATTTTGGGGGTGGTATATAACATCCGTTTGCAGCAGGTAGGCAAACCTTGCCTGCAACACTTCTATATCAGCCTGTAGTTGCTGCAACTGCAGGTAAATTTGCCCGCGCTGGTTTTCTGCAGTCGCTTTCTCCAGTATATCAGACGCGCCAAGATTATACCGTAGTTCGGCCTTTTTGTAAAATTCGTCGTAGATGCTGTCCGCATACTCCAGCAACTTCTTTTTTTGCAGCAGTATATTTATTTCACTGTATAAAAGAGAAACTTGTTTTACCAGTTCTTTCTTCCTGCTTTGCAATTGTATTTCTGAAGCCCGCCATTCATCGCGCATCAGTTCATGTTGTTTCGCATATACCAGTGGAAAGGATATGGTTTGTGTAACACTGTACCGGGTATCGCTGTATGCACTGTTAATATTACCCCACTCGGCTGCAACAGATGTTTTACCAATATCCCATGCACTGCCTGTCATTTTCCTGTAATACTCGGTCGTAAACTTCTGGCTTTTTATCTGCAGGTTATTGTGCAGGGCTGTATCTATAGCAGCCTCTAATGTAATGGCCTGTTGTGCGTAAGACAGTGCCGGGCTTACCAGCAACAACATAAGTATAGCTGTACGTGGTTTCATCCTGAACCTGATTTTTTCGAACAAAACAAATAATACCGGCAGCAGGAATAAGGTAAGGAATGTTGCCGTTATCAATCCGCCAATTACAACTGTTGCAAGTGGCCTTTGCACTTCTGCGCCTGCACCGTGGCTCAGTGCCATAGGCAAAAAGCCAAGTGAGGCTACTGACGCTGTCATCAATACCGGGCGCAATCTTTCCTTTGTGCCCTGCAATACTATGTCTTTCAGGTCCGTCATACCTTCCGCTTTTAGTTTTCTGAATTCTGCTATTAAAACGATGCCATTCAGCACTGCAACACCAAACAGGGCGATAAACCCGATACCTGCACTGATACTGAATGGCATACCCCTGAGTGCCAATGCAAATATGCCGCCGATGGCAGAGAGTGGTATAGCACTGTATATAATCAGCCCGTGTTTTACTGAGCCGAAAGCAAAGTATAACATGAGAAAAATAAGGCCGAGCGCCAGCGGCACTACTATAGATAACCTGCCCATTGCTGCCTCCAGGTTTTCAAATGCACCACCGTAGGTAATGTAATACCCCGGTGGCAGGCTTATTTGTTCAGCCTTTTGCTGCAACTCATGCACGATGGTTTGTACATCCCTGCCTCTTACGTTGAAGCCCACTATTATCCTTCGCTTGGCGTCTTCGCGCTGTATCTGGTTGGGGCCGTCTTTTATCGCTACCGTTGCCAGTTGGCTCAACGGTACTTGTGCTCCTGCGGGTGTAGGTATCAGCAAGTTTGCTACATCATTCAAATTCTTCTGTTCATCTCCTGCCAACCTGACTACTATATCAAACCTGCGCTCGCGCTCAAACAACATGCCGGCACTTTGCCCGCCGAAGGCTGTATTCACTACATTGTTGATGGTTTCTATGTCCAACCCGTGAGCCGCTATGGCTGCACGGTTGTATTCAATAACTATCTGTGGCAAACCGGTTACCGTTTCTACATAAATATCCCGCGCACCATCTATAGAAGACGCGAGCTTACCCAATCTTTCAGCATAATGTGCCAGCGTATCCAGGTCTTCGCCAAATATTTTACATACTACATCCTGCTTGGCACCGGTCATCAGTTCGTTAAAGCGCATCTGAACGGGGTACTGAAAGCCGGCAGTCACCCCCGGCACTTCCGATATGGCAGCGCTCATTTTATCAGCCAGTTCAGGAAAAGTTTTTGCTGAGGTCCATTCTTTTTTGGGTTTCAAAATGATCATCAGGTCGCTGGCTTCCATTGGCATAGGGTCGGTAGGAATTTCACCGCTACCAATTTTAGTCACTATTTTCTCTATTTCAGGAAACCTGTCCAGCAAAATTGCTGAGGCCTTTTGTGTTCCCTCGATGGTAGTGTGCAAATTGCTGCCGGTAAGTACACGAGTATCTGCTGCAAAATCACCTTCTTCTAATTGGGGAATAAACTCGCCACCTAATGAAGACATGATTACCAAAGCGACGATGAACAAACCCAGCGACACACCAATCACTACTTTAGGAAACCCGATAGCCTTGCTGAGTATGTTTTGAAAACCCTGCCCCAGGCGCTCCATCAACCTGTCAGAAAAACCGGGTGTGTGGGATATTTTTTTACTGAGTACCAGCGAACTCATCATCGGGATGTAGGTGAGCGATAGCAGGAAAGCGCCAATCAATGCAAAGGCTACAGTCTGTGCCATTGGTTTGAACATCTTGCCTTCTATACCCTGCAACGTAAGTATGGGCAGATATACAATAAGGATGATTACCTGGCCGAACACGGCACTGTTCATCATTCTGGATGCAGAAGTTTTTACTTCCGTATTCATTTCCACCTGCGTGAGTTGGGTAATATTTCTGAACCGGGCTGAATGATGCAACCTGTGCATCACCGCCTCTACAATTATCACAGCGCCGTCCACTATCAAACCAAAGTCAAGCGCACCCAGGCTCATCAGGTTGCCACTAACGCCGAATTGGTTCATCATGATAACCGCGAACAGCATAGACAAAGGAATAACAGATGCCACCAGCAAGCCCGCCCTTAAATTGCCCAGGAATAACACCAGTATAAACACAACGATCAGCGCACCTTCCAGCAGGTTTTTCTCTACAGTGCCTATGGCGTTATTCACCATTTTAGTCCTGTCCAGGAATGGTTCTATTACCACACCTTCGGGTAAGGTCTTCTGAATTTGCGCTACCCGCTCTTTGATGTCTTTAATCACCTTGCTGCTGCTCGCCCCTTTCAGCATCATCACCACCGCACCCGATACTTCGCCCTGGTCGTTGTAACACATAGCACCATAACGCACTGCCGAGCCAATGCGCACCTCAGCCACATCCCTTATAAAAACCGGGATACCACCCGATGTTTGCCTGATGGGCATATTCTCTATATCCGCAATATTTTTTGCTAATCCTTCCGTCCTGATGTACAACACTGCGGGGCCTTTCTCAATATAGGCGCCACCCGTATTAGCATTGTTATTTTCCAACGCACTGAAAACATCATTGACTGTTACATTATACGAAGCCAGTTTCGACGTATTGATGGCCACTTCGTATTGTTTCAGGTAACCACCAAAACTGCTGACATCTGCCACACCTTCTACACCCAGCAGTTGCCTGCGTATTATCCAGTCCTGTATCGTACGCAGTTCAGTCGCGTCATATTTGCCTTCATAGCCCGGTTTTGTCCGCACCACATATTGGTATATTTCTCCCAACCCCGTAGTGACAGGTGCAAGGAATGGTTCCGCCATCCCTTTGGGCAATTCATTCTGCACACGCAGCAATCGCTCTGCTACCTGCTGCCTGGCCCAGTACACATCTACATCGTCTTTAAACACAATGGTTACCAACGATAGCCCAAACCTGGAGAAACTGCGTATCTCTACCAACCCGGGGATATTGCTGTTAATCTGTTCTATGGGAAAGGTTATTAACCGCTCTACATCGGGCGCGCCCAGCGAGGGCACTATGGTAATTACCTGTACCTGGTTATCCGTTATATCCGGTACGGCATCTACCGGCAGCCTGTTAAGCTCGTAACTGCCATAACCTACCAGGCCCAGTACCAATAATATTACAATGAGTTTATTCTTAATTGAAAACTCAATTATCCTGTTCAGCATAAAAATCTGATTGCATTAATAAATCAACTACCACCTGCACCGGTAAGTGCAGGCACAAAAATTCCGATAAGTAGCTATGCCTTGGGGGGTTGCCAGATATTAGACAGCAATTCTGATGAATGGAATGGCGACCAGTATAAGGGCAGGTTTTTATCACCTGGTGGCAAAAAGGTTTTATCTGTTAATGCAAATACCGCAGGCTGTGAAAAAGTGAATACCAGGGACGAACAATTGTACTGCTTGAACGGGAGTTGCATATCCCTGTCGTTGTCAGGATACGGTACATCGGTATGGGAATAGTGCATCGCCAGGAAATCAGAAAAGCTTATATGCTCGTCCAGGTGCTTGTGCTCGGTATAATGCTCGAATAGCTCCGAAATTTTAAATAGCTGGCTGACCGGCGTCTGCACCAGCACCATAACTGCAAAAATCAATATGGAAGATATTCGTAGCAACCATGCAAAGATAGCAAAAACACCCATATACAACCTGACAAATATCATCTTGTGCATAAGGTTTGACTATATTGAAATTACTGTTTGACATGTATCAGGATGTTAGTTTCTTTGCCATAATATGTCACTCTACATAGCATCTCTCAACTCGGGCAGCAACGGAAACTGTTACTATATAGGTAACGGGCGCGAAGCCGTGCTGGTAGATGCGGGCCTGTCGTGTAGGGAAACAGAGCGGAGGATGGCAAGGCTGAACCTGTCTATGAAAACCGTGAAGGCGATTTTCATTTCCCACGAGCATGGTGACCATATAAAAGGTGTAAACGTACTATCCAAAAAGTATAGCCTGCCTGTTTACTTCACCGAAGGTACTTTCCGGTTCAGCAGGCTGTCGGTTGAAAAATCATTAGTCAAGATATTCGGTGCAGACGAGCAGCTAACAGTTGGCGGCCTCGGTATCACTGCCTTTGCCAAACACCACGATGCGCGGGACCCGCACAGTTTTGTAATAGAAGGGCATAATGTTATAATAGGTGTATTTACTGATATTGGCAATGTATGTGACAACCTCACCCGATATTTCAAACGCTGCCATGCCGCCTTCCTGGAAGCTAACTACGATGCCGATATGCTGGAAAACGGCCGATACCCCATCCACCTGAAACAGAGGATACGGGGTGGTAAAGGGCACCTGTCAAATGACCAAGCGCTGGAACTCTTCAGGCAGCACAAGCCTGCACAGATGAGCCATATCTTCCTTTCTCACCTGTCTAAAGACAATAACGACCCGGAACTGGTAGCAAAGTTATTCAATGAGCATGCGGGTGATACAGAAGTGGTTATAGCCTCCCGTTATAACGAAACCGGTGTATATCATATAAGCGCTCAAACTACAGGGCAAGAAATAGCTGCAACGTCGGTTTATGGTAAGCAATCCAGCTTATTCAGTAGTTGAAACCATGCGTTTTAAAAATTCTTAAAGCCGGCAACCCTGGATGGTATACCGGCTTAAATATTAAGTATTTTCTGGTAATTGTATTAGCGCAATGAACTGCTTGCCTCCAGCTTATTGGGACAGCCGTATTTGCTGGTTGAATTGCATGAAGAAGCCATAACCACTGCCAGGGCCAATATGGCCATCAAAGGGGCAACTCTACGTAGTATTGTAAATTTTTGCATCTTATTTTACTTAATTAAAAAACTAAAAACGTCCCTTACATTTGTACGAAGATAGTAAAAATTAATGAAGCATATACATTTTATAGCAGTAGGCGGAGCAGTGATGCACCAGCTGGCATTGGCCCTGCACAGGCAAGGGTACAAAGTGACAGGCAGCGATGATGAAATAAACGACCCGGCACGCTCAAACCTTGCAGCAGCAGGCATCTTGCCGGATAGTAACGGCTGGCATACTGACAGGATTTCCCCGGAAATTGATGCAATAGTATTGGGTATGCATGCTAAAGCAGACAATCCGGAATTGCTTGCCGCGCAAAATTTTAACATTCCCATATACTCATTTCCTGAATATATTTATGAGGTAGCAAAAGATAAAACAAGGGTAGTAATAGCGGGCAGCCACGGCAAAACGACTATTACTTCTATGATTATGCATATACTACATCACCAGGGTGTGGCTTTCGACTACCTGGTAGGGGCCAAAGTAGAAGGTTTTAATCAATCGGTACAATTATCCGATGCGCCGGTTATCATATTAGAAGGTGACGAATACCCTGCTTCTGTTATTGAAAAAAAACCTAAGATATTTTTCTATCATCCACATATCACTGTACTCAGCGGCATAGCCTGGGACCATATTAACGTATTCCCTACGTATGACATATACCTCGACCAGTTTCGCCAATACCTGCAGGGCTGTAAGCAGAACATCCCGCTGTTTTACAATGCAGAAGATGAAGAGGTAACAAAATTAGTTGCATCGTCGGCGGGGCATCTGAAAACTGAACCCTATTCTATGCCCGAATATCATTACGAGGATGGCGTGGCCGTACTGGATACAAAATTAGGTCCGGTAGAGGTGTCTGTATTCGGCAGCCACAACCTGCTGAATATGCAGGCGGCTTTTGCCGTATGCCAGGAGCTGGGTATCAGCCGCGAGGATTGTTACGAAGCTATAACGGATTTTACAGGGGCAGCGCGAAGGCTCGAAAGAATAATGGAAAAAGAGGGCCTTATTGCCTTCCGCGATTTCGCACACGCACCATCCAAGTTGAAAGCAACATTAGATGCTGTACGGGAGGCATACCCTAACCACCGGTTAATAGCCTGTTTCGAACTGCACACATACAGCAGCCTCAGCGAAAAGTTCCTGGAAGAATATGCAGGCAGTATGGATAACGCGGATGTTGCTATGGTGTACTTCAGCCATCACGCACTGCAGTTGAAAGGTTTGCCACCGCTTGGCAAAGATGATGTGTACCGGCACTTTGGCACCGGCGGCATGACGGTGATTGACAATAAAAATGAATTAGAGGAAACCGTTGCCGGGCATATTAGTAAGGCCACACAGCCTGTATGCCTGTTGCTCATGAGTTCGGGTACTTTTGATGGAATTGACTGGAATAGTGTATGTTCGCACAAAGAATTGAAATAAATAAGTAGTAGGAATGGCAGAGCTCGCATTAAAAAAACCAATCATTTTTTTCGACCTGGAAACAACCGGAACAGACCCCGGCACCGATAGGATAGTGGAAATAGCCATGGTGAAATTGCACCCCAACGGCAACCGTGAAAAATATGTAAAACGCATCAACCCTACTATTCCCATATCTGCGGAGTCTACATCCATACATGGCATCACCAACGAAGATGTAAAGGACTGCCCCACCTTCAAGCAGGTGGCAAAAGAATTATTTGAATGGATGAAAGGTTGCGACCTGGGTGGTTATAATGCTGTACGCTTCGATATACCAATGCTGGCTGAAGAGCTGCTGCGCTGTGGTGTCAATGTTGATTTCACAGAAAGGCAGTTTGTAGATGTGCAGCAGATATTCTTTAAAATGGAAAGCCGCAGCCTGAGCGCCGCCTACGATTTCTATTGCAAGAAGCAGTTGGAAAATGCACACAGCGCCGAGGCTGATATTATGGCCACTATCGAAGTGCTGGAAGCGCAACTAGACCGCTACAAAGGCGCAATGGAAAATGATGTAAAGGCTTTGCATGTATTTACCAACGGAGATGAAGAATGTGTGGACTATGCACGCCGTATGATTATGAAAGACGGCCAGCCCATATTCAATTTTGGAAAATACAAAGGCAGGAAGGTAGAAGAAGTGTTTACCGAACAGCCCCAATACTACGACTGGATGATGAATGCAGATTTCCCACTACATACCAAGCAAAAGATAACAGAGATACTCACCCACATGAAACTGAAGAAAGCCGGATTAAAATCTTAGGTATTTGTTAAGAGTGGATAAGCAAGAAATGTGTATTTTCAATCTTTAATTTTGCCCGATTGGACAAACTAGTAATAATACCTACTTATAACGAAAAGGAGAATATTGAACGTATTATTCTCAAAGTGCTCTCGCTAGCGGGAGGTTATCATGTATTGATAGTTGATGACGGCTCGCCTGACGGAACTGCCACTATCGTCAGAAAATTAATGGATACCTACCCCGAGCAGGTGAATATGATTGAGCGTACCGGTAAACTCGGGCTGGGCACGGCATACATCACCGGTTTCAAATGGGCTTTGCGCAGGGATTATGAATATATCTTTGAGATGGATGCGGATTTCTCGCATAATCCCGACGACCTGTTGCGCCTGCACCAGGCATGTGTGGCCGGGGCCGATGTAGCCATTGGCTCGCGCTATGTGCGTGGCGGCAAACTGGTAAACTGGCCCTGGGACAGAAAAGTCATTTCCCGCGGGGGTGCTTTTTATACCAAAATGATAACCTGGATGCCTGTCAACGACCCCACAGCAGGCTTTGTATGCTACCGAAGAAATGTGCTGAAGACAATTCCGCTTGCCGAAGTACAATTTATCGGTTACGCCTTCCAGATAGAAATGAAATATCGTGCGTGGAAAGCAGGTTTTAAGCTGAAAGAAGTGCCTATAACTTTTGAAGACCGCAAAGAAGGTACATCTAAAATGACATCGGGCATTATACATGAAGCTATGTTTGGCGTATGGAAAATGCGCAGCTTCAGGCACCCTAAAAAGAAATAATCAGTCTTGCCAGGCTCTTATGGTTGCAGCCCGTTCTTTAATAAGGGTCTTTGCAGCAGGCCCTTCCGAAAATAATATATCCAGGATACTCAGGTTGGAGTAAAAACCATTGCGCTCTGCAAACAATTGATAGTATAGTCCATCTCCATCAGGCAATGCTGTTTTTTCAATACCTGGCCTCAATGACTTTCGAAGGTCTTTATAACCTGTTTCATATTCATCACGATACACATCTGTAGCGGCACCGGGGAATCGTATACCCGTATGTTCCTTTGCCCAGTCTATAGTTGCCTGGTTGAATGCCACCAGTTTGTCAAAATTCTTATGAAAAATCTGCTCCAGCGATGGCGCATAATATTCATAATACGGGGCGCGCCCATATACCGAAAAAATGGTACGCCAATGCTGCACCTGCCATCTTTCTTTGTTATCAATCTGTACATCCTGCATGGCGGTACGCTGGTTGCGCCCTTGCAGCAGCGGCACAGATAACTGTATCAGGCCATTGGCACCTGTTATGTAATAACGGTTGCGGTAAGACATTTTAACAAAATGTTCTGCTACGTCAAATAACACCGATTCAGCCTCAACAGCCTGTAGCCACCAATATATATTAGGGAAAGGCATCAAAGGACTTACCAACTGCTTCATCCTGCAAATAAAGCTATTTCAGTAATTTGCAGGAAATAATAAATAATGAGCCGTTGGATTGGATTGTGTTTTTTGTTTGTAATTGCCGGGCAGGCCGCCTATGGCATTAATGCCCTGCCTGCCTATACCGTCTTTTACCTGCCGGCAAACGGTGGTAAACAACCACAGCCTTATATAGAACTGTACTGGCAGGTTGACCCTGCTTCTGTAGAGTTTGCGAAGAACAGTGCGGGCGTGTGGATAGGTAAAATAAAGACCACAATAGACATTATACATGATACAGGTGTTATAGCATCTGAGAAGTATTACCTGCAGACCACACCCGCAGCATCGCTATTGGCAGCACAGTTGCAAAACATCATGGACCTGCACCGCTATATAACGGCACCCGGCATGGTACGTATAAAGGTTACATTATCGCAAGACGGATTTGAACACCGGGGATTTGAATACCTGGATTCTGTACAGGTTGCTATGCCGGAAGGGGATGTATTTTACGGTGGCCTGCAACTACTGGATACTGCTTATGCCACCACAGCAAAAGACAATTTATACCTGAAAAACGGCAACCTTCAAGTACCATCTTGTATCAACTTCCTGGACGACCGCAAGAAAACATTGCAGTATTATACCGAACTGCACGGCACTGAAAAGATACCTGCAGACCGCTTGCCGCTCATACAATATACATTTGTGTCTAAAAAAGAATACGACCACCCCGTGTCTGGGCTATTGCAAACAGATACCATAAAACAGGGCAGCATTTTACCCATACTCGGAAAGTTCAAAATAGGTACACTGCCATCAGGCAACTATCACCTGAATGTAATGCTTAAAAACAGTAAAGGTGAAGAGGTGGCAAAGCACACCCTCTTTTTTCAACGTAGCAACACCAACCCTGTATCTGCAACCGATAGTGCTGTAGCTGACAGTAGTAAGGAGGTGTTTGAAAAAGTAGATTACCTGGACCTGACCGAAACATTCGTAAGTAAGTATAACATATCGCAGTTGAAGGCCATATTGAAAATGCTGAAACCCATTGCTGACGAAAACGAAGCATTAAACATAGAAAGTTTTGCCCAGCGGCCCGATGAAACCTATATGCGTTACTTTGTGTACAACTTCTGGACCAAACGTTCGCCCGGAGAACCGGAAAAAGGATGGAAGAATTTTACCAAACAAGTAAAGGAGGTCAACAAGCTTTTTGGCAGCAGCCGGAATCCGGGGTATGAAACAGAAAGGGGGTATTACTATATCAAATACGGCCCGCCCGACCAACGCTATGTGGTGACGGCTGAAGAAGCAGCGTGGCCCTATGAAATATGGCAGTACAACGCACCGGGCAAACAAAGCTCACAAGGGGTATTCCTGTTTTTCAATCCCGGGTTTATGGCAGATGATTATAAATTATTACACTCTACCGTGCAGGGTGAAATGCGCAATAACAACTGGCGGACTGAACTTTATAAAACCGGGATGTCTTCCAACAACATTAACTCAAGGGCGGAACAAATTTTACAGAATCAATAAGCATAACGATGAAACTTCATTTTTATAAATACCAGGGTGCGGGCAACGATTTTATCATTGCAGATAACAGGGACAAGCAAATACACCTCAACAGCAGGCAGGTGGCTTTCCTTTGCGACAGGCATTTTGGTATTGGCGCCGACGGGTTGATGCTGCTGGAACCTGCTGCGGGATATGACTTCCGCATGGTGTATTACAACAGCGATGGCAACGAGAGTACCATGTGCGGTAATGGCGGCAGGTGTATCACCGCATTTGCAAAGAAACTGGGCATCATTCAGAACGAGGCAAAGTTCGTAGCTATTGACGGCCCGCACCACGCCACCATCGACAAACAGGGTGAGGTGCACCTGGGTATGCTGGATGTACACCATATAGCCTTCCAGGATGGTTTCACGGTATTGAATACCGGGTCGCCACACTATGTATTACCTGTGGATGATGTAGATACTGTAGACGTATTTACCCACGGGCGGGAAATCAGGAACACTGATGTGTACCAGCCCAAGGGCATTAATGTAAACTTTGTACAGGACACAGGCGAAGCGATTAAAGTGCGCACCTACGAGCGTGGTGTTGAAAACGAAACCCTCAGTTGCGGTACGGGTGTTACTGCCTGTGCCATAGCTACGGTGCACCAGGCTACAGGCAGCTTCGACAGGCCTGTTATTACACCGGGTGGGCGGCTACGGGTCACTTTTAAAAAGACATCGGCCGAGAGCGCTACAGAAGTAGTATTGATAGGGCCGGCGGAACTTGTTTTTGAAGGATATATCGACCTTGAGTAGTTAAAGAATCGATTTATTATCGCGGGAAGCCTGTACTTTCATGCTGATGAGGTTCATCATCAATTCTGCACGTTGTTTGGCTTCCAGCGCACGCGGGCCGGCAAACATGCTGTCTATTGTAGTGCGCCACAGTTGTAGCCAGCGGTTGTAGTGTTCTTGTTTCAGTTCTACCCTGTTGTCTACCTCCACATGTTTCCTTACGGGGTTGCCTGCATAACCTTGCTTGCCCAACAACACCATATCCCAAAAACGGTACATAACGGGCAGATGATGTGACCAATCTTCACCTATTATACTATGGAATATATGGCCTATTACATCATCCTGCTTTACCTCGTCGTAAAATGCATTTATCAAATTTTCTATATCCCCGCTGTTATTTATATCCGGTTTATCTGTCTGCATGGGGCAAATTTAGCCTAAAGTGTTGCTTCTATTCATGAGTTTTATCACTCATGAATAGAACCCCAAAAATCCATTCGTTTGATGAAAACGCACTTTCGTTGAATGAAAACGCACTTTCGTATGATGTGACAATATATTTGGCATAGTTTATGTTACTTTGTAACAGGTTGATAACCAAAGGTTATTAATAGTTTGTCAGCCCTTATGCGCCCTTGTTGTAATTGTACCCATTTTTTGTAAACAATCTTTTTTCCAAAAGAATGTTTTAGTACTGCTGAAATATCGAGTGATCCAAAGGGCGCCTGATTTTTCAGCTTTTTTATATGTCATTTACCAGGAAACAAAACACCTCTCCCGGGCCATGCACCCCCACTACCAGGGTCTTTTCTATATCAGCAGTGCGGCTGGGGCCTGTATTCAGGTTAATCATAGATGGCAGGTTACTGCCATACTTTTTCTTCATCGTATCTATAGCCTGTGCAATATCAGGCACTACCTGCCCCGTATAAGCAACAATGATATGCACCGGGTAGAAAACAGAAGATGTACGCCCCATGTGCGCCCTGCTGCTGAGTATCACCGAACCGGTGCGCGCCACCAGCAATTCGCAGCCTGTAATACACGCATCCGCGTCTTCAGGATTGTCGTTGGCGGCCATAGCTATGTCCAGGTTATTGTTGCGGATTGTTGTCAAAAGTTCTTCATCGGCACAAAGCATTTTTTGCCACCCCCTGTTTTCATGCAGGGTTACCAGGCTTTCCAGCAGTTCAGTTTTATTAGCGCAAAAAACAAACTTTCCACCCAGCTGTATAAAACTTTCTGCAAAACGCTCTTCGTTTGACAGGGCTGATTTGGCATATATCTGCTCCTGCTGGCGTTTATCCAGCTCGGGGTAAGGCACAGGCAAGGCTTTTTTATTCAGCTCCTTGCGTATTCTCGCCAATATATTTTCCTTTGACTTTGAAGTTTTAAATGTTTGCATCGGGCACAAAGTTATAAAAACTAATAAGACACATCTTTGCGGTTGTTCTGCCGCAGCCCAACCGGGTATCTGCTGGCCGGTTAATTGCCCGGCTTCCGGGCTACAACTACAAAGTTGAGCGTAGAACTGTAGTCTTTGTCAATCTTGTCCAGCCAGGTAAATATGGTATTGATCATCCATTTGACCCTGAAGAGGAAATAAAAACCTTTCAATATACGTGCGCGCATAGATTTTTTACCATAACAGGATGAGCGGAGGCTGTTGTGCAGCAACTGGCCCACCATGGCCCATTTGCCCCCGTTCGGTATTATCTCAATGTCAATAAACCCTGTTTCCTTCAGTATGTATTCAAACCCATACCTCGTAAAACGAAAAAAGTCGTAAGGCTCTTCGTGGTGCTCCCAGGCCATTGGTCCTGATAAGATAAGGCTACCGCCCGGCTTCAGTATCCTGAAAGCCTCAGATAATAACTTCCGATGGTCAGCTACATGTTCGATAACCTGTGTTGTGAATACGGTGTCTTTAGAGTTATCGGGCAACGGGATATCTGTGGCGGGGCATATAATATCTACCAGTTGTTTATCCGACTGGATAATATCACAACCGGTGTACGAGCTGATTTTGCCCTCAAAAAAAGGAAGGTAGGGTTTATTGCCGCAGCCTATATCCAGTACATCGCCCTTTGCGTTGGCAGAAATTGCCATTTTCAGGTCGGCAAACAGAAATTTATAGACTATATAGTTATGGTCCGACTTGCCTACGTTCAAGCTCTTGAGCCGTTCTAAATTTTCAGCATGCATGTTATATATACTTTCTTAACCTGCCTTTTACCACCATTTTCGAAAACCTTGCAGGAAACCATTTCTTCAGTATCAACAGCCCGATAAAGCCTATTGGGTTCCGGGAAAATTTCTGCATGATGTTCTCATCAAGATACTGCGCACCATAAAAGTAGGGATGTTTCTCCAACAGGTAAGCAATGATTCGGTTTACCTTTACTTTCTGCCGGTTCAGTTCATGCACCATCGATGTATCCAGTACCCTGTAGTCAAACAGTATTTCATCTACATACTGAAACTTATGCCCGTGAAAAGCTGCATTGAGCCAAAACTCCCAATCTTCGAATCCGTCACGCATGTTAGTATCATAGCCGCCAATATCTTCCCACATTGATTTTCTGTAAATGGCACAGGAGTCAATAAAGTTAGAGAGCATTAACTTTTGCAGGTTGAAATCGTGAAGCTTACGCAGCTTGTTTTCATCACCAAAATGTTGAGCATTACCATATACCACTGATATAGATGGGTCACTCTCCATTATATGCACACCATGCGTGATATACCCTTCCCTTATTTTATTATCAGCATCAAGAGGCATAATGTATTTACCCCTGGCATTGCGTATAGCGGTATTCCTTGCTGCTGATAGCCCTGCATTGGGTTGAGTAATCACATTATATCTATCAGACAGGCTTTCCAGGTGCCTGTTCGTAAATTCGTCTGTAGAACCGTCATTTACTATTATGACTTCATATATGCTCTTGTCTGTAATTGCTGTTACGCTTTGCAACGCATCGTCAATGTACTGCCCATGATTGTAGCACGGGATTATTATTGATACTAAAGGAGTGGTTGCTGTTATTTTCTCTGCATCCATTTTTTCAGAAAGTATAATTTATAACGCATGAACCCGGTATAACTTTGTAACTGGTAATATTTTTGTACAAAAAAATCCATCATGTCCGGGTGAATCCTTGTCAGGAATTCCGGGTCTGTCTGGTTCCTGTACTCATCCAGGCGGCTTGCATATTGACTGTAAACCTCCTGTTTGACGTACACAATAATATTCTGCTTATACCACCACTCTACACCGGTTTCATTCCATACCTTTTTCCGCACCAGGTCTATAGGAATGTACCCCCTGTCCATAAATTTCTTCGCCCAGTATTCGGGGTATTGCTCGTTAATATGGTACGTCCCAATCTGGTTGGGCAGGGCAGCCGAAAACATCACAATATCCGATGCCATGGTCAGTGAATCAACAATATTATTGGCCGATGACTCCGGCAAATGTTCGGCTACTTCCACGCTCATAGCAAAGTCATATTTTCTGCCGGGTTGGTAGGTTTTTTTTAAATCGTAGGAGATAAAATTTTCCGGCTTTATTTTCAGCATGGCTTTATCTACATAATCGCCATCTACACCTGTGATGTCATTAATCTTATAATCATTGGCAAAAACATTCAGCCATGCACCTATACCGCAACCTATATCCAGGACACTATTGGGCTTGAAAATATTATATA
>CALEZD010000011.1 GCA_937928385.1 uncultured Bacteroidota bacterium
GCAGCAACCTGAAACAAGGGTGTCGCTCGTACCCGAAGTAGTGGCAGCATTGGTTAAGATGAATGTACAGGTATCTGTTGAGAGTGGTGCGGGCGATGCCGCATACCACAATGACAAAGCCTATACTGATGCCGGGGCTTCAATAAAAACACGAGAAGCTGTAGCTGCTGAAGCAGACATTGTTTTGACGATTCACGCTACCAATGTTCCTGCAGGCATAAAGGACAAAGCTGTGATAATGGGTGTGTATCAGCCGCTGTTTGATTTTCAGAAAATGCAGGATTTTGCGTCAAAGGGTTATACTGTATTCAGTATGGATACCATACCACGCACTACTCGTGCACAGGCTATGGACGTGCTCAGTTCGCAAGCCAATATAGCAGGCTATAAAGCAGTGTTGCTTGCTGCTATGGAATATTGCCGTTACTTCCCTATGTTTATGACGGCAGCAGGTAGTATACCTCCTGCAAAAATATTGATACTGGGAGCCGGTGTGGCAGGGCTTCAGGCTATTGCTACGGCAAAACGCCTGGGAGCTGTAGTGGAAGTGTTTGACGTACGTCCTGCGGTGAAGGAAGAGGTGATGAGCCTCGGTGCAAAATTTGTAGAGGTGGAAGGTGCGGCAGACGCGTCTAAAGCCGGTGGCTATGCTGTTCAGCAAACTGAAGAGTTTCAGGCAAGGCAAAAGGCTAAAATACATGAACATGCTAAGAAGTCAGACATAATCATTACCACGGCACAGATACCCGGAAAGAAAGCACCTGTGCTCATCACCAAGGCTATGATTGAAGATATGCGCCCCGGTTCGGTAATAGTGGATATCGCTTCGGTTACCGGGGGCAACACTGAACTGACAAAGGACGCGGAAAAAATTGTCCATAACGGGGTGACTATTATAGGTAATTCATCGCTGCCCTGCACAGCATCGGCCGATGCCAGCAAGGTGTACAGCAAGAATGTACTCAACTTCTTAAAACTGATAATCAATAAAGACGGCGGACTTAACCTGGATTATAATGATGACATTGTAGCCGGTACTTGTATAGCCCGTGATGGCAATATTGTTAACGAACGTGTATTGTCTATTGTTAATCCTCAAACTGCTAATGCATAATACTATATGGAAGCACTGAATACGCTTTTCACAGACCCCGCAACCTATAGGTTGCTTACTATCGTTATACTATCCATTTTCTTAGGCATCGAGGTAATTTCCCGCGTGCCTTCAGTATTGCATACGCCCCTTATGAGTGGCGCCAATGCCATACACGGTGTGGTGATTATCGGTGCCATAATTGTAATGGGGCAAGCTTCATCCGACGATTACCTCGCACTTACATTGGGCTTCCTGGCAGTGATACTGGGCACCCTCAACGTAGTGGGTGGTTTTGTAGTAACAGACAGGATGCTCGAGATGTTTGACAAAAAGAAAAAGAAAAAGCTTAGCAATAAATAAGCAGCCAACAACAAGCATTATTAATTCTATTAAAGAATCGCCTCAGGCGTATTGGGTTATACAATGACAAACATAATATTACCACTCAGCTATTTAATAGGTTCAGTGACATTTATTATCGGGCTGAAAATGCTATCTCACCCCGATTCGGCACGAAAAGGCAACATGGTGGCAGCTGTAGGAATGACTATAGCCATATTAGCCACTATATTCCTGTATAGGGATGGCGAGGGAAATGCTCTGGGCAATTACGGCTGGATTTTTGGAGGATTGATAGTGGGCACGGTTTCCGGCACCATAATGGCTAAAAGAGTGCAGATGACGGCCATGCCGGAGATGGTAAGCCTGTTCAATGGTATGGGTGGTGCATGTGCTATGCTTATATCTATAGTAGAGTACAATCATATCCAGCACAGCGGTGCATCGGCCGGCATGGGCATGATGACCGTTATTGTATTAGGTATGATAATTGGTACGGTTTCGTTTGCAGGCAGTATGATAGCATGGGGCAAACTGGCCGGCAAAATAAAAGACAAAACGATTCCCGCAGGGCAGGCTATTAACTTCCTCATATTCGGTGGCCTGATAGTGTTGGCAATAGTGGTTATTGGTGGGTTCTCTACATCAACTGCTTTGTTTTACAGCATACTGGCTTTGGCGGCACTATACGGCATATTGTTTGTAATGCCTATTGGTGGTGCTGATATGCCGGTGGTTATATCGTTGCTCAACTCTTTTACAGGAGTAGC
The DNA here is from genome assembly GCA_937928385.1 of uncultured Bacteroidota bacterium. Taxonomy (GTDB): domain Bacteria; phylum Bacteroidota; class Bacteroidia; order Chitinophagales; family Chitinophagaceae; genus UBA5543. Next base: position 2,206 of record CALEZD010000011.1, read on the forward strand.
TGCCGCATTCGGTGGTTTCCTGTACGATAACCCTGTAATGCTTACCGGTGGTATATTGGTAGGCTCTGCCGGTACTATTCTTACCATTCTTATGTGTAATGCCATGAACCGTTCACTTAAAAACGTGCTTATCGGCTCCTTTGGTGGTGGTGCCGGTGCAGCCGGTGGGGGAGGCAGTACAGACCAGGGTGCTTATAAAGAAATATCACTTAATGACACTGCAGTATTGATGGCTTACGCTCAAAAGGTAATGGTGATACCGGGTTATGGATTGGCGGTGGCCCAGGCGCAGCATATATGCCACGAGCTGGAAAAGGTGTTGGCTGAAAAAGACGTAGAAGTAGTGTATGGTATACATCCTGTAGCAGGCCGTATGCCCGGGCACATGAACGTATTGCTTGCAGAAGCAGATGTGCCTTACGAAAAACTCTTGGAGATGGAAGATGCCAACGACCAGATGAGTACTACCAATGTGGTAATCATCATAGGTGCCAACGATGTAGTAAACCCGGCAGCTAAAGATGACCCGTCGAGTCCCATATACGGTATGCCTATATTAGAGGTGGAAAAAGCAGAACATGTAATTGTAAATAAGCGTAGTATGAAGCCCGGGTATGCAGGTATTGAGAACGACCTGTTTTTCCGCCCTAAAACATCTATGCTCTTTGGCGATGCAAAAAAAGTTTTGCAGGATTTGGTAGCTGAATTAAAACAAGTGTAAAAAACAAAACAGCCCCGCACAAACAATACGGGACTGTGTAAACAAACACTAAATACAAACAAACTGCCGGAAGATCATCACAAAAACCGGCAATGATTTTTATAAAATGGTGTCCAGGTTGGCTGCCAGTAGCAGCAAGCCGATAATGGCTGCAAATAATAATATCTTCTGTGTAGTCTCGTTTGTAACTACGGCTTTTATATAAGCCGCTTTCTTTTGTACACCGTTGCGGATAGAAATGCCCATGGCATGGATATAGCTGATGCGGGATGTCTGTGACATTGAGTGTGTTTTTTGTTTTTTTTGAATAACTACCTGAACAAGGCAGTTTGATTTGTTTTCGTGGTAGCAGGAATAAGCTATTTCCTTTGCTTATAAATGCTGCAGAACGTATACCAGTGCAGAACAGCAAGCTGCGCATGTTACAGCCAGTATTTTAATGTGGATTTCTTTGACAGTGAACAGCTTGTTCATTGTAGCTGGTTCCAGTCCCCCTTTGCGGGTGTTGTACGCGATTGAAGTTGAATAATTCATCTCTATATGTTTTTTATTTAGTGAATAATAGTTTTAAGAATAATATTTAGATAATCACAGCCAGTAAGAGGCACACCAGGATACCGGCGAAAAGTGCTGTTTTTTGTGCAGCTTCTTTGCGGATGATAGACTGTGCAGGGTTAGCTTTGATATGGAGGGCTTCCTGTGCGTAGTAGCTGTAGTTGATGGTTGCTTGCATGATTTCTTGTTTTTGTTGTTTGTGTTTTGTTAGTTATTGTTTCTTTTGTTTTTTTCTGTCTTCCGGTGTGTTGTGTTCGTCCCCGTTGACAATACAAATATGCGACGCGCAACGACCCGTTTCCAAAAATCCGTTAATGGTTAACCCTTGCTTTGTAAACGGTTAACAGGGCGGTTTGTTAATGGTTAACCAACCGTTAAGAAATGGTAAAGCCCACACGGGTATCTGGATAACCTTAAACTGTTGCCTGTACTGTGTTTGGGGTGGAGTGAACAGAATATACCTGTATCAGGGCTGGTTTAAAAAAGCCATAAGATTTGAATCGAAGGCTACAACGGGCGTAAATAGAAAAAAGCCTTTAAGACTAAAGGCTTTCTTACATATAGAGGATAAGAGAGAAATTGGTTGCCGGATCCGCCTGTCATCTCTGTTTCTGTATTCAGGCAGCCGGCAGTAAGTTGCTGATGATATAATTATATGGCAACAGCTAAAACCAGGCAGGCCAGTATAGCTACAAAAAGAAATATCTTGGTGGTGCTTTCTTTCCTGGCAACGGCAGATACTTGTGCTGTTTGAACAGGCTTATTTTCAGTAACAACGATTTTAGCTGTGGGCTGTGTGTGTACGAATGATGAAACGTAAGACATGATCGTGTGTTTTAGCTTTTTTGCATTGTGCCCTTTCAGGCTGTGTTTTGTGTGTTTTTATTTTTTTGTCGAAACGCCCTGTGCGTTATTAACAATACAAATATGCAACACAAATGCGGCCCTTTCCAAATAAAAAAAGCTCTTTAACTGTTGATTTAGAAGCAGTTAACTAAGGTGATTGTTAATGGTTAACCAGCTGTTTGCAATATTAATAGTGCTGTGCGGGTTTAATTTATCTGTAACGCTGTACAGTAGCTATGTATTATATTTACATGAAATGTACAGGATATGAAAATTATGCTTATTGCCATCTGCCTGCTGATAACAAGTGATTGTGTGTTTGCACAACAAAGGAATAACAAAACCGGCAAACAGGTAGAGAGTAAGGCGGAGATACAGCATTTAAAGCTGTATCCAACGCAAGCTAAGGCCTACGTAAATGTGTATGTGGAGTATGAGCAACCCACTGATTTTACCATTAAGATCGTGGGTTCGCCGCTCAATGATGAGAGAAAATGGGAGCTTAAAGCTAAAACCAGCTACCAGCAGAGCCTTGATGTATCACAGTTGCCCAATGGTACCTATACTATTACGCTCGATGGTGGTGGTGTGCACCGTGAGGCCCGGTTTAGTGTTAAGCGTTGATATTTATTGAAAGTTATAATTGTGTCATTTAACAGGTTACAACTGTCATAGGGCAGTCACAAATTTGTCATAAATCATGATGGATTTGAATTAATGACAAATGTTCTTGTTAAATTTATAACAGGATAACAAGCGTAATGTGATGTAAGAAACTATTTTATTATTTTTTAAGCCGACCGATATGCGAAAAATATTACTCTTACCGGCTCTTTTATTGTCAACCTTGCATGTATTTGCCGGAGAGACAAATATACAAGCTAATGTAACCGGCACACCAACAGTGGGTGGCCTGTTTCCGCATTTCGGATTAGGCGGCAGCCCCAATGCCACAATTCCTGCCAATCACAGGATGATTGCTAAGGCCTATCTGCAGTATAAGGGTGGGAATTTTGTGTCTATTGACTCTGTAACGTACCAATACAGTAATGGCAGAGGAAGTATACCTAATCCTGATAATATCAATAATGATGAGCATGTATTATTTGATATGAGCACTACCTACTCATTTAATACAACATCAGGCCAATACGAAAACAGCCGTCAAAGGGTTCAGTATTTTACTGATAAGAAAGTGAGGGAGTTGATTTATAAGAAATGGTACACGTTAACCTCGGCATGGAAGAATTCAGAACGCTATTTGTACACCTACGATAACAATGGCAAAATGCATTCGTCATTATTGCAAATGTGGTATGGCCAACAATGGACTCAAGATATTAATTCTGTGCTAAACTACGACCAGAATAACAATATCATACAGATGAATTCCACCACATATACTATCGATTTCGTGTACGACCAGGATAACAATCTTGTAATGATAGAAGACAAAACATGGTCGCAAAGTGGTGGGTGGAGCAATAATGAACGCAAAAAGTACACCTATACTAACGATGATGTTTCGGAATATGTTTTGGAAAAATGGGTAAATGGCGCATGGGTAAATGATAAGAAATGGGAATACGCCTACGATGCTAATGATAATGTGATATTAGCCACGGAGTATAGCTGGGGTGTGTCAGCATGGCAAAAAGTTACCCGTGAAGATTATATATACGATGTAAATGATAATATGCTGGAGCAAACAGTAAAAAACTGGGATGCGGGGGTAGGTGCATTTGTTAACCGTAGCAGGGAAGTACGAACATACAACAAGCATAATCTCACTACTGATATCACCGGTTTCTCCTGGAATGGGTCAAACTGGGTTCATGCTGATGACGACATTATTATCAGGTATTACTATGAGGCATATTTCCCTACCAATGTTAATAATATAGCTACTAATACCCAAATGACAATATACCCTGTACCGGCTACTGATAATATCCATGTCTCGTTTGGTTTTAATTCCGGTCAGGACTTCTCAGTTGTGGTGGCAGATATGACAGGCAAGTTAGTGTATACAGACCAGGTGACTGCCACTGCCGTTTACGATAAGGTGATACCCGTACACAATATACCAACAGGTACCTACCTGTTAAGGGTAAATGGGGCAAATGGTATCAACATGACCGGCAAATTGGCTGTAGTGCATTAATGCCCTCTTATTAATAATACAGGTTGTATCCATATTGATTTCCAATGCTATGTGAAATACCCATAGCTTTTTCTATTTTAGCATATATGAAGCATATTTTGGTATATGTGTTTATCTTGTTGGCTCTCCCCTGCAAAGCACAAACAGAAGATGAATTTTTGCCTGAAGTGCGTCTTTTGGTAATGGACAGCACAGAAAGAGCGGTGATGGCATTTTGTAAGGAAATAATAACGGTTGCACCAGGCTATAAATTTGTGTTTGCGGACAGGGAAGATGTGATGTTGTCAAGATATTTTTATGACAACAACAACTTTGAGACAATAAAGCTGGAATTTCAATTCACAACGGGCGAAATAATGATGCCTGACAGCACCATGAAAAAAAGCCGTATAGTGCAGCTGATGCGCATTTCGGCAGAGCTATCGGTAATGACAAATATATACAACTATATATTTAATACTACTTATGCACCTGATAATATAATAGCTATAAGTGCTTATGATAAGGCTGTAGCGTATAAAGGAACACCCTACAACAGTACGGTTGTAGCCGATGATATGAAAGTAGGGTATTGGATATTAAGTTTTTACAAGTTATAGTATAGCTTTCCTCGATTTTTGCTAATAGTTTACGTTTATTGACAAAAAATGGGTGTTTTTCCCCTGTTTAGATAATGGTATATGACTTACTTTTGCAGTCGCCTGTTACTATAAAGATGTTTGTTTGTTTTGTTTGAAAGGGGGATTGCTTGTTCAGGCAATTCCCCGTCTTATTTATATACAACCATCCATAGCTACTGTTATTATTCTTTTTGCTCCGGTTGTTCGGGAGCCGGTGGTTCCTCATGATTAGGTTCATGATGCCCCATTTCATCAGGTGAGGCAGGCCTCATCAGTTTGTCCAGGTGTGGCAATGGTGTCTTTACCAGCAATAACAGGTTGTTGGTTAACTCGTATGTTGCCACATTGCCTATATCGTGTACTGAGGGAATGATGCCAACGTATTGCACAGGCCTCTCCATTATATTTCCTGAAAATATATATGGTTCAGGTTGTACACGTTCACGATATAACATCATACACTCGGGCCTTGTGGTATCATTTTTAATGCCCAATGGCCTGAAGCATATATTCACCTGCCCCTCTTTGCCAAAATCTTTATAGGCAATAATGGGCATACCCGGTGTATTCATAAAATGGCTGAAGGGTATTAATGAAGAATTATTCATCCACATGCCCAGGTCCAATGTATTCGTTTTGGCATGATTACCTTTTATCACGATACTGCTACCATCATAGGCAGTAGAGGCAGCACCTTTAAATGACTGATTTTCAACGCTAAACTTTACAGAAACAAAATCGCCAAAATTGATTGTAGTGTTATTTTCACCATCTTGCCTTGTAATTACCTGCCCTCCCATAATGAATTGCTGAGTTTCATGGGCAATGTACCCTCCTGTGAAAATTATAGACGTATTTTGGTTGGATATTTGTGCTCCAACCGTGTTTTTCAAATCTTCTATCACCTGGCTGTAAGGAACTTGTGCTATTTGTTCCATCCTGCCATCCGGCGATATTACTGCGAAGAATACCCCTAAAGGCTGGCCGCTGTATCCCCCTTCTGAAAAGTAATACCCCCCTGTGAATTTCATCCCTTCTTTTTCTGAGAAAAAGGTAGGGTATAGCTTATTCTTATCTTTCTCAAAGACGTTTTGAGCTATATCTTCTCCATTATCCATCTGTAAGGCATGTGCTGAAAACTCGTACTTATTACCTGCTTTGTTGTCCTTTCGTATGATTTCCATGCGCCCCATACTGTTGCTGATACTAATGAATTGCCTGTCGGTGCCTGTCGGTGCTGCAAACTTTTTCTCCCACTTGCTTTCAAGGTCTGCACCTACTTGTTTTACCTTGTAGTTGCCTTTTTTATCTGTACTAACAACGATAAAATCTTCGGGTGAAGAACCTGCGAACAGGTAGTAAGTTTCATCTGTTGATTTATGAGTTTTTTTCTTCACGATATTATCGCCATTGGTTAATAACAATACCTCTTCTTTTGCTGCGTCATTATAAAAATGCAGGAGATAAAAGGAGCCGTTATATGCTGAACCTTTAAGCACATAATTATTGGGCAGCTCGAAACGCAGAGGTTTTTCTTCATTGAAATTTTGCGCACTCAGTTGCCTGATGATGAAGTTTTTTTTGTCTGATTTATTGGTGTTGAAATATGGGACATATATAAACTGGCCCATATCACCGCCCTGATGCACTCCTGTGAATTTTGACCTGTTGATACTATCTATTACCATCTCCTGTGCCTGTGTAGTACCGGCAAAACCTGATAACAGGAATGAGGCAATCATCCATTTTTTCATATCTGTTTACTATTTAGCTCTAAGTTAGTTGATAATACTACATGCCACTACAAATAATGGCGATAGAAAGGATAAATATGCGAAAAAAATATTTAACACTCCGTTAAAAAAGCCGGGCAAGACATGCGGTGTGTGATGTTTTAATCTGGTTTATATTTTTCTTTGTGAAGTGTGTGTAGATTATATAATAATTGGCCAGGGTATATCAGGCACTTTTTTAAGTTACTATTTGCTGCAAGCCGGTAAAAAGGTGCTGGTGATTGATGAATATAATCCCTTATCCGCCAGTCGGGTAGCCAGTGGTGTTGTCAATCCTGTGACAGGCCGGCGTGTGGTTGCCACATGGATGATAGACGAACTCTTGCCTTATGCTATCAATGCCTATCACGATATAGGCAATGATTTGGGGTATAAACTGGCTACCGAAATAAATATGGTCAATTTCCATACCTCAGAGCAAATGCAGGCTGCATGGCATAGCCGTGTTGCTGAGGGGTGCGAATATATAAGTAAACTAAACAATACACATAGCTACGATGATTATTTCAGCATTCAGCATGGTATCGGTTTAACTCACCCCTGTTTATTGATTAACCTGGATTTGCTATTGTCAGCATGGCGGCAAAAGCTCATAGCGCAAAGGAGTTTATTAGAAGAAAGATTTAATATAGAAGATATACACTATATCGGTGAAAAAGTGTTATACAAAAATATTGAAGCTGATAAATTAATATTGTGCAACGGCGTAGCAGGCTTTGATAATAAGTATTTCAGCAGGTTGCCCTATACCTTCAACAAAGGGGAGGCGCTGATTCTTCAAATAAAAGGCCTTCCCCCTTCAGCTATTTATAAGTATGGTATCAGCCTGGTGCCATTGGGAGATGACATGTTTTGGGTAGGTTCTTCTTTTGAATGGGAATATGATGATGAAGCCCCGAGCACAGCATTCAGGAATAATATTGAAACCACATTGAATAAATGGCTGAAACTACCATACAAAGTACTGGAACATAAAGCATCTGTACGGCCCGCTAGTATAGAAAGAAGGCCCTTTGTTGGATTGCACCCCGCTTTCCCTTCAATAGGTATTTTTAACGGCATGGGTACAAAAGGGTGCTCACTGGCACCTTACTTCGCTGCACAATTTGCTGATTCGCTTACTACAGGATCGAAGATTCATCCTGAAGTGGACATATCCAGGTTTCAGAAGTCACTATGTTTATAGTGTGTTTTTTGTTTATACAGTAGTCCGGTTAATATCATCTATATATATTCTTCATTTTATTTGATAGTATTTTTCTATAATTGGTTATTATGTTTAATAAATTATTGACTGATTGTTATAATGTATGATTTTTTTTTGCAACTTTTGTAGTTCAATTCTGTCAAAAGGTTGTTAAAATATAGAGATAATTAGTCAATCATTACATTATGAAGAATATAATACTATCCACCAGATTTGCCCGGATGAATTACCGGGTACTTGTGACGATGACGCTTATGATGTTACTTTCTTATGTAGCCTGGGCAATTCCACCGTCTATTAATGCACATCCTGTTAACAGGAGCGTTTGTTTAGGTGCTAATACAACATTCCCGATAATTGCTTTCAATGCTACCAGCTATCAATGGCAGGAGAATGATGGTAATGGTTGGGTAAACGTAGCTAATGGTGGTGTCTACTCCGGTGCTACTACTCCCGTACTTACTTTAACAGGTGTAACTGCCGGGATGAGTGGTTATGAATACCGCTGCATAGCCACCGGCCCAGACAATCCGCCAGCTACATCCAATTCTGCTTCACTTACAGTCAACGCATTAACAGCGATTACATTGCAGCCCGTTGCAAATCAAACAATATGTACAGGTGGTAATGCGGTTTTAACAACGGCTGCCACCGGCACGGGTATAGCTTATCAATGGTATAGGTATAATGGTGCCACTTACGATGCTGTAACCAACAATGCTGTCTATTCAGGTGCTGCATCTGCTACACTTACTATCACAGGCATTACCAATGCCGGTACTTCTGCTGTTACCGAGGATTATTATTGCTTAATTACCGGCACCTGCGGCAACGCCAGTACACAACACTCTTATCTTACTGTTAATGCGGCACCTTCGATTGTTACAAACCCTGCAAATACCACTGTTTGTGAAGGTTATGGTGCATCTTTTAAGGTTGTAGCCGGTGGCACCGGAGTAACCTATCAATGGCAAATCTCATATACTAATGGAGTTTCCTGGATTAACCTGGCAAACAATGCGACATTCAGCAATGTTACCTCGTCTGAAATGCAGGTAATTGCCACCGATTTAACAATGCAGCAGGCATTATTTCGTTGTGTTGTTAGTGGTGCATGCACACCCTCTGCCACGTCGGCCGGGGGCAGGCTTACTGTTACACCCACACATAAATTTGTTACACAACCAACACATGCATCAGTTTGCCCCGGTGGCAACAGGCAATTTGCTGTTACTGCTACAGGGCAAACCCTTACTTATCAATGGCAGGAGAATAATGGTAATGGCTGGATAAACCTGGCGAATGGCGGTGTGTATTCCGGTGTTAATACGAATATACTTTTATTGTCAGGCGTGACGCCTGCTATGAACGGGCTAAGCTACCGCTGTATCATTGGCAGCCAATGCCCGGGTAGCCTGTCTTCAAACGCTGCCTCGCTTACAGTACATACAACATTGACGCTGACTATGCAGCCTGTTGCCAATCAGACGATATGCAGTGGCGGCAATGCCTCCATGACAACTGCTGCTACAGGCACAGGTGTTACTTATCAATGGTACAGGTATAACGGTACTACGTATGACGCTTTAACAAATAGCGGTGTTTATTCAGGCGCAACTTCAGCTACATTAACAATAACAGGCATTACTAACGCGGGTACTTCCGCTGTCGTTGAAGACTATTATTGTTCAATAACAGGTACTTGCGGAAGCGCCAGTACGCAACATTCTTATCTTACTATAAATGCTTTACCGTCGGTACTGACAAACCCGATGAATGTAACTGTATGTGAGGGATATGGAGCTTCATTTGAAATAACAGCCGGTGGTACAGGGATAACTTATCAGTGGCAAGTGTCATACAATAATGGTATGTCGTGGGCCAACCTGGTAAACAATGCCACCTTTACACATGTTACCGAGTCGGAAATGCAGATAGTTGCTACAGATTTAGGTATGCAACAGGCTATGTTCCGCTGTGTGGTGAGTGGCACATGCACACCTCCGGCAGTATCAGCAAGCGGCAGGCTTACGGTTGATCCCACACAAAAATTTGTTACGCACCCTACGCACGCAACAGCATGCCCCGGCAGCAACAGGCAATTTGCTGTAACAGCTACAGGCTTGAACCTGGCCTACCAATGGCAGGAGAATGACGGTAATGGTTGGGTGAACCTGGCAAATGGTGGTGTGTATTCCGGTGTTAATACCAATATACTGTTGTTGACCGGTGTAACTCCTGCAATGGATATCCTTGAATACCGTTGTATATTGACAGGCAAATGCCCGGGTAGTGTTGCTTCCAATCCTGCATCACTAACTGTACCGGTTACCACAGCTATCACTCAACAGCCAATTAGTAATCAAACAATATGTAGTGGCGGCAATGCAAGCTTTACCACCGCAGCCGTAGGCACAGGCCTTACATACCAGTGGTACAGATACAACGGTGTCACATACGATGCTATCGTGAACAACGCGGTATATTCCGGTGCTACATCAGCTATGCTGACTATTACCGGCATTACTAATAATGGCCCTTCTGCACAGGTACAGGATTATTATTGTGCTATCTCAGGCCAGTGCGGTAGTGCCAGTACCCAACACTCATATCTTACTGTCAACGCTTTACCGGCTGTTACAGTGCAGCCTGTAAATGATATAACTTGTGTAAACTTTTCTGCTTCATTTAAGATTACGGCAACCGGTACGGCACTTACGTATCAATGGCAATCTTCCAGTAACAACGGAGTGAGCTGGACAAACCTGGCTAATGATGCTACTTTCAGCGGGGTTACAACTTCTGAATTATTAATTGATCCTACCACCACTGCTATGAATAATTATCAATTCAGGTGCAGGGTGTCAGGTGTTTGCGCTCCAATGGCCACTTCTGCTCCTGCTACATTAACGATCGATACAAATCCCGCTATAACCATGCACCCTGCCAATACAAGTGTTTGTGCCGGTGCTAACACATCTTTCAGTGTTGGTGCTACAGGCACAGACCTTACCTATCAGTGGCAGGTAAATAGCGGAATGGGGTGGACTAATATCGCTAATGGTGGTATTTACAGCAATGCAACAACTGCTACGCTTAACCTTACAGGGCCTGCTACCATGCATAATAATAATCAATATCGTGTGGTAGTGAGCGGGAAATGTATACCGCTTGTTGTATCTAACCACGCGTCTTTAACTATTCATACGGCCCCGTCAATAACCATGCACCCTTCGAGTGTAGCTGTATGTCCCGGTGGTAATACTTCATTTACCGTTACTGCCACAGGTACTGCGTTAGCTTACCAATGGGAAGCAAATAGTGGCTTAGGTTGGAATAACCTGGCTGACGGTGGTGTTTATTCAGGTACAAATTCCGCTACATTAAATGTTACAGGTGCAGGTATGACTGAGAATGGCACGATGTACCGTTGTACTATCAGCGGCTTGTGTACACCGCCGGTGACCTCAAATACAGCAACACTGACACTGAATATTGTTCCGTCAATTGTTACTCACCCCGTCAACAGTACAATATGCCTCAATGGTAATACTTCTTTTACTGTAGCAGCCGCCGGTACAGGACTTACCTATCAGTGGCAGGTGTCTTCTGATGGTATAGCATGGTCACCGGTTATTAACAGCGGTGCACATTCAGGCGCTACCACCAGTACATTGAATATCACATCGGCAGGTCTGCCCATGACAGGCAACAAATACCGTTGTGTCGTTTCAGGTACATGTACACCACATGTAGTGACGAATGTAGTAACACTTACTGTTAACATACCGACGGCTATCAACGGCCAGCCGTCGGGTGTTGTTGTTTGTCCTTCTGCCAATGTATTGTTTGCAGTATCCGCTACCGGCTCAGGTGTTACCTACCAGTGGCAGGAAAATACAGGCAGCACATGGGTTGATATAACCAACGGTGGTATGTATAGTGGTGCAACCACAAATAAATTGGCACTGTCAAGTGTGCAAACAATGCACAATGGCTACCAATACAGGTGCGTGGTAAGCGGCTTATGCGCGCCATCCCCGGTTACTTCTTCTGCGGTTACGCTTACCGTTAATACGATTACAGTTATTACTGCACAACCCGACTCTATGCTGACTTTATGCAGTGGTGGAGATACTTCCTTTACTGTTGTAGCAACAGGTGCAAATCTGTCATATCAATGGTATAGGTATAATGGTACTACATACGTGCCGCTTACTAATAGTGGGTTCTATTCGGGCACTACAACAGCTTCTTTGCATATTGATAATATTACCAATACAGGTGCGGTTGCCCAAACACACTTATACTATTGTTCCATTACAGGTGCGTGTGGCTCAGCAAGTACAATACAGTCGAAGTTGATAGTGAACGCGTTGCCTATGGTTACAACTAACCCTGTGCATGATACTACCTGCGCTACTTTCGGAGCTTCATTCAAGATTAATGCTACCGGTACCGGAATTAGTTATCAATGGCAAGTGTCTTATAACCAGGGTAATTCGTGGATAAACCTGGTGAATGATACTGTGTTCAAACGTGTAACTGAAAATGAGATGGAAATAGTGTCTGCAGCAGACAGCCTGGATAGCACCATGTACCGCTGTGTAGTAACCGGTGCCTGCACTCCGATGGCTACATCCGCAGCTGCGATGTTAACGGTCAATCCACAGTTGATGCCGGCAGTGACTATACAGCCGGACAACAACAATATCTGTGCCGGTACGCTGATAACATTTACTGCAACGCCTGTTAACGGTGGCACATCGCCTTCATATCAATGGAAGGTGAACGGTGTGAATGCCGGAAGCAACAGTTCTGTTTTTGTAAGTACAACACTCAATAATAATGATGTGGTTACCTGTGTGCTGACATCGAATGCAACATGTGCACAGCCACAAACCGTAGTTAGTAATGGTGTAACAATGTATGTGACTGCGTACCAGTTACCTGTTGCAACGGTTACGTCATCATCAGGCAATGCAGCCTGCTCGGGTGTGCCTGTTACATTCAGTGTAGCAACACAATTCGGAGGTGCAATGCCGTCGTACCAATGGCAGGTAAATGGTGTGAATGTAGGAACAGATACTACAGTGTATGTAACAGATAGCTTACAAGACACTGACGTAGTAAGGTGTATCCTTACCAGCAGCTTTATGTGTCCGTCTCAGCAGATAGTAAGCAGCAATAATATTCAAATGAATATTACGCAAACAACACCTGCCACTATCACAATAAGCACTGTACAGGATACTACAACCTGCCTGGGTGCTACCGTTAAATTGTCTGCTTATTATAACAACAGCGGTTTGAACCCACAATTCCAGTGGATAAAGAATGGTTATAATATACCGGGCGAAACGCAGAATACATTTACATCAACTACTATATATGACAACGATGTCATCCAGTGCCGTTTTATCAGCAGCGCGCAGTGTGTGTTCCCCGTAGTGAGTGACTCTCTCAGGTTTACGGTAGACAACCCGTTGACACCACAGGTGAAAGTGAACATGTCGTACAACGGTGGAGATAGCTACACATTTATGGCTACGCCTATCAATGGTGGTACCAATCCGACTTATGAGTGGTTTGTAAATAGCTCTAAAGTGGCGGGTACAGTGGGTAATACATATACTACCAGTCTGCTGAAGAAAACAGATGATGTGTATGTGGTGATGACCAGCAATTACCCATGCGTTACTACGGCTAAAGCAACCAGCAGGATAATTAACCTCAATGTTGGAGAACAAACGTCTAAACTGAGTGACCTGAAATTATTCCCGAACCCCAACAATGGTAAGTTCACAATTACAGGCAGTTATGATGTGGTTGGTGAGACAACTGCAAATATTACCATCACTAATGCAGTGGGACAGGTTATTTACAAATCTGCCGCCAACATAGCAGGTGGAAAATTGAACCATACCATTAACATGGCAAGCTCTCCTGCTTCAGGCTTATATATTATGCGTCTGGAAATAGATGGCAAACATGACGTGTTGAGATTCCAAATAATTGAATAACAACATAATATAAAGATTAAAAGCCCCCGCACACTTGCGGGGGCTTTTTTATATGATTTTAAAGGCAATGTGTGGGTTAATTATATTAACTTACAGTAGAAAAACAGGTGAACATTGCCCTTAACAACCCGCTGTATATTAATTATAGTATTACTCTTCTGTTGCAATACGCAATTGCAGGCAAGGGAGCAGGGCTTACTATCCTTTGTCGCTAATAAGGGGCAATGGACAAAGCAGGCGCTTTATAAAGCGGATGTACAGGATGGTGAGGTGTATTTTTTGAGGGACAGGTTCAGGTACAATTTTTACAATCCGGCAGACATAGCACATCTGCACGACCGACCACACGATGAACAACAATATATCTCCGGCCATGCGTACGATGTGGTATTTACCGGTAGTAAAGCGCAGTTTATTGCAGGTGAGGATCGTCGAAAACAGTATTATAATTACTTTATAGGAAACGATAGTGCTAAGTGGGCAACGGGTGTGCCCGCATTTCAACAAGTAAACTATGAACATCTGTATCCTGCTATAGATATGCAGGTGTATAGTAGTGGCACAGCTTTAAAGTACGATTTGCTGGTGCATCCGGGTGGAAACGTACGGGACATACAGATGCAGTTCGATGGTGTGAACCCCGTAGTTAATGAAAATGGGGACCTCATTATACATACGTCAGTAAACACTATTGTAGAACTGGCACCCTACGCATACCAGGTGATAGATGGAAAAGAAACAGCCGTGCCTTGCCGGTACAATATCCACAACAATAAACTGAGCTTTGACTTCCCTGCCGGATATAATAATCAATACGTACTTGTTATAGACCCCGTACTGAAGTTTGCTACTTATACAGGGTCTACGGGGCAAATGAATGGTTATTGTATAACGTTTGACCAACAGGGTAGTTTTTATGCAGCTGTTGAGGCATGGGCTACTGGATTCCCAACAACTGTAGGTGCTTATCAGCAGGCATATGTATTCAAAGATATAGCCATTAATAAATACGATTCTACAGGAAGTAAATTGATTTATTCAACATATTGTGGTGGTAGTTTTCAAGAGAATCCAACTAACATGATTGTTAATAAATACAATGAATTAATTATCACAGGCCGCACATACTCCGCAGACTATCCGGTTACATCAAGTGCTGTAGGTAAGTCATATGGTGGTAGTAGTGATATTTTCGTAACCGTTTTTAATGCGACTGGTACAAAATTGTTAGGATCAACATTTATGGGTGGTGCCGATATAGATGGACGTTCTTCTTTTGCATTCCAAACACAGGATGGTGATAAAAGCGGATTGACTGTTGATGACAATGGGAACATATACATTGCCACCAGTACAAAATCAAAAGATTTTCCGGTGACAAATAACCCCTATCAGAAAAATCCCGGTTCATCTTACGATGGTTGTGTGTTTAAGCTAAATCGAAACTGCAGCTCATTATTATTCAGTACTTTCCTGGGTGGAGATCATATGGATTGCATATATGATTGTAAGTTGACTCGCAGTGGCAATATTGTGGTTTGCGGAATGTCAATCAGCAGCTATTTCCCGTTAACAACAAATGCATATTCTGATTCAGGCAAGGCATTTGTTAGCATTTTAAGTAATAACGGAGCGTTCCTGATTTCCTCTACTAAGCTGGGATTACATTCTGCAAGTGCCTTGAAAATTAGTCTCGATGACAATGACAACATTTTTGTTTGTGGTCACAACGATTCGGATTTTGTTGTGAGTCCTATTACGTATGCTCATTCTAAGGGCAAAGTATTTATTGCAAAAATGTCACCTGGTTTAGATACCATGTTATTGTCAACAAAGCTGATTGATGTGCCGGCACCTGGCATAACCGGTTTTGTTAATGTGTGTGGGGATTTAGTTGTTAGCTTGTACATCAACCAAACAAATAGCAACTTGCCGGTTTCAAATGCCTCATACCAGTCAACCCCTGGGATGTACTATTTCTTTCACCTGTCTGCGGCTATGGACAGTCTTTTATATTCTACTTACTTTGGAGTTAACGACCCGGCCTGTCACTCACATGGAACTGCAAATGTTATAGATACTAACGGTGTTATCTGGGCCTCGTCATGCATAAGCATGGTGAAGGATTCTTTACTTGGCACTACTGGTAGTTATTGCTCTAAGAGTTTAAGCACATCTTCAACTAGCGATTTCCTCAGTGCAAAATTTGATATGGAGGTTTTGCCTGCAAAGCCAATAGCCAAAGCGTCTATACCTGATACGGTTTGCGCTAAATCTGATGTGTATTTTAATAACAGGTCGCAAAACGCATACAGCTATATATGGTATTTTGGGGATGGTGATACCAGCCATGCTAAAAACCCTGTGCACAGTTATGATACCCCGGGCTATTATCAGTTAAAATTAGAGGCGTATAATCCGTATTCGTGCAGAGCGGTGGATAGTTTGGTGAAGACTGTATTTGTTGATACCAATGAAATATTCAGCACGTTCTCGTCAGTAGATACCGCCTGTATAGGTAAAACTGTCCATTTCTATAATACATCCAGGAACGGAATATCCACCCTATGGGATTTTGGTGATGGTGTTACCACAAATGCTTATCATAGCCAGCATGCATATACTGCAGCCGGTACATATACGGTCAGGCTTATTTCGTACAACCCTGATTTTTGTAATAAAACAGATACTGCTGTAAAGATATTGATAATAGATACTAGCGGGCCGGGTGCTGATTTTTCAATAAGCGCACCTGTGTCTTGTGCCGACAAGCCGGTACAGTTTACCAACCATACACCCCGCGGTGTTAGCTATAGCTGGAATTTTGGGGACGGTTCTACAGCCAACACAGTCAACCCCGTGTACAGCTATACTACAGGGGGGCAACATATTATACGACTGGTGGCCACCAACAATAATCTTTGTAAGCCAAGCGATACGGCCTATCAGTATATTGATATTTTGCCTCCGTTGCAGTTCGATTTGGCTGACAGTTTTATATGCGGTGGCAAAGAACCTGTGGAATGGGGCATCAGGCTCATACATGTTAACAGCAATCCCACCTATAAGTGGGAACCGGCAAATGCGGTTATTTCAGGTGCGGGTCAACCCGTGGCCATTGTAGACCCCCGCATCAGCACAAAATATTACGTAACCGTAACGGATTCTATACATGGTATGTGCAGCCACCAACGCAGTGATACAGCTGTTCTTACAATTGTCGATTATCCTGCAGACGTACTCGCTACCAGCAATAGCCCTGTATGCGAAGGTGATGCATTGTTTTTAAAAGGGACTACATCTTCAAACATCCAGTTGCTGAAATATTCTTGGAACGGGCCAGATAGTTATACTGCGTCAGGACAAAATGCGGGTAGGGAATCACTGAAGGTAAACCAGGGTGGTAAATACAGGGTGGCTATCAGTAACCAGGGCTGTATTACTTATGCTGAAACAAACGTAATAGTAAAACCAAAACCTAAAGTAGAAGCAGGTAGCAATAGTCCTGTATGGACAGGCGGTGAGTTGAAGTTGAAATTTACAACAGATAAGCCACTTGATTCATTTTTCTGGACGGGCCCGCTGGGGTTCTCTTCAACAGAGCAATACCCTGTGCTTAAACCGGTATCGACAGAAATGGAGGGTAGTTATGCCGTTAGGGCATGGTACGATGGTTGTTTGGCTGGCGACATTACCATTGTAAAAGTGTCAGAAGTAGATAGCCAGTATTTACGTATTTACCCTAACCCCAATAACGGTGAGTTTTACATCGAAGGGAAAGGTTATCACGAGCAGGAAATAAAAATGCTTATTGTCAACTCAATTGGCCAGAGGCTCTACCGGGCAAATGTGAATACGGAAAAGAAGCATTTTAAACACAAAATAGTACTGCCTGCCCTTTCGGGGGGCGTTTACCTGGTATGGGTATTAATGGATGGCGAATATCAAGGGTTACCCTTTACGCTCCTCGGCGACTAACTCATAATCAACGTCATGTTTCGCCTCTTTGGGCCGCGGTGGGGGTACATAAGCACATACCCCTGACGCACAGCCAAAGTTGAAAATGCCCATGGAGGCAAAGTAGAGCCCAAACAGGATAATGAAGTATTGCTGGGTTAATATGGCCTGTCCCGTGATAAATGCGCCCATCGCTATATATAATACCCGCCTGAAGTTCCAACCTTTCAATATCCTGTCTTTCATAATTATCTCAGTTTACTTTGCAGGCTGCTCCAGCCGCCGCCATTATATACTTCTTTGTATCCGTTAGACGTCAATATACCCCTTGCGGAAGAACTACGCATACCCGAAGCACAACAGGTAATAACCGGTTTGTCTTTTTTTATCTTCTTAAGGTTTGCCTGTAATTCATTAAGCGGTATGTTGATGCTGCCTTTTACATTGCCACCTGCATATTCCTGGCGTGTACGCACGTCAATTATCTGCGCACCGTTCTTTACCAGCTCCGCATAGTCTGTTGCAGGGCCGCTGCTGAATAGTTTCTTGATTAATCCTAACATAATTAATTGTTTTTGTAATAGTTCACCTCTGTCCAGCCGCCGCCGTTATACACGTTCCTGAAACCCTGGCCTTGCAGCATTTGTGTAGCCATGCTGCTGCGCCCGCCGCTGGCGCAGCACACTACAATATTGCCGTTTATTTTGCCCAGCTCATGCACCCGTGCGGGAAGTTCCTGCAGTGGAATGTTGATGGAGTCAACTACATTTCCTCCCGCATATTCCTGTGGTGTGCGTACATCCAGTACCACAGTTTCGTTTTGTTTTATGATTTCTTGTATACTCATAATGTTTGTTTGTTTTGTTTGACTTTATTTTTTGTATTCACTTTAATCAATTTGTATATGGGGCAGTAACCTGTAAAACCTGTTGTTAATAATACTACGGCAGCTACTGCAAGTACAATGCCAACAGTATCATTTATGTTACCCATAACCAGGAATACAGCAATAATCATTGCAATAAATACCCGGATTACGCGATCTGTAATTCCTATATTAGGTTTCATGTACCTTACATTGATAAGCAGGTACAAAAGTAGAGAAGAGTAGGTGGGCAGATAGTAACTTAGGTTACATTTCCTTCAGTAGCTTTATCTGGTTGCGGTAGAGGATAAGTTTCTTATCGTTTTCCAGCTTTTTCAACAGGCGGGATATAACTACACGGCTGCTGGCCAGTTCATTCGCTATTTCCTGGTGCGACAGGTTGAGTAGGGTAGAATCGGTTGCTTTCGCTTTTTCTTTCAGGTAGGTGGCCAGCCGTTCGTCCAGGTTTTGGAAAGCGATACTGTCTATAGTGTTCAGCAGTTCATTGAAACGTACCCTGATGGTGCGCATCACAAAGTTCTTCCAACTGGGGTATTTTACCAACCAACTGTCCATTACGGTTACGGGTACAGCCAGGAATTCCACATCATCTTCAGCCACCGCTTTTATTTCGCTCAGGCTGTGCTCCATACAGCAGGTAAAGGTCATGGCGCAGCTTTCGTTGGGGTTTACATAATACAGTAACAGTTCTTTGCCTTCCTCGTCCTGCCTCAATACCTTTACTGAACCTTTGGTAATGATGGGTATCTGCCGGATAGTTTGCCCGTAATCCAGTATAGTTTCCCCTGCTTTTACCGACATAGGCTTGGCTGTGTCGTATATCTCTTTTACCAGGTTGCGTTCAAATAATGCTTCGAAAGAATGTAACTGTGTATCCTGCACTTTTATGGTTTATTAAAGTAAAAATACTAAAACTAACGACCAAATGCACGACCTATACCTGTTTCTGTTAACCTTAATTAACTTCTATTAACCCTAAACGCGGTTCAGGATGGATAGTTTTGACAAAAAGAAATTATGAAACTGTTACAACTATTTTTATACTGCTTATTTGCCATACCTGCTACAGCTCAGTACATTGTATTTCCTTTGGACAACAGTCCTGTATCTATAGACGGAACACTACAAAACGCTGAATGGCAGCATGCCCATAGGGCTGTGATACCGGTAAATGCGTCTGATAGCGTCTCTGTACGGTACAAACATGACAATACAGCAATGTATTTCGCGTTTACAGGCAAACTGGAATCTGCGAATGCACTCTTCCCTGAAATATTGACTGATGCTGCAAATGTGGGAGGTGCCTCCTGGAGCAACGGACAATGGTGGTTGCATGTTTCTGCCACCGATTGTGAACATAACGGCGCTTATGGGATATATAACGATTGTAAGCTAATACAACCCGGGTGGGAGGCAGGCCCTAATTTTACAGCCGGTGCACCTGTTACAGATACGGTTGAAATAAAAATTCCTTTTACTAAAGTTGGGTTTAATACAGCAACAATGGATACAATGCGCATAGCTTTTGTGGCAACCAATACAGCAAATGTTTTTATGCTTTTCCCCGCCTCTGCAAACAGGCACCAACCTGCAACATGGGCTAAGGCTACATTTAGCAAAATACCCGCTGGTGTGAATGTAGTAGAAAACAGGAAAAACATAGTGGTTTATCCTAACCCCGTTGCCAATCAAATCTTTATAGAGGGGCTGACAGAAGGAGGAGAAGTAACCGTTACGGATTTATCCGGCAAAACTATATTATCACAGTTATCAGCCGGGAACATTACAAAAATATCGCTACAACAGCTGGCGCAGGGCTGGTATATCATAAAGGTCATCAACGTTCATGGTGGTAATCTTAATTACAAAATATACAAGGAGTAGATGTAGTACGGAATTACACTTGTTTTACAACAAAATGATAACCTATACCCTTGAGTGTGATGATTTCAACTGCAGCTTCTGCACTAAAATGTTCACGAAGTTTACGGATATAGACATCAAGGTTCCGACTGTTGAAAAATGAATCATCGCCCCATATGTTCTTAAGCAGTAATCGTCTTTCTATAGGGTGATTGCTATTTTGGCATAATACATGTAACACCTGTGTTTCACGATTAGACAGTTTGATGATTTTGTCTGCAGTGTGCAGTTCATACAAGGCCGGGTAGAATTTAGATTGGCCAAGGGTAATCTCTTCCTGAACTGAAGCTGTACCTCTCGGTTTACCTGCAATACGCAGTTGATTTTCTATTCGCACTATCAGTTCTTCAATACTGAATGGTTTTTTCAGGTAATCTGTACCGCCGGACGAAAATCCCTTTATTACATCAGTTGTGGTTGTTTTAGCTGTAAGGAATATGATTGGTAACTGGGGGTAGAGATTGTGTATACGTTCACCAAGTGTGAATCCATCAGTATTTGGCAACATTATATCCAGTATGCAGATGTCTGGCGAGAAATGCTGCAATGCATCCAGCACGCGCCCACCGTCTTTCACATGCTGTACAGTATAGTTTTTTAGTTCCAGGGTTTCTTTCACTATCCGTGCCAAAAACTGTTCGTCCTCTACGTATAATATTTTTGTATGCATATTATCGGCCTCTGAAAAATTGAAGTGTAAACCGGCACCCGCTTTCAGGCATATTCTGCACTGTTGCCACGCCATCATGCAGTTGCATTACTTGTTTTACATAACTCAGCCCCAGGCCATAACCTTGTATATTATGCCTGTCGCCGGTAGGTACCCTGAAAAATTTTTCAAATACCTGTTCTCTGTACTCATCTGGTATCCCCGGGCCATTATCAGTAATGTTCATAGTGATTGTTGCATTATGAGCTATTATGTCTATATGAATTTGTACAGGTGAGTTGCAGTACTTTATACTGTTGTCAATAATATTCAGTATAGCGCCTTGTACATGTAGCTTGTCAATGTTCAGAATAAAGTTTTCTCCTTCAGTATGCAGGGTGATTTCTGTATTGTTTTGTTGTACCCTTAGTTTCAGCGACTGTACAATTTCTTTCGTTAATGCCGCGATATCAGTGGCCTCACGTTGCAATGTGATTTTTCCTTGTTCCAGCAAAGAGGTGTGCAATGCTTTATTTATGAGCATTTCCAGCCGTGTAGTTTCATGTTTTGCCATCTGTATATATTCGCGCGCCTGTACAGGATTATTAATGATGTTATAATCATCAAGTGCTTCAAGGGCTACTTTTACAGTCGCTACAGGGGTTTTAAGCTCGTGAGACATATTGCTGATCAACCCGTTTTTTATTTCGGTCAGCCTCATCTGTCGCTGCAGGTTTCGGTAACTGATGATGAAAGCCATTTGGACCATGCCAACAAGCAATAAGCCAAACAATGATTGAGGCAGTATCTTTTGGAATAAGTACCCTTCATACCCTGTGATGGCTAATTTGCCTTTGTTCTCGTAAATATTGTAAGCTACTACTATTTGTTTGTCGTTCTTCTTGTCCAATACAGTGCTGTCATTAAGCCACACAGGCTTGAAGGACTTACTTTTCCAGTTAAGTTCTTTCCTGAATTGTTCATGAATAATAGCAATATCTGCTGGCTGCATTTCCATGTTTATTCTTCCTGCGCTGTCCTTCAGTGTTTGTTTAATAGCTGTGGTCAGCAACGTGGTAACCAGTTTGAGGATAGGTGAATCTGCCACTTGCCCGGACTGCATGAATATCATTTCTTTCCGTGCATGTGCAAATGCACTGCTGTCTTCAGCAGCTATAAATACAGTGTGCCTCTCTGTATCAGTAGGCTCGCCTGTTTTGATTTTTATCCGAGCCTGCAGAATTTGTTTGTCGTGTACCGACATCTTCTGCAAAGCCTCTTTCAGGCTGTCTTGTGATTGCACACCGCTATATGTACTGTATATAAAAAAGGGTGAATCAGGCAACGAAATATCTTTTTTTAACACTCGCCTTATAGCATTATCACTATCGGCCGGAGATAAGGCCGGCCCTATATAACGTTCAAACAATAAAGAGTCAGCTATTCCTTTATGTGTGTTCGTCAGGTCGGTAAGAAGTTCTTTTTGTAAAGATTGTTTTTCGTCATGATACTGACTGTTGAGCCAATAGCATACAAAACATAATAATAGCAGCATACTGGCTGTCATCAGTACACGCGCCCAACGCAGGCCACTTTTGCTGTTGGCTTTAAATACCATCGGGTACAAAGGTAAATAACAGGAAGTTTCCCCGGGTCCGATATTAACATTAATTAACCCTAATTGGCCGCACGTTAACCGACAGGCCTGTTTCTCCCAGGTAGTTTTACCTCATAACCAAAGATTGAATTTTTTATGAAACAGATTATCTGCACACTGGCGTTTATTTTGCCATGTACATTGCATGCCCAAACCGAAAAGGAAGGAACAATTATCTATGAGGAGATAATTAAGATTAATATCTCGGATATGCCTGAGTTGGAAGCATTTGCCGCTATGATTCCCAAAGAACAGCGCAGCAGCAAGCTCTTGTATTATACCAATAATGCCACTTTATACAGGAACGACCCCTCTGAAAAGGAACAGTCCACGAATACTATAGACAACGGGGGAATGAAAATGGTTATGAAAATGGATCGGCCTGAAGAAATAGTGTATAAAGACCTGGTAACAGGTAAGACCTACGAACAGAAAGAATTTATGGGCAGACGTTTCCTGATTGAGGGGGAAGTAAGACAACCGGGTTGGAAACTGGGTACAGGTACAAAAAGTATCGCCGGCTACCCTTGTCGCGATGCTGTGCTGATAAAAGATAAAGATACAATAAACGCATGGTTTACCACTGCAATACCAATAGCCTCAGGCCCTTATACTTTAAGTGGTTTGCCCGGCATGATACTGGAAGCGAATATAGGAAACAGGGTGCAGGTAGTAGCGAAGGAAATAAAGAGCACGGCGAACCTGTCTATGTTGAAGAAACCAGGCTCGGGGAAAAAAATAAGTGCCGGGGATTTTGAAAAAATGGTTAAAGAGAAAACAAAAGAAATGGAACAACTACAAGGCGGTAATGGTAACCGGGTATTTATTCACAGAGAAGTACACTAAACCGGCTAAATTATGTATAGGATATTTTATATAGTAAGTTGTATAGTGCTGCTGGCAGGTAATTCTTACGCACAGTCGTCCCGCCTGGAATGCAGGGTAATAGACGGGCAGGGTAAGCCTGTAGAAATGGCAACAGTAGCACTATTGAAACCTGCTGATTCTACATTGGCCTACTTCGGTATCAGCAATCAATCAGGGGTAGTTGAAATAAAAAATCTGAACGATGGTGTGTACCTGGTGCAGGTGGCCTTAGTAGGTTATAAAACCTTTTATAAGCAGGTGAAGGTACCTGTAATGCATAACGATCTTGGCTTGGTTATAATGGATAGGTTATCTCAGCAAATGGATGAGGTGGTTATAACCGGTGAACGTATCCCCTTGCTGATAAAAAAGGATACAGTGGAGTATGATGCCCGTGCATTCAAAACCAAACCTGATGCTAACGTGGAGGAACTGCTAAAAAAATTACCCGGTGTGGAGGTTGACCGTTCCGGCAATATAAAAGCGCAGGGCGAGCAGGTAAACAAGTTGTTTGTAGATGGGAAGGAGTTTTTTGGCAATGACCCTATTGTAGCCACACGCAATCTGCCTGCCGATGCCATCAGCAAAGTGCAGGTGTTTGACAAAAAATCGGATATGACGGAATTTACGGGTGTGGATGACGGCTCAAGAGAGCGCACAATTAACCTGATGCTGAAGGATGGCAAAAAACAAGGCTATTTTGGTGATGCAACCATAGGAGGAGGTACAAATGAACGATACAAAGCCGCGGCTAAACTATACAGGTTTCGCCCTCAAAACCAGTTTGCTGCCTTATGTATGTTGAATAATATCAACCGCTCCGGTTTCAGTTTTAGCGATTATATCAATTTTAGCGGTGGACTGCAGAGCATGGCGAACGGTGGAAATTTACTGATGAAAGTTAACAGCGGTAATAACCTGCCGGTAAATTTTGGCCAACCTGTTAATGGTATCGTTACATCAGGCGCAGCCGGTATTAACTACAGCTATGAAATGGGAAGAAACAGGAGGATTTGTGTAAGCTATATGGGCAACGGTGCGGATAAAAAACTAAATGAATCTACCTGGTCGCGAAATTTTATACAGCAAAACGATTTCATAACAGAGGGTAACAGTCGTCAGCAGACTAAGAATATTACACACCGGCTGAATCTGAATGTGCGCAATGATATGGATTCATTTACCCAGGTTACGATGTTTGTGGGTGGAGAATTGTCTGATAACCACTTCAGAGATGGAGGTTCATCCTCTTCACGAATGTCAGATCTGCTGGTGAATACACAGGATAGAAATGTCCTTCAGCTTGTTAATACTTTTACGGCAAGAGGCGGAGGAGGTGCTACAAGAAGGTCAGCATCGGGTAAGGATGTGTTCAATTTATCAGGCAGTGTAGTATATCAGCAAAATCTGAAAGAAGACGATTGGGATAATGTAACTGTATTCACAGGTATTGGTACCCCTGTCGCTAATAACCTGTTCCGCAACGACAGGGTCAGGACTCAGGAGTATGAAGGCGGTTTTTCCTGGTCGCATGCATTGGGTAAAGGGTATTTTGTTGAACCGCAATTAAAAGCCGGGGCGGACCTGGCCCGACTCAACAGGGAACAGGGAACCTCACTGGATGAAGGCCTGGTCATTGATTCGTTAAGCCCTGATTTTAAAACAAACTACACTTACCTGCGCCCGGGTATCAGTATCAAAAAAGGTACGAGCAGGGTACAGTATAATTTGTCGCTGCACCATGAGAGCGGATTCCTTGCCCAACGCAGGGCTTATGCGATGGAAGGGACACGCAATTATAACTATTTCCTGCCCGGGTTCAACTGGCGTAATGAATACGCTACCGGGAAACACCTCTCATTCAATTATTCTACTTCGGTACAAGCACCTGATTACAATCAATTATTACCAGTCCCGGTGATTGTCAGTCCATTGAGTGCTATTGCCGGCAACAGTATGTTGCAACCGGAGTATAACCATAATGCCCGTGCGGCTTGGATGTTTTTCGACCAGTTTTCGCTTACCAGCCTTTTCGTAAGCATCAATGGTTCTTACACGCATAACAAAATCAACCGTTCAGTGACTATTAATAACAGCCTGGCACAATACAGTTCGCTCGTCAATATGCCGGACAATTATACAGCCGGCATGAGTATCTCATTCGACAGGCCTATAGGTGCATTAGGTATAAAATTTAAAGCAGGCATTAACGAGCGGTACAATAAGGGTTACACACTGGTAAACGGGGTGAGCAATGCCACATCGTCGATGGTACACGAGTGGATGTTAGGATTTGAAAACAGGAAAAAAGAGAAATGGGATGCGGAGATTGGTGGTATAATAAGCATTACCGATGCACGGTACTCCTTACAGCAGTCGTTGAACAATGTATATTACAATACTGGAGGGTATGCCACCCTTAGTTACCGGCCTGGTAGCCATTGGTTCTTTCTGCTGTCGGCAGACGTAACGCTTTATAGCAGGCAGAGTTTTAACAGTTCTGTATTGGTCCCCCTTTTACGTTCCGAAGTTTCTTATTACTTCCTGAAAGGTAACCGAGGCGTGCTTACGCTGGAAGGATTTGATATGTTGAACAGTAATACCTACTTGCAGCGGGTCAGCAATCAGAACTACCTGGCTGAGGTCCGCTCAGACATTGTAGGGCAGTATTTCATGCTTAGCTTCAAATACATATTGAATAAAACAGGTAAAAAATCACCCGTAATGCTTGACGACATTGATATCATGCTAAGGTAAACACATACTATTGGCAGTAAAAAAGACATTTCCTATTTTACAGAAATATGAGAGTACTTTTTTATTCCCTGTCTTTTTTGTGTTTCAGTCTTCCCGCTGTTGCGCAAATGGACACTACCAATGGTTTTACCGCCCCTGCAAAAGTTTCCGGTAATGTCCGCGACCTGGCTACGTACCTGTGCGATGGTGTGTATAGCGATACGCTGAAGGCAAACCTGATTTTCAACTGGATAACCCATAATATAGAATTCGACATCAAAGCTGCCAAAGACCCTAACCGGCCGCCGGTTGTTGTTGCTGACGTGTTGAAAAACAAAAAAGCAGTAGGTGATGGGTATGCTGCCTTGTATGAAGAAATGTGCGAAGCTGTGGGGCTGGAAGCTGTACGCATAGCCGGTTACGTCAAAGACTGGAAATTTGACAACGGGGACAAATTTTACATTCCACGCCACGAGTGGGTAGCGGTAATGATAGACCGTCGGTGGGAGCTGGTAGACCCTACCTTCGGCGCAGGCGGTATTTCGCATGCGCCGGGCTGGTTCCGCACGCAGCTCAACCGTTTTACCAAAGAAAAAGTTACGTATTCAAAGAAGGAAGTTTTTCAGTTTCGCTACAACCCGGGATATTTCATGAAAAACCCTATGGATTTCCGCCGTACACATTTGTCTGCTGACCCTTTGTGGCAATTGGCCAAAGTACCCCTACCACTAAATATTTTCGAAAAAGGTGATTCAGCCGTAGTTGAATTTAACACGGCTAATGACGGGAGAGTGAACCGCGCCGCTGAGCTGGAATATATAGCCCGCCTTAATGAAGACCAGAAATTATCTGAAGCTGCTGACAGGATGTATAAATTCAACAACCGTTTTCCTGTGGTGTTGGCCATGAAAGAATCAATGCGTGCTTCTGAATTGCTGGCTAAGTATGCATCGCGCAGGCACGTGCCTCAAAGAAACGCTTTTGAAGATGCCTACAGGGGACAGGTGCTGGCCAAAGGTTACCTGGAAAAACAGCGTAGCTATATGCCTGAGCAGTATAACGAGCTGAAGAAAAAGAATATAACTAAAAACAGGGAAGCCAACGACCGTATACGCAAGATAAGGGTACACAATAAAATACTTACTTCTCAATGCCGTATGCATGCCTCAGCAGCACAGCGAAAGTATGATGTGCTGGACAAGAAAAAGGGCAGGGCCGATGATGCCATGGAAAGAATATCGCCGGGGCGCATAGACAGTATTAAAACCAGTACGTTAGCAAAAGAAAGCGGCGATCCTTCGTTAACAGTTATTACCGACTCGATTGCTGCAAAAAATACACGCATCAGGCAGGGCAATATGGCTGTTGTAGATAAGATGCAGGCTATTACCACCCTGCAGGAAGAAAACAGGGCTCTTTCCGACATTTTATCACGCCTGGTGCCTTATTCAGATACGGTTTTGGCCATTGAGGCAGAGGCAAGGTTGAATTTCAGGGACAGTTATGACGATGAGGTAAGGTTTTTGATGCAGGTGTTTGAGCAACTGCGTTTCACCGAGGGAGATTCCATACAAAAGGCCTACTTCAATAATTTTGATACGTTGGTGGTGTATTACGAAGACCTGCTGAAGATTTACCTGCAACAAGCCGACCTGTACAAATCCTCTTTGCGCGATATGGAGCAATACCGCCGCTGGAATAACACCAATGAAAAGATAGTTTCTTCTTATATAAACGCAGCTAAGGGTTATTCTGAATGCCTGTCGCAATATCAGCAGAATATGGATGTATATGCTAACTACCTGGCGGACAATAAAAATGCCTTTGAAACGATGGCGAAGATGTATGAAGATGAACTGGACCTGCTGGACAGGATGGAAGAAGGCGAAACTGCCAGGAAAGAAGCCGAAGAAACTGAGCTGAACGAAAACAAGTCCTTTGACGAGCGTGAGAACGACCGCCAGCAACAGCAGGTAAAGGATATGTTGCAGCAACTGACAGATATTTTAAGTAAATAAATCCCTCTTTCCCAAAACATGACGAAAGTCATTTTTTAAGGGGTAATACATCATTTTTTGCCGCTATGTACGCAGATACTTTTGTAAAAAGTAATGTACATGGCTGCAATTTTGTTTGCTAAGTTTCGGTCTTATACCATTGATGAACTGCTCAACAGGCTGGATGAGGGCTATTACCAGGCATTGGATATTATTTGCACCAACGCCCGTAACTGTGCCGCTCAACTCAGCATAGAGCCCGAACATCCCTCCCTTAGCCTTTATTCGGGCATATATACTGCCTTGCTGGATGATATCCAGCGGCTGCTACTGTTCAGGAAGCAGGTGGTAGTACCCTATGTGCAGGAACTGCTGGCCAAAGTAGAAGACGGGCATAATTGTACCAACTGTTCGGGCAACTGCCATGTGGGCCACAATGCGCAACTGATGAGCCTGCTGGATTCTCACAAAGAAATAAAAGATGTATTATCTGCGATGCATACCGCTGCCATGCCCATGTACAACGATGTGGAATACCCGGAGGGATACCGTGTTTTACGCAATGAAGTAGCGGTAATTGATACCATGCTCACAGAGTTGTTTTATATAGAAGAGTCCAGCCTGATACCAAAGATTATTGAGGCGCAAAAAGCTATCAATGCCTGAGATATCTACAGGAAGGAATACGGTAATCGTTAAAAAAGAAGTACACTCTGCTGAAAAGCTGTGTTATCACTGTGGTGCGGAATGTACTACAACGAATATCGCCATAGGTGATAAATTGTTTTGCTGCGATGGCTGCAAACTGGTGTATGAAATACTGGATAAAAACGGGCTCTGTAATTATTACGAATTGCAATCTCATCCCGGCCTCTCGCAGATAAAACCGGTACGTAGCGATAAATTTTCTTACCTGGACAATGATGATATAGCTGAAAAGCTGTACAAGTTCACCGACGGAAATAATACGATTGTAACACTATACCTTCCGGGTGTGCACTGCAGTTCCTGCATGTGGCTGCTGGAGCACATGGGCAAGCTGAATCCCGCTATTGTAGAAAGCAGGCTCAATTTTACTAAGAAGGAGGTGACGATTCAGTTTCGCAGGCAGGAGATAAGCCTGAGGCAGATTGTGGAATTGCTCACCACTATTGGTTACGAACCATATATCAGCCTCGACGAGTCGGACAAGAAAGAAAAAAGCAGTTTCGATAAGCAAAGGATATACAAGCTGGGCGTAGCGGGATTTTGCTTCGGCAATATCATGCTGATGAGCTTCCCCGAATACCTGTCATCCAACAACGATATTGAACACCAGTATGCTACCTTGTTCCGCGTACTCAACCTTGTATTGGCGCTTCCTGTATTCTTTTATAGCGCGTCTGAATTTTTTACCAATGCTTGGGTGGGGCTCAGGCAAAAGACGTTAAATATTGATGCGCCCATTGCGTTGGCATTGCTCATCACCTTTGGCCGCAGCCTGTATGAGATAGGCACCGGTACAGGTGCCGGCTTCCTGGATAGCATGAGTGGCATTGTGTTCTTTATGCTGGCCGGCCGTATTGTGCAAGACAGGACATTCCAGTCTATTTCATTCCATAGGGACTATAAAGCATATTTCCCCATAGCGGTAAATGTGGTAACACCCGCAGGCGTCGTGAGCCGCCACCTGCAGGACTTGAAAGAAAAAGATGTAGTGGAGTTGCATAATGATGAGATTGTACCTGCCGATTCGATAGTGGTAGATGGCCGCGCAAAGATTGATTATAGCTTCGTTACAGGCGAGAGTGAACCTGTGACTGTAGAGGTGGGCAAAACCGTATACGCGGGCGGCCGGCAGACGGGTGAAAAACTGACACTGCAACTGATTAAGCCTGTGGCGTCCAGTTACCTTACTTCTTTGTGGAACCATAGCGCCTTCAGCAAAAACAAAGTGGAGCAAAACCGCCGCGACAGCGTTATTCACCTGGTCAGTAAATATTTTACCATAGTGCTGTTGGGGTTGGTGGCTATTACAGCAACATATTGGGCCTTTGTTAATCCGGCTACGATAATACCCGCCATTACGGCAATGCTTATTATAGCCTGCCCATGCGCATTGCTGCTCGCTGTTACCTTTACCCATGGCAACCTGTTACGTTTACTCAGCAATGGCGGTTTGTACATACGCGATGCCTTTGTGATAGAACAGTTGGGTTATATCAACCATATCGTTTTTGACAAGACAGGTACACTTACCGAAGAAGCCAGTGAATACGATATGCGCGGCGATATTTTTTCTGAAGAAGAGAAAGATATCATCTATACTACTGCTCTGTCCAGTACCCACCCTTACAGCAAGGCTATTGTTGCATATCTGGGCAAAAGGGCAAAAGCGGAATTGATTGAGTGGAAAGAGTTTATCGGTAAGGGCATAAAAGCCATCTCGGGCGACAACTATATATATATCGGTTCTTCACGTTTTGTCAGCAATACCAATGGTGCGGATACGGATAATGCTGCATGTTATATCAGGGTAAATGATAAGTTGGCGGCTTTTTATATCACACCAAAGTTCAGGGACGCATTGCCTGCTGTCATGCAGAACCTGGGTGGTCATTATAAGTTATCACTACTCTCGGGTGACAACGACCGTCAGAAATCCACTTTGCAGGGTTTGTTTAGCGGTGAAGGGAAGCTGCTATTCCGACAGCAGCCGGTAGATAAGCTCAATTATATTGCCGGACTGCAGGCTAAGGGCGATAAGGTGTTGATGATGGGCGATGGGCTGAACGATGCTGGGGCTTTGCAGCAAAGTAATGTGGGTATTACGCTGGCAAGCGATGTGAACAATTTCACCCCTTCCTGCGACGCCATATTAGATGCTAAGCGTTTTGCATGGCTCCCCGGCTTGTTGAAGCTGGCAAAATCAGGCAGGCAGATTATCAACTTCACGTTTGTAATATCTATTATATACAATATTGTTGGCCTGACTATTTCTATGCAGGGGCTGATGAGTCCGCTCATTGCCGCCATACTTATGCCGGCCAGCACCATCACTATTGTCTTGATGACCACAGGCCTCAGCAGCCTCATGGCAAGGAGTTTCAAGCTATATGTAAAACACCCCGTGACAAAAACATGACGATTATCATCTTTTAGATTGAGTAAGGTCATAAGGCATCCAACGAGCCGGTAATAATTTTGATTATCATTTTTTAACAACCTCTGATGAGTGCATTATATCTCCTGGTCCTGGCAAGTATAGCAGTAGCGGCCATTTTTCTTTTTGCTTTTATATGGAGCGTACGCTCCAACCAGTTTGAAGACCAGGAAGGCTCAGCTATGAGAATGTTGCACGATAATGAAACCCCTCAAATAAATAACAGAAAAATCTAAACAGTATAATCGATGAGTAACGCTTCGGAACAAGTAAATGCGCAAGGTTCAGTTGCATTGGATAAGTTCTTTTACGACAACAAAATCGTAAAATGGTTTGCCTATGCCACCATATTATGGGGCCTGGTAGGTATGCTGGTGGGTTTGCTGGCTGCATTTCAGCTCGTATTTCCAGTACTAAACTTTAGTACAGCAGAGACTACATTCGGCAGGGTAAGGCCGGTGCACACCAATGCGGTGATATTCGCCTTTGTGGGCAATGGTATTTTTATGGGTGTGTATTATTCGTTGCAGCGGTTGGTAAAAGCCCGCATGTTCAGCGATATGCTCGGCAAGCTACACTTCTGGGGCTGGCAACTTATTATTGTGTTGGCGGCAGTCTCGTTGCTGGCGGGTTACACTACCGGTAAGGAGTATGCCGAGCTGGAGTGGCCCATTGATATTCTCATCACACTTGTTTGGGTAGTGTTTGGTATCAATATGTTCGGCACCATCATCAAGCGCCGCGAGCGTCACTTGTATGTGGCTATATGGTTTTACATAGCCACGTTCATCACGGTAGCAATGCTGCACGTGGTTAACTCATGGGAGATACCGTTTTCTGCATTTAAATCTTATTCATGGTACGCGGGTGTGCAGGATGCGCTGGTGCAATGGTGGTATGGCCACAATGCCGTGGCTTTCTTCCTCACTACGCCATACCTGGGCCTGATGTATTACTTCCTGCCCAAGGCGGCCAACCGTCCTGTTTATTCATATCGTTTATCTATTATACACTTCTGGGCGCTCATATTCATCTATATCTGGGCCGGCCCCCACCACTTGCTGTACACCGCACTGCCCGACTGGGCGCAGTCACTCGGTACTGTGTTTTCTATTATGCTTATAGCCCCGTCGTGGGGTGGTATGCTCAATGGCCTGCTGACATTGCGCGGTGCCTGGGATAAGGTGCGCGAAGATGTGGTGTTGAAATTCCTGGTGGTAGCGGTTACGGCTTATGGTATGGCCACGTTTGAAGGCCCAATGTTGAGCCTCAAAAACGTAAACGCCATCAGCCACTTTACTGACTGGACCATCGCACACGTACACGTGGGCGCCCTGGGTTGGAACGGTTTCTTGACTTTCGGTGTACTGTACTGGCTGATACCAAGGATATTCAGAACAGAACTGTATTCGCAGAAATGGGCTAACTGGCACTTCTGGATTGGTACGCTGGGTATAGTATTCTATGCAGTGCCTATGTACTGGGCCGGCTTTATGCAGAGCCTGGCATGGAAAGAGTTTACCCCCACCGGCCAGTTGAAATACCAGTTCATGGAAACAGTGGAGCAGATGAAGCCATTCTTTATGATGCGTGGTATAGGTGGTACGCTGTACCTGTTGGGTGCCATACTAATGACTGTTAACCTGGTTAAAACTGTGAGGAAAGGTAAAGCACTGAATGATGAAGCTGCTGAAGCAGCACCATTGACCAAGGTTTATGTAGAACATGGTAAAACACACTGGCACAGGTGGATTGAACGCCGCCCGGTACAGATGCTTGTATTGAGCCTGGTGGTTGTGGCGATTGGTGGACTGATTGAGATAGTACCCACCTTTATGATAGAATCCAACGTGCCTACTATCACAAGTGTGAAACCATATACACCGCTCGAACTGCAGGGGCGTGATATATATGTGCGCGAAGGTTGTTATACCTGCCACAGCCAGATGATTCGGCCGTTCCGTAGCGAGGTAGCCAGGTATGGAGAGTACTCAAAAGCAGGTGAGTTCGTGTACGACCACCCGTTCCAATGGGGTAGTAAGCGTACAGGCCCCGACCTGGCACGTATAGGCGGCAAGTATCCTGATAGCTGGCATTTTAATCACATGTACGAGCCTACCAGTATGTCACCGGGTTCTATTATGCCTAACTACTCATGGCTGATGGAAAATGCCATAGACACTGCTATTACACCGGCCAAGATACGTGCCATGCAAACGCTGGGTGTGCCTTATCCCGAGGGGTATGATAAGATAGCGAACGCAGACCTCTTTAAGCAGGCTGATAAGATAGTAGCCAGCCTGGCCAAAGACAAAATAGAAGTGAAGAGCGATAAAGAAATAATAGCCTTGATAGCTTACCTGCAGCGCGTGGGCACAGACATCAAGCTGGAGCAAAAAACTGCAGGCAGCAATTAAAAACAAGTATTAAAACAATAATACAATGAAATTCAGGCATTATTTAGAATCAATAGCAGGTGTGGATATCTACCCGATGGTATCATTGCTGATATTCTTCACCTTCTTCATGGGATTGGCTATATGGGCTTTCAGGGCCAACAAGGAATATATCACAGAGGTGAAAAACCTGCCTTTAGACAAAGACAACAATTAATGATAAATAAAAAAGTCATGCGCAAGTATTTTAATAAACGTCTTCTCTTATCAATAGCTGTTTTGTCCGTACCCGCAACGGTATTTGCGGCAGAGGCTGCTACAGGCAGTAGTATGGGGTTTAATCCCTTGCTGATGGGCCTTTTGACGCTGATTATCGTGCTGTTGTTTGTAATTGGTATGATGGGCAGTACGTTGGTGCAATTAGGCTATGCCTACCGCGATAAACTTCGTAAGGAGCGCAGCAACGGTTCGGGCATAGCTAAAACCCTGCTATTGCTTCTGGCATTTGGCGCTATGTCTTACAGCGCTGCGGCGCAGGAAGCTGCTGAGGCTGTAGCTGCCGCGCCCGTGTCTGCCTCTATAGGCGGTTTGCCAAAAGTAGAATTCTATGTGCTGATTGGCGCTATCATACTTGAGTTGCTCACAATAGGCGTGCTTATCATTCTTACCCGCGTGCTTATCAAGGCTATTATGCTCAAACCGGGCGAAGAAGCTGCAAAAGCAGCAGCTGCTGCTAAAACAAAACGTGTCCCATTCTGGGACAGGTTCAATGCCGCGGTGGCTATTGAGAAAGAGGAAGATATCCTGCTCGACCATGATTACGATGGTATTAAAGAATTGGACAACAGCCTGCCACCCTGGTGGAAGTACGGATTTTACCTGACAATAGTTATCGGTGTGATATATGTATGGTATTACCACTTCGGTAGCGGCCCCAGCCAGGAAGATGAATTCCTTGCTGAGGTAAAAAGAGGTGAACAGGAAGTAGCGGCTTATCTTGCTAAGTCCGCCAGCAATGTAGATGAGAATACAGTAGTAATGCTGGATGCCGCAGGTATAGGAGCGGGTAAGGGAATATTTGAGAGTAACTGTGCGGCCTGCCACGCTGCCGATGGCGGTGGTAACGCCGTAGGGCCAAACCTGGCCGACCAGTACTGGTTGCACGGCGGTAGCTTGCAGGATGTGTTCAAGTCAATAAAATACGGCTGGCCTTCAAAAGGTATGAAGAGTTGGAAAGATGATTTTTCGCCTATGCAGTTGGCACAACTGGCCAGCTTTGTCAGGTCATTGCAGGGCACAACACCTGCAGCACCCAAAGAGCCGCAGGGGGATATGTATATAGAAGCAACAGAAAGCACGGATAGTACAGCAAACGAAGTAAAAGAACCGGAAGTAGCGGTAGCGGAATGAAACAAACAGATATAAACGGCGGTGATTCGACAACATCATTCAGGGATACGGTAGCCACGGTAGATAAGCAGGGCAAGCGGTTATGGGTGTTTCCGAATATGCCTAAAGGTAAGTTTACCAATGTGCGGACATGGTTAAGTGTCGTTTACCTGCTGGTGTTCTTTTCACTGCCGTTTTTTAAGTACAACGGCCACCCCATTTTTCTTATCAACGTACTGGAGCGTAAGTTTATACTCTTCGGGCAAATATTCTGGCCGCAGGATTTTTTCATATTCGGGCTGGGCATGGTTATTTTTATTGTATTCATCGCCCTGTTTACAGTGGTCTTCGGCCGTGTGTTCTGCGGCTGGATGTGCCCCCAGACCATTTTCATGGAGATGGTCTTTCGCAAAATAGAGTACTGGATAGAAGGTGACGGCCCCGCGCAGAAAATGCTGGCACGTCAAAAGTGGAATACCGATAAAATATTTAAAAAGGTAATGAAGTGGACGGCCTTCTGGGCTATCAGCTTTATTATTGCCAATACTTTCCTCGCTTACATTATCGGTATAGATGAGCTAAGGACGATTATTACCGAGCCGGTTAGCGAACATATAGGTGGTTTTATTGCCCTGGTGATATTTACTACGATATTCTTCCTGGTATATTCATGGTTTCGCGAGCAGGTGTGTACTGTTGTTTGCCCCTACGGCCGTATGCAGGGTGTGCTGCTCGACCGTAACTCCATCATTGTTACTTACGACCATGTGCGTGGAGAACAGAGGGGTAAGTTTAAGAAAAATGAAGAACGTACCATCGGCGATTGTATAGATTGCCACCAGTGTGTGAATGTATGTCCTACAGGTATAGACATTCGCAACGGTACACAACTGGAATGTATCAACTGTACGGCCTGCATTGATGCCTGCGATAGAATGATGGAAGCTGTAAACCTGCCTAAAGGGTTGATACGTTACGCATCCGAAGCTAACATTGCAGACAAGCAGCCAACACGCTTCACCTGGAGGATGAAAGCATATACAGCGGTGATGATTATTCTGTTGGGTGTAGAAGCTTTCCTGTTGATGAGCCGTACTGATGTGGGTGTCTCCATACTCCGCGCTCAGGGGCAGTTGTTCCAGGAGCAGCCGGACAACCAGTACAGCAACCTGTACAACTACAAGCTGCTGAATAAAACCTACAAAGAAAAAACACTGGAGCTGAAGCCTGAAAATTTTGAAGGCCGTATAGAACTGGTAGGGGAAACGGTACTGAACGTACCTAAGGAAGCTGATGTAGCTGGTACAATGTTCATCTACATTGATAAAAAAGATATTAAAGAACGAAAAACAAAGCTGAAGATAGGCGTGTATGAAGATGGGGAAAAAATAGATGTGATCAGCACGTCATTCCTCGGGCCGTTTACAGCCAACTAAAATAATATAGGTATGAGCACGATGAAATTTGGATGGGGTAGCAGGATAGCATTATTATATGGCGGATTCGTGGTATTGATTGTCGCTTTGGTAACCGGCAGCATGCGCCAGGATTTCGACCTGGTGGCCGACGACTACTACAAGCAGGAGATAGAGTATCAGAACGTATTGGATGCAGGCAAAAACCAGGCCGCATTGTCCGCACCTGTTCGGGTATATGCTAATGAAACGGCTGTGATGATAGAATTTCCCGGCGACTTTACAGACCAGCTCGTCAACGGCGATGTTCATTTTTATTCCCCTATTAATGCTTCCTGGGATAAGGAGATAAAACTGACCAACGTGCTCAGCAGCATTACCATCCCCCGCAGCGAGTTGAAGAACACACGTTACAAAGTGAAAATCAACTGGACTGTGAATGATAAAAAATATTACCAGGAGTCTGAAATAACACTGCAATAATATGAATACGCTCACACTCACAATGGCTTTGCTGATGGGTCTTACGGGTAGCCTGCATTGTGCCGGTATGTGCGGCCCTATTATATGGGTAATGCCTTTTCAGCGGTTGAGCGGTTTTGAAAAATGGCTGGGCATCGGGCTCTACCACTTCGGCAGGATAACGGTGTATGCATTACTCGGTGTGGTGTTGTATTCTTTCAAATCCCTGTTTCAGCCGCAGGTACAGCAGTACATATCTATTGCCTTGGGTGCTATGTTGCTGGTGCTGGGTATCCTCTCATTTTTTCCTACACGTTTTTCGGTAAAACTCCCCTGGACGGGTTTTGTGCAAAATAAACTGGGTGCGTTTATGGGGCACCCTTCTGTATTCAGCTTGTTCATCACCGGTATGCTCAACGGCTTATTGCCATGCGGATTGGTATATATGGCC
Organism: uncultured Bacteroidota bacterium; assembly: GCA_937928385.1. Lineage (GTDB taxonomy): Bacteria > Bacteroidota > Bacteroidia > Chitinophagales > Chitinophagaceae > UBA5543. Next base: position 40,062 of record CALEZD010000011.1, read on the forward strand.
TTGTCTGCCACGGTGATGGCACCCACCGTCCTCAATTCTATGATGCTGATGTATGTCTTCGGACTGGGTACGGTACCTATGATGGTAGCATTAACCGTTATCAAAGACAGGGCGCGCATCATGCATGCCGTACATTTTCGCAAATTTGTGCCCCTGGTTATGTTGTTGTTCGGCAGCCTGTTTGTACTGCGTGGCATGAACCTCGGCATACCTTATATCAGCCCAAAGGTGATGATGGAGCAAAACGAAGTAAAAGCTCAATGTTGTCATAAAGAATAAACCTATGAAAGTATTCCGCTATATCGCTATGTTGTTGCTGCTGTTCAATGCAGTCAGTGCTTTATTCGGCGGCTACATGCTTATTGATGACCCCACAGGCAACACCCTGCACATGCCTGTTGATATGATGAAGAAAGGCCCTTTTAATAACTATCTTATCCCGGGCATAACATTGTTTACCGTATTAGGTGTGGGCAGCCTGGTAGTTTTGCTCATGCTTATATTCAAGCCCCGCTATCATGTACAGGCTGTATTTGTAGAGGGCTTCGCTACCATCGCATGGATTGTTACGCAAATGATTGTGGTGCAGGATATAGTCCTGTTGCAGATTATCTATTTGTCTGTAGGTGCTGTATTGGTATTGTGCAGCTTATCCCTCAGCAGCAACCGCTGACGGGTTTATTTTACTTCAATAACTATTTGCTCGCCGTTAATAGCAGGTGGCAGCCAGCCGATAACTATATCTAGATACAGTTCGTAGCTGCCTTTCTCTTCAGGGGCTTGTATACTTACAGTGTATGTTTCCCCGCTTCCAGCCATGTTATCATCCACAAAGAAATCTTTCCGTTCGTCTTTCACCAGTTTGCCTTTTTTAAAAATCATACTGTGCATCTCTGCCACAAAGCCCGGGTTGCCTGCTAATGTCCATGCACTGTCTGTGGTATTTATCCTGAAATTGACTGCCCTTATCTCCCCAGGCATCAGTTGCAGCTCCTTTTCCACAGGTACTATTTGTATATGCGATGCCGACCGGAAATTATCTATATATGCGTATTGAAAAACACCTTTGCCGGTATTAAACCCTTCCATGCCATCTACAGTATAGTTAGGAACAAGCATCACGGCCTGGCCCTGTATATCCCGTTCATCTTCCCATATATTATACTGGTTCTTCCTGCCCATCCTGTTGTTCAGCGATATAGCCCGTTGCCCGGTATAAAATTCATACCAGGCAGCGTATTGGTATTTATTCATAAATGCTACCGGCTTATTGTCTGCATATTTTTGTATCTCATTCGCCCACTGTTGGGTATGGTGGAACGTCTCTTTCAGGTAGGCGAATGGTTTATTGTCTGGCAGGAAATTGTATATCAGGTATATCCTGATTATGGCAATCAGTAAAAATGAGATAAGAAAACTATTACGTGTAAACCGGTGGAACCAGTCTTTTTGTTCGCAGTATTTGTACCCGGTAACGAATGCGGGTAGCAGTGCAAAAGCTACCCAGTTGGCTTCGCCCCTGCCTTTAAAGGTCATGACCAAAAAGAAGATAAGCGTACCTGCCGTCATCCATTTCAGTGTCTTTTCAAATTCAGTGTTAGCTTTCTTTTTGAATGTATGCCAGGCAAACACAATACCTGCCACAGGGCTGAACATCAGTACAACTGACAATAGGTAGTTCAGGCTAAATTCAATTTGATAAGGTTCTGAAGAACGCTCGTACAGGTGATATTTAATCGAAGGGAAATCGTGGGCCGCTTGCCATTGTATATGGGGTATAAACAGGTTCAGGCTTAGCAGGGCTATCAGCCAGAATGTTTTTCTTTTCAGCAATTGCAGGTTCGACAGTACGGCAAAACCTATCACTAATATGCCATGGTATTTGCTCAGCAGCAGCAGGGTAGCGTTCAGCGCCAATAGTATCGATATGCCCCAGCCATCTTTTTGCAGGTACTGCTTGTACAGGTACAGGAAGGTGGCCGTGAACAATAACAAAGGCATATCGGGCAACGCCAGGAAGCCGATAAAATGAAACGCACCTATGGATGCTACCGACAGGTAAAACAGTTTCAGGTTCTTTGGCTTAACTAACAGCTCCAGCACATATATCATCAGGGCGCTGCTGAGTACAAAGAGCAGCCTCACCCCCAGTTCATTTTGCAATAGCCAATATCCCGGTTTGATGAGTGCAGCCACCACCGGCGGATGGTCAAAATATCCCCAGGACAAATGTTGTGCGTACTTCCAGTAGTATGCCTCGTCGGCCAATAACTCTGTGAAGTTGGCTTGTATCAACGAAACAACCAGCCATGCTATATAAAAGCTGTAGCGTATGATGGCATTCTTATGGCTGTTTCCCATTCTTTGATGAACTATGGTTGCTTGTGTAAAGGTATCAAACAAGTAGGGGAAACAATAACTATGCCACGGGTTGGTATGTGCTTGATATTATTCTATTAATATCGCCAGGCCTTTGGTGGTGATGTTTTTCTCATCCGTGCACTTAGGGCAGGTTGCATTCAGGTCATCAATAAAAATCCTGTCGCCGCTGGCCAGGTGGTAGTCCATTCTCGCGGCGTTTTCTGCCAGGCTGCCTTGTTGTTGTTTCAGTTGGCCTACTACTTTTGCCAGCCTCCTGGACATAATGCTTACCGTATAGCCTGTAACAGCGTAATCATGATTTTTGTAGATTAATTGAATGTATGGTGCCGCTTCCAGGTCAGACAGCCGGATTTTATAATCAGCTTGTTCATGCAGCACGGCGGGTTTCAACTGTTTACCCACAAAGTATGTCAAATCACTATTCACTTCTTGCGAAAATGCAGCAAATGGCAGCAGCATCGTAACAGCTAATTGTTTAATCGGGTTCATATTGCAGAGGTTTTATTAAAGTTAATAATTTAAAAATATATAGATGCGCACACCGCCACAAACAGGTACGATGCTGTTCTTTGTACACTCTTGCGGTAAGCGATATTTTTACTGCCTTTGGCTATTTTGTAGATGCACACACCAATTGCGGGTATTAATACTACAATGCTCAGTATGGTCAGCATATTAGCCGAAGGCCAGTGCATAGCCTGGAACAAAACCGATACCAGCGAGAAAGCTATCGCCACACCCGAATAGGTAGCCAGTACCTTATGTTTGGTGGATACTTTATCCAACGCTCCTTTTTTCATTGCCCGCCTGATGCTGATGTTGTTGAAATAGGCTGTGCTGAGGTAAGCATAAAAGAAGGCAAGTGTCAGCGTACTTACCGTAAGCAATATGCCCGCACCCGGCAGGTTGAAACTCAGGGCAATTATGGACAAGGCGATGGCTGCGATTAATGAAAACTCAACCTTTCTCATAATTATACCAATAATAATAGCTGGAAAGATATTCTTTCCGGCTATTAAGATAATAAAAATATTTAACCTTTCAGCATTCCCCTGCTGATAACGTTTTTTTTACTGCAATTCTACAGTTATTCCGGGCTGTGCAATTGCTTTGGATGAGTTTCTGGACATTACTATTATTTTATCGTATAGTATTTGTGCACCAGGTATCAAATGTGGATATAGTTTGTCAAATACATCACGCTCCTTGCCGTTCTTCACCGTAAAAGGCCCTATTACGCTTTTTCTGTCCTTTACTATCGCAACATCATATTGGCCTATGAGATAGCTATCATCTTTGCATACCAGGTGAAGCTTCGGGTCATCTTTTATTACAGATGCAGAAATGGTTTCTTTAATACCCTGTTGCGTAAGCTCGTGCTGCCTGCCCCGTTCACCAACTGATATTTTTACATCAGTTTGAGCGCTGCAGTATTTGCAGCCAAATAATATGGTCAGTAGTACAATGATATAGCGCATATGGGTTTGAGTTTGTTTTATAAATATACGAAAATGCACGACGTAGAAAAACCCTGTTCCCGTTTCCCGAAATATTACGACACAAAAAAGAGGAGCAATTGCTCCTCTTTAAAAATACATCTTTTACTATTTAACCTTTCAGAATCGTCCTGCTGATAACGATTTTCTGCACCTCGCTGGTACCCTCGTATATCTGCGTGATTTTCGCGTCGCGCATCAGGCGCTCTACGTGGAATTCCTTCACATAACCATATCCACCGTGTATCTGCACTGCTTCGCTGGTTACCCACTGGGCTATTTCACTGGCATACAGTTTGGCTGTAGCGGCTGCCAGTGTATAATCCTGTCCCTGGTCTTTGGTCCATGCGGCCTTCAGGCACAGCAGGCGTGCTGCTTCAATAGCTGTAGCCATATCTGCCAGTTTAAAGGCTATTGCCTGGTGGTTGGATATCTCTGTGCCAAACGCCTTGCGCTCTTTAGAGTATTTCAGCGCCAGTTCGTACGCGCCGCTGGCAATACCCAGTGCCTGCGATGCTATACCTATACGGCCACCCGCCAGTATCTTCATAGCAAAGGGAAAGCCGAAGCCGTCCTCACCTATGCGGTTCTCTTTCGGCACTTTCACATCCTGGAACATGATGCTGTGTGTATCGCTACCACGTATGCCTAGTTTGTTTTCTTTTGCGCCTACGGTTACACCCGGCCAGTCTTTATGTACTATAAAGGCATTGATGCCTTTGTGTTTCTTTTCAGGATATGTCTGCGCTATTACTATATAGTACGATGCGCTGTTACCGTTGGTTATCCAGTTTTTGGTACCGTTCAGTATATAGTGGTCGCCCATATCATCAGCGGTAGTGCGCTGAGAGGTAGCATCCGAGCCTGCCTCAGGTTCGCTCAGCAGGAAGGCGCCCAGCTTCTGCCCGCTGGCCAGTTCTGTCAGGTATTTTTGTTTCTGCTCTTCGTTGGCATAGGTTTCCAGTCCCCAGCATACCAGCGAGTTGTTCACACTCATACATACAGAAGTAGAAGCGTCCACTTTGGAAATTTCTTCCATAGCCAGCACGTAAGAAACAGTGTCCATGCCCGAGCCGCCATATTTCGGGTCAACCATCATACCCAGGAAACCCAGTTCGCCCAGTTCTTTTATCTGCTCTGCAGGAAACTTCTGGTGTTCATCACGCTCTATTACGCCGGGCAGCAGTTTGTTTTGCGCGAAATCGCGCGCCGCCAGTTGTACCGCTTTTTGCTCTTCTGTTAGTTGGAAGTTCATATTTGAAAATATCTTTACTTGTTTAGTGCAAATGTGCTGCAAATGTAGCTTTTTAGGCGTATAAATTCAACTTATAAGCTATATAGCAAACTGCTGTTTAAAACTTTCATATTCATCCCTCAGCAGTGCATAACAAGACGAGTCTTCATACACGCCTGCTTTAAGATAGTGTCCCCTCATCACCCCTTTCCACCTTTGGTCGGTCTTGTGACCGTACCAATCAGCCCCCATACTCCTCCTTCAGCAGTGCATAACAAGACGAGTCTTCATACACGCCTGCTTTAAGATAGTGTCCCCTCATCACCCCTTCATATTGAAACCCCATATTCTGCAACAACTTTATGGAGGGTACATTTTGCGGGCTGGTAAATGCCTCTATCCTGTTCAGTTGCATTTCGCTAAAGCCATGTGCCACAATCGGTGCCAACGCCTCTCCCATGTATCCTTTTCGTTTTATGTCTTCGTTGTTCAGGGCATAGCCTATTTCTGCTTTGTTATGGTCGTTATACCATTTATGGTACCCGCATTGCCCTATTGTACTGCCCGTTGTTTTATCCACCATTACAAACCGCCTGAAGGTCTGGTAGTAGCAAACCATTTTTTTCTCATGCCGCAGTTTTTCCGATGCCAGTTCCTTCTCAGTCGCATACCCGAAGAATGCCTTTAGCTCATCATCAGTTTTATTCGTCATTAAGTATTCGTACACCTCCGGCGTTACAGCTTTTAATGACATCCGCTCTGTTTCCAATACTATCATCTGTGGTTCCATCCCGCAAAAATAAAAAAGAGCGCAGTCCACGCTCTGAATATTTTTTAGTCCAACTCATACTCAATTGCCCCTGCTTTCAAGCAGGGGGAGCGAAATGAAATCTCTACAAGTCAGGCCGCAATACCGCTTTTAGACTTTTTACTGCTGTGTTAGATTAAGGACTGTCGAGCCTCCGGCGGTAACGTATCCAAAGTTGTACGCGTACCAATACTCTCTTTTGCCTGTCCGGGCATTATATGATACGCCCCAACTGCCATTGTATATGTGATTGCTGAATGTGTACTTGTCGCCTTCAGTTTTGGTATATGTAAATGTGGTATCTATCCACACTGTGCTGTCTTTTAATGCCACACGTACTACTGAGTCAGATATTAAATTGAAGGCGATAACTACATCTTTAAATGCTCTGTTTTTTGATATTGGCCCGGATGTAGAATATGCATTGTACTTTTCTTCACCGTCAAATAGGTATATCCCGGATATGCCTGCATAAGGCGGTGGTGCATTTTTTTTTGAACAGGCTGTGCATATTATTAATGCAAGTAGTGCCAGGATTATCATTCTACTTCTATCCATAACAGATGTCATAAGAGTTTATAAGTACTGCTAATATACAGGTTGTGGATTATATATTTGTCATATAAGTGTACTTCCTCCCGGAATATGAAAGCTGCCTTATCTGTAATCCAGATACCCCTTTACGGCTGCCACCAGCCATACTCCGGCCATTGGTACGAGAAAGGGTACACCAGCAGCGATATATGTGTCGAAAATTTTCCCGTCAGCGAATAGTTGCCCGAAAAACTGTTGAATACCTGTCCCTTTTGTATATACTCAGGCCCGCCAAACATCATCAGCATCCTTACCTTCATCAATACCCCGGTCCTCATGCCGAATTCTGTTTTTATAAACGGTACTGCCGCTTGCGTAATGTTCACTGCTTCTTTAAATATCTTTTTGCTGGGGGCGGTAAACGCTATCACCGGGCTTACACCGCCACCTATGCTGGCACTCCATTTATGGTTGAATGATGGCCCTGCATCAGCGCCCAGTTTCAGATCCAGGCTGATGGGCGCACCCAATTGTATAGTGAAGTCTGTTGCTTTATGTTCTTTGGGATTGGCCCTGTAGGCAAAGCCGCTGTCCAGTTCCTCCCAGGGCAGGTAGCTGTATGTAAAGTCGGTGGACAATGCCAGTGCCGCTATGTTGGAATTGAACCGGGTAAGTGTGAAGAAACTGCCGATGGTAAATGCATAGCCGCCAATGGTGCGCACCGTCCGCGATTCTTCTGTCTCGATTAAGTTGTCTGCGTTGTCAAGTCGATACATGGTGTGCTGCTGGTTGGCAAATACGTTATGGAATGTATAGCCGATATGCATACGCTGGTGTGGTTGCACGGGGCTGCGCCTTATTTTGCCGTCCAGCTCCTTTCGACTGCTATAGGGGCTTATTTGTTGGGCGTACGATGTGGTTTGAAATAACACCAGGCAGCATACTGCTATTATCAGCGATTTAGTCATAGGAATGTATTTGACTATAAAGTAAATGCTTCGGATTAATTTAACCAATAGTTTATTGTAAATTCCGTATTAAAATTGTTGTGGAATATCCTGCCCAAAACATCTTATTAATAACAGTCCGCCGTTGAACAGCAACCAACATAGCGATGAAGAACTCCTGCAGGTGTACCACACCACAGGCGACAACCGTTGGCTGGGCATACTCCTGCAACGCTATACCGTATTGCTGCTGGGTGTAGCTATGAAGTACCTGAAGGATAAAGACCAGGCTACCGATGCCGTGCAGCAGGTATTCCTCAAAACACTCACATCCCTGCCGCCCGATGTGCAGAACTTCAAAGGGTGGCTGTATATCCTCATGCGCAACCATTGCTTTCAGCAGCTAAGGGATAAAAAATACATGCAGGGCGATGAGGCACTCCAATACAGCACTGCCAAACCTTTACCCGATATGCAGGAACTTCATCGCCAGGAACAGGAAATAGACAGGATGAAGGATGCACTGGCTGAACTGGATGAGGGGCAGCGTATATGTCTCACTATGTTTTACCTCGAAAAAAAGACCTACCAGCAGATAATGGAAGAAAAAGGATATAGTTTTATGCAGGTGAAAAGTTATATCCAGAATGGTAAAAGAAAATTGAAGGTGGTATTGGATAAAAACAGGAATACTAATGACTGACCAACAGGACATATCGCAATATGGCAAAGGCCACCTGCCCGAAGAGAAGCTGCTGGCTTACCTGGAGGGGAGGTTATCGCCAGCTGAGCAGCGCGAGGTAGAAGCCCTGTTGGCCGAAGAGAGTATGGAAAGCGATGCATTGGAAGGCCTGCAGCAATTACCCGCCGATAAAACCCGCCTCATAGCAGAGCGTATCAACTACCGCCTGCAGCACGACCTAAAAAAGAATCGCCACCGCGGCAAAAAGCACTTTTCAGATAATAAATGGAGTTGGCTGGCTGTACTCATAGTACTTATATTATCGATATTGGCATATTTTGTTATACAACTAACAGTGTATTAGTACCACGTTATTGTAAATTCCCTATATTTGATAATTATTCAACCCCCAAAAAGCTCTATATGAAGAACCTTTTACTCCTATTGTCATTCGCGGCTGTTACCTGCCCCGCAATGGCTCAAAACGAACCCCCTAAAGAAATTGTTACTGATACTGTCAGCATTGTAAGCGGCCCTATGGATTCATTATGCAATACCATTTTCAAAACCGAAGGCTGCAGCCCTGGTTCTGAATTCGGGAACGTTGAAAATACGCCCCAAAAACCAGGGTACAAAGAGATTACTGCCATGGCATGGACATATAACCAAGTCAGTTGCCCCAGGGGCTGGGTAAGGTCGCTGCTGCATTTTAACGGCATCAATAACATTCCCCAAAATGCAATTATCACCAAGGCCGAAATGAAACTGTTCGGCTGGCAAAACCCGGCAATAAGCAGCACCGTGGGTAATTCCTATTATCCGGGTTCACCCTATATATCTTCCGGCTCAAACGAAATGCTCATCAAGAGAATCACCCAACCTGTTCATTACCCCACAGTTACCTGGAACACCCAGCCTGCCACCGATACGCCGGCTGTCGTTACCCGCCCATCGCAAGCTCAGTATGGTGATGACCTGGTGCTGGATGTAGCCCGCCTTGTACAGGATATGGTAGCCAGGCAGGAGTTTTATGGTTTTATGATGATGTTGCAGGACGAAACCCTGTACAGGGCTTTCGGCTTCCATTCCTGCTTTGCTGAAAACCCTGCCAAAAGGCCGCAGTTATATATTACTTACACTACAGTCTCTGTAGGAGTCAACAATGTCCTCAACGAAAATTACATGGAAATATACCCCCAGCCTGCAAACGATATGGTGTATGTGGAATATGTGGCCAATACTTCCGCCGATGTACAATATAGCCTGTATGATATGCGCGGTGTTCGCGTAGCACAGGGCGAGGCTCAGGCTACAACAGGCCGCAACAGCCTGCAGTTGCAACTGGCCAACCTGCCTTCAGGTGTGTATGTTTTCACTATGACAGATGGCCGGTCACAGTTGAGGAAGCGTATCGTAAAACAATAGACATAATTACAATAATATTATTGAAAGCGGCGTCGTAAAAGATGCCGCTTTTTATTTTTATTAAACATGTAATTGTTGTATATTTGTAATGTCGTTATTGCAGTAAATATATGAAAACACTAAAACCTGTAATGAATGAGAACTCATAAGAATTTAATAGCCGGCGTGAGGTAGGTGCTCCCCTTTAGGGAGGTTGGGAATATTTTTCTGAAAACAATTGTTCCGGGAACAAAATGGAACATTTTAGCTAACCTTAGTCAAACGACTGGTTGGATGCAGCGGCGATTTTTGTCAGGCGCTCGTACTCTGCCGCCGTCAGGTCGTTGAAGAAGAAGTGGATGGGGTCTATCTTTTCCCCATGTTTGATTACTTCGTAGTGCAGGTGTGGCCCGGTGCTCTTGCCGGTGCTGCCTATCCAACCAATCACCTCACCTCTTTTAACGCGGTCGCCGCTACGCACTTTTATTTTTTTCATGTGTGCATACAGGCTTTGGTAGCCATAGCCATGGTTGATGATGACATTATTACCGTAGCCGCCATTGTCATAGCCCGATTCTTTCACCGTGCCGTCGCCCGTGGCATATACCGGGGTGCCTGTAGCAGCGGTAAAGTCAATGCCCGTATGCATCTTTGGTGTCTTGTATATCGGGTCTATCCTGTACCCGAAGCCCGATGCCACCCTGTCCAGTGTCTTGTTAGACACCGGCTGTATGGCAGGTATGGCACCCAGCATACGTTCTTTGGTTTCTACCAGTTTCTGTAGTGTGTCGTACGAGCTGGCCTGCATACTTATCCTGCGGCGCATAAGGTCTACGCTTTTCTGCATATTCTCCAGCAGGGTAGTGGTATTGGCAAAGGCCAGCATTTCAGGGTCGGCCTTACTATAGTCTTTTCCTATACGTATGCTGTCGGGTATGGGCTGCGCTTCAAAAACGGCGCGGTATATGTCATTATCCCTATGTTCTAGTTGCGCAAGCGATTTATTCAACTCGTCCAGTTCTTTCTGCAGGCCGTTATAGCCCTGGCGCAGGGCGTACATTTCTTCCTTTAGTTGTTTCTCCTTTGGAGAGTCTAAAAACTGGAAAGCTATAGCTACGGTGATGGTGGCTGTCACCAATGCGGCAGACACAAACCCCAATACACGCAGCAGCCGCGCCTTCAGCGAAAGCTCCAGTTTCTCAAATCTGTGAGTATCAGTATTGTAATAATATTTCCTGACCCGCTTCAATAAACCCTTATTAACGGGTAAAAATAGCAGTTATGGGTAAAAAATTTATAAAAGCTTCCTTTCATTTAACAAAACAGAAAAAATAACCTGCGATAGGAGATAACACAAACACGGCCCCGCAAGGGGGCCGCTGCTTTCGCATAAGGGGTAAATAAGAAATTACCCATTAGTCGTGTGAAAGTATATCAACCGCAGGTGGTAGCACATACCACTATTGGTGTAAATAGTATAAGTACTGGTACGGACATATTGAATAACCTTTAACACATTGCTATGACAGTAAAACAACAGCCGTTTTGTTATATTTGCCAACCTTCTGAAAAAGAACACTGACAGGGCCAATGCGTAGTATATTTATTAAAGAGATTAATTCCTTTTTCAGCTCCATAGTGGGTTATGTGGCCATACTGGTCTTCCTGGCTGCTTGCGGGCTGTTCCTTTGGGTATTCGAAGACTCCAGCATACTGGCGTATGGATATGCCACAATGGACAGGTATTTCGAGCTGGCGCCCTGGTTGCTGGCACTGTTGATTCCTGCCATTACCATGCGCTCCTTTGCCGACGAGTTTAAGGGTGGCACTATAGAGTGGCTCTCTACTAAACCCCTTACCGACCTGGACATTATACTCGGCAAATACTTCGCCTGCCTGGTGCTGGTAGCTTTTGCATTGCTGCCCACACTGGTGTACGCCTACACAATTGATAACTTGTCGAAGATTGAGAATACGGTGGATTTCGGGGCAATCGCAGGCTCTTATTTCGGCCTGTTGTTCCTTGCGGCGGGCTTTACGGCTATTGGTATTTTCTGCTCATCGCTTACCAACAACCAGGTGGTGGGCTTCCTGGTGGCATTATTCGCCTGTTACCTCTTATACAGTGGTTTCGACTCGCTGGCGGCCTTGCCCGCCTTTGCCGAGGGGATAGATTATTACCTCTCTATGGTGGGTATGGCTTTTCATTACAAATCTATCAGCCGTGGATTGATAGACAGCAGAGATGTGATTTATTTCCTGTCTGTAATCATATTATTCATTGCATTAACACGCTTTTCGCTGAACAGCCGCACGTGGGATACTGCGGCCCGGGATTAATATATATATGGCAACGAACGCATCTAAAAAACGGAAGCAACAAAAAAGGCAGGCTGTTACCCGCATCGTTATACTGGCGGCCATATTGATATGCGTGAATATGCTGGCGGCCAGGTTTCATGCCGGCCTCGACCTGACTAAAGAAAAAAGGTTCACGCTTACCAATGCCACTAAGAATGTATTGAGTGAAATGGATGATATGGCCATCATCACTGTGTACCTCGATGGTAAATTCCCCGCAGGGTTTCAACGGTTGAAAGAAGCCACCCGCGAACAGTTACAGGCATTTCGCGATAAGGCGGGTAGCAATATCAAATTTCAATATACAGACCCCTTTGCCGGCAAAGACGATGAAGAAAGGGTGAAAGAGGCCCGGATACTGGCGGGTAAAGGAATATTCCCTGTCAACCTGCAGATGCAGGGCGAGGAGGAAGGATATTCTGAGAAATTTATCTTTCCCTGGGCCCTGGTGCAGTACAAGGGGCGGGAAACTGCAGTTCGCCTGTTGGAAAACAAATTGGGCATGTCGCCGCTGGAGAACCTGAATTACTCCGAATCACAACTGGAATACAAATTCGCCTCGGCTATACACAGGCTGGAAGTAGGGGAAAAGCCTGCCATAGCCTACCTGGTAGGGCATGGCCAGACACTGGGCCTCAATACTTACGACCTGCTGACAACCCTTAGCGAACAATATAAGGTAGACACCCTCGACCTGCCCAATAGTTTATACATACCCACATACTACAAGGCAATCATCATCAACAGGCCCACGCTGCCGGTAGAGGATAAAGATAAGTTTAAGATAGACCAGTATATTATGAATGGTGGGCGTGTGCTTTGGGCTATCGACCAGCTAAACACACCCATGGATAGCCTGGCAGCTAATGGTTTTGTTATGTCGTTGGATTATGGCCTTAACCTCGACGACCAGTTATTTAAATACGGTGCGCGTATCAATTCAACCCTGATTGAGGACAACCAGTGCCTGTCTATGCCGGTAATGTTTGGCCAGCCGGGCGACGACCAGCCGCGTATGCAATTGCGTAGCTGGATGTACTTCCCGGTATTTATCCCCGAATCTTCACATCCTATAGTGAAAAACCTGGACGGTGTATTCGGTTTATACGCCAGCACTATAGACACATTGGGCAATCCTGAGGTGAAGAAAACTATATTGCTGCAGTCCTCTAAGTACGGCAGGAAAACAGTGGCCCCGGCGCGTATCAGCCTCAGCATGTTGCAATACCCTATGGATGCTATGTTTAAAGACGTGCGCACACCATTGCCGGTTGCGGTATTGCTGGAAGGTGAATTTAAATCCGTATTCCACAACAGGCTGCACCCCAACTTTTTGCAGGTGTTGAAAGATTCGCTCAAGCAGGACTACAAAAACAGTTGCGATACGCAAAACCGTATGATAATTATTGCAGACGGTAACATACTGGAAAACGAATACTCGCAAAAAACAGGCCCTGCAGATATGGGCTACTGGAAGTTCACCAATACTTTGTTTGCCAATAAGACTTTTGTGCTCAATTGTGTAGAGTACCTGGTAGACAACAGCAACATGCTGGAAGCACGGGCCAAGGATACAAAACTCAGGCTGCTGGATAATAACAGGGTTAAACAGGAAGAACAAAAATGGCAGATGGTGAATATTGGCCTGCCTGTATTACTGGTATTGGTATTTGCATCGGCGTATATTTTCTTCCGCAAGCGGAAGTATGAGCAACCGATGGACAGGCCCTCTTCAAAAAAATAAGTAATATAGGATGCGTAAGACGATAGTGTACATATTGGTATTGGGGGTGCTGGGCTTCGGTGTATGGTACTTCCTCTTCAGCGATACATCTGTATTTGAAGATGACGAAGCAGGGTTTACCATTGCAGATACGGCATCGGTATATAAAATATTCCTGGCGGATAAGCAGGGCGATACCATTTCGCTGAACAGGACGGATGAAGGCTGGGTGGTGAATGGCAGGTACAAAGCCGGCAGGACTATGATTAACACCCTGCTGGAAACATTTAAGAGACAATATGCTGCATACCCGGTGCAGGAAGCTGCACACAACAATATAATAAAAGCTATGGCCGGCACTGCTGTAAAGACTGAAGTGTTCAATAAACATGGCAGGTTGCTGAAAACTTTTTATGTAGGCGGACAGGTATCCGGTAATAAAGGCACCTATATGCTGATAGAAGGTGCACAGCGCCCCTACGTGGTGCAATTGCCCGCATACCAGGGGTATGTTACACCGCGCTACAGCACAAAACTGAAGGAATGGAGGGACAGGACTGTGGTAGACCTGGCACCGCAGCAGTTGCAATCAGTAGATGTTAAGTACACTGCTGAAGATGAGTACCTGAACAGCTTTTCGCTTACCCGCAAAGACGATGGCAGCTTTATGTTAGCAACTCACCCCGAACTGAAAATGGGTGGCGAACCTAATCCTGCAAGGGTGCGGGCATACTCAGGGTATTTTCAGAAGGTAGGCCTGGAAGGTTACCTGGACGGCGTAACCAGGCTGGATTCCATCATAGCTTCGGTGCCTAAGCGTTGCGAGGTGACCATAAAAGGGACAGGTGGATACACCCAACAGGTAGATATATACAGGATGTATATAGGCAAACGCAGCAAAAACGTTTCTGAAGATACAACCTTGCCTCAGCCGGTTTTCGATGCCGATCGCTATTATGGTATCCTGAACAACGGGAGGGATACGGTTATTCTGCAAACCCAGATTTTTGATAAGATATTAAGGCGTGGGTACGAGTTCTACGGCGAGAGCGAAGAAGAATAAGCGATGTGAAAAAAGATGGCTGTTGTAGCTAACACGCTTTTATTTGCGTAATTTTCTCTTTCCCTTGTACACACGGTAAGTGCAGGCAGCTATGCAAAAAACAATAACGGCGACAGAACAGAAGAAGGATATAGAAATCATCTGCAGGTGGGTGAATGGAACATGGCTGCAAAAAAGCGGCGATGGCATGGTAGAAGAATTGTGTATAGACAGCCGCAAAATTGCCAAACCCGAAACAGCTTTATTCGTAGCGCTGCAAACACGTCACCGCGACGGCCATTCATTCATAGCGAATGCTTATGAAAAAGGGGTGAAGAATTTCCTGGTAAGCAGTGGCATAGATACTACGCTTTATGCGGGTGCCAACTTTATACAGGTGGCCGATACACAGGCAGCGCTCCAACAACTGGCGAGGGCTAACCGCAAACAGTTTGATATTCCATGTATAGGCATCACCGGCAGCAATGGTAAGACAATCGTAAAAGAATGGCTATACCAGTTGCTGGCCGAAGATTATAACACTGTACGCAGCCCCAAAAGCTACAACTCGCAGATAGGTGTGCCGATGTCCGTATGGATGCTGAATAAAAAACACCAACTGGCAATTTTCGAGGCGGGTATATCACAACCCGGCGAAATGGAAAAGCTGGAGCTTATAATACAACCTACCATCGGCGTATTTACTAATATAGGTGAGGCGCACAGCGAGGGTTTTCTCAACAACAGGCAGAAGGTGAAAGAAAAGCTGCTATTGTTTCGCCATGCCGGGCAACTGGTGTATTGCAGGGACCATCACGAACTGAACCAGGGTATTGCAGAATACATCAGGCATATCAAAGACGATAATAACCTGCAACTTTTTACATGGTCGCAGAAAAAAGGTGCCGACCTGTGGATAAAGGAAGTAACGAAAAGCCCGGGCAAAACTACCATCAGTGCAGAGTACAAGGGGGATGTTGCCGAAATAGTAATCCCTTTTACAGACCCAGCTTCGGTAGAAAATGCCATACACTGCTGGTGTGTGTTGTTGTTGCTGGGTGTTGCGCAGGCCGTCATATCAGAACGTATGCAGCACCTGGCGCCGGTAAGTATGCGCCTGGAGCTGAAGCATGGTATCAACGACTGTACTTTTATCAATGACACTTATAATTCAGACCTTACCTCACTGCTGATAGCACTGGAATATTTGGAACAGCAGAAGCAACACCCGCATCATACGGTTATCCTGTCAGACATGTTGCAGATAGCCCGCCCCGATGGCGAGTTGTACGAAGAAGTGGCGAATATCATCAGCAATAAACATATACAGCGGTTTATAGGTATTGGCCCTGCTTTGTATAAAAACAAAGCATTGTTCCGCAAGCATAAAAGGATGCGCAGTATCTTCTTTAAATCTACTGACGATTTCCTGAAGAGCTTCCACCTCATCACTTTCAGCAACGAGGCTATATTGCTGAAAGGTGCCCGTGTATTCGCCTTCGAGCGCATCGGTACTTTGCTGGAGCAGAAGGTTCACCAGACAGTGATGTCTATCAACCTGTCATCGTTGGTGCACAACCTGAACGTTTTCAGAAAACGGCTGAAGCCTGGAGTGAAGACTATGGCTATGGTCAAAGCTTTTTCTTACGGCAGCGGCAGCTATGAAATAGCGCACAGGCTGCAATATGCCGGTGTCGATTACCTTTCGGTGGCATATACCGATGAGGGTATTGCATTGCGCAAGGCGGGTATTACCATGCCCATCATGGTGATGAGCCCTGATACGCAGTCCTTCGACAGGATGATAGCCTGGAAACTGGAGCCTGAAATATTCAATGTTCGCTCCTTACAGGCATTCATGCAGATAGCGCAGACACTGCATATAGAAAACTATCCCGTACATATTAAACTGGATACAGGTATGCACAGGCTGGGTTTCACACGCGGCGAACTGGAAGCGTTAACACCCTTGCTGAAAGACAATTCTTATATACGGGTGGTGAGTATATTCAGCCACCTGGCGGCCAGCGAAGATGTGTCTATGGACGACTATACCCGACGCCAGGCAGCCGATTTTGAGCAGATGTGCGATGAGATTAACGAAGTATTGCCCGATAAGCCCATGCGTCATTTATGCAACTCCGCAGCCATAGCCCGGCATCCGCAACTGCATTACGAAATGGTGAGGCTGGGACTGGGCCTGTATGGTATAGACGGCAGCGGCGCATTGCAAAAAGAACTCAGGCAATTAGGCACGTTAAAAACAACCATTGCGCAAATAAAGACCGTTCCCGCAGGAGAGGGCATAGGTTATGGCCATACCGATGCGTCTGATAAAGAGAGGAAGACGGCTACTATCAGCATAGGATATGCTGATGGTTATCCCCGTGCACTGAGCAATGGTGAATCTTATGTACTGGTAAACGGCAAAAAGGCAAAAATAACCGGACGTATTTGTATGGATATGTGTATGGTGGACGTAACCGGTATTCCCGAAGCCAAAGAAGGCGATGAAGTAATAGTATTTGGAGAAGGGCTACCCGTAACCCGCCTGGCAGACTGGGCAGGAACCATCGCTTACGAGTTGATGACAGGCATCTCGCAACGCGTAAAGCGTGTGTACGAGAACGAGATATAAAAACAGGGGCGGTTCAACAACCGCCCCTGTTATGTTTCTTGTTTTATTGCTTTACCAGTTTCGTTATCCCCGCAGTGCCGTGCCGCTCTCTGTCCATTACGGTAAGGATGTATAACCCGGGGCTTAATTCCATACCTGTATCAAAAACGGTTCTTGCCCCCCCTTCAAAATGGGTGGTATATATTTTCTGCCCGTTGATGTTGTACAAAGCCAGTTCATACGTATTGCCGCTGACTGTACCCTCCGCCAATACAATATTGTTACCCGCAAAAGCAGCCCGGATATCTAAGGGTGTTATGGTTACATCGCTGATGAGCACAGGGTCTTCTTCCAGCAGGTAATACGCTTCCTGGGATTTTGAGCCGCCTATGTCAACCGAGTCCAGCTTGAGCAATGGGGCCTGGTGGCTTTTGTCATACCAGCGGTAGCTTACCCGTCTTACACTCACCGGTATGCCTGATACAGTGCCGTCCACCATCTCGGTAATCCTCATCCTGATGATGTTTTCAAACGTATCGTATGGCAGTATCAGCGTACCGAAAGACTCCACGGTATCTGTTATGATACCTACCCCGGAGTCTGCACCACCAGATAGTGCGAAGCTGTCCGTAAACATTTGGGTGTAGGTAATAGGGTGTTGCATCACTTTTTTGGTATTGGTATAAGTGATGGTGTCGGGCGGGGTGCCGCTGCTGTCTAAGCTGCCCAGTTCATACACCCCGTCGGTGGCGTATTGATAGAAAGTGTAATCATTGCCTTCTTTCATCACCGCGCTGGCAGAAGGAAAAGGCATGGTAGCATTGCGGGGTATGTACTGTGTTTTGGTAGTGTCATTTGCGTTAATCGGTGTAAGTCCGGAGAAATTCCAAGTCTGCGCTGAACCCGTGGTTCCGTGTGGCATAAAGTTGCATCTCATTGTTTTTACAACCATCCAATGGCTGTATTTTTCGGCTACGCTGGTACTGATCTGTGCGTTTAGCTGTATGGGTATTAGAACAACCAAACACAGAAAGAAAATAGAACTTTTCATAATCTAATGTTTGTGGTTATACCCTAATGCCACAAAAAACATACCGTATATTGTTAAATTATAATATTTTAATCTCGTATCTCACTGCTTTTATATTAAGGGTAGAATAATGCGTTTTAAAAACCATCCTTTATTACCTTTGCACTACTTTAAAATTTTCTGCGACAAAAATTCATGTTGAGAGAACAGCCTATAAAGATAAAATGGCATATGCTGCTGCTGGGACGCACTAAAGATTACAGCTTGCTGCTGAAACCCAATCTCAGCTTTATGGTCGTTTTTTCCAGTGTTGTAGGCTACCTGTTGGCTCCCGGCATCAGTTTCAACTGGACGAATGTTGTTATCCTCTTTATAGGCGGCATACTGGTAACAGGTGGCGCCAATACCATCAACCAGATACTGGAGCGCGAAGGCGATAAGATGATGACGCGCACGCAAAACCGTCCTATTCCGCAGGGGCGCATCAGCGTAAAGGAAGGATGGCTGCTGGCAATAGCAGCAGGCGTAGCCGGTGCGGGTTTGTTAGGTTATCATTTTAACCTGCTTACGGGCATACTCAGCTTTATATCTTTATTATTATACGGTTTTGCTTATACCCCTATGAAACGGGTACACCCCATCGCGGTATTGATTGGCGCGATTCCCGGTGCATTACCACCATTATTAGGTTGGGTAGCGGCTACCGGCAGCCTCGGCCTGGGCGGATGGGTTTTATTCCTTATACAGTTTTTCTGGCAGTTTCCACATTACTGGGCTATAGGCTGGGTAGGCTACGATGAGTATAAGAAAGCAGGCATCAGCATGTTACCCTCGCAGGAGCGCAGCTCAAAGTTTACTGCGCTACAGTGCATGTTTTACAGCATAGTACTTATACCAATGGCTATTGTACCGAGGTATATAGGCCTTACCGGCAATATAGGTATGTGGGTTACCATACTCTGCGGAGTCCTGTATTTCGCGGCTACGGTCGTGTTTTTTATTAAGAATGATTATCCTTCAGCCAAACGTGTCATGTTTGCTTCGTTTATATACCTGCCCGTAGTGCTGCTGGCTATGTTGTTCGATAAGTTGTAAATAAATAAAGATGGAGAAGATGGTAGAACAGCCGCAACAAAACAGGAAGATGCACCCGCACAAGTTTGCCCTGTATGTGGCTATGGGGAGCATAGTGATGATGTTTGCTGGATTGACAAGCGCCTACATTGTAAGGCAGGCACAGGGCAACTGGGTTTATTTTCGCCTGCCGGTGACGTTTACCATTTCTACCGTAGCGATATTGGTCAGCAGTGTTACCATGCACTTGTCTGTCAGGGCTTTTAAACAAAGGCTTATTCCCCGGTACAGGTTGCTGGTTACTATCACTTTGCTGCTGGGTATATTGTTCTGTGCGCTGCAATGGACAGGCTTTCAGCAACTGACGGCAAATAACATAAAATTAAGTGGCAACCCCAGTGAGTCATTTTTATTTATCATCGCCGGGTTGCATTTATTGCATATTTTGGGTGGAATAATTGCATTAATAATTGTATTTTTCCGTGCCTTCAGAACAAGGGTAAAGGTCTATAATGCTACAGGGCTCGAAATTGTCGCCTCTTACTGGCATTTCGTAGATGTATTGTGGATTTATTTATTTGTGTTCTTTCTGGCAAATCAATAAAATAGTTGCGAAATTCGCACGCGGATTTCACAACCGTTAAAATATATTTAAAACAGTATATGGCAAACTCTACAGCAGCGACTGCAGAAACTAAAGCATGGGGTGGTGGACGTTCCCCGTTCAACGTCAGCTATGGCAAAATGATGATGTGGTTCTTCCTGTTGTCAGATGCATTCACTTTCGGTGCATTCCTGATTTCTTACGGAACCAAGCGCTTCTTCAGCGCCGTATGGCCCGATCCCAACCACGTATTCCACGCATTCCCTTTCATGGGCCATGCCGACCTTCCGTTGTTGTTTGTGAGTCTGATGACCTTTATACTCATCATGAGTTCGGTGACAATGGTACTGGCGGTACACGCCGGCCACTATGGCGATAAAAACGGTGTAATCAAATGGATGCTGTGGACGATAGTAGGCGGTATCTGCTTCCTGGCCTGCCAGGCATGGGAGTGGACGCACCTTGGCCATCTTACTGGCGGCCTTTGGGGTACATTTACAGACGGTACTGCTCCTAAAGCCATCTACGAAGGTTTTTACAACACCTCGTCGGAGGCGTTTATCAATGCATCTCCGGCACAGTTGTCTGAGGCTACGCACAACTTCTACAACTTCTTCTTTACCATTACAGGTTTCCACGGCTTCCACGTATTGAGTGGTGTGGCTTTCCTGATAATCATACTGATAAACGTAGTAAACGGCACCTACGAAAACAGGGGCCATTACGAAATGGTAGAAAAAGTCGGCCTGTACTGGCACTTTGTAGACCTTGTTTGGGTATTCGTATTCACTTGTTTTTACCTGTTGTAATCAAAAATTTTCACAGCTAATCTATAAGATAATAAGTCATGTCAGCACATAATCATAATACAGACGATACATTACATTATTACGAGGGCGACCAGTCAAAACTGTACTCCGGTATCATGTCGCACCATACAGATGTAAAATCGCCGGAAAGTAAAAAACAGATAGGCCGTATCTGGAAGGTGTTCTGGATACTACTGGCTGTTACTATTATTGAGGTGGTAATGGGTATGTTCTTCAGTCATTCTATGCCCAGGGCCCTGTTGAATACTTTGTTCCTGGTACTCACCCTGTTCAAGGCGGGTTATATCGTGGCGGTGTTCATGCACCTCGGCGATGAGTTGAAGAATTTCATTATGCTGATATTGATTCCGCTTACTTTGTTTATATGGTTCATAATAGCATTTCTTGCAGATGGTGATTTCTGGCTGTTTATGAACACCACAACACCGGTAAGATAAAAACAATTCGTGGTTGAGATTTTGAGATGACGAACAATAAAAAGAATAAAAGATATTTATTAGGTTTTCTGATAGCGGTATTCATACCGCTATCTTTTTATTTGATAACGGCTACTACTTCAAAAGGCCTGCTGCACCTGCCCAAATACTATGTGGCAGATACGGTGATCACAGCCGCAGATGGTACTAAAGACACTGTATGGCACCGGGTAGAAGATGTGGTGCTGACCGACCAGTTTGGTGACAGTATATCCCTCAATAACGATTATAAGGGTAAAATCCTGCTGGTCAATTTCATATTCACCAATTGCCCTTCGGTATGTCCCAGGCTTACGGGTAATATGAAAGATTTACAGGCTGCCTTTAAGAAAGACCCCAAAAGAGATACGGGCATGGATACCCTGATTCAGTTGGTTTCTATAACGGTTGACCCCGAGCGGGATTCATTCCCCGCTATGCGTGCCTATGCCGATGGCTACCGTATCAATTACAAAAACTGGACTTTCCTTACCGGCCCGCGCGAAGATGTTTACCAATTCGCCCGCCGGCAGTTGTTTGTCAACATGCAGGAAGGTACAGGTGGGGTGGAAGACCTGATTCACACCCAGAAAATAGTGCTGATAGATACATCGCGCTACATCAGGGGGTATTACGACGGGCTGGATACCGGCGCGCTGATACAATGTGCCGAGGATGTAGTTTTGCTGACTAAAGAGAAGAAACGTAAAAAATAAGTAAACGATGCTCACCCCATTATTTAAAAAGAATGATAAACAGGCCAGGTTACTGATTTTCACGGTTTCATTCGTAGTGTTTGCAGCCGTTGCTGTACTCTCAAGGGTGAAGCTGGAGGTGGACCTGGGTTTTGATATACATGTATTTGCGCTGGTTAATGCTGTATTAAACTCTGCCGTGTCATTATTGCTGGTATGGGCGCTCATAGCCGTAAAAGGAAAAAACTACCTGCTGCATAAAAAACTGATGCTCACGGCTATAGCCTTGTCGGTTCTCTTCCTGGTGTCTTATATAGCGCACCACCTGCTGGCGGGAGATACAGTGTATGGCGGCGAAGGTTCTATCCGTTATTTCTACTATTTCATACTTATTACACACATTATCCTGGCGGCTATAATACTGCCGTTCATCCTGTTTACAGCCTACCGTTCGCTCACCGGCGAGTACGACAAGCATAAGAAACTGGCCCGCTACACCTGGCCGCTCTGGTTGTATGTAAGCGTCACGGGTGTGCTGGTATACCTCATGATATCACCGTATTATTAGTATAAATCCTTAAATTTGTATTATGGGCAAGAGATTACTGATAGTGTTGATGCTGACTTGTACCGCACCTGCGGTATACGCGCAGGGCTGCTCATTGTGTACCAAAACAGCAGGCGAACTGGATGATAAAAGTGCAAAAGGCCTTAACTCGGGCATACTTTACCTTGCTGCATTACCCCTTACTATTATGGGCACCATCGGTTTTGTATGGTGGAAGCATAATAAGAAGCCTTAAGATTAATCTGCTAAATAAATAATCATGAAGAATATACTGGTACATGCGGCTGCATTTTGTACCCTGCTCGCCATTGCATCTGTATGCACATCCTGCAAAGAAGAAGTAATGCGTGGCAAAGGGAATATCACCACCGAAGGGCGCACCCTGCAGCAGTTTGACAAAGTAATAATAGATGTTGCTGCCGATGCTACAATTGAAGTGGGCAAGCCATACGCTGTGGAAGTGAAAGCCCAGGGCAACCTGATGGAGCATATTAAAACAGAGGTTACAGGTAATACACTGCACATTTACAACGATGGTATCATCTTCAACAGCTCTGATATAGACATCATAGTACAGGTACCTTCCATTACAGCGCTGGAACTGAAAGGTGCCGCTGATGTACATACCACAGGCGATATCAAGGGGGCCGATTTTAAATTGGAAGTGCTGGGCGCGTCTGAGGTGGATATAGATGAACTGCACGTAGACAACCTGGATGTAAAGCTATCCGGTGCGTCTGAATTGCAGATCAACAGGGGAACCGTAGGCAAGGCGAAATATAAAGTGACCGGCGCCGGCGAAATAAGGGCGGAAGGCGTTGAAACCAAAGAAGTGGCAGCACGTGTATCAGGTGCGGGAGAAATGAACCTGTTTGTTACTGAAAAGCTCGATGCTGATATCACCGGCGCGGGCGAGATAAGCTACAAAGGCCATCCGCAGGTTACTTCAGATGTCACAGGTGCGGGCGAATTGATAGATAAGAACTAACAGGTATTAGCAATAATATTTCCTTATGGCTGAGAAGAAAGGTAAACTGGCGGAAATAAAAACAAAGCCAACTACTGCAAGCGTTGAGGATTTTATCAATGCTGTTGCTGATGAACAAAAGCGCAAAGACAGTTTCACGATATTGGAAATGATGCGCAAAGCAACAGGTGAAGAACCTGCGATATGGGGTAGTTCCATCATTGGCTTCGGCAATGTCAGGTACAAAAGCCCTAAAACAGGCCGGGAAGTAGACTGGCTGCGCATAGGTTTCTCGCCCCGCAAAGCCAACATCTCATTATATCTCTCTATGGATATTAAGAAGCACGGCGATGCTCTTGAAAAACTCGGTAAACACAAAACAGGTGTCGGCTGCCTCTATATCAACAAACTGGAAGATGTAGATATAAAAGTGCTGGAAGGGATGATAAAGACATCATTGAAAGCGAAGTAGATTTCGCCCGGTTGCGAAACTTATTTTCTCTTGATATAAGAGCGGCGGACAGACAGGTCCAGGGGATGTTCAATAATATAAGAATCCCTGGCATGTAGTTTCCCGGTTTCTTCCAGCGCCTCGGTAGCAGAGCCGTACACGCCTATTACTTCCATCCCTTTTATAGCTAGGAATTTGCCTTCGTACTGTTGTATAAACTCCAAACGGTTGGCCTTATAGTAATTGATTTCATTCTCAATATTATCCATAATCTTATTTTAATCGTATATCCGGCCGAAAGCAAAAGAAACTGAAGGAAGGAGGCGCGCAAAACGCACCATGAAGGTACGCTTATTAAAGGCAGTAATAAAATTTATTATTTGATGCTATAGACTCGTCCTCGTTTGCAACGAGGATGGCCGGGTGCGGCGTTTGTAACGCCCATAAACTATACAACCTTTTTTCTCCGTAAATTGTATATAATAAAATTGTCAGTCTATGATACGGTATATAATATTGATGGTTGCTTTATTGGCACAAACAGTCACGTTTGCGCAAGACCCTGTTGAAGGGCTCTGGTACAACGAAGAAAAAACAGCCAAAATAAAAATCTACAAGGCTAAGAACGATAAATTTTATGGCAAGATAGACTGGCTGAAAGAACCTGTGAAAGATAGTAAAACCCGTACCGATGAAAAGAATCCCGATAAAGAAAAAAGAAATGAGCCCCTGCTGGGATTGATAGTATTAAAAGGTTTTGAGAAAAGTGGTAAAGATGAATACGAAGACGGCACCATCTACGACCCCAAAAACGGTAAGACATATTCCTGCATCATCACACACAAGGGCAATCAACTGGAGGTGCGGGGTTATGTGGGCTTCTCGTGGATAGGTCGTACTGCGGTATGGACCCGCGTAGAGGAATAATTACCTCCTCGTACCAAACACCTGCGTATAAAACTGCTACTTCCTATTCCTTTAATGGGAATAGACCAACTCTGTCCCCCGCTGGCGGGGGTGGCACGGTAGTGCCGGGGGTGGGAAAGCCAAATGGGTATTCTGAAGCTGAGGATTAGTACGAGACGATCGTATAATTGTATTATTCTGAGTTACTCAGATTATCCTCAATCCACTGCTCTATAGCACCCCGTACTTCGTCAATATGTTGCAACACTTCATTGCTGGTAAAGCGTAGAATAGTAAACCCTAATTCTTGCAGGTGTTTATCTCGTTGCTCGTCATGTTGTTCTGCTGCCTCAGTATCGTGTGTCAGGCCGTCTACTTCAATAATAAGATGTAACTCACGACACAGGAAGTCAACAATGTATTTATCAATAGGCCTTTGTCGCCTGAAAGAAAAACCTTTCATGAGCCGTGCGCGCAATACATATTTCCACATACAGGCTTCGCTCTTGGTCATGTTGTTGCGCAAAGTGCGCGAGAGCCTTTGCAGGTTACCATTATAGTGCGAAAAATTATCCTTATGATTATTGTCCATGTTACGTATTCCACCCCCGTCTGACACGTCCGCCACAGGCGGAGTCGGTCAGACACCCCCGCCGGCGGGGGACAAAAAAGCGGTCATTAAAACTAATAAATCAGATGTTATTATCAGAGAGAGCCATACTGTCTCCCGCCATTAACGAGAATGCATCAAACCTGTCCCCCGCTGCCTGTCCCGACCGTTTCGGGAGCGGGGGTGTCGCATAGCGACGGGGGTGAGAAAGCCAAATGGATATTCAGAAGTTGAGGATTAGCATCAAGCTATCGTACAATTGTATTAATTAGCGAAAAGGCTGGTGGATTCTGTCCCCCGCTGGCGGGGGTGGCGAGGTACGAGCCGGGGGTGGGAAAGCTAAATGGATATTCCGAAGTTGAGAGTTAGCATTACTTTATGAAAATTACCTCCTCGCGCCAAACACCTGCGTATAAAACTGCCCGCTCGATGCCATGCCCATTTCTTTAAACTTTGGGCTCATGATGTTTTTGCAATGCCCCTTGCTTTTCAGCCATCCCTTTATAGTGGCTTCATCACTGCCATACCCCGCAGCTACATTTTCGCCGTAAGATATCCAGTCGTATCCTTCAGCGCTAATTCTTCTGCCTGCATCAGACCCTCCCTGGCCGGCATGACCCAATACGTTTCTTCTGCGCATAAAGCGGCTATGCTTCTGTGCTGCCCATTCCAGTTTATTGTTCCATGTCAGCGGTGGCACAGGTTTATAATATCTGCCACCGCACCTGCAGCCTTTAGCGCGGGCATCATTCACTAATTGCAGCAACCGCTCCCTGCGGCTGCCGGTTTGTGCATCTTCATTATGCCTGTTGTCTTTCCCGGTTATATGGGTAGGTTTTTCTTTTGTTGCTGTCTTTGCGGGGCTACTATCAGCTGTGGCGGGGGCTTCGGTTGTATCTTTTTGTTTGGTTCTTTCTTCTGTACACGAGTAGAATAGTAAACCTGCGCAACAACAAGCTATAATGTATATCCATGCATTCTTCATACAATAATATTAAGGTTAGCACAAACAATATACATGGCAAATAAGGATGGTACAGTACTCTTTCTTATTTTGTATTGTATTTAACTTTTAAAACAATGTCAGTACAAATTATCAACGGTTACCCGTTTGTCAATTATAACAAAGAAACCTACGAAGAAGTTGAGATGTTGCAACGCTCGGCCAACTTTCTGGAATGGATGGACAAGCGCAGGACAGTAAGGGATTTTGCAGACAGGCAGGTACCAAAGGAAGTGATTGAAAATATTATACTTACTGCATCAACAGCCCCCTCGGGCGCGCACAAGCAACCCTGGACTTTCTGTGCCGTAAGCAATGCTGATATAAAAAAACAAATCAGGGCAGCGGCAGAAGAAGAGGAGTATGAAAGCTACAACGGGCGTATGCCCGAAGAGTGGTTGCAGGATTTAGCCCCGCTGCAAACTGATTGGCATAAAGAGTTCCTCGAGATAGCCCCCTGGCTGATTATTGTATTCAAGCGGATATACGAGCCCGGCGAAGGTGGTAAAAAGAAAAACAATTACTACGTGCAGGAAAGCGTGGGGCTGGCATCCGGTTTCCTGCTTACTGCTATACACAATGCAGGGCTGGTAGCGCTCACACATACACCCAGCCCCATGAACTTCTTAAGCAAAATACTCAACCGCCCGGAGCATGAAAAACCTTTCCTGCTCATACCCGTAGGCTATCCAGTAGATAATTGCCTGGTGCCCGATTTAAAGAGAAAAAGCCTGGACGATGTTGCAGCGTTTTATGAATAAAAAAAGCGGCTGAAACCTCAGCCGCCCGTTTGTAAGTTCTGTCGGGTTTTTGCTTAATAAGCAAAGTTGTTATTGCCTGCATTTAGGTCTTCCAGCCCAGCCTGCGGCCTTTCTTCATACACGGTTATCTTACTGATATCTGCGCAGGGCAGCGCCATGTACGAGTAGTACAGTTTACCATTGCGGAACACCCATACAAACCATTTATTGTCTTTGTGCAGGTTTTGCTGTATGGTAGGCGGGTTGCCGTAGTCTGCGAGCTTATAGCCATACACATAATACGCGGGTATCTCTTTTTTGCCCTCGTAAGCTTGCAGCATAGCCCTTACCACATCACTCTCATCGCCCATAGCCTGCCAGCCGCCAATTGGGCCCTGTAGGAGGTCTGCGGGATATTTCTTGCTTATTTTCTTAAACAGTGCCAGGTCACTGAAGTACACTTCCACTTTATCTTTCTTTAATACAGGCTTGTCAATATTAACTGCGTATGAGCAATGTCCCGCTGCTTCATTGGTTTTTATCGGGTCCATATTTACATAACTCATAGCGTTGGCAAAAGCCCTGTCGCCGCTGGCTACTTTCATTTTTGTATAATCATACAGGTTCAGGTAGGCTTCTTGTATCACCGCATCTACCATATCGTTGCCCCAGCTTTCATCTATTACCTTATATACAGGGTCCATTATTTCGTACAGGCTATACCTGTGTGCATCTGCAGTTGACAGCCTGCCCAGGTTCTTAATGTTATTGTGCAGCACTGTAAGGGCATCTGTATAGTCGCTATAACCGTTGATGCCCGCAAGTTTTGGCAGTTCGCCAAACTTATTCAGGTAGGCTACAAACTGCTCTCTCGAGATATACGGTTTGAGTTGGCGTTTGCTGAAACTATCGAATGCTTTGATGCGGTTGTAAAATATTTTGCCGGTTGAGCTGCGCGCCAGTTGCTTGTCTTGCTGCGCTACGCTGAACGTATTGTTTTTATACTGGTATTCAACTACCTCCGTTTGTGCAAAAACCACAGGTGCAGCTAATAGAAATGCCAGGGATAATATCCTTGTTTTCATAAAAAATAATTTAACGTATTGATTGTGTTACTGCTTTAAAAATATAAAAAACAATGGCATTTTTCTATAACGGGAGTTATTTAATTGCCCTAAGCCCTAAACTTTCTTAAATAAAAAGTCCCCTGCACACACAGGGGACGGTAAGCTGTTCTTGCGATTAAACTTATATAGTCATGATTTCTTTGTCTTTGTCTTTGCAGTGCTGGTCTACCAGGGCTATATATTTATCAGTTAATCCCTGTACCCTGGTTTCAGCATCTTTGGCGGCGTCTTCGCTCATGCCATCTTTCTGCTCTTTCTTTATCTGCTCTATAGCATCCCTGCGTATGTTGCGGATGGAGATTTTAGCCTGCTCACCCTCTCCGTTCACGCGTTTTACCAGCTCTTTACGGCGCTCTTCTGTCAGTGGGGGCAGAAACAGCCTGATGATATTACCGTCATTCTGCGGGTTCAGGCCTATGTTCGATGCTATGATAGCCCGCTCTATCGGTGCCAGCATGTTTTTTTCCCAAGGTTGCAGGGTAATGGTGCGCGCATCGGCAACCGTCACGTTGGCTACCTGGTTCAGCGGGGTAGCATTGCCATAGTAGTCAACACTGATACCATCCAGTATCTGTGGGTTGGCCTTGCCTGCGCGTATGCGGCTCAATTCAGTTTCCAGGTGGCTGATGGCCTTTTTCATTTGATTGCCCGTGTCACCTATTAAGTTGTCTATTACCTCGCTCATAATTGTTGCTGTTTGGGATGGCAAATATAAAAAGGTTAGCGTAGAAATGTTATACCGAATGTTTTCAATATATTTAAATGTCGAATACACACTTTAACTATACTTATTTGGTTTGCCCTGTATGTATGGGTAACTTTGTATGAATATAAAAAGCTGAAGAGAAAGATGAATACAACGATAAATGCGCCCGTAACACTGACAGAAGGCGCTGTGGCAGAGATAAGAAGGCTAATGACAGAACCCGGTTTTGATAGCAGCCAGTTCCTGCGTGTAGGCGTAAAAGGTGGGGGCTGCGCCGGAATGACGTATGTACTCGGCTTCGACCAAAAGGAAGCGGACGACGTGGAGTACGAAATAGGTGGTATTACCGTTATTATGAAAGATGCCCACGGCATATACCTGCATGGTATTGAAGTGGACTTTCAGCAGGGGCTGAATGCAAGGGGCTTTGTATTTAACAACCCCAATGCCAGCAGTACCTGCGGTTGCGGCACCTCTTTCGCTGTATAACTAACTGAATGATTATAAACAAACTCATATCTTTTTCCCTGGTGCTGGCGATGGCAACGGCGGCTACTGCCCAGCAATTGCCGGACAAGAAAAAGCTGAAGGAGAAACTCAACCAATACGACAACAAAGGCATGAAAGAAGGCCTCTGGCTCAACCGTATGCCTGAGCGCAAAGGCGAGGTAGCTTATAACGAGTTTGGCAATTATCATAAAGACGAGAAAACAGGCCTCTGGTATAAAATGACTGCCGCCGGCGACCTCATGGCCATCGAAAATTACAAGCGCGACTTCTACGACGGGCAGGTAAAATACTTCACCAACGGGCAACTGACCGTAGTGGGCATGTACCGCGCACTAAACCCCGATGTAGTAGTAGATACCATCATGGTAGAAGAACCTGTCTCCGGCGCGCAGGAGCTGGTTGCCGTTAAAGCCGACCGCGGCACGGTACGCCACGGCACATGGCGTTTTTACGACGAGCGCACCGGCAGGCTGGAGAAAGTAGAAGAATACCAGGTGGACAACCTGATTTACGAAGAATACTTCCCCATGAGTAAAGCCGATAGCCTGTACTACGAAAAGCGTAATGCGAGCCTGCCCCATCTCAAGAAGGGTGCCGACAAGCCCCAGCGCAAAATGCACAGCTACCTCAATTAATTTGCCCTAAATTCGCGGCATGAACGGCACCATCATCAGCGTACAGAACCTGGTTAAGAAATACGACAACTTTACTGCGGTAGACAACCTCAGCTTCGACGTGCACCAGGGCGAGATATTCGGGCTGCTGGGGCCTAACGGTGCGGGCAAAACCACCACGCTCGAAATCATCGAAACCCTGCGCCCCAAAAACTCCGGAAAAATCATCGTGGATGGGTTGGATATAGACAAGAAAGCCCGCGAAATCAAAAAAATCATCGGGGTGCAACTACAGGCAGCGGGTTATTACCCCAACCTCAACCTCCTCGAAATCATACGCCTCTTTGCAGGACTGTACAACCAGCACGTAGAACCGCTGGAACTGCTGGACCTCGTGAACCTGCGCGACAAAGCCAAGGCTAAATACAAGAACCTCTCCGGCGGGCAGAAACAGCGTTTCTCCATCGCAACTACCCTTATCAACGAGCCCAAAATCATTTTCCTGGATGAACCCACTACCGGCCTCGACCCGCAAGCCCGCCGCAACCTGTGGGACCTCATCCGCAAGGTGCGCGACCGGGGCGCTACCATCGTCATCACCACCCACTATATGGATGAAGCCGAAGAACTCTGCGACCGCGTAGCCATTATGGATGCGGGCCACATTATAGCACTCGGCACCCCCGATATGCTCATCGACAAGCTCGTAGCCGGCGGCTTCACCCGCCCCCCCCCCCTAAAAGAAGCCAACCTCGAAGATGTATTCCTCAACCTCACCGGCAAAGAACTCAGAGAAGACTAATCCCACTCTGTCCCCCGCCGGCGGGGGTGTCGCATAGCGACGGGGGTGGGAAAGCCAAATGGATATTCTGGAGTTGAGAGAGCCGCCATCTGTCGGTTACGCGCGCCGGAAATCCTGTGCCCCGCCGGCGGGGGTGTCTGACCGACTCCGCCAGTGGCGGACGTGTCAGACGGGGGTGGTCCACTCGCGCCGGATCTACCTCCTCCTCCTACCACTCACCCCCAGCGAACCCAGCAAACTCCTTACTATCATATTCCCCGCCGTGCGCAGCATACTGCGCACTACAGTGTTTTCGCCTATCTCTTCTATCACGCTCTTCTCCTCCTTAGCGCGACGCTCTTTTACCTCAGGCTCTGCGGCTTTGGCGGCCTCTATCTTTTCGCTCAGTATCTCGTGGGCGCTTTTGCTGTCTATGGTTCGATTGTACTTGGGCGCCAGTACACTCTTGCGCACCAGTGCATCTATCTCCTCTGCTGTCAATATATCCATCCGGCTCTGTGGCGGGCACATCATAGTAGCCGCCAGCGGGGTAGGGATGCCCTTCTCGTTCAGCAGGGTGATGAGTGCCTCGCCCGTACCCATGCTGGTAATGACGTCCTCCGTTTTGTACCAACTGCTCAGCGGGTAGTTTTCCGCCGTTTGTTTGATGGCCTTGCGGTCTGCGGCGGTGAAGGCGCGCAGCGAGTGCTGGATTTTCATGCCCAGCTGCCCCAATACCGCGGGCGCTATATCCACCGGGTTTTGCGTGACGAAGAAGATGCCCACCCCCTTGCTGCGTATCAGCTTGATGATGGTCTCCAGCTGCGCCAGCAGCACCGCATTCGCATGGCTGAACACCAGGTGCGCCTCGTCTATAAACAATACCAGCTTCGGCCTGTCCACATCCCCCGCCTCGGGCAGGGTAGCGTACAGCTCGGCCAGCAGTTGCAGCATAAAGGTGGAAAACAGCTTCGGCTTGTCCTGTATATCCGTCACCCGCAGTATGCTGATGATGCCCCTGCCGTCTTCCGCTATCCGCATCAGGTCCTCTACCTCAAAGCTCGGCTCGCCGAAAATATGATCCGCCCCCTGCTGCTGCAGCTCTATCACCTTGCGCATGATGGTGCCTACCGATGCCGGGCTCAGCGCGCCGTATTCGTCTTTCAGTTCGGCCTTGCCCTCGTTGGCGGCCCATTGCAGCGTACGGCGCAGGTCTTCCAGGTCCAGCAGGGGTATATCGTTGTCGTCGCAATATTTGAAGAGCATCGCCAGTATGCCCTCCTGCGTGCTGTTGAGGTCCAGCACCTTGCTCAGCAGCACGGGGCCAAACTCTGTTACCGTTGCCCGCAGCCTTACCCCCGGCTCTGCGCTCAGGCTCAGCAGCTCTACAGGGTAGGCCTTGGGGCTGTAGCCTATGCCCAGCTTGCCCACCCGCTCGTCTATCTTCGGGTGCGGATTGCCCGGTGCAGCCAGCCCGCTCAGGTCGCCCTTTATATCCATCAGCAGCACCGGTATGCTCGCATCGCTCATGGCCTCGGCCAATACCTGTAGCGTCTTGGTTTTGCCCGTGCCCGTAGCCCCGCTTATTAGTCCGTGACGGTTCAGCGTAGCTAAGGGGGCATATACCGCCGCCTCTGTCACCACCTCGCCGCCCAGCATGGCGCTGCCCAGCCTGATGGCCTCCCCTTTCGGGCTGTACCCCTTTATCATCTCCTCCGCAAACTGTTCCCTTTGCTGCATAGTATCTGTTTGGCATTGAAAATAATACAAAAATATTATTGGACCGGGTGGAGGTGCTACTATTCAGCGTCCGTTGCGTCGCACTCTTGTACGCTTTGTAATTCTATTCATCCTTGTTCCGTCATCGCGAAGGAGTATTTGCCAAGTCAAATACGCATGAACTTAGCGAAGCGGTCTCATGAGCGTAGCGAATAACCAAGCGATCTCGCGATAACACGGTCAAAGCTCAATCATAGTATTGACGCCATTTGATGCGGTCATAGGACACACCAAAGGGTATATTCAGTCTTCATAATACTCCGGCCCCATCCGCTCGAGTTTAAACACGACCTCATCAATGTTTAAGTTGCCTAGGTAGGGGTCGTTTTTATATTCGTGTTCTTGAAAGTCTTTTAACAACATTCTAAAGTTGGCAATAAATTCTTCCTCAGTGTCCGCCGTGCTGGATATTAAGGGGCTGATTTTTTCATCCTCGATAAACCCGGCAAGGCCGCCATCATGATTCTCGAATTTTATCAGTATTTCGTTGTGCATATCGTTTACGTATTTAGAAGCTAAGTTAAAAAGATAGCAATTGTTTTCTGTGAATAGTTAAGAGAGTTCAAATGCGAACAGGCGGCTATTGCCGCCTGCCGGTGGGCTGGCCCGCAGGTCAATCCGGTACAAATATACACCCTCATTAACAATTCTCTTTGGTGCGGCCACAAGACCAACCAAAGGGGAATTCCTTAATTTAGAGGCACAAACAAAACAAACGGCCTCCTATGTGTTATTTTACGTCCAAGCCCTATGAGTCGGCATTAAAGGAATTCTTTATTTCCGTTGCATATAATATTGAGGAATGGCAACTGGGCGCATATTTCCCTGCCAATATCGAAAGCGGATTTTCGCATAAACTGATGGCGGTGACTACTGCCGAAAAACCTCATACCGTAGGCACGGCTATATGGGGGCTGGTGCCACATTGGGCACGCACATCCGATGAAGCCAAACAAATAGCAGATATGACGCTGAACGCTGTAGGCGAGGAGATATTCAACAAACCCAGCTATAAAAACTACGTAGGCAGCAACCGCTGCCTGGTATGGGTCGATGGCTTTTACGAATGGCAGCACCTGGAGTATAAAGTGCCCGGCAAAGGCAGCCGTATGCGTACCGAAAAGGAGAAACGCACACACTTCATCTACATGCCCGGGCAGCAACCTTTTGCATTGGGCGGGGTGTACAGCCTGTGGGAGCGGCCCGACAACGGGCATATATATCATACCGTCAGCATCATTACCACGGCTGCCAATACACTGATGGCTGAGATACACAACAGCAAGCAACGTATGCCCTTTGTAGTGCAGCGGGATGACTGGGAACATTGGCTCTCTCCTCTGCAACGCGAGGAAATACAGGCTATGATACGCCCGCTGCCCGACGGCATACTACAGGCACACCCCGTGATGAAAGTAAACCCCCGCGACCTGGAACTGTACAACAACCCACAGGTAAAGGAGCCTTATGCATACCCAGACAGAGGGTTATTTTAGGTATGGTTTATACTTTTATTGAACGATATAATCACAAAATCAGGCAATATTTATATGCCTGATTTTGTGATTATGATAAATATGTTCAGTCAACTTTTCTGAATGTACTCTTTAAAAACAATTAATATACTATGGTGCCGATCTCAGCATCTGATAGAGGTCGTACGTTGCCAATAGATTGATTCCAGTGGTCACCAATAATTTGAGGTTGACTAAGTACCCATTTTGTCAACTCATCCTTTTTAGGACCAAGTGTCGCATCGAAGTCCTTTTTCTTAATAGTGTTGCCTTTCCCGTTTCTCGGCACACCACGGTAAAATCTTGCTGGTCCATTATCCAAGATATAATTACGTGCAAAACGGAAAAAGGAATTGAAACCAGAACTAGCATCGGTAGATCTACACACAAGGTGTTTGGGTACAAATATTATCGGTTTATCAACACCACCATCATTAAAGACCGGCAAATTCTCGTTTCCTTGAGTCCACTGGACTGTTCCATGATTGAATATGCCAGTTTGTAGTACAGGTACTGTTGGAATGCCATGTAAAATACATTGCCGCTGTGTGAAAGTTATTAGTTGCCGCTTAATAACCTTAGTTGTGATATCAGACATCCTGTCTATTCCTATGTTCGGAACGAAGAATGGTATATTGCTAAGGTTGGTGATGATATTTCGTGCCATTACTGGATTCGCCATTATCGCATCGACTAAATCCTCTTTAAGTTTGTTACCTGCAGATCGTCCATTTGAATTGGCATCACCATAACCTAAACGTGTTTCTTTCGGTTCTTGAATCCCCCCTAAAAGAGCCAAAACTCGATTTCTGTTACCAGTTACAATTGCTGACATAAAGTTACCAAAGAACGTGGCTAGGCTATTTTTCATTTGACGGTCACCAGGACGAGTTGAACTTTCGATAAGCCTTGGATCAATAAAGAGCAAGTTGTCATCTTCCAGAACTATATCCACAAAATCAAGGTTGGTCTGCCTTGCTCTAAGTCTAAAGTAAGTGCTAATATTTGGCATATATAATAATTTTCATAGCTCCACATTGGTTTATTCCTTACGTATAATTGTGGAAATATTTCCGAGACCGGAATCATTATGGATGATAGCTTATAAGCTACTTCTTGATTTAGTTTTTGGGCAAGTACCCCACGAGGTGGTCGGTCTATTACCATAATCCTCTTTCGAACCCCAATAGGAGACTAAACTCAGCGGATATTTATTTCTTCTATATCAATACGTGTGCCACATTAAAAAACATGCCAATGTGTCTTGCTCGGAAAT
>CALEZD010000012.1 GCA_937928385.1 uncultured Bacteroidota bacterium
AAATTAAAAAACCAAAACCTTTATGACAAAGCAAATTTTTACCGCACTTACACTTTTGTTGTTTTCAGGATTCTTGCTTACATCCTGCAAAAAAGAGAAACCAAATGTTGTACCAGGCACAACTGAATACCTGGCTGGGAAATGGCTGGTTACACATTTTGCCTACGACGACAACAGGAATAAAAAACTGGATGAGCAGGAAAAAGAATCCGCCGGATACGGCGATGAGCTTTCCATTTTCTTTAGTACAGATGGTACTGGATATACCAGTTGGTACTCCTACTACGATTCCAGCTCAGAAACAGATAATTTTACCTGGAAGCTGGAAAACAACGATAAAAACATTCGTATGATTACAGATTACGGGTATGGTGCCGATACTACTTATATGAAAATTTATGAGTTAAATATAGACAAGTGCATCCTGGAGAGCAATGAGAACTATGGGTACGGGCCGGATTACACAGAATGGGTAATTATGCAAAAGCAAAGACAGTAAAGCACCCGCACAACAGCTTATTCCCAATATAAAAGCCCCGTAAAAACGGGGCTTTCTGTATGTAACAGGTAAACGATACGAAAATCAATTAAAGGTAGTTATTTTTTCTAATAATTCACTCTTTCCTATATAGCCTATATGGCTCCACACCATTTTTTGGTTTTTGTACATTAAAATAGTGGGTATGCCGGTTATATTCAGGTGTTGGGCGATGGCTGTATTCTTATCCGTGTTTATCTTTTTCAGCTCTAAAATACCTGCTTTTTCCTCAGCTATTTCCTTCAAAAACGGGTCCATTTTCTTGCACGGAGTGCACCATGTAGCATAAAAATCTACCAATACCAGCTTGTCTGTATCCAGTAGTTTTTGATATTCTTCCAGGTTAAGGCCCTGTAATTTAGAGGCCTCTCCGTTATCCAATGCCATACCCTCATTTTTCCAGCGGGTAATACCCCCATCCAGGTCGTACACCTCGGTAAACCCCATTCCCTTCAACATCTGTACAGCCTGTCCGCTCCTTCCGCCCGACTTGCAGTACACAAATACCGGCTTGCTTTTATCCAGCTTACCTACCTGCTCTTTAAAGTCGGGGCTATACCAGTCTATATTTAAGGCGTTTTTAATGTGCCCGTCGTTGTACTCACCTGCGGTACGTACATCCAGCAGGATTTCGTCTTTTTTATCATTCAATCCTGCCTTAAAGGCATTGGGGTTCAACTCATTGCCTTTGGGGCTTGAGTTGCAGGCAAAGAAACTCAGCGATAATGCTGCAGCCAATACAAGGGTTTTATTCATCATTCTTTTCATTAAGTATGCTTTTTATTATTTTAAATCATGCGTACTGCTCTACCACTTTCTGCAACTGGTTAGCAGGTACTACGCCACTCTGGCGCCACTTTACCTGCCCGCTTTTAAACAATATCAGAGTAGGCACACCGCTGATACCATAAGCCTGTGCTGCACCCTGGTTGCGGTCTACATCCACTTTGATAATATTGGCTTTATCGCCTATCTTATTTTTTAATTCTGCCAGTATGGGTGCCATCATTTTACACGGCCCGCACCATTCTGCCGAAAAATCCACCAGAACCGGTTTGTCAGCATTTATTAGGTCATTAAAACTTTGTGCCATTGTTCAATAGGTTTTGAATGTATGTTATGCAAATATCCGCATTATCATCTTCAAAAAAGGTGATAAATGTTACACAATCACAGTTTTAAGCTATCTGTAACAAAGGTGTCATTTATCATGCGCAAAACTGTTCATTTTTGCTTGTCGTTGCTTACCTGACAATTGTCAAAATTAATGCTGACAATAATCATAAGCTGCGGATGAATTATAAAGTAGTTTCGTTAAAGTTTTAAAAACACCAGAGATATGAATGAAGTAATGACCATGCCGCGTATCGGCGATCAAGCGCCCGATTTCGAAGCGCTGACAACAACGGGAAAGCTGAAATTCAGCGATTATAATAAAGACAGCTGGGTAATTATGTTTTCGCACCCGGCAGATTTCACCCCGGTATGCACTACCGAGCTTTCTGCTTTCGCAACTGAAGAAGATTACTTTACCTCGAAGAATACCAAATTGATAGGTTTAAGTATAGACAGTATACACTCACACATTGCCTGGGTAAATAATGTTAAAAAGAACCTGGGTATCCTGATGAAATTTCCCATCATTGCTGATATAGACATGAAGGTGGCTAAACTATATGGTATGCTGCAACCCGGTGAGAGTGAAACAGCCGCTGTACGTGCCGTATTCTTCATAGACCCGACCGGGAAAATCAGGTTAATCATGTACTATCCGTTGAATGTGGGGCGTAACATGGCTGAAATAAAGAGGGTATTGGCGGCGTTGCAAACCAGTGACAAGCATAAAGTAGCAATACCGCTTAACTGGGAGCCCGGAGACAAGGTAATAGTTCCCCCGCCCAAGACTGTAGAAGAAATGGAAGCGCGAGAAAAGAGCGATTATGAAATGATTGACTTTTACCTCGCCAGGAAAACCATATAGTAACGTTTAATAAAAATCTTAATAAACAAATATTATGAAAGTAGAACAGATTTATACAGGCTGCCTGGCACAAGGCGCTTATTATATTGAAAGCAATGGAGAGGCAGCAGTGATAGACCCCTTGCGCGAAGTGCAGCCATATATAGATCGTGCAGAAAAAAGCGGTGCAAAAATCAAGTATGTACTGGAAACACACTTCCATGCCGATTTCGTGTCTGGGCACCTTGACCTGGCAAAGAAAACCGGTGCGCAGATAGTATATGGCCCAACGGCTCAACCGGGTTTTGATGCATTGGTAGCAGAAGACGGCCAGGTGTTCAAATTGGGTGATGTAACTATTAAAGTATTGCATACGCCCGGCCATACTATGGAGAGTGCCTGCTTCCTGC
Source organism: uncultured Bacteroidota bacterium (assembly GCA_937928385.1). Taxonomy (GTDB): domain Bacteria; phylum Bacteroidota; class Bacteroidia; order Chitinophagales; family Chitinophagaceae; genus UBA5543. The sequence continues at coordinate 2,909 of CALEZD010000012.1, forward strand.
TGACAGACGAAAATGGTAAAGATACGGGACTGTTCAGCGGCGATACATTATTTATTGGCGATGTAGGCCGCCCCGACCTGGCACAGAAAGCTGCTAATATGACGCAAGAGCAATTGGCCGAAACCTTGTACGATTCTCTGCACAACAAAATAATGCCCCTGGCCGACGATATTATTGTTTACCCCGCACATGGTGCCGGTAGTGCCTGTGGTAAAAATATGAGCAAAGAAACTACAGATACATTGGGCAATCAAAAGAAGACTAACTATGCCCTGCAACCCATGACAAGGGAGCAGTTTGCAAAAGAAGTAACTACAGGGCTTACACCTCCCCCAAAATACTTTCCCATGAATGTGATGATGAATAAGCAAGGGTATGAGAGTATAGATGTGGTACTGGAGCGTGGGCAACATGCATTGAGCCCCGATGCTTTTGAAGCCGCAGCCAATGAAACAGGTGCAGTAGTGCTGGATACCCGTGATGCGAATGTATTTGCCAAAGGCTTTATCCCTAATTCCATAAACATTGGCATCAATGGCAACTTTGCCCCATGGGTAGGTGCACTGATACCCGATGTAAAGCAGGAGATATTGATAATCGCAGAGCAAGACCAAATTGAAGAAGTGCTTATCAGGCTGGCGCGTGTTGGTTACGACAATGTTTTGGGTTACCTGCAGGGTGGTTACAATGCCTGGAAAAGCGCCGGTAAAGATACAGACGCTATCAGGTCAATAAGTGCTGAAGAGTTTGCTGCACTGTCTCAGAAAGAGCACACGGATATTATGGACGTGCGCAGAAAGAGTGAATACGATAGCGAACACATTATAGGGGCTAAAAATGTACCACTCGATTACATCAACGATAGTATGTCAGAAGTAGATACTGATAAAACCTGGTACGTACACTGTGCCGGTGGGTATCGTTCTATGATATTCGCCTCAATACTCAAAGCGCGTGGTTTTGACAATCTCATTAATGTGGAAGGTGGTTTCGGGGCCATAAAAGAAACAGGCAAATTTGATGTTTCAGAATACGTGTGTCCCACTACGCTTTTATAATAAAGATGCCCAGGCAAACAAAACAAACACATACCCGCTCTTTTGAGCGGGTTTTCTTTTTATATTCAGGCAATATATGATATAAGATTACGTTTTCAGGTAGAAGACATTTATACATCACCAAATCACACTCTTTATGAATACGTTCTTAAAAGCCGGTATATGGCTCGCATGCCTTTGTGTGTTAATAATAATAGGCTGCAAAAAGAAAAAACCAGGCATATATACCAATGAATTAACTATTGACACTTTTTACATGCCGGATATTATTACCGAAGGAAAATTGTACATCATGTCGCCTGTACGATATGGTCTAAACATTGACAACGTCACCTCAACCTATTGGGATTTTGGTGATAATACTACATCGCATGAATTGAAGCCTGCACATGCCTACGACAAACCGGGTGCCTACAAAGTTTCTGTGCGGGTAATTACACCCGATACTGTATTTATGCTTGAAAGGGATATGAACATTATAGTGGGTACGGAAAGACTGAAGAAAGAAAGACGATGGCACGTGCGTATGATACATAATGACAAAGGAGCAATGCAAAATGGGCCGGGTAATCCGAATCCGGCTTCGGTAAGGGAGTTTGATACTTCCTTTGCACTCAATGTCATTTCAGATTATGAAATAGAAGTAGACGAGGAGAAATTTTTCCCCGATGATTACTGGTATTCAGTCGGTTTTTATTCAGCGATAAACGCATCTTATGAGCAGTATATTTCATACTATAATGGTTGGGCAACTGGTAATGTAAGCATCGCATACTATTTCAATAGTGATAGTATCGTCATGTACAGGTGGCACAGATATACAGATACACAGGACGATAAATTGTGGGGTTACTACTTTGGGGTGTATACTACGGTTGATTAGCACTTGTTAAATCGCACGACTGATTGGCCTGCTATTTACCGTTAACAATAAATTTCTTTACCGCACGTTCTCTATCTGTTGAAACCCTTAATTTAGCATTATGCGCCTGACAACAGCTATTCTCATATTTGTAACCGTTGGGGTCTTTTTCTCCTGCAAGAAGAAAGAAACGGTAAATACCCCTCAGCCTGAAGGTATCAAAGGCAATGCCTCAGCTATCATCATCAACCAGGTACAAGACTCTGTTTATATCACATTCAGTGGCCTGGATATTACCACGGGTACACAGCCACATATCCTGGAGATGGTCCTGCCGCCATCAGACACATTGGTAATACCCCGCGCCGACCTGAAAGATGCCTATCGGTACCGGTACGACTGGCATACTAAAGATTACAGGCGAAGCAGTTGGATGCAGACAGATGCATCCGGGAAACCACAACTACAATCTATAGACTATTATGGTGAGCAGCAGGATTATCCCATAATCATAAACGGGCAGCAACGCAATGAAATGCTGATATGCCTGGATGGCGACGGCCTGTCTACCAGGTGGGAGGCGGTAGACGCATTCGATACTTTAGGATTGTCTGTATGGGGTAGCCTTACAGAGCGTGAGCGTGTACAAAGCTTTGTTATAACAAGGTTTCATACTATAAAACATAGTTTTGTGGATACGCCCAATAACCCCCGCACCACCAACCTCGCATTTACGATGGACATGTCAGCGCAGCGTATGTGGCTCAGGGTAATACAAAAAGCTGATAGCTATGTATTGAGTAACGATTTATTGCCATGGCTCAATAAAACTACCCTGGCTAATGATACCTTATTTTATAGCCGGGTCACAACGGATTCAACAGGCGTCATTTATCCGCAACCATATTACCTGTTGGTGCGAAAAAGTATAGAACGCTAAATGCCACTCATTCAACTTAATATTTTGTGTACTAATCCCTTGCGCTTATTTTTGGGCCGGAAAATATATATTGCCTGATGAATAAATTGTATATCTGCATCATTTTACTGTCGTCAGCATTGGCTTTCGGTTCATGTAAAGGAGAGGCTGAACAGGAGCAGCAAGTAAATGCCGACCAACCTGAAACAAACGTAGCCCTCACCCCTAATATACCTTATACGTTACTGAAGCAATATCCGCATAAAACTGATGCATATACGCAGGGGCTGCAGTATGTAGATGGGTATATGTACGAGTGTACTGGCCATTATGGCGAATCATACGTGTATAAGTACGAGCTGGAAACCGGAAAAATATTAGAAGAGTACAAGCTGGACGATAAATATTTTGGTGAAGGCCTGACCGTAATGGGTGATAAAATATACGTTATCACCTGGCGCGAAAAGACAGGGCTGATATTGGATAAGAAGACATTTAAATTAACAGGCACATTTGCGTTAGAAACAAGCGAAGGATGGGGGCTGACCAATGACAGTACACACCTGGTATACAGCGACGGTACACCTTACCTGTACTTCCTCGACCCGGCCACATTGAAGCAGGTAAAACGTATAGAGGTGAGAGACCAGTATGGGGCTGTAAGCAATATCAACGAGCTGGAATATATCAACGGGTATATTTATGCAAACCAATATGAAACAGATACTATCTTGAAAATTGACCCCAAAACGGGCAGGGTAATTGCACGTTCAGACCTGCGCAACATACGTACGCAGGCAGGTATCCCGCCCCGGAGCTACAATGAAGATATGCCGGAAGTATTGAATGGTATTGCTTACGATAAAGAAAATAACCGAATCTTTGTAACAGGTAAAAACTGGCCCAAAATACTGGAAATAAAACTGGATAACTGATAAAGCATACCCAGTAGCACGTAGATATACATACCCCGCATAAGGTATGTTTTCTAAATAATTGTTTTCCCACTTTTGTCAGCATAATCCGGCAGACAGCCCCTATATGGATAAAAACCTAACAGTTTACCCCATTTCGTCAGGAGATATGCTCAACATATTCTCAAACGAAGATTTTGGGCATGTAAGGATAATGGATATGGCCGGCAATACTGTGTACAATGCAACTATATTATTATCACATAATTTACAGGTCGACATCAGCGTATTGGCCAGGGCTACCTATATAGTGGAAGTGGAATATGCTAATAAGAAAACATCCCGCTCTGTTTTTGTCAAGATGTAAAAAATTCGGTTTCATCACCTTAAAATCCCGTAAAGGAGGAATTATATTGACCTTGCGGCGATAATAGTGTATTTTTAATACCTATGTTGCTGTTTCGTTTATGTATGTTGCTAACGATGCTGTTCTTTATGGACAGTACCGTAGCCCAGACGGTCTACAAGGTGCAGAAAAGCACTATAACGTTGAATTCCGACGCCCCGAACGAATTAATTAAAGCCACTTCTAAGAAACTGAAGGGATTAGTGAACGGCAGTAAGAAACAGTTTGCGTTTAAGGTGGAAGTTGCATCATTTGAGGGCTTCAACAGCCCCTTGCAGCGAGAGCATTTTAATGAAAACTATATGGAGAGTTTCAGGTTTCCCGACATAAGCTTTTCCGGTAAAATAATTGAGGATGTTGACCTCTCGCGGGATGGGAAATATACTATACGGGCCAAGGGCGAACTGGATATACATGGGGTAAGCAGGGACCGGATAATATATGCTGAGGTGGTAACCCGGAATGGTAGTATGGATGTGGTGTCAGATTTCAGGGTGGCGCTGGCAGACCATGATATAAAAATCCCCAGGGTAGTAAATGACAAGCTGGCTACCGAAGTGTATATTAATGTAAAAATGCTATTGTTAGAACAACAACCCTGATGTATAGGCTATTGCAGTATATAGTAGTGGTGTGGGTGCTTTTGCTTAAATGCACTGTTGCGCAGGCAAGGCAGCCTTTCAGCAAAGATATATGGCTGAACGAAACTAACGTAGCTGTAAAAGTAAATTGCCTGGTACAAGACAAGCACAACTATTTGTGGCTGGGCACAGACGATGGCCTTTTTTATTATAATGGACGGTCGTTTTTGCAAGTAAAAACAAAGACGGATATCCCTGTTACAGCAATATCTATAGCAGGAGAAAATAAAATTATTGGCTTTGGCAACGGGGAATTAGGCACATGGGACGGTGTCACCTTCAGGATGAAAAAGCTGCAGGGCAATGTGCCCGCAGAAGCAATATCTGCCATACAGGTGTTGGCAGATAATATATTTATCCTTTCTACGGTAGGGCAGGGTATTTTCTTTATACATCATGGCTATTGCACACCCTATACCATGGCCAATGGCCTGAGTGATGATTATGTGTACAGTATTATTTCGCCCGCAAAAAATGTAATGCTGGCAGCAACCGACCAGGGTATTAATGAAATAATTTTCAATGAAAATAAACTATCTGTCACTCATTACACTACTGCCAATGAATTGCCCGATAATATAGTAAGGGTAATAAAACCCATGCAGGGTAAACATTGGAGCTGGCTGGGTACCCACCAGGGGGGTATTGCTTTGTATTGCAGCAAAACCAGGCAAACATGGACACCGGTTGCTGATAAGCCATGGCAATGGGGGCAGGTAAACGATATACTCCCGATAGGAAATGACCGGGCATGGGTATGTACACAAAATGGCTACCTGTTAAAGCTGCGCCTGGTAGGTGAAGAGAAACTGGAGATAGAAGCTTATGAATACCCCAGGCAGAGATTGTATAAGCTACTCATGGACAGTACAGGCAATATCTGGTGTGCTACCAATACCGGCCTGAAGGTGATAACGGCGGAGTATATTTCAGCTTTGCCATTTTCTGCACCTTTTGCGCTGCAGGATGTAACGGCTATGGTGTGCGACGGCGATACAGAATTGTGGCTGGCACAAAAAGAAAAACTATACAATATATCTCTTACGGGGGGTGACGTGCAATTACAACTCAGGTACATGTCATCTTCGCCTGTTACGCATCTGTATTGCGATAAAAATGACATACTGTGGGTAGGTACCTTTGGTGACGGGCTTTGGGTTTCTGCTGACCATAAAAATTTCCGGAAGATAACAGGTATTAGCCCGTTGGAAAATGAAAGTGTGCTGGACATATCCGGTGTTGACGACAGGCTGTGGATAGCGGGGCTTAATGGTGTAGAGGAGTTGAAAATAGAAGCGGGTAATAACTTGTCTCTGGTAAAGCTGCACAACAAAAACACAGGTATCGGCAGCGATTACGTGTATAAAATATACCACGATCGCAAGAAAAATACCTGGATGGCAACCGATGGTGCAGGTATATGTAAATATACTGATGGTAAATACACGCTGTGGGATAGTGCGTCGGGTATGGTCAGCAATGTTGCGTATAATATTACAGAAGATGCATCCGGCAGAATCTGGGCCAGCACCTTAAATAAAGGCCTGCTGGTGTATAATGGTATAAAATGGGAATCGCTGGATAATGATAATGGATTGCAGAGCTTAAGAATATCTGCTATAAGCCACACAGTCAATGGATCTATGCTGGTAGTACATGCAAAAGGGATAGAAGAATGGCAAAAAAAGAGCCGCATGTTCAGGCATTTTGAACGCCGGCTGGGTATTGGTATAGACAGTGTCTCCTCCACCCTTAACCTGGTAGCCACCGACACTGCGGGCAATGTGTATATACCCTATCAGGATGGGTTGGTGTGTTTTGAAAAATATACTTACCCGGTCAATATCACTCCATCAGTAAAGATTACTTCGCTGAATACGTTCTTTCGCGAAACATACCTGGAAAGAGAACATTTTAACTATGCTGAAAACCACATCACGTTCAAGTACGATGGTGTTAATTTTGCTAATCCTGAGCAGCTTTTTTATAGGTATAAACTTGCAGGATATAACGAAGAATGGATACATACCAGGGATGAGTCTGTTACATTTCCACAACTGCCCAGCGGAGATTATAAATTTGTTGTTCAGGTATCTATGAATGCCTTGTTTACAGGATATGGAGAAGCACATTACAGCTTTTCTATAGCACGCCCTTATTGGCAGCAATGGTGGTTTATATTGCTGGCTGTAGGGTTGGTATGGGGTGTTTCATACACTTATATCCGTACCAGGGAACGAAACCTGCGCAAACTCTCGTCGTTGCAGCGCGAGCGTATGATGTTTGAATATGAACATCTGAAAAGCCAGGTTAACCCGCATTTTCTTTTTAACAGCCTGAATACCCTTACCGGACTTATTGAAGATGATAAGTCTTCCGCCATGATGTATACCACGCAGTTGTCCGATTTATATCGCAACATGCTTTCGCACAAAGATAAAGACCTGATAACTCTGGCCGAAGAGTGGGAGATACTTGAAAATTACATCTACATACAGAAGAGCCGCTTCGGGGATGCGTTGCAGTTAGTAATTGATATACCTGAAAAGCTTAAAAAAACTAAAAAAGTAGTGCCTATGGCATTACAATTGCTGCTGGAAAATGCTATTAAACACAATATTGTATCTAGGGCAAAACCATTAATAGTAAAGTTTACAGCAGAGGAGGAACATTTAACTATCAGCAACAGCTACCAGCCTAAAATAAGTAAAGAGAAGGGTGCGGGGCTGGGCCTGGCCAACATCAGGAAACGCTATGGATTGTATACGAAAAGCCCGGTTGTCACCTACATGAAAAACAATGAATTTATTGTAATAATACCACTGATATGAAAGTAGTAATCATAGAAGACGAATTGCCGGCATATAAAAGACTGGTAAAACTGTTGGGCGAATTATTGCCTGAAGCAGAGATAGCTGCGCACCACGATAGTGTTAGTACGGCGAAACAATGGTTTGAAGACAATGCCATGCCGGCTATTGTTTTTATGGATATCCACCTGGCCGATGGCTCCGCATTCGATTTGTTGAAGCAGGTGAAAATTGACGCACCAATTATATTCACTACAGCTTATGACCAATACGCTATAGAAGCTTTTAAAGCATCGGGTGTCGGCTATTTACTCAAGCCAATAAAATCAGAAGACATGGAGGAGGCCCTGGATAAATTGAACGATTTGAAAAAGATGTTCAATATATCTGATGATAAGCAGGAAAAGTTACTGGAAGCGTTGAAGCAACCGGAATACAAAAAGCGTTTCCTTATTCGTTTTGGTGACAACATTAAAACCATTTCTACAGAAGATATAGCCTATTTTTTCAGTGAGAATAAAGGCACTTTTGCGCGGATGGCCGAAGACCGCACATACCCGATTGATAATAACCTGGATGCACTGGAGCAGATGCTGGACCCTGAGCAGTTTTTTCGTATTAACAGGCAATATATTATATCGTTAAAAGCTATTAAAGAGATGAAAACATATAGTAAAGCCAGGGTGCTGGTAAAGCTGCAGCCCGAAGTGAAGGACCCCCCCCTTGTCAGTTCTGAACGCAGCGCGGGGTTTAAATTATGGCTGGCCGGCGAACTATAAAAATGGCAAAATACGGCTTCATCCCCCTTATATACCACTTCGTCACAATTTAGTCATATAAATAGAAGCGTATTAATACTTTTACATTGCTGATTTACAGAAAACTTTTATGCTTATGAAAAAAGGGAAAATCATATTATTAGTTATCCTGGCAGGCGTGTTGATAGGTGTTGGTGTGGGTGCATACATGTGGAACAAACCACATGAGCAAATAGAGAATACCAAAGGTATTGAAATGACTGTGTCTGAACTGGCAGGCGCTTTCAGCAATGACGAGGCTAAAGCCAACGAAAAATACCTTAACCAGGCAATTACGGTAAAAGGCACTGTGACCGAAACACAGCAAAACCAGGATGGAGGGTTGGTAGTGATACTTGCAGGTGACGACCCGATGGCAACCGTACAATGTACGATGAGGGATAAAGACGTTAAAGCTAATGTAGGAGAAATATTGACAGTAAAGGGTAAGTGTACCGGTAGCAGCCTGTTTGGTGTATTGCTGAGCGGTTGTGTATTGGTACAGTAACATACAAACAAAACAAACAAACAAATAATAACGGTATGAAAACAGTATTGAAACCATTGGTTATGGTAAGCTCATGTTTACTATTAATTGCTGCTTGTAAACACAAAGGGGACACACCTGTGCCTGCCGTTACAAGCCCGGGCAATAATACCGGCACTGACACTACCGGTGGGGGTAACAATGTGGATACGGGTATTTGCTTTACCAGGGATATTCTACCCATATTCGTTTCCAATTGTGCGATACCGGGCTGCCACGATGCTGTTACCAGGTCAGAAGGTTTCCAGTTTACTGATTATAATTCGATTGTCTCAAAAGAATTTGTACCCGGTAATGCGGGCGCTACTGAATTGTACCAGAAAATTACCGAGGACAAAGCGGATAAAATAATGCCCCCTCCCCCTAATAGTCCCCTCACATCGGCACAGATTACCCTGATACGCAGGTGGATAAATGAAGGTGCAAAAAACACTACCGGTTGCGGTTCGCCCTGCGATACAGCTAAGTTTGCTTATGCTGCAGATATCCAACCCATATTTGATAAATACTGTAAAGGCTGCCACAGTGGGGCATCAGCACAAAAAGGGATTTTGCTGGACACTTATACAGGGGCATCAGTTGCTGTGAATAGTGGCAGGTTGCTGGGGGCTATCAGGCACGAAACGGGATTTACGGCAATGCCTTATGGTAGCAACAAGCTGAGCGATTGTGAAATAAAGAAGATAGAAAAATGGGTGGGTGCAGGCGCTCAGAATAATTAATACAATGTGGCAAACAATTTATTGACTGATTTAACATATTTTTATTAGCAACATTATAAATTATGAAAAAATTAATATTCCCATTAGCTATGTTACTACTGGTAGGCTGTTACAACGATAAGGAGAGTGATTTATATCCTTCGCCCTCTACATCAGGGGGGGGCTGCGATACTGCAAATATGACCTTTGCCAAAGTACAACCTATATTCAGCCAAAACTGCGCCCTGGCTGGCTGTCACGATGCGGTTACTAAATCTTTTAACCACGATTTGAGCAATTATAACGGTATTGTTACATCTGTAAATACGGGCAGGCTGTTAGGTGCTATCAGGCACGAAACCGGTTACCTGCAAATGCCCAAGGGTATGACCAAAATGGACGATTGCAAAATTTCGCAAATATCTGCATGGGTAAACGCAGGTATGCCGCAATAATTGAGGAATAGTTTTTGAATAGTATTTAAATATAAAAATGACAGGTATGAAAAAGTTGATGTTAGCGGCAGTACTGGTGTGTGGTATGACAACTGCCTATGCACAAAAGTATATGACACGTACAGGTAAGGTGACTTTCTTCTCATCTACACCACTGGAAAATATTGAAGCGTTTAACAACGAAACTGCTGCAGTATTAGATGCAGCTACAGGCGATTTTGTGTTCCAGGTGCCAATAAAGAGTTTCAAGTTTGAAAAAGCATTGATGCAGGAACACTTTAACGAAAACTACATGGAAAGTAGCAAGTATCCCAAGGCTGAGTATAAAGGTAAAATTACCGACATGGATAAAGTGAACTTTAGCAAAAACGGCACCTATAATGTAACAACTAAAGGCAAACTGACAGTTCATGGAGTAACAAGAGATATTACACTGCCGGGTACGATTGTAGTAAAAGATAAAACAGTAACCGTGAATAGTGATTTCAAAGTGGTGCCACAAGACCACGAGATAAAAATTCCGGGCCTCATGGAAAACAAGATTGCTAAAGAAATAGAGGTGACTGTAAATAGCATTTTAGAAAAAAAATAAGCAATTTTAAACTTCAATACACACATTATGCGCGTTTCTTATGTCCTTTTAATGGCTGCTTCCATGTTGGTTGCCTGTGGCAATTTGTATGCACAGGACGACAAACTAAAGCAGAAACCTAATGATGATGACGATGCCAACCTGATGGAATTGCTGGATCAGGACGAACCGGCAAAAAAGACATACACTACTGCCACTTTCAAAACTACCAGGCTGGTGACAGGCCATAGCATTGAGAACACAGGCAAAGGTGTACTGGATTTTCGTGTCAACCACCGGTTCGGTGCCCTCAATGCGGGTACTTCCACTTTTTTCGGGCTGGATGATGCCAACACCCGTATCGGTTTCGATTATGGTATTACCAACTGGCTGATGGTGGGTTTTGGCCGCAACTCTTTCATGAAAGAGTATGATGGCTTCTTCAAAGCAAAAATATTGCGACAGGTAGAGGAGGGCAAAGGTAGCCCGCTCACCCTCAGCTATATGGGTGCCATCAGTGTACAATCTTTGCCTGCCCCTGTATTACCTACCGGCCAGGAGTACTTCTTCAGCAACAGGCTGTATTACGTTAACCAATTACTGTTAGCACGCAAATTCAACAAGTGGTTGTCGCTACAGTTGATGCCCACGCATATACACTACAACCTGGTACCTACTACGGCTGAACCTAACGACCTGGTGGCCCTGGGTGTAGGCGGAAGAATAAAACTGTCTAACCGGGTAACGCTGAATGGTGAGTATTATTACCGTGTGCCGGGTACGGAACAATTGGGTTACAGAAACGTATTATCTGTAGGTGTGGATATAGAAACAGGTGGCCACGTATTCCAGTTGATGCTGAGCAACTCGCGCGCTATGACAGAGCGTGCGTACATAGGGCAAACACCGGGAGAGTGGAGGTTTGACAAGTTGGGTGCAATACACCTCGGCTTCAACATCTCCAGGGTGTTCACTATTGTTCGCCCTAAGGAATTCAAAGGTTCCCGCAACAAGATATATTAAGGGCTTATTATTGAAGCAACAAAAAGCGCCGTCAATATATGTTGACGGCGCTTTATTTTTTATAGTTATTGCCTGATTACACCAGTGTATTCAGCACTTCGTTCATATTACGAACTGCCTCAGCCGATGCAATGAATTTAGCTTGTTCAGCTTCATCCAGCTTGTAATCGATAATTTTTTCCCAGCCGCTTTTGCCTATTACTACAGGCACGCCCAGGCATATATCTTTCTGTCCGTATTCACCATCCAGGTACACACAGCAGGGGAACACTTTCTTCTCATCGCGGATGATGCTCTCTACCAGTGCGGCTCCTGCAGCACCGGGCGCGTACCATGCTGATGTACCCAGCAGTTTGGTCAGCGTAGCGCCGCCCACCATGGTAGCTGCAGATATATTTTCCAGCTGCTCTGCCGACAGGTAAGATGATACCGGTACACCTGCCAGTGTAGCCAGCCTTGTCAATGGTATCATCGTAGTGTCGCCATGGCCGCCTATTACTGTTGCGTGCAGGTCGTTGGGCGAGCAGTTCAGTTCTTTTTGCAGGTAGCACTTAAAGCGTGCGCTATCCAGTATACCACCCATTCCTATAATCCTGTTTTTAGGCAGGCCTGTAGCTTTCAGCGCCAGGTAGGTCATGGTATCCATAGGGTTGGATATTACTATAATGATAGTATTGGGCGAGTGTTCCAGCAGGTTTTTAGCAACAGTTTCCACTATTTTGGCATTGGTGCCTATCAGCTCTTCCCTTGTCATGCCCGGTTTGCGGGGTATGCCCGATGTAATAACACACACATCCGACCCTGCTGTTTTGGTGTAGTCGTTGGTAACGCCGGTTACCCTGGTGTCAAAACCCAGCAACGAAGCCGTTTGGGTAATATCCAGCGCTTTACCTTCAGCAAAACCCTCTTTAATGTCCACCAGCACCAATTCATCCACAAGCTCCTTACGGGCAATATTATCAGCACAAGTAGCGCCTACAGCACCCGCACCCACAACTGTTACTTTCATTTATAGTATATTTTTTAAGTGTTAATAATGAAAAAATCGCTGCAAAGATAAATAATGGGCTGCTAAAAGGGGAATTTCATACGGATTTCTCATATAATTCATGCCGAAATAATATAATGAATTGATTTTGATAGTATCTTTGTCATCTACCCACATACTCTATCAATTAGATACATACATTTTTTATTAAAACATTGTCACCCATGCTTAAAAAGTACGAACCGAAGTCATTGCTGACAATCGCAGCTATGTTGTTTGCGTTAATCAGTCTGGCGGGAATTTTCTTTGTTTCTGTTATTAAACTATCTGAATTGGGGCGTTGAGCCCCTTTTTTATTCTAAAATATAGCGCCGGCTGTATACAGCCGGCGCTATGGTCCTGTTTATGTTGCAAGGTTAATGCGCTCTTTTGGCATAAGACACCAGGGACAAATGAATGATTTCGTGCAGGTTAGTTGCCAGTTCTTCCGAATCTATATCTTCTTGTTTCTGTGCTTTCTGCATCATCTTCACGGCCATCGCCATCAGCGACTGGTTAATCAGGTTCATATTGTTAATCAGCAGTTGCACCCTGTCTGCAGATTTAGCCCTGTTTACGGGACTTAAGGCTCTGTTTACTGCATACCCGGCCACACGGGAGAAAATAACGATTTGTCTGTTCATTTGTAAATGTATTTATGCGATGATGTTTTGTTTCTGGTGGCAAAAATGTAAACATCTGTCATCGCATACAAGTATCTGTTAACGGTTAACTTTCGTTTTACATCCTGTTAACATTTTGTTTACATAGGCTATTTTTTCCGGATGTTTATGGCCCTGCGTTTCTGTTTTATTTCAAAGTACACGGTCTTTTCATCGTTGTTCAGCAAGTCTGCCTGCTGTGCGTATTCCGTGGGTTTGAAGTTCTCGTCAAAAGCCACTTCGCTGAGTGCAACGGTATATACACCTGCCGGCAGGTTAAAGTAAAATTCACCATTTTCATCAGTCAGGGTAGAGTAGGATGCCCGTACAGAGTCGTTGCTGGTAGCGGTTACTTTTATGTTTCCTGCTTTAAAGTCCAGGTTAGAGTTTTTGTCCAGCACTACATTCAGCTTGCCCGATAATACTTTACTTTTCTTGTAGGGCACATAGATGGTCCTGTTGCCTGTTATCGTATATGCCTGTATAGTGCCACCCTGAGGTATCCAGCCTTTTATTTTGCTGGTGTATCCATAGTCGGCCTTGTAGCTCTTTTTCTCTACGTTTTTAAATATCACGATGCCCCTTTCGTCCGATACAAACAGGTTATCATTCAGGGCTATCATCTGTCCGGCTATTGGCCCTTCTCCTTCGTCCATGCTTCCGTTTACATTCTCGTCTTTAAACAGCACGAGTTTTAGCTGGTAATACTTCCGCACAGGCAGGAATGGCACGTTCAGCCTTACCCTTAGCGACGCGGTAATGTAGGGCTCTATTGTCACCTGGTGCAGCGGCACAATGCTGGTGATGTTGAAGTCGAAGCCATGTTTATAATTGTGGTACAACAGGTTGCCCAATATATTCGATGTTTCATCGCCCGATGGCAAAGATTTGTTGTAGTTCACCTGTGTACGTATCACCAGGCTACGTTTGAACAGGTTCAGTTCTGCGTAGGGGCTCAGTACTAATCTCCTGTATTCGGCTGGGCTTTCTAAATATTTCAGGTATTCATGGTAAAAGTAGGGGCCAATGTCATAACGGGCGGATAAACCCGCGAAATAGATTTGCAGCGAGCCCTGGTTACTCATCACGTTCACGCTGGTGGTGGCTTCTCTGCCTGCCAGCGAGCCGGTTCCATAGTAGCTGTTGATATTGGCATAAGACCTTTCGCCAAACATCACCGATGCGGCCAGGTTGATAAACCTGTAGTCGTAAATAGCAGCGGTGCCTGTGTCAGTTTGTTGTTGCCTTTGTTTACCTACCGAGAAGGTGATATTTGAGTTTTTAAAACCAACCCCTGTTTTGGCTCCGTAGCTCGATGTCTTCAGGTTAAATACATCAGATATAAGCTGCGTATCGGTGTATATATTCTGCTTGCGCAGGTTGAAATCATAAAAACCACCAACGAATACCTTGTTATACACTGCACGCACATCATGGCTCTGTGAGCGCTGGCCTTTAAATACTCCGGGGTACGAATTACTGTTGCTGACCAGGTGAGATGTAATATTAAAAAACTTGCTGTTCCAGTCGAAGTGATAACCCAACGATGTACCCACTTGTTGTTTAGGCGCACCGGGTATGTTTTTGGTAGATTGTTCCAGGCCTGCACCCATCATCACCCGCACGTTGATGTCATCTGTCAGCTTTGCCGATGCCTGTTGCTTCACCATATAGCTGTACAGGCCCTTTTTGTCGTCGAAGTTGGTGGTCAATGCCTCGTATAATGTTACCTTGTCTTTTACAAGAAAGGTAGCGTCTGCGCCAAACAACTTGCTGTCACCTACCCGGCTCTTTAGCAGGCTGTACACGTTCATTTTATTAACATCATTTTTCCATTTGCGCGATACACTGCCCCCGTAGCCATCCATCACAAAGTCGGTAAGCTGCATGATATTACCTGCCGATGCCGCCCAGGTGGGGCTTTCATATTCAATCCTGTATATGTCATTATCCTGGAACTGCCCCTGGGTATATGTTTTACTTCGCACATCAAACGCTATGCGTTCCCTGTCCCTGATATCAATACGCCCGTGCAGCGCTCCGTAATATTGCAGGTCGTCTGCACCCTGTGCGGTCATACCTGTTTCCAGTTGCAGGGGCATATCCAGGTAAGCTGAGGAATGTTCTTTCAGCATGTACCCTATCTTCGAAATTTCCTGCATCAGGTTTATGGTTTCACCATCTTCCACTCCTACCTGCACCTTTATCAGTTCTTTGCGCAGCATACCCCACTGCGCATCGCTCAGTTTCAACGGAATTTTATAGGTAGTATCTTCTGATGGGTTGAGAAGCAAAGGTTGTTTATAGTTCAGGTTCAGCAGGGCGTTATAGTAGGTAATGGTATATTTTTTGGGCACGTTGCCTGTATTTTTTACATACACAGGAAAAGAAATGTCCTTCTGGTAAGCACCCAGTACAATATTAGGAGTGAGCAATACCCCTTTGAACTTGGTAAACTCCTGCACCTTTACCCTGAATGTATCAGCCAGGGCTTCCATACCCTGGTTCAGCCGGTATTCCAGCACCACATTTTCCCAGTTCGATGTTATGGACTTGGACGGCAGTAAGCGCAGGTTCACAATCGTGTTCTGGTTGGGCGGCAGGCTCACCGTCATTATTTTTTGGGTGGTCAGTTCCCAGCCGTCAGGTGCTTTGATGGTCAGCAGTATGCTTATGGAGTCTGCTGTCAGGTTGGTAATGTTGACGTTGTTGTACAGGAAGTCGCGGTTATTATTGGCTATTAAGGTGTCTTTCAGCAGTTGGGTACGGTATATTCTGTTGCTGAGTTGTGCTTGTGTGTGCAGAGAAAAGAGCAGAAGCGGCAGCAGGCAAAACAATAGTATTCTGCTGCGGCATTGGTATGTCTGCTTCAGTGTCATCAAATGGGTTAGTCCTTATGCGTCCGTTTTTGATTGCTGACTTGCAGCTGCGGACATACAAATATCAGAATATTAACCCGAAACTCTTAGGACAATGTGTATATGTATATAAAAAAACAACAGGGGCCATTAAAACCCCTGTTGCGTAAAAAACTTATTACTAATCACTAACAACTCATGACTTACGACTTATGACTCACGACTATTGCGTATCATACGCCCACTTGATATAAGTGGCTCCCCAGGTAAACCCGCCGCCAAATGCAGCCAGTATAATATTGTCGCCTTTGTGCAGTTGTTTTTCCCACTCCCACAGGCATAGGGGCAATGTACCATTGGTAGTATTGCCGTAGCGCTGTATGTTCACCATTACTTTCTTTTCATCCAGCCCCATACGTTCTGCCGTAGCGTCTATTATGCGTTTGTTGGCCTGGTGGGGTACCAGCCAGGCTACGTTATCGGCTGTCAGGTTGTTGCGCTCCATGATTTCGGCAGCCACCTCAGCCATATTTTTCACCGCGAACTTAAACACTGTCTTACCTTCCTGGTACACGAAGTGCTCTTTGTTCATCACTGTTTCTATAGTAGCAGGCTTTACTGAGCCGCCTGCTTTCTGGTGCAGGTATGCCCGGCCCGAGCCATCAGTATGCAGCTTCGAATCGATGATGCCGTATCCTTCAGTATTGGCCTCCAGCAGTACGGCACCGCCGCCATCGCCGAATATGATACAGGTAGTGCGGTCTTCGTAATTAAGTATGGAGCTCATTTTGTCCACACCTATTACCATTACTTTTTTGTACTTACCTGTTTCTATAAATTGCGAACCCGTGGTAAGTGCGAACAGGAACCCGCTGCAGGCTGCGTTGATGTCGTAGCCGAAGGCATTTACCGCGCCCAGTTTATCGGCTATTACATTGGCAGTAGCCGGAAACTGCATATCCGGCGTAGTAGTAGCGCAGATGATAAGGTCCAGTTCTTCAGGCCCAATACCGCGTTTTTTCAGCATGTCTTTTGCTGCTTCTACAGCTATATCGCTCGAGCCTTTGCCTTCTCCTTTCAGTATCCTTCTCTCCAGTATACCCGTCCTTGTTTGTATCCACTCGTCCGTCGTATCTACTATGGTTTCCAACTCTTTGTTGGTCATCACGTAGTCCGGAACATAACCGCCTACTGCCGTGATGGCAGCGTGAACTTTTTGCATTTATACGTTCTTTATAATTGGCAAAATTAGGTCTTTATATTTTGATAAGCTATCAGATAGGTTTTTGTTTTTATGTGTCGAGACCGCCGCATACACCTAATACCTGCCCGGTCACATAGCTGCTCATATCCGATGCCAGGAACAGGGCTACATTGGCCACTTCGTCCACCTTGCCAAAGCGTGCCATGGGTATTTTGCTGAACCACTGTTCTGCACCGCCGTCTTTCAGGTAGCCGGTCATATCTGTTTCAATAAAGCCCGGGGCAATGGCATTGCACCGTATGTTGCGGCTGCCCAGCTCCAGCGCTATAGATTTGGTAAAACCGATTACACCTGCCTTCGATGCTGCATAGCTGCTCTGCCCGGCATTGCCGCTCACCCCTACTACGCTGCTCATATTGATGATGCTGCCCGACCGCGCCTTCATCATAGGGCGTATTACCTGTTTGGTCAGGTTATATACCGATTTCAGGTTGGCGTTGATTACGTCATCCCATTGCTCGGGGGTCAGGCGCAGCAACAGGTTGTCGCGCGATATACCTGCATTGTTCACACATATATCTATGTTGCCGAATTCTTTTAATACATCATTGGTCAGTTGCTCGGCGGATGCATAGTCGGCGGCATCGCTCTTATAGCCTTTGGCTTTTACGCCCATGCCCGCCAGCTTCTCTTCCAGCGCCTGGGCCCGCTCTGCTGATGAAAGGTAGGTGAAGGCTATATTAGCGCCCTGCTCGGCAAACTTTATGGCAATCGCCTCGCCGATACCGCGGCTTGCACCCGTTACAAGGGCTGTCTTATTCTCTAATAGTTTCATTGTTCGGAAAGTGGATTTCTGCCGCTAAATTAATCATTAGCTTATAGAAATACACCTTATTACATACAATATGTTGGCAACTAATAATATAAGGACAAGCTGGTATGCCTTTACAGTTAAAACTGGCGCGGATGTTCCGTAGGGCATCCGTGTCTGGCAAGTCACCCGGTCTCTGACCGGTATTCAAAGTACTAAAGCTATCTTTGGCCAACATTCACGGCTTTTATTCGCAGGTAGCCAGAATGGCAATACCTGGGATACGAGTCTGAAGTATCTTAAATTTTAATACCCAAACCAAGGCGTGCTGTATAAACCCCGGGCAAGATTTGGACATCAGCTATAGTATATTGTTGCGCATTAACGGGCAATGTCGGATCCTGTATATGGTTACGTTTGGCGCCAAAGTCTGTGATGCAAACTGGTACGTTCGCATCAATGAAAACCCTTTTGGATATATTAACCTGTAGCCTGGGTATAATAAATGTTTGCGCACCCAATGTAGAGCTGGTAACGGGCACGTCTGCAGGGCTATATGGTTTCAATGAATAGCGGGAATAATACGGCATCACCGCTGCGCCAACTGCCGGAACGAACAATGCCTGTTTCTTCTTGATAAACGGAAAGATAAACTCGTAACGCATAGCAATATGCGTGGTGTTGAGCCTGTATCCCAGCGGGAAGCTTCCCTGGGATGTTTGTATCACCGGGTTCACCGATGTACTGCGTACACTTACCCTGCTCAGTTCCAGTTCATGGTAGTTATGTCTCTTGTTCCTGAATGATACAGCCAGCGATGGTTGGATGTAGTCAGACACTGAAGTTTGTATAGCGTAATTTTCACGATGCTTGATATGCACATCGCTGTAAGGATTGAACCTACCCGTCGCATATAGTTTCACAGCATGATTATACGTATGCGTACTTGTTTTCACTTCCTCATCCTGTGCTTGCACATTCGCGCCACATACTACCAGTAACACTACAAAGATCTGTTTCATAAGTTGTTTGGGATGTATAACGAATCCCCGCCTGCAATTATTGCAGCAAACTAATTTTCTCATGAGACCGGATGACTTTCCCTGTGGGCGGTGTTGTCACCTCCCACCATCAACCCCTGTCCACTTTGGCATATTTTTATTTGGATGATAATAATAAAATATGTATATTTGTTATTAAATTTTTGCAACCACTTATGCATACCAATCCACCAAAAACATATAACACACCGCTCCCGCCTCCCGGGCGGCTTTTTTATGAATTGTTAACCCTCGCGACTATGCCTGTTCGGTTAACAAAAGTTAACAAATACATTGCAATAAACTCATTTTCAAACGATTATAACAGTACTATATCCCCAACAGTTAAACCCCAACGTCCATTAGTTAACAAAATTCACTTACGACTTATGACTTACGACTCACGACTAAAAACCCTTATCTTAGCCCTATGAAAATCTCTTTCCACGGCGCGGCGCGTACAGTTACAGGTTCCAAGCATCTGGTGCATATCAACAATCCGCAAAAGAAGATATTGCTTGATTGTGGCATGTTCCAGGGTATGGGCAAAGACACCCTGGAGTTGAATTCAAATTGGGGCTTCGAACCTACGGAGGTAGACCATGTAATAATCTCTCATGCGCACATCGACCATATAGGCCTGCTGCCCAAGCTGGTAAAGGATGGATATAACGGCAAAATATATTGCACTACACCTACCCGTACGCTGATGGAGCTGCTGCTGCTTGACTCCGCCTATATACAGGAGGCAGATGTGCGGTACATTAACAAGAGGCGCGATGAACAGGGCAGGGATCATATAGAACCACTGTACACTACCGAGGATGTGTACAATGTATTGCCCATGGTAGAAACAGTGGATTACGATACGCCTTTCATAATAGATGATGGTATCGAGCTGCTGTACAAAGACTGCGGGCATATACTGGGCAGTGCGAGTGTCAACCTGAAACTGAAGGAGAATGATAAGGAGGTAAGGCTCACATTCAGTGGTGACATAGGCAGGTACAGGGATGTGTTACTGCGCTCTCCGGACAACTTTCCCCAGGCCGATTTCATCATTATGGAATCTACATACGGCGATAAACTGCACGACCTGATAGCCCCCGCCGCCGACGACCTGCTGCATTATATACAGGAGACCTGTATCAAAAACAAAGGCAAGCTAATTATACCGGCATTCAGCCTGGGCCGCACGCAGGAGTTGTTGTACATGCTCAACCGCCTGGAATTGGAACGCCGTCTGCCCGCACTTAATTATTATGTGGACAGCCCGTTGTCCATCAAAATAACCAATGCTATCAAAACACATCCTGAGTGCTTCAACGACCATGTACAGGACACGCTGAAAAGGGACAGTGATATATTCCTGTTCAAAGGCCTGCATTTTGTAGAAGATGTGGAAGAGTCGAAGAAACTGAATTTCGTAAATGAGCCCTGTGTCATCATATCCGCATCAGGCATGGCCGAGGCAGGCAGGGTAAAACATCATATAGCCAACAATATAGGCGATGCGCGCAATACAATCCTGATGGTGGGTTATTGCGAACCCAACTCGCTGGGCGGCAAGTTGAAAAAGAACCCGCAGAGTGTAGGCATATTCGGCACACAATATAATGTACGCGCCAGTATCGGTATTATCGATTCTATGAGCGCGCATGCCGACTACGAGGACCTTACCCAGTGGCTGGCCTGCCAGGACCCCGCGCTGGTGCAAAAAGTATTGCTGGTGCATGGCGAGTATGATGTGCAGGAAAAGTTTAAAAACAGGTTGTTGAGAAAAGGCTACCACGATGTAGTAGTACCCGCTCAGCACCAAATGATAGGACTGGGTGTATAAAGTAAAGGCCCCACAGGGCTTTTACTTAGCCAGTATATTCTCGTCTTCCAATCGTTTCAGTTGTATATCCGATACGGCGGAAACAATGATGGGGTATTTCTCTATCGTCACGTCCGACTGGTCCAGCCCGAAAGCGCGTTCTTCTGACAGGCTGACTTTTTTCAGCAGGAAGTAGGCTTTCATAATCAGCCGCTCCAGCAAGGGCAGTTCGTTATCCCGCGATAGGAATTTTTCCAGCACTATGAAACGGAAGTCGCCCATGATATTACCCTTGTGCAGGGTTTCGTTACGGTTGACGACATTGATTTCTTTATTGGCCATCATTTCTTCCACCACCTTGCGGAACATCAGGTGCACCTTGTGGTCGATACGGAAACCCAGCCTGAATTCTACGCGGATGATTTCATTGGGTACTATTGTTTGCACTACATATTCGGTGGTATAGGGGTCGTCCAGTACATCTACGTGTACAAACCAGTATATATCCGCACGTTTGGGTTTGCGTTGCAGTATAGAGTACATCACTTTATGCTCTATCTCGCGGGGGTTGTTGGCGCTGGTCAGGTACACCAGGTGGGTAGAGTATTTGGGAATGGATTTATCGTTGCTCAGGTCTTGCATATCGGGTACATATTCATCCATGCGCACGAATTCCACATACCTGTTTTTAATTTTTCTTGCCTTAAACCAGGAGTACATCACCAGGAACAGCAGCCCGCCTATCAATATGGCGAAGTAGCCACCGTGCGGAAACTTCTCCATATTTGCTACCAGGAACGAGGTTTCAATAGTGAGGAATACAATGGCGTATGTGGCAATCCATATCATAGGTACTCTCTTTATAAAGAGGTAGTACGCAAAAAGTATGGATGTCATGGTCATACACAAAGCAATGGCAAGTCCGTAAGCGGCTTCCATGTTCGACGACTTGCGGAACATGAGTACTATGGTAATACAGCCTGCAAACAACAGCAGGTTGATGCCCGGTATGAAACATTGCCCCCGCTCAATAGACGGGTAGTTGATTTTCATCTTGGGCCATACGTTCAGTTTCACTGCCTCGCTTATGAGCGTGAAAGAACCTGATATCATGGCCTGGCTGGCTATAATGGCGGCCATTGTCGCTATCAGTATGCCTACAATAACAAATGATTCAGGCATCAGGTCGAAGAAGGGGTTGGCTTTGGCAGACGACCATTTGATACCACTGTGGTGACTCAGCAACCAGGCACCCTGCCCCAGGTAATTGGCTATCAGGGCTGTCTTTACAAATATCCACGATACACGTATGTTGCTCTTGCCGCAATGCCCCAGGTCGGAGTACAAGGCTTCCGCACCCGTGGTACACAGGAACACGGCACCTAATATCCAGAACCCTTTGGGGTATGCCGTAAGCAATTGTATAGCATAGTAGGGATTGAAAGCTTTAAGTATATCCCAATGTCCCGCGATATTGACAAAGCCGAGTGTCGCCAGCATCAGGAACCACACCATCATAACCGGCCCGAAGAACTTACCTATATACGCCGTACCGAATTGCTGGAAAAAGAACAAGCCCGATAGTATGATAATAACGATAGTGATGATGGTCTTTTCCGTTACATGCCCCATGCCGGGTATGGCTTGCAGGCCTTCTACTGCCGATGTTACGGATATGGGTGGGGTAATCATACCATCGGCCAACAGCGTGGCACCGCCTATCATGGCAGGTAACACGGTCCACTTGCCATGCCGCCGCACTTGTGCAAACAGTGCGAATGTGCCGCCCTCACCTTTGTTATCTGCCCTTAGTGTGAGTAGTACATATTTAACAGTGGTCTGTAAAGTCAGTGTCCATATTACGCAGGATAGCCCCCCCAGTATCAGCATCTCATTGATGACCTTACCATTGCAGATTGCATTCAATACATAGAGTGGAGATGTGCCGATATCGCCGTATATGATACCTAATGCTATTAACAGGCCTGCGGCACTGGTTTTATGCAGATGTTTACCCAAACTGTGTTGCTTATAGATTCGGGTCAAAGTTATTGTTAAAAAAATTGTAAAGAAAAGAATATAGTAACTTTGCGGCGCTGATGGTAAGAATAGGCGATAAAATAGAATTGGGCGAATTTCCGCTGTTGCTGGCACCTATGGAGGATGTGAGCGACCCGCCATTTCGTGCCGTATGCAAACAGCACGGCTCCGACCTGATGTTTACCGAATTCATATCATCAGAAGGTTTGATACGTGATGCCATCAAAAGCAGGCAAAAGCTCGACATTTTTGAAGAGGAGCGCCCCATAGGCATACAGATATTTGGCGGCGACGAGGAGGCTATGGCTATGGCGGCAAGTATAGTAGATACCACCCGCCCCGACCTGGTGGACATCAACTTTGGCTGTCCTGTGAAAAAGGTAGTATGCAAGGGTGCTGGTGCAGCCGTGCTCAAGGATATTGACCTGATGGTGCGTCTTACGCAGGCGGTTATCAGGTCTACCAATCTGCCCGTGACCGTAAAAACCCGACTCGGCTGGGACGATAGTACTAAAAACATCGAGGAGGTTGCCCTGCGCCTGCAGGATATAGGTGTACAGGCTCTATCCATTCATGGACGTACCAGGGTGCAGATGTACAAAGGCGAGGCCGACTGGACGCTGATTGCCAAAGTGAAAGAAAACTCCCGTATTCAGATACCCATCTTCGGCAACGGTGATATAGACAGCCCGCAAAAAGCGCTGGAATATAAAAACAGATATGGCGTGGATGGCATCATGATAGGCCGTGCCGCTATAGGCTACCCCTGGATATTCCGGGAAATAAAACATTATGTAGCTACTGGTGAAATATTATCAGCACCCACACTTGACGAAAGGCTGGACGCCTGCCGCACGCACCTGCATGGATCGGTACAGTGGAAAGGTGAAAAGTTGGGATTGCTGGAAATGCGCCGTCATTATGCTAATTACCTGAAAGGCCTGCCCAATATCAAAGAGTTCCGTACCCGCCTGGTAACCGCGCAGGAGACCGCTGAACTGGAACATATATTTGACGAAATAAAGATGTATTACGAGGGTATTGCCTTAAGCGCTTAATATGCCATTTTCTTGCGATGAAATTTCAATAAGGCGTAATAACAACCGCTTACTACCAATACAGAGAACAGTAATATCCCCAGAACGTATTTAGGTGTCAGTTCCCTGGCTTCATCCCTGAACTTTTTACGGTCTTCCAGCAGTTCATTTTCTGCAGTCAGCATTTTGTCATTTAGGTCCATCAGGCTGTCCATAATTTTTTTGCCGTTCAGCAGGTAGGTTCTTTTTATGCTCACATCGGCACTGGCAAAACCATTTGTGTCCATCGTCTTTTTCAGCAGGTTGATGCGTATATCCAGCAATTGCTGTAGTTCATCTGCATGTCTGGCTTGGTCAGGGTTGGCTGCTGTCAATAATGATATACTATCGGCAGCCTGCCTCGACTGTTTAGTTGCTTCCTGGAAATGCTCAAGGAAAACCGAATCTCCGGTCAGCAAAAATCCCCTTTGTGCCGACTCCGATGTACTGATTTCGGCCTCTACCTGCCTAAGTTTCTGCTTTATCCTGATGCTTTGTGTTACGCTGTCAAATGCCCTGTCCAGTACCTTGATGCGATTATAAAAGAATGCGCCGCAAAATAGCAGCGATGCTATATAAATGACAAAGAGTATGGAAGTGAATTTTATGTAACTGTTATTCTTCATCCTGCTATATTTTTGGTGACCATGGGTAAATGCAAAGGTAGATAAAGCCAGATATTTTTTATTAATAATATCATTAATTCCATATAATTGTCAGATATCAGGTACCGGTTTGGTATCTGACAATTACACTCCTACATTTGGTATTAAGTTTTACCCTGAAAAATTAAACCTTATGAGCAAAACTCTTACAGCTATCCTCATTTTTACGCTTCTTTATTCCGAAAAATCTGTTGCTCAAGCTCCTTTTAAAACTTTAGAGCCAATAGATATTGGTAATATAAATATGTCTATTGCCGTACATGGCGATTGGGGTTGGGATGCTGATACCGGCGCCGCAAAATGCGAATTCCCAAAAGGAAGTGGCATACACTTATCCAATGCCACTACAGTCTGGATGGGCGGGTACGACCAACAAAACCAACTGCATGTTTCGGCGCAAACATACAGGCAATCAGGTAACGATTTCTGGCCCGGCCCGCTGGACAATAACGGCAACCTGAACCTGGCTACCAGTACGCAGTGGGCGCGTATATGGAAGGTCAATTTTATAGAGATAGGCAAACATATCAATACCACCGGCCGAACGGTGAATAACACACCACAGACTATACTGGAATGGCCGGCTAAGGGTAACCCTTATGCCAGAGGCAACAATGGCGCGCCACTTACCATTACCACCGATATGGCACCGTTTGTTGATGTAAACAGCGACGGAAATTATGACCCCCTGGCAGGAGATTACCCGGACATTAAAGGCGACCAGATGCTCTGGTGGGTATTCAGCGACAACGGCCCTACACATGATAATACACAATCACAACCACTGCATGTGGAGGTACATGCAAAGGCGTATGCTTATGCACGCGGCAGCCTACTGGACAACGTCGTGTATTTTGAAATGGATATCCATAACAAGTCTTTTTGGGATTATTCCGCGTTCAGGCTGGCTATAAGTGCAGATATGGATTTAGGTTACGTCTTTGATGACTATATAGGCTTCGACTCGGCACGCCGGTTGGGGTATGTTTACAATGGCAATACCATTGATGGCATGGGCCAGCCCGGTGCATATGGCAACACCCCGCCCATTGCCGGGTACACTTTCCTGAAAATGCCGGGCGATAATGGCACAAACTATGTGCCCACAGGCAGCTTCATGACTTTTAACAATGACGGGTCTGTAATGGGCAACCCGCAAAACGCAGCAGAATATTATAATTACATGACTTCCCGCTTCCGGGATGGTATGAACCTGAACAATGATTTTGCAGGTAAAGGCGTTCTTTCTTCAGGCCGGGGCACAGGCCCGCAAACCAACTACATATATACCGGCGACCCCGCTGATACCAATACATGGTCGGAATGTAACTGCTACAATCCTCCCGGCGACAGGCGCTTTGTATTATCAACAGGTGATATTAGTATCAATCAAAACACTAAAGTAAGTATTGCTTATGCTTTAGTCACTACCAACAGGGGAAGTAATAATGCATGCCCCGGCGTTGGTATTACCGGGATTAAAGATGTAACGGATACCGCATGGAAATATTTTCTCAACCCGCCTGCTACCAGGTTGTCGGTACAGGATGTGGCGAAGCATAAAATATTACAACTTCATCCTAACCCTGCTAATGATAAACTGCATATCAGTATAGCGGGTGCATCAATGGGTACTGATGTTACCCTTTCAGTGTACGACATTACAGGTAGGAAAATGAATGTCAGCTATACTAATAAAGGTGATAAATTGGATGCTGATGTTTCAGCCCTGGTGCCCGGCGTGTATAGCATCCGGCTGAATAATGGAGACAGGAACAGCACAGCAGTATTTGTAAAGGAATAAACTACTTTACCTGCCTGTAGAATAAATATCCTGCAAGTACGCCGAAGATAATATTAGGTATCCATACGGCCAGCAGGGGGTCCAGCCCGGCTTTGGTGGCAAACGTATTGGTCAGTTGCATGGCCATGATGTACATAGCGCTGATGATGATGCCCACTGCCAGGTGCAGCCCGCTGCCGCCCCTTACCTTCCGGCTGGCTATCGATGCCCCGATGATGGTCAGTATCAATCCCGCAAAGGGTTGTGCAGTACGCCTGTATTTTTCTACATAGAAAAAGTTAAGCGTTTCCCTGCCCCTCAGTTTCTCGCGTGCTATGTATTTATTTAGTTCAGGAGTAGTGAGTGCGTCTTTTATAGCTTCATCTTCTTCCAGGTCGTGCGGGGTAAAGGGGTATTTCCTTTCCATCTCGGCTGTCTGTGTAAAGGTTTCTTCCAGGCTGTCGTTGGTACGTATTTTTACCCCGTATAGCTTCCATGTTTTACTTACAGAGTCGTAGCTCACCCTGTCAGCCATCAGCTTTTCTTTTATGTGTGTACCCTCAATGGTTTCTGCCGTAAAGCGGTAGCCGAAGTTGGAAGTATAGTCATAGTTCTGAATATAGACATACAGGTTCTCGCGCAGGCGCAGGTGTACATTCTTGTCAGACGATTGTGCGGTATAGTGCAGGTATTTATCTTCAAAGGCAATACGTTTCTTGTTGGCGCTGGGCACTATATAATGATTGGCTATTAGTGAGCCCAGGCAGAGCAACCCTCCCGCTATCATATAGGGGCGCAGCAGCCGCTGAAAAGACACTCCCGATGCCAGCACGGCTATTATTTCAGACTTATATGCCAGCTTCGAAGTGAAGAATATGGTAGCGATAAAGATGAACAACGGAAACAGCAATGCCGTGATATGCGGAATAAAGTTGCTGAAGTACCGGAGTATATCCCCCGTAGGCACACTCTTTTTTACAAACTCCTCTACCTTTTCCGAGTAGTCTATTACGCAGGCTATTATAGCCAGTATCATGATAGCGTAGAAAAACGTACCCAGGAATTTTTTTATGATATAGAGGTCTAATTTCTTCATCCTTGCTTTACAACCTTTGCTTTAATACGGGTACCATTTCTTTTTTCCAGCTGTTGAAATCGCCCTGTAAAATATGGTGGCGCGCCTGCTTTACCAAATGCAGGTAAAAAGCCAGGTTGTGAATACTGGCTATCTGCATCCCCAGTATCTCGTTGGCTACAAACAGGTGGCGCAGGTATGCTTTGCTGTAAAAGTTGCTGGTAGGGCAGTCTATGGTTTCATCTATCGGGCTGAAATCATTAGCCCATCTTTTGTTCTTGATATTGATAACGCCGTTGCCGGTAAACAACATGCCGTTGCGCCCGTTGCGGGTGGGCATCACGCAGTCAAACATGTCTATGCCCAGAGATATATTTTCCAGTATGTTCCAGGGGTTGCCTACACCCATCAGGTAGCGGGGCTTGTCTGCAGGCAGGTGTTCGCAGCAGAGCGCGCTCATTTCGTACATCATTTCTTCAGGCTCGCCTACGCTCAGTCCGCCTATGGCGTTGCCATCACATTCCATCGAGGCAATAAACTCTGAAGATGCCACACGCAGGTCTTTATACGTACTGCCTTGTATGATGGGGAACAGCGTTTGCTCATACCCGTATTTAGGCTCCGTTTCACTCATACGCTGTACACATCGTGCCAGCCAGCGGTGGGTCAGCTCCATCGACTTTTTGGCATAGTCATATTCGCTGGGGTAGGGCGGGCATTCGTCAAAAGCCATGATGATATCTGCGCCAATGCTGCGCTGTATATCTATCACATTCTCCGGGGTGAATAAGTGCCTCGAGCCGTCTATATGCGATTGAAACAAAGCACCTTCTTCTTTCAGCTTGCGGTTGTTAGCCAGCGAAAAGACCTGGTAGCCGCCGCTGTCGGTCAGTATAGGCCTGTCCCATCCATTGAACTTGTGCAACCCGCCTGCTTGCTCCAGTATCTCTATACCCGGGCGCAGGTACAGGTGGTAGGTGTTGCCGAGTATTATTTCGGCTTGTACCTCGTCTTTCAGTTGTTGCTGTGTTACTGCCTTTACGCTGCCTATGGTGCCCACGGGCATAAAGATGGGTGTTTCAATATCGCCGTGCGCGGTACTGATGATACCCGCCCTGGCCGATGAGTGTGCGTCTGTTGCTGATAGTGTAAATTCCATTATTGCCCCGCCAAAAGTCCGCTTTCTTATTTGAATGCCTTGTTAAAACTATTATTTGTTTCTTTGCTGTATGATCACCAATGCTGTATTCATACTGTTTCTGCTCTGCATAGCTATACAGCTGGGTTTCGTGCTATACTTCTTTGTGCATATTTTTTCGCTTTCGCAAAAAAAAGCGGATTATACACCATCCAAACCGGTTTCGGTTATCATCTGCGCGCACAACGAAGCCGCCAACCTGCGGCACAACCTGCCGGCCGTGCTGGCGCAAAGATACACGAATGGCGCTGGTAATACACTGTTTGAGGTAATAGTGGTGAACGATGCGTCTACCGACGATACTGAAGAGCTGCTGCATGCCATGCAGAACCTGCATAGCAACCTGCAGATAGTGACGATACCCCCCGATACCCCCCGAAAGTATCCCGGCAAAAAACACGCACTCAACGAGGCCCATGCCATAGCCCGGCATGATATACTGGTGATGACCGATGCCGATTGTATGCCCGCCAGCGCGCTCTGGCTGCATTATATGGTACAGCCATTTCACGAGGGGAAAGAAATAGTAACAGGATACGGGCAGTACAAAACGGAACTGTCAGTACTCAATTCATTTATACGTTGGGAAACGGCACATGCCTTTATGCAGTTCAGCTCTTACGCCCGTGCGGGCAGGCCCTATATGGCCGTAGGGCGCAACCTGGCATGTACACGGGCCGCCTTCCTCAAGGCACAGGCCTCGCCGCAGTGGGACAAGCTGCCCTCAGGCGACGACGACTTGCTGATGCAGGCGGCAGGCGGCAAGCACAATGTGGCTGTAGTATCGCATCCCGCGGCTTTCACCATCACAGAGGCCAAGAGCAACTGGGGCGAATACGCCCGGCAGAAACAAAGGCACCTCTCTACAGGTAAATACTACCGTTGGCTGGTGAAGATGCTGCTGGCCAATTACGGTTTTTCTCATGCCCTGGCATGGCTCAGTTTTTTCATACTGTTGTTTACCCCCCACTGGGGCGAGGCGCTGGGTATTATGGCTTTTCGCAGTGTGATATACTGGACGGTATGGCAGCGCACGGCATGCATACTGGACGAGCGACGCCTGATAAGATTTTTTCCTTTGTTCGATTTTGGCTGGCTGGTATATAACTTTGCCTTTTTGCCATACATACTCTGGAAAAATAAACAGCAGTGGACATAATCCTCAAATACTTCGGCGACTTTACCCCAAAACAGGAAGAACAGTTCAGGGCCCTCGATGGCCTCTATCGCGACTGGAATGAGAAAATCAACCTCATTTCCCGCAAGGATATTGACGCCCTTTATGAGAAACACGTACTGCACTCACTAGCTATAGCCGTGCTCTGCAATTTCCATTCAGGCGCGCGTGTTATAGACATAGGCACAGGCGGCGGTTTCCCCGGCATTCCGCTGGCTATATTCTTCCCCGATGTAGAATTTCTGCTGGTAGACAGCATAGGCAAAAAGATAAAAGTGGTGAATGCCGTGGCAGAAGCCATAGGGCTGAACAATGTGACCGCTATACACAGCCGCGTAGAGGATATTAAGAACAGGAAATTCGACTTTGCCGTATCGCGCGCTGTAGCCCCCCTGGGCGACCTGTGGCGTTGGGTATCACCCGCATTGGTGCCGGGCAAGAAGTCTGACGAACTACACAACGGGCTTATCTGCCTCAAGGGTGGCGACCTGCAAAAAGAGATAGAGGAATCAGGGCTCGAAGCCGAAGCATGGAACGTACACGATATTTTTGAAGAACCCTTCTTCGAAGAGAAGTACGTTATCTACGTGCCTAAGCAGTAGGCTTTTCTTCCTCCTTCAGTTTCTTGTCTACTACAAATGGTGCAAAGGGCAGCAGCGAAGCCGCGAATACCATTGCCGCCTTGCCAAAGCTCCAGCGATAACTCTGCCAGCACTGCACCAACAGCAGTGCGTATAGTACGAACAATATACCATGCGCCCAGCCTGTATATTTCACAGCCTCCGGTATATCGCCCATATACTTTAGCGGCATAGCTATAAACAACAGCAACAGGTAAGAAATCCCCTCCAGCACCGCCACCTGGCGAAAACGCTTCAACAGTTGATAATTCATGGTTGCAAAGATAGGGGTTTAGCAAATCATGAGATTTGCCTCCTATGCGACGTAGTCGGAGACTACGCCGAACATAAATATTTGCTCCTCACTGGTCTGAGCATCCCGCTCAGACCTAAGATAAAACAAGCGTCACGCTTGCGGATGCAGGGCATTTAATACTTATTAATCCACTTTTGCGTATCTACTGGCAATGTAGACATGCTCTCTGTAAGCATACCAATAATAACCGGGAAGTGTGTATCCTCAGGGGCCAGGTAATCCTTGTGTACCACTACTTTGTTAATTTCAACCGGTTGTGCTTCGTCAATATGCTTGATTTGGCTTATTTCCTTTCCACTGTTGAACAATTTGTATGTAGCACTATTCTGAGAGGCAAAAACCTTGATATTATCGCTTTCATCAAGGCTTGATATTTCAGGCACCAGCACATTCACTGTATCTTCAGGTTTATTGACGTTGACAGCTATTAAGTGATACAAATATTCACGGTCTTCATTACTGTTCGGCCCGCCTGAGCTGAATATGACCCGGATGGTGTCGCCATCTTTCAACGCAGTTGTATCAATCTTATACTGCGACAGGCTACGGTATTCGAAATTAGAACTGCAGCCGCACATGCAGTATAACGCTAAAAATGCAAGGAGAGACTTGTTCATGCAAGTAAGATATTGAATATTTGTCAGTCCGCACACTACACTGAACGGCACTTTCCCTATTTGCCAATAACTATATTGGCAATAATATTTCATAATAGTTTTATTGGCAAGTTCTTATCCCACTGGTCTGAGCATCCCGCTTCTAGCCAAGATAAAACAAGCGTCACGCTTGCAAACATAAACTTGTCAATTATAACAATTTTACGTAAAATTACATTTAATAAACGTTACCTCATAAGGTCGTAAACCAAGCTCTTTGACATGAAAACACAACACGCATTGCTGCACAAAAAATGTGTCAGTTTGTTACGTTTTGTTACACCTCGGAACATCTGTCCCCCGCTGCCTGTCCCGACCGTTTCGGGAGCGGGTGTCCGCTTGCGGACGGGGGTGGGACACTCGCGCTGAGAAGTTTCGCAAAATATCAGGCGCTTTGTTACACTAGGGAACATTCCGCACAATCCCGGAACAAAATAGAACCCTGGCAATCAGTGAGTTAATCTCAAATTGCTGCCGGTTTCAACTTTTTCATTTTCCAGGAATCATTTGGGAACAAAATAATGGATAATTAGTCTCCCCTTTGGGGGATAGGGGGAAACCTCGCACAGGACAAAAAAAGATACAGAATAGCCTGCCCCCCACGGCGGGGAAACAATAAGTATCAGTTTTAGGCTTTGCCCCTATAGCTAACTGGATTTCTTACTTTTGACACACTATGCAGGTACAAGACATAATACAAGCCATAGAAGCTTACGCACCCCCCGCCTACCAGGAGGGCTACGACAACAGCGGGCTGCAGGTAGGCAATCCACAGGCTGAGGTAAAGACGGTACTCATCAGCCTGGACGTGACAGAAGCAGTACTGGACGAAGCCATGCAACGTGGTGCTAATATGATAGTAGCCCACCACCCCCTGCTCTTCAGCGGGCTGAAACAGATAAGCGGGCGCAACTATATAGAGCGTATAGTGATGAAAGCCATCAAAAACGACATCAGTATATACGCCTGCCATACCAACCTGGATAATGTACGCAACGGGGTGAATGCCAAGATATGTGAGAAACTGGGCTTGCAAAACATAGCCATACTGGCACCTATGGCCGACAGTCTGTACAAGTTGTACACTTATGCACCTTTGGACGTTGCGGCAACTGTCCGCGATGCTATGTTTGCAGCAGGCGCGGGGCAGATTGGCAGGTACTCTGAATGTAGCTTCAATACCCCCGGCACGGGCACATTCCGTCCGGGCGAGGGCACCAATCCCGCTATAGGGCAATCGGGTGGACCGCGCGAAGAGGTGAACGAGGTGAAAATTGAGGTACTGGTGGACAAAGGCAGGCGCTCACAGGTGCTTAAAGCCTTATTTGACGCACACCCTTACGAGGAGGTGGCTTACGAAATAGTGGCCATCACCAATGCCAACCAGGATCTGGGTGCAGGTATGGTGGGGGAGTTGGCAGAACCCATGGATGAAACCGCCTTCCTGCATCATATTAAGAATAATATGAAAGCGGAATGTATCCGGCATACGCCCTTATTGGGCCGCAGGGTCAGTAAAGTGGCTGTCTGTGGCGGCTCAGGCAGCTTTTTGCTGAAGGATGCCATCCGCGCCGGGGCCGGCTTTTTCATCACCGCCGACTTTAAATACCACCAGTTTTTTGATGCAGAGGGGAAGATTGTGATAGCTGATATAGGCCACTACGAAAGTGAGCAATTTACTTCGGAAATATTCCTGGATATTATTAATAGAAAATTTCCTAATTTTGCCACTCTTTTATCCAATTTATCAACAAATCCGGTAAATTATTTTTAAAATAATATATGGCAAAAGTTAAAGAATTCTCGGTTGAGGAAAAGCTGATAGCAGTCCTTACTTTGCAGAAGATTGATTCTAAAATAGATGAAATCAAAACCTTACAGGGCGAACTGCCTATGGAGGTAAAAGACCTGGAAGACGAGATTGAAGGCCTGCAAACACGTATCAATAACATTGACGCAGAAATCGATAGCATCAACAGTTTTGTAAAGCAGAAGACCGACGCTAAAAAAGAAGCCCAGGAGCTGATAAAAAAATACGAGAAGCAGCAGGAGAATGTAAAGAACAGCCGTGAG
The DNA here is from genome assembly GCA_937928385.1 of uncultured Bacteroidota bacterium. GTDB lineage: Bacteria > Bacteroidota > Bacteroidia > Chitinophagales > Chitinophagaceae > UBA5543. The sequence continues at coordinate 36,713 of CALEZD010000012.1, forward strand.
TTTGAAGCCATCAACAAAGAGCTGGAGATGCAGGAACTGGAAGTGAAGCTGAACGACAAGCATATAAAAGATGCCGGCTACGAACTGAAAGACCGTAACGCAGCTAAGGAATCTACCCAGGAAAAAATAAATGAAGTACAAGAACAGCTGAAGGAGAAGAAAGCAGAACTGGAAAAAATAATAGCTGAAACAGGCAAGGAAGAAAAAGTATTGATAGAGAAATCTGCTGAGGCGAAAGAAAAAGTGGACCCCCGCTTGCTTACCGCTTACGAGCGTATCCGCGGTAGCTACCACAATGGCCTGTCAGTAGTACCCATCGTGCGCGACTCATGCGGTGGCTGTTTCAACATCATACCTCCTCAGCGCCAGTCAGAGATTCGCCAGCACAAGAAAATCATCGTGTGCGAGCATTGCGGCCGTGTATTGGTAGATGTTGACCTGCACGACAAAGTGAAAATAGACGGTAAGTAATTACCCGGAATATATAGCTGAAGCCCGTCCGCAATATCCGGACGGGCTTCTTTTTTATTGATACCCTTTCCCTAATTTTATAGGATAATCCATGTCCGGCCTCATGAATAAGACTTTACGCGCATCCATAATAACACTGCCCTTTTTAATTGCTTTCGGGTTTGCTTTGCCCGGCACAGATGGCCCTGTACAAATACCTGCCAACGAACAACGTGATGGTGATGCTCAAAAGGGTTATGAATACCTGACCAAAGGCGACTTCCTGAAGAGTGGATTGCCTTATGGTGTATTTGTCATGAACTCAGGTAAGGATAATGAAAACCTGCTGCAACGCACCGGCAAGAATGCCACTGTAGGTTATGGCTATAATGTGATTGAGCATAAAGGGATTGAAATGGTGATACCCACCTGCCTGCAATGCCATGCTGCGGAGTTTGATGGCCAACTGGTGATAGGGTTGGGCAATACTTCATTAGACTTTAGCAATACATCTAAGACGGACTTCAGCGGGCGCATCAACATGCTACGCAACATGGCGCCTAAGCAGTATGAGGCTGCAGCTCCATTCCTCACGGCATTTGCCACCTCCTACCCGCTGATGGAAACCGAGGTGCGGGGTGTGAACACTGCCGACAGGCTGGCCGCCATCCTGGCTGCTCACCGCAATCCGCAAACACTGCAATGGAGTGATACTCCTTTGCTGGCTATACCAGAAGGGGTAATACCAACAGACGTACCGGCGTGGTGGCTGCTCAAGAAGAAGAATGCTATGTTTTATACAGGCTTCGGCCGAGGGAATTTTGCTCAGTTCATGATGCTGTCAAACCTGCTGACAGTAACAGATACCGCCGAAGCAAGGGAGGTAAGTTCGCACTTCAGCAATGTGCTGGCCTATATACGTTCATTAGAAGCGCCGCCATACCCGCAGGAGATAGACCGTAAACTGGCAAAGAAGGGGCGGACACTGTTCAACGATAACTGTAGCGGTTGCCATGGCACTTATGGCAAAGATGGCGCATATCCCAACCTGCTGATACCTGCATCTGTAGTGCAGACGGACTCTATGCTCTGCGGAGAGATTATGCGTAATCAGCAGTTTATTGAATGGTTCAACAACAGCTGGTTTGTGCAGGGTGATAATCCTGCACAACTGGTGCCTTTTAACGGCTATATAGCTCCGCCGCTTGATGGTGTATGGGTTACAGCACCGTATATGCACAATGGCTCAGTACCGACCTTAGAGGGTATGCTCAACAGTAAGATAAGACCTACTTATTGGAGCCGCGACTTTAAGAATCCTGTGTATGATTATCAATCGCTTGGTTGGAAATACAAAGAAGAGGAAAAGCCCGAACGCCGTAAGGTGTATAATACCACACTGCCGGGTTATAGCAATCACGGGCACTACTTTGGCGATGCATTGACACAAAGCGAAAGAGCGGCCGTGATTGAGTATTTAAAGACTTTGTAGCGTTAACTACTTTACATGCTGGTTCAGCCAGGTAGTTACTATCTCCAGCACTTCGGGTTTGATGGTTTGCTCCAGTTGCCCGTATTCCTGTACGGTGCAGATGTTACACTCCTGGAAGAGGTGGTTCACTCCTTCGATTTCTCTCACCTCATGCACTTTCGATTTGCTGTTGGCCAGCGCTTTGGTTATGCCTTCCAGGTTGCTTCGGCTGATCACTTGTATGTCCTTATCACCGTTTAGGGCAAGTACTTTGCAGTCCAGTTTTTCCAGTACAGGTTTGGGGTCGTATTGCATGAAGTACATCATCCACTTGTTATCATACAGCTTGGTAAACTCATAAGCGAATTTCTCTTTGGAGTCTTCGTCTGTGATACCTGTAGTAGCCTGCACAGTTGTCTTGTCCGTTTTCGCTATCCAGTCATTCAGTGTTTTGTTGACATGCTTTTCTGCTGCGTCACGGCTCGTAGCTTTCGTAAGGCCTTTCATGATGGTAGTGTACAACTCCGCATATTGATTCGCCTTTTCTTCAGACAGCCTCATCGTTTTCATCAACTCGGCATTTTGTTCAGCCATAGCTTGTATTACTTGCACACCCGGTGCTGCCATCAGCACAATGAAATCTATGTCTTTGCTGCGCGATGCTACCAGTTGCGCTATCAACCCACCTTCGCTATGCCCGTACAGGCCTATCTTTTTCTTGTCTACCTCTTTTCTCTTTTTCAGGAATTCGATAGCAGCCATTACATCATCAGCAAAATCTTCTGAAGTGGCTTTGCTGCGGTCACCTGTAGTTTTGCCAACTCCACGGTCGTCTATACGTAGTACTACATAACCTTGTTTAGTCAGGTGATCGGCCAATACGGCAAATGGCTTGTGCTGAAAAAGTTCTTCATCCCTGTTTTGCGGCCCGGAGCCGGATATAAGTATCAGCGCAGGATGCTGCTTGTCATCACGTGGCGTTGTGATGGTAGCCCCATACTCTATGCTTTTTATTGCATTGTAAAACAACACATCCTCGCTATTGTACGAGTAGGGGCCCTTGGGTGTTTGCGGGCGGTTCAGTTGCACCCTTCCTTCGCGCCTGTCCAGTACCAGGGGCAGCGACATTCCGTTTTGCGTCCATTGTCCGTCTATTCGGTTTACTTCTGCAAGTTTGCCATCATATCGCCCGTTTACCTTTACTACTTTAATGTGTATGCTGTCCCCATCAATCATCACAGTATCGCAGGGTATATCTTTTGCACCTTGGGCGGGTACATCCAGCGTGGCTACGGGTTTCCCCTCTTTATGCCCTGAAACATTAAAACCCATGCGCAGGTTTTGTACGCCACTGAGGGCCCCGGCCCATGTTCCGTCAAAGCTGTTTTGTGCTTGAGCAGATGAGATGGATGCAATAAATACTACTGATGCGATTATGTTTTTCATTCCTGTATGTTGTATATGCTTGTTGATGCTATGTCGTCACATGCCTGCAAAGCTCAGCGCTTTTTCTACCATGCTTTTCGAGCCGATAAAAATGGGCACGCGTTGGTGCAATTCAACTGGTTGTACATCCAGTATTCTTTCTTTGCCGGTGGTAGCTACACCTCCTGCCGCTTCCATCAGAAAGCTCATTGGGTTACATTCATATTGCAGGCGCAGTTTGCCGTTTGCATTTTTTTTATCAGCAGGGTAAATGAATATTCCGCCTTTTATCAACGTACGGTGCATATCGGCCACCATCGAGCCTATGTAGCGGTGCGAATAGGGCCTGCCATCTTCTTTATTGTCTTCCATACAGTAGTCGAGGAAAGCCTTCATGCCATCGTCGTACTTACATGTATTACCCTGGTTAACGGAGTATATTTTACCTTTCTCGGGGCATTTCATATTAGGGTGAGAGAGGCAGAATTCACCTATAGAGGGCTCCAGTGTAAAGCCGTTTACACCCAGTTTGGTAGCATATACCAGCATAGTGCTGCTGCCATATATCACATACCCGGCCGCCATCAATTCGCTGCCCGGCTGCAGGAAGTCTGCTTCGGTACATGGCTTGCCCAATTCACTCACTCGCCTGTATATAGAGAATATTGTGCCGATAGAAGCGTTTACGTCAATATTGGATGAGCCGTCGAGCGGGTCGAACAGTACTACGTATTTTGAGTTGACAGAATATTCGTCATCAAAGGCGATATAATTGTCATTTTCCTCAGAGGCAATACCTGCACATTCTGAGCTGTGTTTAAGGACGTTTATCATTGTCTCATCCGCAAATACATCCAGTTTCATCTGTTCCTCTCCCTGCACGTTGGTAGCGCCATGTGCGCCCAATATATCTACCAACCCGGCTTTCAATACCTGCTTATTGATGATTTTACAGGCAAGCCCAATGTCGCGCAGTATCGCCGACAACTCGCCGGTGGCATTGGGGAACTTCCTGGTCTCCTGGATGGTGAACTCATCCATTGTCATTAATCTTCTTTGCGGATTCATTTTTTCTGTATTTGAATAAGGATGCAAAATTAATAAACCCCGACTGATTATCATTTATTAAATTAATAGCCCCCAAGGCATATAAAAGGTTTATATTCTGACAGATAGAAGCTACCTTTGCGAAGCCGTATAACGGGGTATGGAATGGTACAATACTACAAAAATATCAATCGCCAGACACAGGAGGTTCAGGGGCCGGACGGCGCCAACTGGATTAATGTGACCCCGCCATTCCAGGAGAATGAAATCAATAACCTGTCTGAAACCCTGAAAATACCCCGCGACCTGCTGACCGATACGCTGGATATAGAAGAGCGGGCGCGTTACGAAGAAGAGGACGGGGTGAAACTCATTATCCTGAAGACGCCGGTAGAAAACAAATCACTCAACGAAAGCGATGCGGATTATGTTACCATCCCCATTTCCATCATCATTACCGAGCGCAACCAGGTAATCACTGTCAACTCATTTGAGAACGTTGCTATCCGCCGTTTCCTCAACACCTTTGCCAAGCGCCACCCTGAGCGTCCCAACATGATGGTGCTGAAGATTTTCGAAAAGGTGGTGATGGACTTTATAGAAGTACTGAAAGAAATCAACCACCGCCGCAATATACTGGAGCAGAAACTGTACGACAGCAACCGTAACGAGGAACTGCTATACCTGATGAGGGTGCAGAAAAGCCTGGTGTACTTTGTAACAGCATTGCGCAGTAACGAACTACTGCTGATGAAAATGGAACGCACCAACTTCCTGAACTGCAACGAGGAAGAGCGTGAACTGCTGTCTGACCTGGTGATTGAATTCTCGCAAGCCCTGGAGATGGCGAATACTTATACAAACATCTTAAGCAGTACAATGGATGCCTTTGCCAGCATCATCAACAATAACATGAACCTGGTGATGAAGCGGCTCACCAGTATTACGATACTTATTTCTCTGCCAACGCTGATAGCCAGTTTTTATGGTATGAATGTACCCATCCCTTACCAGGAAGGCATGTACAGTTTTTACGTGCCTATTGTACTGGCGCTGCTTACCTCTGTTGTAATGACCCTCTACTTCAATAAAAAACGCTGGTTCTGATATGAAGGGCGAAGGGCGTTTCAACATCAGGGTGTACGGTATATGGATAGAGGCGGAACGTGTGTTAGTGAATGAAGAAACCATCCACGGAAAGAAATATTTAAAATTCCCGGGCGGCGGGTTAGAATATGGAGAGGGCATGCTTGCCTGCCTGCACCGCGAGTGGAAAGAAGAACTGGACCTGGAAATAAAAGTGCTGGAACATTTTTATACTACCGATTTCTTCCAGGAATCGGTTTTTGATAAATCGCAGGTGGTAAGTATTTATTACTTAATTAAAGCAAAACACCCTGACCCCTATATCATCAATACCAATCCCGAAGAATATACACACTGGATAAAGCTGGAAGATATTACCCCCGAAACTTTTACCCTGCCTATCGACAGGGTAGTGGGTAAGATGATTGTTGACCGGTTTTTGAAGTAATTGATGTATAATATTATTACCGTGGAGGCGCATAGACGCTAAGTGGTACAAAATATAAATCTCTGTGTCTCTGCGGTTAAACTGACTAACTACTAACCCCTAACTACTTATTACTAAGGCTCACATAATTCTCAATCGGCAGGCGTTTAGCAATACTGCGTGCCAGTGTCATTTCGTCAGCATATTCCAGCTCGCCGCCAAAGGCTATGCCACGTGCGATAGTGGTAATCTGCACCGGCAATCCTGACATTTGTTTGGCTATATAATATACGGTAGTATCCCCCTCAATAGTAGGGCTCAGCGCCATGATGAGTTCTTCCACGCCATTCTTCTCTACACGCTCGCGCAGGGTAGATATATTCAGTTGCTCAGGGCCAATGCCATCTAATGGAGAAAGTATACCGCCCAGCAGGTGGTACAGACCGTTGTATTGTTGCGTGCTTTCAATGGCTATTACATCGCGGATATTCTCTACCACGCATACCTGTGCATGGTTGCGCCCCTTGTTGGCACATATCTCGCATATATCCCTGTCGGCCACATTGTGGCAGTTTTTGCAAAACTGTATTTCGTGCCTCATTTTAGAAATCGCCCCGGTAAAAGCATCCACTTCGGCGGTATCTTTCTTCAGCAATTGCAGTACCATGCGCAGGGCGGTTTTTTTGCCTATACCCGGCAGTTTGGCAAACTCATTCACCGCATCCTCTATCAGCTTCGACGAAAAAATCATAGTCGCAAATTAAGAAAATTCACCTCCCTTTAACTAAATGCTTTTTCATTAAGGGTTCTTAGCATGTTTTTTAGCACGATATTTGCCTTAACAGGAAAAACAGACAATATGAAAAGAATAACGAATTTGCTGCCGGTATTGGCAATCAGCTTTGCAGTTTTACAAGGTTGCACAGGAACGGCAATAGTGGCAGGTGACAATACAAACCCTGCATCTGCGCCGCACACTACAGGCGGCGGAAGTGCTGTACAGGCTACTTCCGGCCAGGCTTCCGCTACACAGTCTACGATGCCTGCAGGTACGTCTAAAGATACTAAGACAGGTAATTTCAGTAATGCACATAAGGCATCGGTTGAATAATTAGCATTTACCGGAAGATGATATAAAAAATGGGGGGCTGAATATTCAGCCCCCCATTTTTTATAGTTTATGTCGTACAAATTACTTCACAATGGAAAATTTGCTAACAACTTTAGCGCCATTAACGTTCAACTCAGCGATGTAAATACCCGCAGCGAGGTTAGAAACATCAATGTTAACTTGCTTAGAACCTGCGCTGTTGTCTGTTATGTTTTGTTGGTGTACTGTTTGACCTACTAGGCTGATAATCTTTACAGATGTTTCGTCAGCGTTGCCATTCAGGTTGTACCTGATTGTGAGGTTGCTGGTAGCCGGGTTAGGATACAGGCTCATTGAATTTTCAGCCACAACATTTTCTACAGAAGATGGATCTTGTTTGAAAGGTATTGTTTTACAAATTCTGTTGTTGCTCGGGTCTGAGTCTGTCATTGCAGCACCACTCCTGAACGCTGTTACAGTATCGCACCACAAGAAAGGATTGCTGGTGGGAGCACTGGTCCAGTTAACTGTATCAGCCCAATAAACGGTGTCACCTACTGGAATGCCGTTAGCAGGTAAAGACAACCTTATTCTGTTTGTGCCACCAGACCTATAGGCTCTAGACAACAAGATTGTATCGGTAGCAGCTACCATTGCAACAGGACCTTTATTGATAAAGCCCCACCTGATAATGTGAGAAGTCTGCCCGTTATATAGCATTGTATCTGAAATTGTCCTGTGATACACTGCTAAATCGGTTTGTGCGTTAACATTACTGTTAGCCGCCATTAGTGCAAAAAATGCAATAAGTAAGTAAATACGCTTCATATTTAAGTTTTTAGAGTTAAGAGGTAAAGATATGCAATTAGCCTGAAAAATTAATCCCCCTTTAAGTTTTATTAAAGGGGAAATCAGGGGAAACAGCTGTTTATTAGGTTCCGGTTAAGGATATGACAGTAATATTTCAATAGTATGACAAATAGCTTATTTTGTCACCCTCATATCAAATTACCAGTATATCAGTTTGTTTACCTCTATTATTTTATCTTTGTTCGCTTTTAGAGATTTAATACCTGTACCATAATGAGATTATTATTAACCGCAATAGGTTGTTTTTTGATACTGGGGCTGCATAGCTGCTCCGAAGATTTTACAGTGGCCGCGCCATACAAGCAGGTAACTGTAGTTGGAGGTATATTGGATATGAAAGATACCGCACACTATATCCGTATACAAAAAGCTTTTATGGACGAAAATAAGAGCGCTCTCCAGATGTCGAAGGTGCCGGATAGCAGCTTTTACAGCGCCCTGGTGGTTAAGCTGTATGAATATGACTCAGCACAAACGAAAATATTGGACAGCACACTGCTTGACAAGGTAGAACTGACCGGGATAGGGTATCCTAAAAATAATCCCATAAATGATCAGCAGTTTTTCACTACCCCGCACTTTGCGTACCGATTGGTAAAAGATGACCTCAGCCCCCGTTTCTGGTACAGGCTTACTATCCACAACAGCAATACAGGCCGTACCGATACATCAGGTTTTGTGGGTGTCATCAACAGCGATTCCAACCGTGCCGGTGACGGTTTCTATATTCCTGAGTTTCAATTAGCTGATTACCAGATTGATTTTTCCAGGACCACTCCCACTTCGCAATTCAAAGTTTCGCCCTACCTGCCACGCAATGCCCGTATGCTGGAAGGGTATATCCGCTTCCATTATGTGGAGAGAAACGTGACGACAAATGCCAAGTCGCGCAAATACGTGGACTACGCATTTGATAATGAACTGAACCAGACTACTGTCGGTGTGAGGGCAGAGTTGGCTACACTTAACGCCAATATATACGCATTCCTGAACTCTTCAATGGGCGCTGCCCCCCCCAATGTGGAACGCCTGATGGATAGCTGCGATATCTTTGTATATGCTGCCAGTCCTGAGATATATTATTATTCGCTCATTAACCTGGGCCAGACAGGGGGCATTACCAGCGATAATATCCAGCCCAATTATACCAACTTTACAGGTACGGACGTGATAGGGGTTTTAGGATCCAGGGGTATGAGGGCGTACTATGGTGCAGCTATATCCAAAATAACGTTGGATTCATTGAGGGAAAGCTCTATCACTGAGTCGCTGCGGATAACCGGTGTGTCTGAGGATTGACAATATTACATTCAAAGCATATTTGTAATGCCTTTATGTACCAACATAAAGGCATTTTTATTTCATATTGACAGTATGGCTGACATTATTGCCGAAACTAAGGGAATGGCATATCTATTGACATAAGGACAGTAAGCGTAAAGCTGGAATTACTAATTACTAATAAGGAAAATATATTATGGGAAAAATTATTGGAATAGACCTGGGAACCACCAACTCTTGTGTGGCAGTAATGGAAGGGAACGAACCGGTAGTGATTGCTAACGACGAAGGCCGCCGTACCACGCCATCAGTAGTGGCATTTTTGAAAAACGGCGAGCGTAAAGTGGGAGACCCTGCCAAGCGCCAGGCCATTACAAATCCGCAAAACACTATTATGTCCATCAAGCGTTTTATGGGCCGCAGGTTTGATGAGATAGGCAGCGAAATGGAACATGCCGCCTATAAAGTGATGAAGGGTGATAACAATACACCCCGTGTAGATATTGACGGCCGCATGTACACCCCGCAGGAAATTTCTGCCATGATTCTTCAGAAAATGAAGAAAACAGCCGAAGAGTTCCTGGGGCAGGATGTAACAGAGGCAGTGGTAACCGTACCCGCATACTTCAACGATGCGCAGCGCCAGGCTACCAAAGAAGCAGGTGAAATTGCAGGACTGACCATCCGCCGTATCATCAACGAGCCTACTGCCGCGGCACTGGCTTATGGTATGGACAAACAACACAAAGACAGCAAAATAGTAGTGTTCGACCTGGGTGGCGGTACGTTCGACGTATCGGTACTGGAACTGGGCGACGGTATATTCGAAGTGAAATCTACCAACGGTGACACGCACCTGGGTGGTGACGACTTTGATAAAGTGGTGATGGACTGGCTGGCAGACGAGTTTAAAAAAGACGAAGCTGTAGACCTGCGAAAAGACCCTATGGCATGGCAGCGCCTGAAAGAGGCATCTGAAAAAGCGAAAATCGAGTTGTCTTCAAGCCAGGAAACAGAAATCAACCTGCCATATATTACAGCGGTAGATGGCGTGCCCAAACACATGGTGCGTAAGCTGAGCCGTTCAAAATTCGAATCGCTGGCAGACAGCCTGGTACAGCGTACGCTGGAGCCTTGCCAGAAAGCATTGAAAGATGCCGGTATGACTGCTGCTGATATTGACGAAGTGATATTGGTAGGTGGCTCTACCCGCATACCTAAAATACAGGAAGTAGTAGAGAAGTTCTTTGGCAAAAAGCCTAACAAGAGCGTAAACCCCGACGAGGTAGTGGCCATAGGTGCTGCTATACAGGGTGGTGTACTTACCGGCGACGTGAAAGATGTTTTGCTGCTGGACGTAACCCCGCTAAGCCTGGGTATTGAAACTATGGGTGGCGTAATGACCAAACTGATTGAGTCTAACACAACCATACCTACCAAAAAGAGCGAAACATTCTCTACCGCCGCTGACAACCAGCCGAGTGTGGAAATAAATGTAATACAGGGTGAGCGCCCGATGGCAAAAGACAACAAAACGCTGGGACATTTCATACTGGATGGTATACCTCCAGCACCACGCGGTGTTCCTCAAATCGAAGTAACCTTTGATATAGATGCCAACGGGATACTGAACGTAAGCGCGAAAGACAAAGGCACCGGCAAACAGCAGAACATACGCATAGAAGCTGGTAGCGGCTTGAGCAAGGAGGAGATAGAGAAAATGAAGAACGAGGCCAAGGCCAACGAAGAGGCAGATAAGAAAGTGCGCGAGCGTGTAGAGAAGCTGAACATGGCTGATGGTTTGGTGTTCCAGTCGGAGAAGCAACTGAAAGAGTATGGCGATAAACTCCCTGCTGCTGAAAAGCAAACTATTGAAGCTGCAGTTGCCAAACTGAAGGAAGCACACAAAGCTGAAGACCTGGATACGATAGACAAGGCTATGGAAGAGCTGAACGCAGCATGGCAAACAGCCAGCCAGCATATGTACAGCCAGGGTGGCGAAGCCCAGGGTGGTGCGCAGGCTCAACCTGAAAATAACGCCAACGATGTATCTGACGTGGAATTTGAAGAAGTGAAAGAAGACGGTAAGTAAGACCGTTATTAAGATAGTCTAGTAGCACAATGGATAGTGCGCCCGCCTCATAAGCGGGGAGATACAGGTTCGAATCCTGTCTGGAATTTGCCCCCTTTCGATGAGAGGGGGCTTTTTATTTCGTGGCAGTGTACAAAGTCGTTATCCCAAATGTCAGTGGACGGGCTTTGGGTTCTTTAAAACCACAGTCTGCAAGTATCTCACAAAACCTTTGCCCCTCAGGGAATGCCATTACCGACTCAGGCAGGTACGAGTAAGCTGTACTGTGTTTGGACACCAGTTTACCCAGCGTGGGCAGTATGTATTTAAAGTAGAATTGATAACCCTGCTTTACAGGGAATTTCTTAGGATGCGAAAATTCCAGTATGGCCAGTTTGCCTCCCGGGCGTAGTACACGGTACATTTCTTTCAGCCCGGCATCTAAATGTTCAAAATTGCGTACTCCATAAGCGCAGGTAATGGCGTCAAAGCTGTTATCAGCAAAGGGTAGGGCTTCGCTGTCGCCTACCTGCATGGTAATGAGCTTATCCAGGCCTTTCTCTTTCAGCTTCTGCCTGCCAACGTCCAGCATTTGGGCGGCTATGTCTAAGCCTATAATTTTTTCAGGATTGAGTTTAGACGCTTCAATGGCCAGGTCGCCGGTGCCGGTGGCAACGTCCAGTATGGTTTTGGGTTGCACTTTAGCTATTTCAGCAATCGCCTTTTTGCGCCAGCCCTTATCAATACCTAAGGACAAAAAATGGTTCAGGAAATCATATTTACCGGCTATGTTGTTAAACATGTCGGCAACCTGCTCTTTCTTGCTTAATTTTGACCCCGCGTCCGGCACCACCCTGGCTGCCGGATTATTATCTATACCGGATTGCATCGGTGCAAAAGTACGTTAACACAAGCAATGGAAATACGTTCAGCCAAATATTTGATCAGCAGCCCCCGTGTAGAGCTTTGTCCCCCGGCCGATAAGCCGGAATACGCCTTTATTGGCAGGTCTAATGTGGGCAAATCGTCCCTCATCAATATGCTGACGAAGCAACCCAAACTGGCGAAAACCTCGGGCAGCCCCGGTAAAACACAGATGATTAACCACTTTATTGTAAATAATGAGTGGTACCTGGTAGACCTGCCCGGCTATGGTTACGCTAAGGTGTCTCAGAAACAGCGTGCTTCTTTCAGCAAGATGATTGAAAACTACCTGACGACGCGCCCTAACCTGGCCACGGTATTTGTGTTGATAGACAGCCGGCACAAACCGCAGCAGATAGACCTGGACTTCCTGGCGCAGTTGGGTGAGTGGCAGGTGCCTTTTAATATCGCATTTACCAAAGCAGATAAGAGTACTCAGCGCGATGCGGCTAAAAACGTGCGGAGCTTTATAGATGCCATGCGTAATGAATGGGAATTCATACCACGCAGTTTCCTCACCAGTGCTGTTAAATCGCTGGGGCGAAAAGAAATGCTCGCCTATATAGACGAGCTGAATACTATGTTCAAAGAACGGGACAAAGAAGAATAAACACTACATCCACTTGGTTGCATACCTGTAAAATTCATGCCTCAGGTCGTGTATGGTTTTTTCCAGGGCAATGTATTGCTCGCGCAATTCAGCATGTTTTTCCAGCATCCTCACTTCTATATGGCCTGCCTTTTCTTTGGCTTGCACAGCTACTTCTGCCAGGTGGCGACGTATTTCGTGCGCTAAATCGTAAACATTCTTCTTCTGAATGTCAAAACGGTTCTCATACAGTTCCGCGCCTTCTGATGCTTCTTGGCCTGTATTCTTTCCGGCAACTTCCGTCAGTCGTCCTTTCAGGATATTCAGTTCGTCAGCATAAAAATCAAGGCTGCGCAGCCAGTCGTTGTGGTCAGTGGTCAACTTAGTGGCAATGGTTGTAGTTTGTGTAGCAATCATAATCGTTATTTTATGATGCAAACATAGCATCGCGTTTTGCCGCGATACATGACAAAGGTCAGTCATGCAAATGATTTACTTCAATATTCAGGAGTGCACTGACAACTAACCCCTGGTATATGGCATTATCTCTTCCAGGTACTTACGCTCGTTGCACAGGCGGGGCACTTTGTGCTGGCCGCCGAGTTTGCCTTTGTCCTTTAGCCATTTGTTGAAGCCGCCCGCAGGCATACGATGTACTACAGGCATACGCAGGGCAATGTCTTTGTGTCTTTTGGCTTCGTAGTCTGAATTGATGCTTTGCAGGGCTTTATCCATCTTTTCGGTAAATACTTCCAATGGGCAGGGCAGGCGTTCAAATTCTATAATCCACTCGTGTGCGCCGTTGCTTTCGCCGGTCATATATACGGGTGCAGCGGTGTAGTCATTCACTACTGCGCCGGTTTGCCTGCTGGCTTCAGCTATGGCATAGTCAGAGTTATCTACAATCACCTCTTCGCCAAAGGCATTTATAAAGTGTTTCAGCCTGCCCGTTACCTTTATCCTGTAGGGCTGCAGCGATGTAAACTGTATGGTGTCGCCTACTATATAGCGCCACAGGCCACCGTTGGTATTCAGCACCAGGGCATAGTTTTTGTTCAGTTCCACCTCTCTCAGCGATAGCGTTTCCGGCTGCTCTTTGCCATATTCCTCCAGCGGCATAAACTCGTAGTAGATACCGTGGTTCAGGAATAGCAGCATATCATCACGGTCTATCTCGTCCTGCGCGGCAAAGAAACCCTCTGAGGCATTGTAGGTCTCTATATAATGCATCTGTTCAGACGGTATATATTCTTCAAACTGCCTGCGGTAGGGTCTGAAGCTTACCCCGCCATGTACATACACTTCCAGGTTAGGCCATACTTCCAGCAGGTTTTTGGCTCCTGTTATTTCCAATATGCGTTTTATGAGTACGATGGTCCATGTAGGTACACCGGCGATATAAGTTACATCCTCGTTGATGGTGGTACGTGCTATCTTCTCTATTTTCTCTTCCCACTCCGCCATCAGGGCTATCGACAGGTCGGGGGTACGCACCATTTGCCCGTACAGGGGCAGGTTTTGCAGCATCACAGCCGACAGGTCGCCGTAAAAGGAATCTGCGCTCAGTTGGTTAATCTGGTGGCTGCCGCCTATTACTAAGCACTTGCCCGACATGAATGTGGATTGCGGAAACTGCCTGAAATACAAGGCAAATACATCCTTCCCGGCTTTGAAATGGTTATCGTCCAGCGACTCTTTGCTGATGGGGATGAACTTGCTCTTATCGCTGGTGGTACCGCTCGATTTGGCAAACCAGCTTATTTGCGATGGCCACAGCAGGTTTTGCTCACCTTGTAATATGCGTTCTATGTATGGTTTCAGCGAATCGTAATCGTTAACCGGGACGCTTTTCTTAAACTCTGCTATGCTGTTGATATGCTCAAAACCATATTTTTTACCATATTCCGTAAACTGTGCCGAACCAACAATATGGTTGAACACCTGTTTCTGGGTGTCTATGGGGTTGAGCATAAAATTGTCTATCGCGCTGTTGCGCAACATCATATACCCTTTCAATGCCGGACTTATCAGGCTCATTCCTTTGCTCTTAATTCTTAAAGTCTGCTAAATATAAACATTTCTGACGGTAGCTCATACCCGCTACGCTACGCTCAGACTTTTGTAGGGTCCTTGCGTTTCAGCTCGAAATTGCGGCCAAGATACACTTTTCTCACCTGCTCGTCGGCTGCCAGTTCTTCAGCAGTGCCCGCTTTCAATATCTTACCTTCAAACAGCAGGTAGGCGCGGTCAGTAATGGATAGTGTTTCCTGCACATTATGGTCGGTGATGAATATTCCGATGTTTTTAAACTTAAGGCTGGCTACTATACCCTGGATATCTTCTACTGCAATGGGGTCGATGCCGGCAAAGGGTTCGTCCAGTAATATGAATTTGGGGTCAACCGCCAGGGCACGGGCTATCTCGGTACGCCTGCGCTCGCCACCGCTTAATACATCGCCGGGGCTTTTGCGTACATGCGTCAGCCTGAACTCTTCCAGCAGCGATTCCAGCCTCGCCAGTTGCTCCGCTTTGCTCAGCTTAGTCATTTCCAGCACGGCCAGTATATTATCTTCAACCGACAGCTTGCGGAATACAGATGCTTCCTGCGGCAGGTAGCCTATACCCATTTGTGCCCTCTTGTACATGGGCAGTTTGGTGATGTTCACATCGTCCAGGAACACCTCGCCGCTATCCGGCTTTACCAGCCCCACTACCATATAAAATGAAGTAGTCTTGCCCGCACCATTGGGCCCCAGTATCCCCACTATCTCTCCCTGGTTTACCTCGAAAGATACGTTATTCACCACCGTACGGTTGCGGTAGCGCTTCACCAGCCCGCGGGCTGTTATTTTCCTTTTCCCCGTATTCAATATCCTGTGGTTTGCAGCAAAAATAACAAACCATGCCTAAGTACCTGCAAATACTTATGCCAAATTGATGCTAATTCTTTTCAATAAATAAAGCTGAATATATTTACTTTTGCGTCCTGTATGAAGTTGACAGAATATTTAGCAAATAACCCGGGGCCTATTATATCGCTGGAGGTATTGCCCCCGCCTAAAGGGAAAAGCATTGAATCTATATACAAAACATTGGACCCCCTTATGGAGTTCAAGCCGGCTTTTGTCAACGTTACCTATCACCGCGCCGAACAGGTGTATAAGAAGCGTGCCGATGGCAGCTTTGTAAGTGTAGAGATACGTAAGCGCCCCGGCACGGTGGGTATTTGCGCTGCTATTATGAACAAATATAAGGTAGAGGCTATCCCTCACCTGATATGTGGTGGTTTCAGCAAAGAAGAAACCGAAAACGCCCTGATAGACCTGAACTTCCTGGGGGTAAAAAATGTGTTGGCCCTGCGTGGCGATGCAGCACACCACGAAAAGTTCTTCACACCTCATCCCAACGGGCACCGGTATGCCGAGGAACTGGTGGACCAGATCATCAAACTGAACAAAGGTGAATACTTGGAAGATGATATACTGGGTGGCGTAAATACAGATTTCTGCATAGGTGTTGCAGGTTATCCTGAAAAACATTTTGAATCAGCCAATACGGATATAGACCTGTATTACCTGAAGCGCAAAATAGACCATGGCGCTGACTACATCACCACGCAGATGTTCTTCAACAACAAGCACTATTATAAATTTGTAGAGAACTGCAAAAATGCAGGTATCAACGCCCCCATTGTACCGGGCCTGAAACCTTTGTACAATAAAAACCAGCTTACAGTAGTGCCCAGCATCTTCAATACGGAGATACCTAACGACCTGTATAATGAGATGGTAAAAGCAAGCACACCCGAAGCTTGCGAAAAAGTAGGCGAAGACTGGCTGTACGAGCAGTGTAAAGACCTGCTGAAGAACAATACACAGATACTGCACTTCTACACGCTGGGCAAGCCGCATGTAGTGTACAATGTGCTGAAGAGGTTGTTTTAAGAGCCGGCTTTTTCAGTCGGTATAGCACCGAAATCCTTCAGTACTTGTTTCAGGATGTCTATACGTACCTGCCCCCAGTTTTTGCTGTTGTCAGCTTTGGGTAGCTCAAAGTTCATGGCGAAGAAGTAGGGATACATACGTATATCGCTTTTGTTCATAGAATTTTCATGCTCTTCCATGCGCTCTATTTTTTCTACAAACCCCACTACCCATAGTATCTGTTTGTCGCCGCTGAAGCCCCAGCCTGTTTTGTAAGACAGTTTATAATCCTTTTCATTTTCCTGCAGCATCATACTGCGCACTATACGCTGTGTACGCTCCGAGAAGGGCAGTTGGTTGAAATACAGCCTTTTTACCAGGCCCACCTGCTCGTCGGCAGATATTTTCAGGCTGTCGTTTATCCAGAAGCTGTCTATGGCGCCGCTGATATTCTTATTCCCGTAGTTGGCAGTGTCTATATAATGCTGCATAAAGTCATACCCCACCTTGCGGGCTATGGCCTGGTAGTAGCCCAGGTTGCTCACCTTAAAGGCCTCGCGCATGTTCATGTCCTTATTCCAGTCAGCATTCCAGCGTTCTACACTGTCCCATGCTATTACATATTGTTCGTCAGGCACTACGGGTATTTCCAGCGCCACCAGCGAGTTGAAGATTTTAAATGTAGAAGCGGGTGTATATTGCTGCAGGCAACGGTCTTTATTGTAGTAGTATATAGCCTCGTGGTTGTTGTCGCGCAGTATAAAGCAGGCGTCTTTTATACCCTCTGCCTCAAAAAACTTACCCCATTCATTTTTCTCATGTATCCTCGAGTCGCGGCAAGAGCTGATGAACAATACAGACAGCAACAATAAACCTATGTAACGCATAAATATTCGTTTTTCGGCTGCAAAGATAGGGCAACACATCCGCAATCAACAACAGGCTTGTTTACAAGTGATCAACAAAATACATATCTATCTCTCCTTTGCCCTTTGCTTCCAGTTTTCCACGATAGGTACATTTAAATTTGTCTTTCACCAGTTCATAGGTGGCTGCGCTGATATTAACCTGGCCTGCCATTCCTGATGATTCCATTCTTGATGCGATATTTACCGTGTTGCCCCAAATGTCGTAGGCAAACTTCTTGATGCCGACAATACCCGCTACTACCGGGCCTGTATGTATCCCTATCCTTATTTCGAAAATTGTTCGGCCTTCAGCAATACGCTTTTCTTTCTCCCTGAGCATAAAGTCGCGTATCTCCAAAGCTGCCCTTACTGTATCCACGGCATTTGTCTTGTTAGCCACCGGCAGTCCCCCTGAGCACATATAGGCGTCGCCAATGGTCTTTATCTTCTCAATTCCGTGTTTTGATATAATCCTGTCAAATTCGCTGTAACAGTAGTTTATTTCATTCACCATCTCCTGCGCAGTCATGCGTTCGCTCATACCAGTGAAATCTTTAAAATCGGTAAATAGCACTGTTACTTCATCAAAATGTTTTGCATCTACATGCCCTTTCTGCTTCAACTCGCGGGCAGTTTCTTCAGGCAATATATTGCGCAGCAGCGCGTCTGAACGTTTTTTGCCTCTCATTATTGAAAAGGCCAGTGCGCCCAGCAATAGCAATCCCCCGCCTAAAGCAAGTAAGCCTGCTCTTTGTTTCAGCGTTTTGGCTTTAAGGACATACTCTTTTTGTGCATAAGCAAGTGAGTCCGACAGTTGTTGCTTTTCGTACTCATACTTCATCGTTTGCTGCAAAGCCTGCTTGCTGGTAGCCTCATTGCTGTTCGAATCCCGTAACTGTATCGCGACCTGATAATCATCCAAAGCCAACTGGTATTTCCCTTGCTTTCTATATATGTTACTCCGCAATTTATAGGAAGCATCCAGCCCGTAAATGAAACCGTTCTTCCTGCCGATATCAATACTGCGGTTGATGTAGGACAACGCTTTTGCCTGGTCGCCTGTTTGGTGATATAGCTTGGCAATATCCCGCAACACCATGTATTGCCCGAGCGAGTGGTCGATATGCTCGCGCAGCGAAAGGGATATCTTGAAGTAGTGCAAGGCTGAGTCGTAGTTTTTATTGTTTAAAAATCTGCTGCCAATATTATTCATCATCCACCCCGTAGCGCCATACCGGCCCTCTTCACTTTTTATCTGTTTAAGATAAGGCAACGATCTCTTGTAGTAGTATATACATGAATCAGGGTGCCCTAAACCACTCATCACGGTGCCTATATTGCCAAGGTTTATGCCAATAGAATAGGCATCGTTCATTTCCTCTGCTATATGCAACGCTTCTTCATAATACTTCCTGGCCAATTTATGATTGCCATGGTCCTGTTGCAAAACCGCAAGGTTGGCCAATGCGTTGGCTATGTCTGCTTTATCGCCATGTGCACGTGCAAACTTTAATAGCCTGTGACGTATATCCAACTTATGCTCAATATCACCTACCATCCCGTATGCTGTACCCAGAGCATCCATGATACTTAACTTCAACCGATTGAACCCGGCGGTATCAGCGCCCTTTTCAGACAGTATTTTATCTGCCAATTCCCGTGCTGCTTCGAGGTATTCGAGAGACCGTACAGCATCAGTGTTCAATAACAGATCACCTGTCTTATACGCGTACCTGGCTTTCAGCGTATCGTGCTTGGCGCTCTCGTATAATGCAATAAATGAGTCAGCTTTAGAGCTGTACTCACCTGCAGTAGCTTTTGTTGAAATCAATATGAAATTCAGGAGTAATATCAATACAAGATTCAGATACATTGTATTCCCATTTTATAATAATAGTTACACATACAGCGCCGTTTAAGATACCATGCATGTAAATATATCATATTTAATATTATGCAACGAGCGGTTTTAAATTATTTATCTATCTCTTTTTATATTTACGCCACTAAAAAATCAACCAATATGAAAAAAATCATCACCGGGCTCTATCTGGTATTATCGGGCTTCCTGGCACAGGGGCAAACATTAGTTGACGTAAAAAACAGCGAAACCCTTACATGGTATGGTATAGACTATTCGCAGATCCGCCTGCACAACTTTGGCGCATATATGAGCGATGGTGCGGTAAAGCGTAGCCTGCCCAACTGGAGTTTCAATCCCGTAAGCGAACCGGATGTAAAAAGGCTGAAAAGCAAATACAAAAAAGAAACAATCCTGGTAGATGTAGCTGAATCGGGTAAGCGCAACATGGCTGCTAACTATGACAAGCAACTGGGCGACCCCGATTATCAGTTGACGATGGATGACCTGAAAAAAATAGTGTCAGAGTACGATATCTCAGGCGAGGGCTATGGCCTGCTCTTTGTCGCAGAAACATTCAAGTATGCCACCGGAAAGCCCGCCACTATGTGGGCGGTGTTTATCAATAAAGCTGACAAATCAGTGATAGATGCTACGAAGGTGAATACGGAAACCTTTGGTGAATGGTCGGAAGCAGTGCTGAACACTATCAAGCAGAGTGCAAAGTATATGTCGCAGGCTAAATAGAGGATCTATGTTTGACACCGATAATCCTGTAGTAAAGCTCTGTGCCCAGGGTATTACCACTGAGGGCACAGGGGACATTGCAGGAGCCAAAGCTTTATACAGCCGTGCTTGGTACATAGCAACTAATGATATAGACCGTCTTACTGCAGCACACTACATGGCGCGCCACCAATCGCCACAGCAACGGTTACATTGGAATCAATTGGCTGTTGACTATGCTTTGAATGTAAACGAAGACGCTGTGAAAGCGACTTTGCCGTCATTATACTTGAACCTGGGCAAATCGCATGAAGACCTCGATAATAAAGTACTGGCTGCAAAATATTACCAGCTGGCTGACAAACATGCAAGTCAATTAGCAGACGACGGATATGGCAGGATGACCCGCGCAGGCATTGCGGCGGCATTAGCAAGGGTAAACGCCGGACTGTAATATGAAAAGTTACCCTGACAGCACATACAAAATGCTGGCGTATGCATCGCCTTACATCACATTCCATTTTGATGATGCGGTAGATTGGGCATGTGAGATGCTCGAATATGGGTATGAGACACCACACTTGCTGATGCTTGCTGCAATTATTAAACCAACCTCCAGGCATGAATGTGAATACTATTTGGAGAATGCATTGGTGGAATTAAACCTGAAAAAGGTTGATGATGTGATCGGGACGATCTTCGCTGTATGGCAAGAGGTTAGCTGTATGGCAAAGGGTGAGCAGGTAAGATTCTATCTTACAAAGGTCTATCAGCAATATTCTTTTGAACAGCCCAATAATTATTTGTCAGATTTTACTGAACTATATTGGGCATGGGATGACTTGGAGAAAATAGGTGCCCACTATGGCTGGAATAGAAATTTGATACTCAATAATATTGAGCAGGAAATAATAGAATATTCAAAAAAGTGGATTGAACTATATAAACCTGAAATAGAAAAACTTATTCTACCAGGTAAGAATTCCTGATAAATTCTTCATCAGTAAGTGTATGTAGGAAGCTGATGATTTTCTGTTGTTCGCTGCTGCTAAGGCCCAGGCCGGGTTGCCCGTCTTTTTGCAGCAGTGAGGATAGGGTGGCTGAATGTTGTACACCTTCAGCATAATGAGCCAATACCTGGTCTAATGTTTTGAAACGCCCGTCGTGCATATAGGGGCCACTCAGCGCTGCATTCCTCAGTGTCGGTACTTTAAACTTGCCCATATCCTCATCATTCCGGGTAATACGGTAGCGCCCTGAGTCTGCAAATACCTTGTCGATACCGTTATTCTGAAAACTAGAATCAGTAAACAACGGCTCGCTGTGGCAGCTTGCACAGTGTTGCCTGAAGAGTACCAGTCCCT
The DNA here is from genome assembly GCA_937928385.1 of uncultured Bacteroidota bacterium. GTDB lineage: Bacteria > Bacteroidota > Bacteroidia > Chitinophagales > Chitinophagaceae > UBA5543. The sequence continues at coordinate 58,226 of CALEZD010000012.1, forward strand.
CCTGTTCACCTGTCGTCAATGACGCAGTGCCGTTGACATATTGGTCGTACCTCGCATTGGCCGACACCAGTCCCGACATGTATTGCGCCAGCGCCCAAAACAGCTGCTGGTCGTCCACGGTATCGCGGTTAAATACATTGTTGAATAGGGTAGGGTATTCGGGGTGGTTATTCAGCTTACGCACTATATTCGCCAGGCTTTCACCCATCTCTGCAGGATTAGTTAATGGCGCCAGCGGCATCACTTCTATATGGTTCACGCCGCCGTCCCACATAAAGCTCTTGTTCCATGCCATATTAAATACAACGGGAGAATTGCGTTTTGAAACTCCCCCATCAATACCTATGCTGAACGCAGCGCCCCCATCTGCAAATGCATCTTTCTGCCTGTGGCAGCTTGCGCAGGATATAGTGCCATCGCGCGACAACATAGGGTCGAAGAAGAGTTTCCTGCCCAGCTCGAAGCCGGCCTTGCTGTACACATTGTCACCGAATTGATACACAGGTTCCGGAAAATGAGCAGGACGTACCCATGCCTCAGTTGTGGCAGGCGGTACGTCCGATGTTTTTTTACTACAGGCGGCAAGCAGGATTATAGCTGCTGATAACAGCAGTATGCCTGCTTGATTATGCCGTAGTATGTTACCCATGAAAAACTATTGCTCCAGCGCTTTAAACGCTATGTTATTATAAAAGTCTTTTGCCATTACTACAGCCTCAGGGCCGGGGGCATGTATCACACTCTTCACACTCACACTGGGTGAGCTATGCCACAGACGTGCGGGGTTGGCCAGCAGTTTTACGGTAGGGTATTTACCTTTTTCCACTGCTAATACTGCACCGTCAAAGTTGGTAGACTTTACAGTGATAACATTATCAGCACCCATAAAACCACCCAGGTGGAAGATGAAATTGCCGCTGGCTGAGTTGGGCGATGTGCCTTCAGCTTTCAGCATGATATAGCCTGAATTCCAGTCCCAGAACATGCCATGCACCAGCGATAAAGCCCCTGTACTGGCGCCAAGTGTATTGGCTGCGCTGTCTACACCCATAGTGTATTGCATCTCTGTATAATTGCCGGGAGGTATATTCTTTACTGTGAAAGAGTAACCTTCTTCACAATCAGTACACAGCAGGTAGTAGCTATTGGGTGCGCTCCACCAACTGCCGTCAGCTTTCTTCAGCTTAATGTTCGATACATAGAACTTAAACAACGAGAAAGTAAGGGTATCACCTGTTTTGGTATGCAACATGGTTTTACCTATATCCCAGGGTAGCATGTTCGAGCCGAATACGAAGTCGAACTGCACTTTCATATCGCCGTTTTGCGCTATGGGGGTCGATTGTTTTTCTTTTTTGCACGAAGGCAGCAGCAATGTAGTAGTTGCTAAGGCTACTATCAGCAATGCCATTTTTACGGGTAACTTGTTCATAATATTTGGTTTACGATTCAGGTATAAAATTACAATAAGGTATGGGCGTGTAGTGTAATGTTAGTCACATTGATATATGACTTTTGTCATATCCCGTTTTTGGTATAAAATAAGGGGAGGCGTTAGCCTCCCCTTACCACTAAGTATGTTTGTATGATTCAGTTTACCTGCTGATGGTAAACTTACGTACTCCTTTGAATGTGCCGTCGTTCACGTTCAGGATATAGTTACCTGAAGGCAGTTCATTTACAGACATGGTTGTTGCTGCTTTTGAATACTCCGACCAGTTTTTCACAACACGGCCCTGCATGTCCATTATAGCAAATTGTATATGCTTGTCCTGAACTAAGTTGTCAAGCGTAATATGAATGGTATTATTTGCGGGCGATGGATATATGCTAATCTTGCTGTTGTTTACATCAATGTTTTCAACACTTACCTGCCAGTTGTAGTACCAGTTATTGATACTATCCTGGTTATTGGTTTGCTTCCACGCACTGATACCATCCCAGGAAATACTTACTTCTTCGGTCATTCTCCCGCTACCATCAGGCAGGTAAGTATATCCCCATTTACCCTGGTTTGTAAAGTTTGGAGGAAATAATTTGGCAATTCTAACCATTGTATCAGGAGTGGTGTTTGAACCCGTATAGAAGAAAGTATCTCTGCCGTTATCATTTTCCCACGCACCTGTATATATGTCTTTTTGTATAAGGTTAATGCGAGAATTGCCATCATAACTATATATGTAGCGAACATCGTCTGTCCAATTGCCACCACTGTATCTAAACCAATTAATTTGACTTATTTTACCCGCAGCATAAGTTGTTTCCCTCTTTATGGTATCTTCCCAGGCACCGCTACTCCATCTTTGATCAATAAAGCTGGTTTCGTTATTACCGCTGTATTGATAAGTATGCATACGATTATTCCTCCATCCCGGAGGGTTACCTCCTCCCCCAAAGCTATATGTAATTCTGTGTCGCGTAGCAATATTATTGTTGTTCCATGTGTAAATTATGGCACTGCTTCTTCTCCAGCTATTGCCCTGAGAGCTCCATGTTTCATAATGAACTGTATCTGGTTTGCCACTTTTATAGAGTATTCTTGTACGAAGACTGTTTCTCCATGTTTTAGAACTATCATTCCAGGTGTAATAGATACTTTCATTAAAATCAGTCCCGTTATATGTAGATACCCGTCTGCCTGTCCATTTCACTCCTGTGCCGGATTTTGTGAACACATGCATAGAGTCTTCCATCAACTCAAATTCAGGAATTTTATACTTGCCTGGGTTAGCACCTTTCGCACCGGAGTGGAAGTAAAGGACACTATCCTCAATGACATTTCCAGATGATACATAGGTGCGGTGTGCTTTACCCATTAGGCGCATCTGTGCCTTGCTGATAGTTGTAAACAAGGTTAAACTGAAAACTAAACTAAGTGTAATTATATATTTCATAAGGCTGATATTTTCACTAATTTAATTAATTTTTAATAGTAAACAAGAAAAAATATTAACGGCGGGCAAATAAATTCTTAATAACTATAAAATTAAAAGGCGCAATCCCCTTTGGGAACTGCGCCTTTCAGCACTTTGATATGGTAAAACGTCTTAGTAAGTAATTGTACCGCTCAATCCGCTAAATGTAGCGTTTCCACTGGGGCTGATGGTAACTGTACCGGTAAATGAACCTGTAGCATTGGCAAACCTGCCTGTACCACCTGTAAAGTCGACCTTAGCTACGCCAACAGCACCTGAAGGGCCATAAAGCAAATCGTAAGGGTGTGTGTACATATACAGGCTATCGCCATTGGCAGCTACAAAATATGCGCACTCAACACCAACATGGTCGCCTATGTATTGGCCATCTTGTATGATGGGCGCTACACATGGCTTAATCAGCGAGGTGGTCATGCCCAGGTGGCTCAGGTTACCCGTGCCTGAAAAAGTGCCTACCGGATAGTAATCACCACAATCACAGGGCAGATTTTGAGTGGGAGCGAATGAATAAGACATTTGACCGCTGAATGGCCTTGTTTGCGGGCCTTTTTTCATCATTGCTTCCTGCTCAGAAGTAATGGTAGGTATAGTATCGCTCTCCTTGCTACATGAAGCCAACAGAATGGCGGAGAAAGCCACTAATAATAGTTTATTTTTCATAATCCTCTTTTTTGAATGTATATAATGTATGTGGCACAAATATACTAGCAGAAATCAAATAATTGGTATTTTATGATAATTTGTTAACAAACAGATTGCAAACGGTTAACCAGCAGATAACAAAATTCAAGGTCCCGAAAAGCTAACCAATGTCACCTTTTTTAATGTACGTAGTCATGTTTTTACATAAGGTACAAGAGTAGTTTTGAAACAAATGAAACTGATATGAACAAGCATAAACCGGTTGCGGACATAATGACCACTGACGTGTACACCGTCAACGTGAATAAGGATACTTTGTTTGATGTAAAAGACCTGATGCTGGGCAAAGGACTGCGGCATGTGCCGGTGGTGCATGGCAAAAAACTGGCGGGTATCATCAGCAAGACGGATATTGACAGGCTGATATTCAGCAGGATGTTTGATGAAGAGGAAGATGCCGACGAGGCTGTGCTGGAAATGCTGAAGATAGAGCAGGTAATGACGCACAAACCTAAAGTGGTGCAGGCTGATACTACAGTACGGGAGGTGGCGGAGATATTGGCTAAGGAAGAGTTTCATGCGCTGCCGGTGGTAGATGGTGATAAGCTGGTGGGTATTGTTACTACTACAGATGTGATTAAATATATGCTGACACAATATTAGTGCCCCTTTGTTAATGGTAAGTGAGGGTTGCCGCAGGCAACCCTCTTTTTATGTCTTATCCGCCGAAGGCGTCTTTTATCTTATCGAAGAAGCTGCGGTCCTCCCGCTGCTCAGCAGCATTTTCGCCGGGCTGAAAGTTGGGTGATTTAGCCAGCTTATCCATTGCGGCTTTTTCCTCAGGGCTGAGGGTTTGCGGTGTCCACACGTTCACCTCTACCAGTTGGTCGCCCTTCTCGTACGATTGGAATGCGGGGAAGCCTTTGCCCTTCAGCCTGAATATCTTACCGCTCTGCGTACCTGCCGGTATCTTTATTTTGGCCTTGCCATCTATAGTGGGCACTTCTACCTGCGTACCGTTCACCACATCGGGGAAGGACAGGTACAGGTGGTAGATGACATCCAGCTCGGCGCGCCTCAGTTGCGGATGCTTTTCTTCTTCTATCAGTATCAGCAGGTCGCCCTTGGGGCCGCCGCGTTCGCCGGCATTGCCCGCGCCGCTCATGCTCAGTTGCATACCATCGTACACACCTGCCGGTATATCTATATTAATAGTCTCTTCTCCATACACACGGCCTTCGCCCTTACATGCGGTACATTTGGCCTTTATCTGCGTGCCTTCGCCATTGCAGGTAGGGCAGGTACTTACCGTTTGCATCTGCCCCAGGAAGGTGCTCTGCACCCGGCGCACCTGGCCGCTGCCGCCGCAGGTGCCGCAGCTCTGTACAGATGCTGAATCTTTGGCCCCGCTACCACCGCAGGTATTGCAGGCTACGTATTTCTTTACCTTGATTTTCTTATTCGCCCCGTGTGCTATCTCGGCATAGGTCAACTTGAGCTTGACACGCAGGTTGGCGCCACGTGTGCCCCTGCGCGGGCCACCCTGGCGGCCACCGCCTCCGCCAAAGAAACTGCCGAACATATCGTCGCCAAAGATGTCGCCGAAGTTCTGGAAGATATCTTCCATGCGCATGCCGCCGGGGCCCTGGCCACCGCCTGATGCACCGCCTACGCCTGCATGGCCAAAGCGGTCGTAACGGGCTTTTTTGTCCGTATCGCTCAATACGTCATAAGCCTCCGCCGCTTCTTTGAACTTTTCTTCAGCAGATGCATCCCCGGGGTTGCGGTCGGGGTGGTATTGCATGGCAATTTTCCTGTAAGCCTTCTTTATCTCATCTGCACCGGCCCCTTTCGAGACCCCTAACACCTCATAATAATCGCGTTTTGACATAATATGGTTTTATCCCCTTTTCTGTGGCCGGGGATTGTAAAAATCTTTATTGTTATTAAGCACCTACCACCACTTTGGCATGGCGTATCAGCTTGTCGTTCAGGTAATAGCCGGGCTGCACCACATCCAGTATTTTGCCCTTCATATCTTCGGTAGGGGCGGGTATTTCTGTTATTGCCTCGTGCAGGTCGGCATCAAAATCCTTGCCCATGCAGTCCATCGCTTTCAGGCCCTTTTGTTGCAATATGTGCTGCAATTTATTAAAAACCAGCGTGGCACCTTCTTTCAGGCTGGCGGGGTCATTGTCCACTTCCATCTGCTTCAGGGCGCGGTGGCTGTCGTCCACCACGTCCAGCAGGCTTTGCACCACGTCTTTGCCCGCGGTGGATATCAGTTCTATACGCTCTTTGGCGGTGCGCTTGCGAAAGTTGTCAAACTCAGCTACCAGCCGCAGGTTTTTGTCTTTCAGCTCGTCTATTTCGTCCTGCAATTTTTGCAGTTCGTCAACTTCTTCCAGTATTTCCTCCGTAGCCTCGTTGGCCGCCTCAGCGCTGTTCTCATTCGTCATTTCGGCCTCTGCGGCGGTGTTTTCAGCCCCTGTGGTGTTGTTTACATCCTGTTCTGTAGCCTTATCGGTCATTTTATGCTTTTTTTTGAAAATCATCCGCAAAGGTAACTGCAAAAGCTTTGCCAGTGCCAAAAAGGGGACAAAATGTCGGGCTATGGGCGCTATAGCTCGACATTTTGACAACAAAGCAGTCGTGAGTCGTAAGTCATGAGTCGTGAGTGTATTAGTAGTAAGTGGTAAGTAATAAGTAGTAAGTCCAGCATTTTTTGCTGAAAATCGATTCGAAATGTTAACCCTATAAACATCGGGTTTAACTGTTGGGAATATCGTGTCTTTGCAATTGATTGATTTATAGCTCCTTATAAGTGGTTTGTTAACTTTTGTTAACTCTGCACATGTTTTTTCGGGAAAATGGCTGAAATAAAAATCCCGCCGGTGGGGCGGGAGGATAATGTTAATCTATAATCGGTTTTGGGATGATGTGTTTTCATAGGTTCTAAATGTGTTTATTCCTGCAGTATTTTAGGTATCAGATGCCATGATACACCGAGTGTAACAGGCACGCCTTATAATAGCAAATTTACAAAATTATGTCGATTAGTCCAATTTTTAATGTTCTCAGTACTACATGAGAGGGATGGTTCTATTTATGTTACGTGTCCGGTGCGAGCTTGCAGGTGAAGAACACCGGCAAGGGCAGAAGCTCGGCTGTATTCTTGCGCCAATATAGGTATGGAGAGATGGGTACGATCTAGTCTTGACGTCCAATTAGATAAATTATTTTTCCTCCTCTACCGTTGTCTTTTTTCCCGTATTCCCAATTGTAATTCTCTAAATTAATAGTAGATGTCAACTCTCTTAAATCGTCAGGGTTATATAGCTTCATCAGAGCCGCGCATCCATCCAGCAGTATCATAATTGGCAATATGGGGATTACAAAAGTGAAGAAAACTCTTGCCACTCTGAATGGTTTTACAAAAGGAGCTGAAAATATTACCATCAACGGAACAAAGACGGTCATGCCTACAATCTGCCAAAGACTGTCATTATTGCCTTCTACTATAACTACTGGATTGCCGCTTAGTGCTATCTGTTCTAATACGCCCTAGCCTTATCCGGAGGTAGTTGATGAAAAGAATTTACAAACAGGTATAAGCCACTTTGTAGTGTATTAAATTCATTAAACGATAATGTTGTTATTTCGATGCCTTTGTTTAAATGGGGGCTTATAGTATCTATTCCCCCACCTATATTAAAATTAATGTTTATTATTTTCGCTGTATTTGCTGCGACCATTGTATTATTTATTATGGGTATAAATGGCTTTGAAGCATTTACTTTGATTACGAACCAACTTAAGAACTCAGATACCAATGATTTTAAGAATCGCGGGCATATACCTGCATTTATAAACTGAGGGACCTGTCTTCTTCTCATAAATAGTCTATTTTAATATCGTATTTTAGGCCAAATGTACTAATTTATTAGACCATCTGTACTAATTATGAAAAATACAAAGGAAGTTATCATAGAGAAAGCAAGAGCGTTATTTAACAAGAATGGTGTAGCAAATGTGTCTGTTCGGGAAATAGCCAGAGAACTAGGTATCAGCCATAGCAATTTGCTTTACTATTACGAAAATAAAAATGCATTGATTGCAAGCTTACATAATCAGCTATTAAAACATGCTGTTGATATATATCAACATGTAAAGAACGAACCACCATTACCAGGATTATTCATAAGTACGATAGAAGGTTTCAAGGTGCTTTATGAGTATCGCTTTTTCATGTTGGATATGGTGTGGATACTGCGAGAAAATAAAAAGTTGCATGCTGAAATATTGGAGATTGAAAAACTACGTTTCAAGATGTATGAGGAAAAAATTGAGCAAATGGCAAGTGGTGAGATATTGCTTAGAAGCGTTGATCGTAGTAATTATGCAATTTTGATTGACCAGATTAGGGTTATCAGTGATGCCTGGCTAACGTCTGCACATATTTATTCAACAACCCCAAAAGCTACAATCAAAAAATATGCAACATTGTTATTATTCCTTTTCTACCCTTATTTAACAGATAGAGGTAAGCAGGAATTTAAATCCCTGTGTATGAAGTTTGATATAAAAATATAAAATGTATAATCAATTGACTACAGACTCGGACATCTCCAACTGCACACGGTCTACTCAGTCACCTGTTTTTTAGGCCGGCATTCATGGAATTAAAGCATATCTATTGCAAGACAGTAAAGCTGGTCCGAATGAGGGAGTACTCTCCTGCTATTCACTATGTACGGCACCTAGTATCTCAAAAACTTCTGTTATCATTTAGTAATTAATTAAATGGGCGCTAGCAAGTCAATGCTAACGCATTCATAATTATTCATTTAACTGCAACTTCTCTGGCGCAGATGTTCAGAAGGCATCTGTGTCTACTGAGTCACCCTGTCTTAGACCGGCATTCAACGTAAGAAAGTTGACGAACTACTATAACCTGTAAGCGAATGAACAACCTGCCCTACGCTTGGCGAGACTGTTTCCGCCATATTCCGCTAATTGGCGGGATACCCTGTCGCAGTAACGTAGCGTTTGTGCATCCGTGTTACGCGAGACTGCTTGTGGTATTCTTAGCACTCATGAAATTACTTCGCTAAGTTCGTACCTCGTAGTGACCCCGAAATAGTCGGGGCTGGAGACCAGCCCAGCACTGACAATCCCGCTCCAATTGCGGGATTGTCAATGCTAAATATTGTGTAGTAGAAATTACTTCTTCACCCCGCAGGTGTTCATGCCGAAGATGGCATACAGCGGGCAGAAGTTGATGAGGCTGGTGACCAGGAACACTACTGCCAGTACCATAAGGACTATAGCCAGCGTACCGGTAATGATATTGCCAAAATAAAGCCCTGCAATGACAACCGCTACCAGTATGCGGATAGTTTTGTCTGTAGTACCCATATTCTTTTTCATAAACCTGTCGTTTTGTTGTTATTGATAATGTTGAATAATTAAACCTAAAACAACGGCGAATGAAATGCAGAGTACGCATACCAGTAAGAGTTTGATGACTTTACTTTTCATACAGCCTGTTTTGATGAGATAAATGTAATACATGTACTTTTTTATGAAAGTGACATAAGTTACAAAGCGGGCTGACTTTTGTCACCCCGCCTGTATGAGCATGGAGTATTGAAATCTTTATTTTACAATCCTGTAGGTAGCCCTGCCATTACCGTTGGCAATGTTGAGGATATATACACCCTGCGGCAATGACTGAACAGGAACGGCTATGGTATTGCCTGAGCTGTATTGATTGCTGAAAACGGTGCCGCCTGTTGTATTCATCAGCGTTACCTGTATATCGCCGGTCTTGTTTCCTGCGTAGCGTATATAAAGCACGTCCTGTACAGGGTTGGGGTACACCTGTATGTTATCGGACAGGGAACTGTGCTCAGCAACCGATACCGCTATCATACCTTTGAATTCCGAACTGTTTTCGCGGAAGACAATGTTGTAATAGCTTACATGGTCGGCATCAACGGTCACTACCAGGTCGGGGTTGTCTTTGCCCCATACATCGCCGAAAAGTTTGTAAGTACCAAAGGGCAGGTTGGTGAAAGAGAAATCGCCGTTAGCATCAGTAAAGGTATGGTCAACGGTTACATCGTTCATATCGGTAATGAATATCACCTTATTGGGCAACCTGGTTTGCGTTACTTCGTCCCTTGCATGTCCTGCCAGTACCGATGGCCCGCCGTGGGGGTTCATGGCTTCGGGCAACAGGATGATGACACCATTTTTAGAGGCCGGTTGCGATATTTCTTTCCCGCCCGACCAGCGCAGCGAGTAGGTAGTTGCGGTTTCGTGGTAGGCAGGCAGGTATTTCATATAATCAGAAGAAGTGGTTTTCAATACTGCCTTCATAATCAATTCGCACCCTGTGCCTAATGTGGGGAAGCTATCCACCCGGAAATAACCATTGGTATCTGTTTCCACGGTGTCAACATAACTCAGCACATCTCCGGGGCATTTGCTGATGAGGTACACCCATGCGTCTTTTACTGCCGGTCGTTTTAGGGGGCTGCCCAGGTGCACATAGCCGCTGAAAGAAGTGTTTTGGACGACACAGATAATCAGGTTGCTGTTGATATTGACACCCGCATAAGTAAGGTTGTTGCTTATATAGGTTGCACTGTCGCAGTCGAGGGTAGATATAATGAACTTGGCCCCAAACGGTACAGACAACGGCAAGGTGAATTGGAAAAAGCCATTGAAGTTGCTGGAGTCCAGCATAGGAACAAATGTGGCGGTATCGTTGACCGTATCGGGATATATATACACCTTGGCATTGATTACAGTGTCGCCGTTAGTGCGCAGCACTTGTCCCCTCACCAGGCGCTGCCCGTTAGCCCCTGCTGCAAAGCACAACAGTAATATGAGTATATATAGCTTTTTCATTGTATCGATTATTTGAGGCTTGCCGCTTTATACAAGACGTGCGTATCATGGAGTTTGTTAGTCCTTATGTAAGCGCCCTGTATCATTATTTAGTCAGTTTATATCCTACCATCAGCCGCAGGTAGGGTTGTGTATATATTCTCTGCAATTGTTTGTCGGGCACGGCATTCGCATCAACGCCCGATTTGTGCAGCATCAGTTCCACCATCAGCCGCTCTTTAAATGTAGCCGAAGCCCCAATCATAAATCCGTACCGCCAGAAATTATTCGTCTCCGTGATTTGACGAGGCTGGTAATTGCTGAAAGGCGCCGTGTTGTAAGGGAAGAGGTTGCTTGCAGCTTTGCGTGGCGGACCCGCAGGAGGTTCCTGCCCCTGTGCGGTTACGTAAAATGTTTGCGGTGCATGCACCTCTTTATACTGTTTCATCAGCCCTTCGTAGCGTGTCACCTCTTCTTTAGTGCGCAATACAGAACTATATGTGGCGGATGCTCCCGCAATGACTGCAAAGGTTTTGTTTATTTTATATTTTACCATGATGGGCACTTCAACATCCCATTGTTGGGTGTTCGTTACTTTATAACCTACATGTACCGAATCGTACACCTGACCGTAGCGGTATGTCCTGAAGACGGTATCGGGCGGGTTGGGCGTAATCACACTGCTGTCTATCTTGCCACGCGATACGTAGGCTATTGAATCGAAGCTGTTGCTCCTGATTTCGTAAAACACCTGGTCGCTGTTATTGAATGTGCCAGTTTTCGCATTGCCTACCAGGAATGCGGGTTGCAGCATCACTGAGAAGTTGGAAGGCAGGCCATATTCTAAATAAGGCGCGATTACAAATTTGTTCGCATTCCATACCGGATCGAAACCGCGTGAGAATCCAAGCTTGATACCTGCACCCAATGGTAAGGGTTTTTTCTTGCTGGTGTTTACGGCGTATACGGTTTCCTCCAGTATAGATTTGTTAGTATCAGCCGCTGTAATTTGTTTCTTTTTGGATGTGTCCTGCAATGGCGATTGCGGTGTGATTACATCCTGTCGTTCAGTGGCGGCCACGTCCTCGTCTGCACCCGGCAGGCCGGGCAAAGCAGCGGGGAAAGTTGCCATATCCGATGCAGAAGCTACCTCGGGTACCGGGGCCTGTATCATAGCCTGTTCGGTAGCGGCCAATGGCAACCTGGCTATAGGTTGTTGGTTATCACCGGGTATGGTTGTTTCCGGCAGGTTTGTTTTACCAGGGGCTGGCTTTAATGGAATTTGTACAGGCAATTCGAACCCGAAAGGCGCTACTGACAACAACCTTAAATTATCCCTGAACTTTTGAGGAGCGGGGATATTATCGGTGTATGTTGTTGCGGAGGGTGATTCGATATTCCCCTGCGTATTATCAGCCACAGCAGGACCCTGTGCGGGGGTGCTGTGGGGAGCCGATGTTTGTGTATTGGTTTGTTGAGATGAAGTATAGGCGTTGCTTTTAATGTGCTTCTTTGTATCGGAGGTTATGTTGTTGTTGTGTGTATATGTATTTGTTGTGTTGTTGTTTATGCTGTTGGTGTTTTGTTGGGCGGCCGGCGCAGCAACTTCGGGTGCGACAAGTTGCTCTTTCTGCTGAGCGGGTACATGCAGGGCAACAGGTGTTGTGGTATTATTGATGTACCCGGCAATGATTACTGCCGATGACAGTAGTATCAGCCCGGCGATGGACCAGAACCACCATACAGGGAAGGGCCGCTTGCGCCCGGGCTTTTCGTCCAGCCTTTTTTCCAGGGCCTCCCATACGGCGGGCGGCGGCATCTCTGCCTGTCCCTCCATTTGTCGGCGGAAAAACTCATCGATATGTACTTTGCGTTCGTTCATAACGTTATCGCTTCATAATTGAGTTAATTTTTTCCTTTAATCTTCTCCTCGCATCGTTGAGGTGCCAACGGCTGTTTACCTCGGTAATACCCAGCGCCTCTGCTATTTCTTTATGTTTCAATTCTTCAAAAACGTACAGGTTAAACACCATCCTTTGTGTATCGGGTAGTTCGTGCACAATTGCCAGCAGCTCTTTATACGCCATTTTGCCGGCTGCATCATCATTCATATACACATCTTCCGGCATTTCGGTGGCATGGTATATTTGTTGGTCGCGGATGTATTTCCGCATGTGGTCGGTTACAGTATTAATCACCACCCTTCTTATCCACCCTTCAAAAGACCCCGTGCCGGAATAGCTGCTTATTTTCGTAAATACTTTGTAAAAAGCGTCATTTAATATTTCATCAGCTATTTCATTTTGCCTGGTATAACGCCTGATAATGGCGTAGGCTTTTGGGGCATATTGATTATATAAATACTTCTGGGCATTTCTGTTACCGACAATACAGTCCTTTACCAACAAGGCAGTATCCTGCCAGGCCGGTGCATTATCGCTTTCCGGGCGCAATTTTGCTGAACTATGTAAATCCGTTGCCAAAAAACTCCTATTTAACCCATACCCTATGCTTACCTGTACCAACAGGACGCATAAAACTAACCGTTTGTTAGTATGCTACAGGTAGTATGATAGAATTATTATTGTTTAATAAGTTACCTGGTTATTATTACCCTGCCGGTTTCAGTGACACTGTTTCCGGCCACAAACCTGTATATATATACACCCGCAGGCAGGTTAGCTGTATTCCATGTTGTCGTATTGGTGATGAGTGTTATTTCATTGATTTTCTGCCCAACGGCATTATATATGCGAACATAGGTATCTCCCTTGTTTTTTGCACCCGGGTGTTCAAATACCACGTAGTCTTTAGCGGGGTTAGGGTACACTTTTAATTGACCTGTAAAGTCCACATCTCCAACCCCTGTCAGCACTTTCACCCTTATGCCATTGCTGCTGGCAGTAGTTGGTTGCGGGCAGCGGTAGTTGCTGATGATTTCCACACTGATGTTGTCATTATCGTTCAGCGTATTGGCGCTCCATACCGCTCCTGTTGCACCCTGCACATCCTGCCCGTTGCGTTTCCACTGGAACTTAGGGAAGTTACCTGCATTGGTGGTTGTTGCGGTGAAGGTCACATACTCATCCACATTCAGCGGCCTGTTGGGGCTGGCAGATATGCTTACCGAAGGTGCCAGCCAGGGCAGTACATTCATCGTAACATCATTGCTCGGGTCTGTGTAATTGACGCGGCATTTGGTGTTTTCCGTCATGTCTACCCTTACCACGTCACCATGGTTCAGCGTAGTGCTGCTGAAAGAAGGGGAGTTGCCTCCTGCAACTAATCCGTTGATGCGCCATTGGTAGGCTGGTGTGCCGCCGTGGTTGTTGGGCAGTGCGGTAAAGCTGGCCTGTTCGCCTACGCAGATGCTATCGCCCGGTGTGGGGAATATCACCACGAAAGGCACTGGGTTGATATACACTTTTACCAGTCCCGCAGGTGATGTGCAACCATTAATGGTAGCAGTGACACTATAAGTACCGGTATCGCCAAACTGCATATTACCACGGGTGGGGTTCTGTAGTGTAGATGAGTAGTTGCCCACACCTGTCCAGTTATAAGTAGCATTGTTTACAGTGGTAGCATTTAGTTGTAAAGTTTCACCCACGCACATAGGGTTGCTGTAAGATACAGCAGGGGTAGCAGGTATAGGATGTACTGTAGCCTGTGTACTGTCTTTATGCAGGCAGCCGTTCAGGTTGAGTGTAGCCACATACCACCCTGAGGCGGCTGTAGTGCTGCCGGCAACAAAAGTATTTTGCGTATTGGCAGAGAAACTGTTAGGCCCTGCCCAGCTATAGCTTACCCCGGTAGTAGAAGTGCCGATGGTGATATGCAGTGTGTCGCCTGCGCATACAGGGCTGTTGCTGCTAGCAGTTACAGGTACTGGTAACGGTTTTACCAATGCTGTTGCGGTATCGGTCACAGCACAACCATTGAGTATGGCGGAGACTATATAATCACCACTCATAGCAGTGGTGGTGCTGGTTATAGAAGGATTTTGTGAAGTAGAAGAATAACTGTCGGGCCCTGTCCACGACCAGCTGACACCGGAAGTAGAGGTAGTAGCAGTGAAGTTCAGTGTTTCACCCGCGCATACGGGTGTGTTGACCGTTGCAACAGGTTTTACAGGCAGTGGTTTCACCACCACTGTTACTGTATCTCTCAGCGAGCAGCCATTGAGGGTACCTGTTACATAATAATCACCATTCTGTGCAGCGGTAGCGCCATTGATAAACGGCGTGGCGCTGGTTGAGTTAAAACTGTTAGGGCCTGTCCAGGCATAAGTGACACCTGTAGAGGTAGATGAAGCTGTGAAGTTCAGTGTTTCTCCTGTACATATAGGTGCATTGGATGTAGCACCGAAGTTGGCGGGACGGGGTTTCACTACTACGGTAACGGTATCTCTTGAAATGCAGTTACCGTTACCAGCATATAACACATAGTCGCCTGACATGGCTGAGGTAGCAGAGGGAATAACAATATTCTGCTGGTTGGAACTGAAGCTGTTGGGGCCCGCCCAGCTATAGCTGTTGCCCGTGCCGTTGGAGGTGCCGAAGAGTTTCAGTGTATCATCAGCGCATAGGGGTGTATTATAGGAAGCATTCGTTCCCCCGGGTCCGTTACCGCCAATTACAGTTGCCGTAGTGGTGTCTTTGGCCAAACAGCCGAATACCCTGGCGGTAACTACGTAGTTGCCACTATTGGCAGGAAGAGGAGTATTGATTTTCGGATTTTGAATAGCCGAAGCAAAACTGTTGGGCCCCGTCCACGACCAGGTAACACCTGATGTTGTGGTAGATGCACTTAGTTTCAAAGTATCATTGGCGCATACCGGCCCGTTATTATTGGCTATAGGTTTGGCCACAGGTGCGTTGCCTATTGCTATGTTTTTCCCGTTGTCATTTGAAATCCTTACCGGGTTGGTTGCCACCACCCTGATTCGGTAACCGCTGCCCGGTGTTACAGTTCCCGGTACTACCCATGTGAATATGCCATTCGTATCGGAGGTGATGGTGCCGATTGTAGTAGGCGAACCGAAGCTGCCTGAAGCATTGGAAAGCTGGGCGGTAAATGTATTGCCGCTTTTAAATTTCCTTGAAACACTGTAGGGTATTTTTACGGTATCTCCTGCACACAAGAGTGTATCATTAAAAGGTTGGTTGATGGTTACAGAAGTATCGTCAATAAAATAGAAATTATAAAGACAGCCCCAGCCCTGCCCGGTAAGATGTTGAATACGGATAGAGTCGATACCACCACCGGGATTAATATTCACCTGCATATTGGCCCAACCTGTACCGGTAACAGCAAGGTCGCCATTAGTGTTTGCGATAGCCGTTGCAGTCGCACCCGAGCAGGTAACCCCTGATGCGCTTATATTACCCGAATTGATGGCATAATGGGACCCGTTGATATAGAAGCCGATAATTTCCTGCGTATGCATAATTGAGTTGTTGATCCGTATGGCTCCTACAGGCGGTGAAAATGAATATTTGTAGCCATTAATACCATTGGAGCCTATATAATACGGGCCTGTGCAATTAGTGCCGGAACTGGGGCTGTTAACCGGAGTTACAGTCACGTTTACCCCGCCAATGGTTTGTGTACCTGTCAGATGACTGACCAGGTAGGCCGTTTGTGCTACGCAAGCATACGGCAGCAGCATCAATATGAATAGCAGTTTCTTTATAGGTTTCATGTTATACAAACGTTCGTTTATTAATCTTACTGTATCCTAAATCTAATCAGCTCTATCCCGTCATCAGTGTACAGTTTCAACATGTACACACCGGCAGCTGTTTCATGCATCGATATTTCTGTATGCAGTTCGCCATCGGCTGTTTCAACTTCAGTGCGATACATTATTTGTCCCAATGCATTGAATACTTCTATTTTTACTCCTTCATCACTGTTTATTTTCCCTTTAAGAGTAAACTTCCCGTTGTTGGGGTTGGGGTAGAGCGCCAGGTTATGCAGTTGGGTCACATCGCCTACACCCGTCAGTACCTTCACCCTTATGCCATTGCTGCTGGCAGTAGTTGGTTGCGGGCAGCGGTAGTTGCTGATGATTTCCACACTGATGTTGTCATTATCGTTCAGCGTATTGGCGCTCCATACCGCTCCTGTTGCACCCTGCACATCCTGCCCGTTGCGTTTCCACTGGAACTTAGGGAAGTTACCTGCATTGGTGGTTGTTGCGGTGAAGGTCACATACTCATCCACATTCAGCGGCCTGTTGGGGCTGGCAGATATGCTTACCGAAGGTGCCAGCCAGGGCAGTACTTTCATTTCCACTTCGTTGCTGGCATCAACATAATTTGAGCGGCATTTGGTGTTTTCCGTCATGTCTACCCGCACTACATCACTATGGTTCAGCGTAGTGCTGCTATATGAAGTAGCATTGCCACCCACGGGTACTCCGTTTATTCTCCACTGGTAAGCAGGTGTGCCGCCATGGTTATTGGGCAGTGCGGTAAAGCTGGCCTGTTCGCCTACGCAGATGCTATCGCCCGGCGTTGGGAATATCACCACGAAAGGCACGGGGTTGATATACACTTTTACCAGTCCCGCAGGTGATGTACAACCATTAATGGTAGCAGTGACACTATAAGTACCGGTATCGCCAAACTGCATAT
>CALEZD010000013.1 GCA_937928385.1 uncultured Bacteroidota bacterium
GTACAAGGCCTGTCGTAATAAGCCATGAAAATTCAAAAGTTATATTCACTGATTATTCTCCAGGCAAGAAAAATCCTATCACGATATTTCGGAATGGTATGCTTGAGGTGTTTAACCCGGAGCAAAGAAAATTTGTGCCAATTGTAGCATTGGATGAGTCTTTTTCTGCTGCCGCATATTGTACTGATGCTGACGGTAGTTCATGGTTAATAGCAGGAAGGTACCTGCTGCATATAAATCCCGTTACTAAAACTGTGGATACGGCTCTGCTCAACTGGCAGAATGTTAATCAGCACTACAGGCGCAGTCCCGACAATATTACAGTGGACAATAACGGGAACTTATGGATATCTACAACCGGTTTTGGTTTTTATAAACTGAACACAAAACAGCTTAGGTTCAGGCCGCATTTCAATCAATACGAAGAAGCATATAACCTCAGTGGTGACGACAAATCTGTACGTGTCATCACTGAAGGTAATAACAGGTTATATGATGCCGAAGTAGTAGGCAAATGGTATGCGATGCTGCAGGACTATTACAGAGGGAGCCGTAAAAAAATAAGGTCCGGTGCGGATGTGTCATATTCCCGAAAGACAAACAGCTTCTGGTTTTATGGCAATCCGTCAGAATATGATAGGGATTTTTTTCTCGTGAAGTCGTCATTAGGCAACGATAAAATAACACATACGCCGGTGGTTGAAATAATGCTCTCGGAACATGTATTGCCGGGTTCCATTATTATCAGCAACATAGGAAGCGTGTGGATGGCGGCTACAGCTAAGTTCGACACAGGGAGAAATTACCTGTATTATTACAACGACATCAAGGATACACTGGAGCGTTATGCATTCCCCGGTAAACAAGATTACCTGGGGTATAAATTCGTGGCAGACTGGTACCAGGAGCCGGGTGGTTTATTCTGGTTCGGGACATCGCAGGGCGTATATTCCTTTCATGAGGAGACAAAAAAATGGAAATACTATAAAAATGATATAGCGCTTCAATATGACCAGTCTGCCGCTGCCGTACTGTCTGTATGTCCTGATCCTGTTGACGATAATTATGTATGGGCAGGCACGCATGGTAGTGGTTTGTACAGGTTGAATAAACGAACAGGGGAGTATAAGCAATTTACAACCGGTGACGGCCTGCCCAATGATGTTATTTACGGTATCATGAGCGACGAGCGTGGTAACCTATGGATTGGTACCAACAATGGTTTATGCTTGTTTAATCCCAGTACTTTCGGTACCAGGAATTTCACCTCAGATCATGGCCTCCCCGATAATGAATTTAACAGGTACAGCTATAGCATAGATACCGCAGGCAATATGTATTGGTCAAATGTAGGTGGGTATGTTCGTTTTCATCCCGATGATTTTTACAAGGACACTATGCAGTCCCGGGTAGTCATCAACAAGCTGTTGCTCAACAACGAGGAGGTGCTGTATGAAGAAACAAAAGGCAAAAAACGTGATGATGGTTTCGTATTGCCTGCTCCTATTGAGTTTTGTGATGAACTGGTAGTGCCACACGGTATCAATACGTTTACCCTGGGATTTGCTGTGCTTGATTTATCTATCCCCACCATGAACCAATATAAATATATGCTGGAGGGGTTTAATGACGATTGGGTAGACGCAGGTACCAGGCACGAAGCTACATTCACCAACCTCAGCCCCGGTAATTATACTTTCAAAGTGCTGGGCTGTAACAGCGAGCATATATGGAATAAAGAACCCGCTATAATAGATATACGCATATTGCCACCCTGGTGGGGCACCTGGTGGTTCAGGGGGCTATTGGCACTGTTGCTGGCGGGCATCATTTATGCCATATACCGCATCCGGCTGTACCAGTTGCTGCGCGTAGAGCGGATGAGAAATGATATAGCCCAGGATTTGCACGATGAGATTGGCTCAACGCTCAGCAGTACTGCATTGTATATGACGGTGATACAAAAGACTGCACAGTCGCTGCCACCAAATACAAGTGTATTGATAGATAAAGTGGCTGGAAATACTTCGGACATGATGGAAAAGATGAACGACATAGTGTGGGCTACTAAAACCGATAATGACAGCCTGCAAAAAGTCATCAACAGGATGAGGGCTTTTGCTGTCAGCACTACCGAAGCCAAGGGTATAGTCCTGAATTTCACTGCGGATATAGCATACGACCAGTTTAAAATGACCATGCAGCAACGCAAAAACATTTACCTGTTATTTAAAGAGTCCATTAATAATGCCGTTAAGCATTCACATTGTCGCAGTATCAATGTGAATATAAGAGCTTCCCGTAGCCTTTTCGATATGAAGATTATCGATGATGGCAGCGGCTTCAATAAGGAGGCCACTATGCTCAACGAAGATTCTATGAGTGGGAACGGGCTGAATAGTATGCAACAACGTGCTGCTCAAATAGGCGCTGAATTGAAGATATACAGTACAGAGGGTATAGGAACTACGGTGCTGCTGGTATTAAATACCAGGTAAATCATTGAAATCAATGATGGATTAAGCAAAGAGAACATATATTTTTATATCGTGAAAATAAGGGTAGCAATATTTGATGACAACGCAGAGCGCAGGCAGGCTTTGAAATTGCTGATAGAAGCTATGCCCGATATGGAGTGTGTAGCCATGTTTCCCGATTGCCGCAATGTAATTGAGAAGATTACCAACAGCCGGCCCGATGTAGTGCTGATGGACATAGATATGCCACATGTTGATGGGGTACAAGGGGTAGTTGAAATAAGAAAAGTCTATCCTGACCTGAAAATACTGATGCAAACCGTATTTGAGGATAATGATAAGATATTTGCGGCCATCTGTGCAGGTGCTAATGGCTATATGCTCAAACAAGAAAGCCCGCTGAAACTGCTGGATGCCATATCAGAGGTGTTTACAGGCGGCTCGCCTATGACCCCTGTCATAGCTACCAGGGTGCTTACCTATTTCAAAAATTCACAAAGCAGACCAAGCAAAGAAAAATTTAACCTTACAGGCCGCGAACTGGAAATACTGGAATACCTGGTGAAAGGCTATAGTTATAAAATGATTGCCGCAGAATGTCATGTTTCATATCCTACGGTTAATACACATATATCCAATATTTACAACAAGCTCCAGGTGCAGTCAGCCTCAGGCGCGGTGTCTGTCGCGCTGAAAGAAGGCCTGGTCAAATAATTGTCATAGTCATTACCCCTGGATAACGAACAGCCCCGCACTTATGTTGCGGGGCTGCAATTTTTCAGCTCTTGTGTATTTATAGCTTATTACTAACCACTAAACCCTAACTACTATTTACAGTATCGTCTTTTTTACCTCTGCCAGTATATCGGCTGTTTCTTCTTTGCTGTTACCTTCTGCATACACACGCAGCAGTGGCTCTGTGCCCGATGCGCGCAGCATCACCCAGCCACCGTTGTCCAGGTGGTATTTCACGCCGTCTGTCTTCTCTGTACGGTTGAAAGTGTATTTTCCGAAAGCTGTATAGCCATCAGTGCCTGCCTTGTTGATGATGGCTTCTTTCAGATTGTTGTCTATTGTCAGGTCGTTGCGGTCGTACACAAAGGTCCCGACTACGCCATATACCTCTTCACACAACTGTTTCAGCGTCTTGCCCGTTTCGGTCATAAACTGGTATATCAGCAGCCCGTCGTAGATGCCATCACGCTCAGGTATATGGCCCTTCACGGCTATACCGCCGCTTTCCTCACCTCCTACCAGCACGTCCTCATTCACCATTATCTCGCTGATGTATTTAAAACCTATTGGCGTTACTTCTACAGGCAGCCCGTAAGCCTCGCTCATGCGTTTCACCCTGTCCGTTACCGAGAAGGCGATGGCTACCTTGCCGGTCATGTTTTTATACTTGTGCAGGTAGTGTATCAGTATCAGCAATATATGGTGCGCATCTACAAAGTTGCCATCCTCGTCGTACAGGCCTATACGGTCTGCGTCGCCATCCGTCGCCAGGCCTATCTTCAGCTCAGGTGTAGTGGCCATAGTATGTGCCAGTTCTTTCAGGTTCTTGTCTATTGGCTCAGGTGCCTGCCCGTGAAAGCCCGGGTTATAGTCGCAATGCAGCAGGGTAGCGTTGGGCAGCAGGCGGCGTATCACGTTCTGGCCCGCACCGTACATAGCATCGTACGCCATTTTAAAGGGCGACTTGTTCAGCGCAACGAAGTCAAAATGCTCCTGTAGGTAGCTCACGTACATATCCTCCAGCGCCACATATTCCAGCATACCTGTTTCTTCCAGTTGGTCCAGCGATACGCCCGGTATTTCTACTTCTTCGGGTATCAGCGCCTCTACCTCTGCTATATGTTTGGGGCTGGTGGGTCCTCCGTGGGGGCCTTTCAGTTTATAGCCATTATATGTCGGCGGGTTGTGCGATGCGGTAATTACCACGCCCTGGTCGGCTCCCAGTTTCAGCACCCCGAACGACAGCATAGGGGTACTGATATACCCCTGTGCCATAATCACTTTTACGCCATTGGCGCACAGCACATCGGCCACCGTTTCCGTAAACATTGGCCCGCCAAAGCGGCAATCGTGCCCCACCACTACTTTGGGGGTAGGATTGCTTTTTTTCAGCCAGTCGGCCAACGCTTTCGATACGCGGGCTACATTATATACTGTAAAATCCTTTGCTATGATAGCCCTCCAGCCATCCGTACCAAACTTAATTTTGTCAGGAGTCATATAAAAAGTAAAAAAGTTAATGTTAGTCCCCTAATGGGGTAATGAGCCGCAAAAATAGTACAATAAAGGTTAATTGGTTAAAATGTTAAAGTTGTCAGCCACATATTCAAAATGTTTGGGGGCTATATTAATATTACGCCGATGAAAAAGATACTTAATCTATGCCTGCTATTCAGCTCACTGCTGGGTTACCTGGAGTGGGGTGGCGGACAGCACTCTTTCCTCGGTCAGGCCGAATACGAATTGCTCTTCGGCAGCAGCACCACCGATAACTTCGCGCACCCCTTCGTGCTCATACCACTGGCGGGGCAGTTGTTGCTGTTCATTACCCTCTTCCAGAAGACACCTTCGCGTATACTTACCTATACGGGTCTGGCATCGCTGAGCCTCCTGCTGCTGTTCATCTTTGCTATTGGCATCATGGGCATGAACTTCAAAATGATTGCCTCCGTAATACCCTTTATCGTTTTTGGCATTTTGGTGATAAGGTATAACAGGAAGGTGAAATAACTGAATGAAGAATTGCGGGTACTATTGAAGATATCTTAAGCAACAACACTGTCCACAAAATACATCTTCAGCATTCCCTTATTCTTGGCCTCTATCTCACCGCGATAGGTGCAGGTGAATTTGTCTTTCACCAGTTCGTAAGTAGTTTGTGATATGTTGATTTTACTCGCTTCGCTTCTTTGCTCCATTCGGGCAGCCGTGTTCACAGTGTCCCCCCATATATCATAGGCGAATTTTCTGACACCTACTATGCCCGCTACTACAGGGCCACTGTGCACACCTATTCTTATCTCAAAGGTATCATCACCCATCGTAGCCTTCCTGTCTTGCATGAACTTCCTTATCTCTATCGCAGCCTGTATTACCTTTTCAGCATGTGCCGGGTCTTGTACCGGCAGCCCGCATACAGCCAGGTAGGCGTCGCCTATAGTCTTTATTTTTTCGATATCGTATTTGGCTGTAATATCATCAAATGCCTTGAAACAAGTGTGGAGTTCCTCCACCAGCTTTTCTGTGCCCATACGCTCACCTGCACCGGTAAAGTTGATAAAATCAGTAAAAAGCACTGTCACTTCATCAAAGTGTTTTGCCGTGGTGGCACCGCGGTCTTTCAATTCGTTGCTCACTTCTTCGGGCAGAATATTGAGCAGCAACTCTTCAGACTTCAGCTTTTCTTCTGAGAGTTTGCTTTTTTGAACGGTGAGCTGCTTATTGTTCTTCACAATAAAAAATGAGAACCCAAGCAGCAACAACACAACTCCGGCACCTATATAAGTATACGTCTTTTGCTTCTGCAGTTTTAATGCGTTCAGTTTTTTGGTTTCTGCATTTTTCAGACTATCCGCCAGTTGCTTTCTCTGGTACTCACCTTCTACTTCCAGTCTTGTTATTTTTTCGTTATTTTCTTTATTAAACACAGAGTCTTTATAAATAATACTCTGTTCGTATGCCCTAAGGGCTTCTTTATAATTGCCCGATAATTCATAGGCTGCGGCTAAATTGTTGTAGATACTTTGCAAATCACCGATTAAGCCAAGAGACGTGTAATGTTCAATTGCTTTATTATAGTACATGACCGCGTTTTGCAGATTGTCTGCCTTCATATTCGATGCCGTTCTATAGCCTTCATTATCACTGCTGCTGTCTTTTGCCATTTCCAGGTACAAGTCTGCAATAGCGGCAACGCCGATAACAAATGCCCTTTTTTCACCAATCTTTTCAGCTATGTTCATGCTTTTTATGTAGCATGATAAAGCCTCTTTATAATTTTTATGATTCAAATAATAGGAACCTATATTCCCTGTAGCACTCAGTATTCCGTATTGAAACCCGATATCCTCATATAACTTCAGCGCTTGCTTGTAAGAGCTTAATGCCAATGCGTCCTCACCACGGTTTTTGTAGATGTTTGCCCTATTATTTAAGATATCGGCAATGCCTCTTTTATTACCCAATTCCTCATAAATTTTAAGCGACTGCTTCATATAGTCTAAAGCTTTAGTATCACGCTGCATAGAATGATACAGATTGCCGATATTGCCTAAAGTTCTTGCTGTGCCTAATTTATCTCCCAACTCCTCAAATATTTTCAATGCCTTTAGGTAATACTCTAATGCCTCTGCATAATTGCCGGTAGCCAAGTTCACATTTGCCAAATTTCTCAACAAAGTTGCTATAGCGCCGTGTTCTTTTATGGCTTCAAATATTTTCAGGCTTCTTTTATAATAGTCTAGCGCTTTAGGATAGCTGGTTATTGCATTATAATTTAAGCCCAACGCTAATAAGGTTACAGCCTGTCCACGTTCCCAGTCCAATTTCTTTGCCAGGGCATAGCCTTGTTCTCCGTATTTGATACCTTCATCGGGTGCAATATCGGCATACGTATAAGAAAGTGATCTTAGAATGTTTACTTTATTAGTATCCTCTTTTGCTTTAGGTAATTCAACTAAAAGTGAATCAATTCTTTCTTGTCCAGGCTTCTGGGCAAACAGGTTTGAGTTGAATGCCATGATAAATATGAAAAACAACAGGGTGCGAAACATGCATGAAATTTACTCTAATGTACATATTTACCCTAATAATGTTACACGGTAAAAGATGGGTTCGTTATGTCACGGGAAACGCAGTTTCTATAGAAATTTATGAAGCAGTTCTGTAACTTTCCCCCATGCGCCACACCACACTATTACTTTTTATTCTGCTCATAGCCACAGCCTCCTTCGGGCAGATGTATTCATTGAAATATATTGACACCAGGATCGATGCCTCCTTTCGTGGTATGTCAGTAGCACAAGATGATGCGGTATGGGTATGCGGCAGCAAAGGCTGGGTGGGCCGCATTACTGACAGCGGGAACCGCAGGAGGTTCCTCAGGGTGCCGGGTTACGACGATTGCGACTTCCGTACTGTGTATGCCTTCGATGCCAGCCATGCCATCATCGCCAATGCCGGCAGCCCTGCCTATGTCCTGCATACTTCCGATGGTGGCTATACCTGGAAGGAGGTGTATACGAATACCGATAGCGCGGCTTTTATTGACGGTATAGATTTCTGGAACAAGAAGGACGGCCTCATACATGGCGACCCCATCAACGGGCGTATGCTGCTGCTTTATACAAAAGACGGTGGCCGTACCTGGAAAGAACGAAAACAAAAACACAGGCCGCAGATGGGGGAGGGCGAAGCCTCTTTCGCCGCCAGCGGCACCGCTATTAGTTGCTTTCTCCACAGTGCAGTGGTGTTAGCTGTGGGTGGTAAAACGTCTAAGCTCTACTTTTCACGCAACCGCGGCAGGCGCTGGCGCAGTATACCCACCCCCATGCTGGCAACGTCAGCAAGTACAGGCATATTTTCATTTAAGGTTGGGCAGGACTGTGCATGGAACTGGATGATAGCCGGCGGCGACTACCGCAACGATACGGTAAGCACAGCTAACTTTTTCTACTCGAACAACAAAGGGAAAGACTGGTCTGCCCCGCAAACCACCACACGCGGCTACCGCGAATGCCTGGCGCAAATAGATACAGACTCTACCTCAAAAAAGAGCAGGGCAAGGGCCACCTTTGCCGTAGGCCCATCCGGTATAGATATCTCTACCGACGACGGCCTGAACTGGAAACGCCTGTCCGACGAAAAAGGCTTTCATGTGATGAAACCGAGCATTGACGGAAACCGAATATTTCTTGCAGGCGCCAACGGTAAACTGGCTATTATGAGCACGACACCATAGGGGTACACTCGCGCCAGGAAACTACAACCTGCACGCCCCATACCCCCAACCCATAAATATCTTATTACGCAGGGCGAAGTTGTTCTTGGCAATTTCCGTTTTTACGGGTTTTATATAAAACTTTGCCCGTGCCGAATCAATCTTCTCTATAGGCACACGGTAAGTATGTGAAGTGATATGATGCCCTCTCCCCGTCGTGCCTGTCCCGAAATACCGCATGGTGTTTCTGCGGCGGGCCTGGGTGGTACTGTCCACATTCCAGTTAATCTGGAAATCCAGTACATAAGCTATGTCCTTCGGGTGCAGGTACCCGGCCTCTATCTGCTGTATATACACCTCATCAGGAAAGAAATTAAAACCGAAGTATGTGGCATAATGCACCATGACAGCAAAGAACAATGTAGAATACAATCCGTATTCTTCCAGTGTAAATTGCCCTGCTCCTATGTTGTAATTATATCCTTCTTTGTATAGCTCATATAGTTCCATCATATCCGGTGTGCCCGTTTTCAGTTCTTTCATGATGTCTGTCTGCTCCAGTCCTATCAGTTTGTCCGACGGCCAGCCTTTCTCCAGTATCAATTTTTTCAGTTCTCCCCATGTTTTTTCAATCTGTGGCTTATACCTGCGTCCATTTTCAGGGCCAAACCCCTCGCCTTTCATGGGATTTTTCTCCATCTGGTCGTACCCGTACAGGCTGTACATTTTCTTCAGGGCAGGTGTGTCTATTCCGGCAAGGTATTTTGGCCGGTTACGTTTGTATATAGCGGCTACGCTGTCATCGTACTTGGCAAACAGGGGATGTTTTTTGATATAAGGTATGTACATCATATGCCTGGGCATCAGCCCGTTTTCAGTCCCTTTGTCCACAAATGCCAAAAATGCTTTGGCGTTGCTATCGTACAGAGCCAGTTCTATCGCAGTCATACAGTCATGCACAAATACAAAATCATATTTACTGAATGTATTTTGATAAGTAACTAAAGCGCCCTTGATATCATTCATTACAAAAGCCTGCTCTTCAGCTTTATTGATGTCCAGGTGGTAATACTTGTAATTCTTCTGTTGGGCGATGGCAGAATAATGAAGGCAGGTGAATACCAGGATGAAATATATAAACCGCATATACAGATGATTGGTATTGTAAATATACTAAAGCAATGATGTATTAATAGGTTATTTAGATGAGTATTATTTTCATATAGTTCAGTTCCCCGGCATTCTGCCAGGCAAAAATTAAATTTCATGTAATGATAAATAATGAGTATATTTGTTATTGAAAATGTATTGTAAAATTCTTCCGCTACAACCTGTCTCTCAGATGTGGCTGGAGCGTAACTATTCAAACTATGAAACCACCGTTAAAAAATCAGACCTGCCATAAGTCATGCTCCCGCCCCTCCCGGCGGGATTTTTATTACAGCTACCTTCCCGAAAAAACATGCACAGGGTTAACAGAAGTTAACAAAACGTGTATAATGTGTTCATTGTCAAATAATTGCAAAGCAACAGTATTGCTAAAAGTTAAACCTGCATATCAGCCTGTTAACAAAATAGGCCCATTTTGTACTTATTGCATGTCCTTTTTTACCGATTGGGCAACGTACTATCACCCTGTCGATACTCAATTACCGCATTGTCGCATTAGCACATTATCGCATTTAACAACTGTGGAAAACTACCCACCAGCCACCCCTCCTTTTTTCGTTATTTTGTAAGACGCCGTTTGGATAGTGCACTATGCAATTTTCTCATCTACATAATCATACCCAGTTCTCCCTGCTCGACGGGGCGTCCTCTATTCCCCGCCTGTTCGACAAGGCAGCCAAAGACAATATGCCCGCTATGGCCATTACCGACCATGGTAATATGTTCGGTGTATTCGACTTTGTGGCCAGCGCCTGGAAGAACACCAAAGTGGTGGGTACAGATGAGAACGGCAAGGAGATAAAGGAACCGGTGGTAAAGCCCGTAGTGGGCTGTGAGTTTTACTTAGTAGAAGACCGGCACAAACGGGCATTCAGCCGCGAAGAGCGGGATGTACGCTGCCACCAGCTATTATTGGCTAAAGATGAGATAGGGTACAGGAACCTGGTGAAGCTCTGTAGCCTGGGCTATATGGAAGGCCTGTACGGCAAGTACCCCCGTATAGATAAGGAACTGATACTGAAATACCACGAGGGGCTGATAGCTACCACCTGCTGCCTGGCAGCCGAAGTGCCGCGCACCATATTGCGCAAGGGCGAGGAAGAGGCGGAAAAGGTGTTCAAATGGTGGCTCGACGTATTTGGCGACGACTATTATGTAGAACTGCAGCGCCACGATATACCCGACCAGGTAAAGGCCAACGAAGTGCTGCTGAAGTTTGCAGCCAAATACAATGTGCCCGTCATAGCGTCCAACGACAGTCACTATGTAGAGCAGACGGATGCCAACGCGCACGATATCCTCCTCTGCATCAATACAGGTGAAAAACAGGCAACGCCTAAGGCTAAAGATTTTGACGACGAGGGCGGAAAGTCAAAAGACACCCGCTTCGCTTTTTACAACGACCAGTTCTACTTCAAGAATACGGAGGAAATGTCTAAGCTCTTTAGCGATGTGCCGCAGGCTATAGACAATACCCAGATGATTGTGGACAAGATAAAGCCCCTCAAGCTGGAGCGGGATATCTTGCTGCCGCACTTCAAAGTTCCGCCAGAGTTTCACGACGACCAGGACGAATACCTGGCGCATATTACCTGGACAGGTGCTAAGGAGCGTTACCGCGATATATCTCCCGAGGTAGAGGAACGTATCAACTTCGAGTTGTTTACCATCAAGACCATGGGTTTTGCGGGTTACTTCCTCATCGTGGGCGATTTCATCAAGGCGGGCCGCGACCTCGGTGTATTCGTAGGCCCCGGCCGTGGTAGCGCTGCCGGTAGCGTGGTGGCCTATTGTATAGGTATAACGAATATTGACCCCATTAAGTATAATCTCCTGTTCGAGCGTTTCCTCAACCCGGAGCGTAAGAGCATGCCTGATATAGATACCGACTTTGACGATGCCGGCCGCCAGAAAGTGATAGATTATGTAGTGCAGAAGTACGGCAAAAACCAGGTGGCGCATATCATCACCTATGGTACTATGGCTGCCAAAAGCAGCATAAAAGACGTAGCCCGTGTACTGGACCTGCCGCTCGACCAGAGTAATATGCTGGCCAAGCTGGTGCCGGAGCGCCCGGGTATATCACTCAAAAGATTGCTGACTGCACCACTGAAAGGTGACGGTAGCCTGGCGGATAAGGAAGGATTGGGTGCCGATGAAATGGCCAACGTAGAAAAACTGCGTGAATTCCATAAGGAGCAAACCATACATGGCGATGTGCTGCGCGAGGCTGAGAAGCTGGAAGGCAGTGTGCGCAATACAGGTATACATGCTGCGGGTATCATCATTGCCCCCAGCGATTTGTCCGACCTGATACCCGTATGCGCCACCAAAGATGTAGAACTGCTGGTCACACAGTTTGAAGGTAATATCATTGAGAATTCCGGCGTTATCAAGATGGACTTTTTGGGACTGAAAACCCTCACCATCATTAAAGATGCCCTGCACCTCATCAAACGCAACTACGATATTGAAATAGACATCGACACCATACCGTTGGATGATGAAGTGACCTACCAGCTCTACCAGCGCGGCGAAACCAACGGTACCTTCCAGTTTGAAAGTCCGGGTATGCAAAAGTACCTGCGCGAGCTGAAGCCCGATAAGTTTGACGACCTTATAGCGATGAACGCCTTGTACCGCCCGGGCCCGCTGGAGTATATACCCAACTTCATCAAGCGTAAGCACGGTGAGGAGCAGATAGTATATGACCTGCCCGATATGCAGGAATACCTGGAAGATACCTATGGTATCACGGTGTACCAGGAGCAGGTGATGCTGCTGAGCCAAAAGCTGGCGGGGTTCAGCAAGGGCGACGCAGACGTACTGCGCAAGGCCATGGGTAAGAAGCAGAAAGCGGTACTGGATAAAATGAAGAGCCAGTTTGTGGAGGGGGCTAAGGCCAAAGGCCACCCCGAAGACAAACTGAACAAGATATGGACTGACTGGGAAGCTTTCGCACAATATGCCTTCAACAAGTCGCACTCTACCTGTTATGCATTCGTAGCATACCAGACAGCCTACCTCAAGGCGCATTACCCTTCGGAGTTTATGGCTGCCGTACTCAACAACCAGGGCAATATCGATAAGATAAAGTTCTACATGGAAGAGTGCCAGCGCATGGGCCTGTCGGTATTGGGGCCCGATGTGAATGAAAGCCTCAAAGGGTTCTCGGTGAGTAAGGAGAGTGTGATACGCTTCGGTATGAATGCCATCAAAGGGGTGGGTGAGGCTGCGGTAGAAGATATCATCCGCGAGCGTGAAGAGAATGGGCTGTACGCATCACCTTACGATTTTATAGCAAGGGTAAATCAAAGAACTGTAAATAAAAAGTCGTTGGAAAACCTGGTGCTGGCAGGTGCGCTGGATAGCTTTAAAGAACTGCATAGGGCGCAGTATTTTTACGCACCGGCTGTCGACCCTGTTTCGGGGCTCGAAAGGCTTACCCGCTTTGGCAACCAGGTACAGTCTGCCTCCAGCATGAGCAGCAACAGCCTGTTTGGCGATGTGGAAATGCCCGACATCAAGCCGCCCAATATGCCCACCTGCGACCCCTGGCCCCTGCCCGAACTGCTGGAGCGTGAGAAGGAAGTGGTGGGCATCTACCTGAGCGCCCACCCGTTGGACGGTTACAAGTTCGAGATGAGTAACTACGGCTTCACCAACATCAGCGATGTAGAGAAGATGACCGGACGTACCATACGCATAGCCGGCTTCGTAACCGATGCCGAGCACCGTATGACCAAGAAGGGAGCCCAGTTCGGCAAGCTGGTACTCAACGATTATACCGGCAATCAGGAGTTGATGTTCTGGCAAAACAACTATGTAAAATACCGCAACTATATAGAGAACGGCAGCAAGCTGATGATACAGGGCACATATAAGGAACATGCCTACCGCCCCGGTGTCATGGAGTTTGAAATACACAATGTAATGCTGTTGGACGAGGTGAAAAGACAGTTTTCTAAACGCCTGCACGTAATGCTCCCATTGGAAAAGTTGGATAATGAGTTGGTGACATTCCTGGCGGGGAATATGAAGGCCAATCCCGGTAATACCGATATGCTCATCAGAGTAGTGGATAATACCACAGAAATGGTAACCGGGCTGAAGACTGGTGGGCAGAGAATAGCTATAAATGATGAATTAATACATTATGTAGAAGAGCATGATTACATACGGATGCATGTGGAAACGCAGTAGTGTTGATAACTATGTGTATAGCTTATGTGTGTATTTGAGGCTTCTATTGTAGAGTAACGCAAATGGTCGTAATTTTGACATATTAATAATTGGATAAACATTCCTTAATCAATAAATAAAACTAGTAGAAATGGCAGCAGTATATACCGACGCAAACTTTGATGCCGAAGTGCTGAGCGGAGACAAATTATCAGTAATTGACTTCTGGGCACCCTGGTGCGGACCTTGCCTTGCGCTGGGCCCAACCATCGAGTCGCTGGCAACAGAGTATGAAGGTAAAGTGAACGTGGGAAAGGTAAACGTGGATGAAAATCCTAACCTGTCTATCAATTATGGTATCACCAGCATACCGGCGGTGCTGTTTATCAAAGGCGGACAGGTTGTAGATAAACAAGTAGGCGCTGCGCCCAAAAGCGTGTTTGAAAAGAAGATACAGGCGCACCTGTAGGATATATCGTATAATATCAAGATACCGCAAGGCTTCCTGTATAGGGGAGCCTTGTGCTTTTTATGCCCCCTAAGTTGTTAAAAACACATTAACAGATATGATATATTGAACAATTTTTCGCTCTACAGGTTTTACATATAGACTAAAACTTATGTTATGCGAAAGATAATCTATATGGTGTCAATGTTGGCACTGGCTACTATAACCCTGGGCTCCTGTGTAGCTAAAAAGAAGTATGCAAGTGCAATGAACTCGAACAAGTCGTTGCAGGATAAGAATGCGGAATTATACGCCGACCTGACCAAAGCGAATAATAGGATTGATGTCCTGCAGAAGGAGGTGAGTACATTGGGCAGCTACTATACGGCTGCCAATGCCCAACTGGATCTTAGCCAGGAACAGGTAAAAGAGCAGCAGGAGCGACTGATGCGTATGCAAAAACTGATATACGAACAGCATGCAAGGACCGAAGCACTCCACAAGAAAATGGCGGATGCCTTGGTGAACTTCAAAGCGGAAGAATTGAGTGTGTTCATTAAAGACGGAAAGGTACATGTGGCTTTACAGGACAACCTCTTGTTCCCATCAGGCAGCGCTGTGGTAAACGAAAAGGGTAAGACTGCACTGGCTAAACTGGCTGCTGTACTGAAGCAAAACCCACAGATAAACGTGGAAGTGGAGGGGCACACGGACAACAAGCCGATTAAAACAGCTAAATACCCGGACAACTGGGCATTGAGTGTGGGCCGTGCCACTACTATTGTTAGGATACTTACGGAAGAATATGGTGTAGAGCCAACAAGGGTATTTGCCAGCGGTCATGGTGAGTTCAACCCCATTGCATCTAATGACGATGAAGCCGGCCGTGCCCGCAACCGACGTACAGAAATCATACTGGAACCCAAACTGGACGAACTGATGGATCTTATTTATGAAAGGCCATCTAACATCTCTCAGAAATAGTTAAACTTCTGCTCATATTGGAAGCGCGAAATATTAGATTTCGCGCTTTTTTTTATTCTTCTTATATTTAGGTTAACCCTTAGAAAGAATTGATATGAAACTGAGACCACTTTTGTATGTTGCAATGGGCGCTGTGCTCGGCGTTGCCGTTATTTCAGGTTTTGCTTTTCGCGAAACAGATGAGAATGAAGAAGTTGTGGACGTAAAGAAAAACCGCAAGCTGCAGTATAAATGGTATGTACCCGATGTTCCGCAACAAATAAGCTTTGCGGGGGAGCCCGTGCCACTGCACAGGTGGGATGTAAAAGAAGCCCTGGAATATGAGATACTTAGCAATTGTTATCGTCATTCTGCTACTATGCAGATATTGCTCTTGTCAACAAGGTACTTCCCTATAATAGAACAACGCCTGCGTGCCAATGGTGTGCCTGACGATTTCAAATACCTCTGCGTAGCTGAAAGTTCCCTGACACACGCCCGCTCACCTGCAGGCGCAAGAGGTTTCTGGCAGTTTATGGATGGTACTGCTCCCCGCTATGGGTTAGAACTTAATAAAGAAGTGGATGAACGTTACCATGTGGCGAAAGCTACCGATGCTGCTTGCCGATATCTGAAAGAAGCGTATGCCAAATTCGGCTCTTGGACAGCCGCAGCGGCTTCCTACAATTGTGGTATGGCAGGTTATCAGAAGAGGGCTGCCGACCAGTACCAGCGCGACTATTATGATGTACTGCTGCCTGAGGAGACTATGCGTTATGTATTCCGTATTGTGGCATATAAACATATCCTAAGCAATCCTGAAGAATTGGGCTTTAATATCCGCGATAATGAACAGTACAGGCCTATTGCTACCAGGCCAATAACGGTGACACAGTCGGTATCCGACCTCGCTGCATTTGCCATGCAGAATGGTACCAACTACAGGATGTTGAAAACATTGAATCCCTGGTTGCGCGAAAACACATTGACGATAAGTACCGGTAATTCTTACGTAATAGAGTTGCCCGCAAACAGGTAATTAAAGTATAACACTACTACAGCTTGAGGATATTGCGTGCCATACTACCCTTAATGCTGACGGCTATTATAGTTTATTGGTTGAACAGGCCCGTAGGCAGTAATCCCGCTATAGGCAGGCTATTAGACCCCGTGAGTGGTTTCTGGGCCAATGCGGAACCTGTATATAAAGACTTCAATGCGGAACTTTCATTTGATGGATTGGGTGAAGATGTGCAGGTATGGTTCGATGAGCGTATGGTACCACATATCACCGCCGGTAATGATTACGACCTGTACTTTACACAAGGGTATATTCATGCATACTTTCGCCTGTGGCAGATGGACCTGCAGACAAGGGCGGCTGGTGGTCGCGTCAGCGAGTTGTTGGGCGAAAGGGCGTTGAAGTTTGACAGGGAGCAGCGGCGTAAAGGCATGGTGTACGGTGCTGAAAATTCGCTGCGCGCTATGGAAGCTGACCCACGTACTAAAACAGCCCTTGATGGCTACCGGGAAGGTGTTAATAGTTACATTGCATCATTAGAAGAAAAGGATTATCCACTGGAGTATAAATTAATGGGTTTCGCTCCGGAGAAATGGGAGAATATCCGGACGGCATTGTTGTTGATGTATATGGCTGATGACCTGACAGGTAAGGTGCAGGATATCAACCATACTTATTACCTCAGCCAGTTACTTACTGCCGAAGAGATAGATTTGTTCTTTCCTGACAAGATGGAAGGCAGTACACCTGTAATTCCTGCCGGAACGAAGTTTGCACCTGCTACTATGACTGCGCCACCTGTACCACAGGACGATACATGGGTGAAATTGCCCGCGATAGACACACAACACAAAGAAACAGGAAAGGGCAGCAACAATTGGGTATTGTCGGGCAACAGAACAAGAAACGGTAAACCTATATTATGTAACGACCCGCACCTTTCGCTCAACCTGCCATCGCTCTGGTTTGAAATGCAATTGACCGCTCCGGGAGTAAATGTGTACGGTGCCACGCTACCAGGTGCCCCCGGTGTTGTTATCGGGTTCAATGATAATATTTCGTGGGGCTTTACCAACAACTACCGTGATGTAAAAGACTTTTATGCTATAGATGTATTGGATAAAGGTCATTACAGGTTTAATGGGAAAACCACTGCGTTTGATAAAAGGATAGAGGTGATTAAAGTGAAGGGTAAGCCTGATGTGAGGGATACCGTCAATTATACCGTACATGGCCCCGTCATCTATGACAGCAGCTTTGTAGGGCCGGGTGGTTTGAAAGTTCCACTTGCCGTTAAGTGGATGGCGCATATGGAAAGTAATGAGTTGATGTGTGTCTATTTGCTGAACAGGGCAGGTAACTACGAAGCCTTTACCGAAGCCATTAGCTATTTCCTTTGCCCTGCCCAGAATTTCATATATGCTGATAAGAAAGGCAACATTGCCTTATGGGGGCAGGGACAATATGTGAACAAATGGAAAGGGCAAGGCAAGTATGTTATGCCCGGCTATGATAGCAGTACCCTGTGGGGTGCATTAATTCCTGTTAGTGAAAACCCTCATGCCTATAACCCCGAACAAGATTATCTTTCATCCGCTAACCAGAATGTGGCCGATAGCAGTTATCCTTATTGGTTCAATGGCGACTTTCATGAGTTGCGCGCATGGCGTATCAACGAAGTGCTGGATACCATGCACCATGCTACAGTGGAAGATATGTTCAGTTTGCAGAATGATGAACATTCAGTACTGGCAAGAAAGATTACGCCTTATTTATTGAGTGTTATTGCCGCCAATGGTCTACAGGATGAGTATTTGAATGAACTGAAGAAATGGAATTACAATTATAGTGCAGAGAGTAAAGCAGCTACTGTATTCCAGGTGTGGTGGCAGATGCTATATACCGCTATCTGGAAACAAAAGTTAGGTGCATATCCTAATGCTATTTATCCTTTGCACGAAAGGACAATGCAGCTGATGCTGAATGATAAAGACAAACTGGGCAATGTGGACGAGCTGATTGTTAGCAGCTACCACAAAGCGGCAGATAGCCTGGATAAGTTGAAGCAAAACGACAGGGCAGAGTGGTACAAAGTAAAGAATACTACAATCACGCACCTGGCCAAATTAAAACCC
Source organism: uncultured Bacteroidota bacterium (assembly GCA_937928385.1). Classification (GTDB taxonomy): domain Bacteria; phylum Bacteroidota; class Bacteroidia; order Chitinophagales; family Chitinophagaceae; genus UBA5543. The sequence continues at coordinate 18,350 of CALEZD010000013.1, forward strand.
ATGAGCATATCGGGAATTGACAACGGTGGCTGGGGTAATACAGTAAACGCCATGAAAGGTGATCACGGTCCGTCCTGGCGAATGGTGGTAGAGATGAAAGATGCACCCGAAGGCTATGGTGTATATCCCGGCGGGCAGTCGGGTAACCCGGGCAGTAAATATTATGCAACCTTTATTGATAAATGGGCTAAGGGTGAATATTACCGGTTGTCATTTGTCACTAAAGGCAAAAAGCCCGTTGATAGTGCAGTTAAATATACATGGCAGTTAAATCCGGAAAAGCAATGAGGCTATTAATCACCATCATCATCACAGCTTTGCTGGCATGGCTTACATCTCAAGTGTTTGCCTGGTGGATGGTTGCGGTTATACCCTTCCTTATTGCTGTAGTCTGGCAACTCAGGCCCGGTTGGGCGTTTCTCAATGGCTTCATCAGTATAGGATTGTTGTGGCTCTGCCTTATTCTCAGGGCAGATATAGCCAACGAACAAATACTGTCTGGTCGAATAGCGCAGTTGTTCGGTTTGGGCCATACACTATTTATAACCGTCAATATTCTATTAGGTGCATTAGTGGGTGGCCTTGGCGGATGGAGCGGTGCGTCTATGTGGAAGATGTTCAAAAAGAATAAGCAGGCATGACGGTTATCAGGGTTCAGAGAAATATAGCCATACTGTCTATTGTGTTGTTTCTTGGCAAAATATGGGCATGGTACCTTACCCACTCTGTAACTATACTTACCGATGCGCTGGAAAGTACGGTAAACGTAATAGCTGGCCTTATAGGTTTGTACAGCATTATCCTTGCTGCCAAACCCCGCGACCTGAACCACCCTTACGGGCATGGCAAAGCAGAATTTGTATCATCGGCGGTAGAAGGCTCTTTGATATTTGTAGCGGGGCTGATGATTGCCTACGAAGCTATCGGGCAGTTGATTGAACCTCACCCGCTTCATCAATTAGATATTGGTATTGTGATTGTTGCTGTCACAGGTGCTATTAACCTCGTGGCGGGTATCTATGCGGTAAGGGTAGGAAAAAAGCAAAGGTCATTGATTGTAGAGTCTGCAGGCAAACACCTGAAATCTGATGCTTATTCGACAATAGCCATGGTAGCCGGTTTGATATTGTTGTTGATTACGGGTTGGCAATGGTTGGATAGTGTAGTGGCACTGGTATTTTCAACCGTAATAATAGTAACAGGTTACAGAGTAGTGCGCAAATCGCTGTCGGGCATCATGGACGAAGCAGACGAAAAGCTGATACAGGAAGTGATTGACCTGCTGCAAAAGAACAGGAAGGATAGCTGGGTGGACCTGCATAACCTGCGTGTGATAGAATACGGCAACAGGATGCATATTGATGCACACCTGACATTACCCTGGTATTACAAGGTAAGTGATGCTGAAGTGGAGATACATGCTGTAGAAGACTTGATAGGCGAGCACTTCAACAACAAAGTGGAAGTATTTATACATATAGATGCCTGCCAGGATTACTCCTGTAAGCTGTGCGCGATGAAAGAGTGTCAACATCGAAAACAGCCCTATGCTTCACAAACAGCATGGGACATGGATAATGTTTGGGCGGATTCAAAGCATGGAAAAGAAACAACTGCTTAACCATTCCCGTTTTCATAACCCTCATCTACCAGCCAGTTGCCACTATCAGCAGCAGCAGTAGCCAGTTCATCGCAACGGTTGTTGCCGGGATTATTGGCGTGTCCTTTCACCCACTGGAATTTGATATTATGCTTGCGGTATTCTTTCAAAAACAGCTGCCATAGGTCGGCATTCTTCTTGCCTTTGAAGCCCGTCTTTACCCAGCCAAACACCCAGCCTTTTTCTACCGAGTTGACGATATAAGACGAATCTGTATATATAATAACATTTACACCCTCTTTTTTCAGTTGCTGTAATGCTACTATTACGGCCAGCAGTTCCATTCGGTTGTTGGTGGTCATCCTGTAGCCCTGCGACAATTCTTTTACTGTATTGCCCCATTTCAGGATGACGCCGTATCCGCCCGGACCGGGATTGCCCCTGGCAGAGCCATCAGTATAAATAATCAGTTGTTGCGACATTAATCCTCTGTTTGGGTGTATCTTTGCGCGTTAAAAATAGACAGTTGCCTACTAAAATAAAAATCGGTGGTGTTAGTTACCTGAATGCCGTGCCTATGTTGCATGGTATAAAAAACAGCCCTATCATCAATGATATTGAACTAAGCATCAATTACCCATCTGTACTGGCACAACAATTGAAAAACAATGAGATTGATGTGGCATTACTACCTGTTGCCGTAATATCCACAATACCCGGTGCCAATATAGTTTCAGATTATGGCATAGCAGCTGATGGTGAAGTGGCATCGGTTGCCATATACAGCCAGGTACCAATGGAAGAGATTGAAACGGTGTACCTTGATTACCAGTCGCGCACATCCATTATGCTGGCAAAACTGCTGCTACGAGACTATTGGAAAAAAGATGTGGTGTTCAAACCTGCGACAGAACATTATATTGAATACATTAACGATAAAGCTGCAGGTGTTATTATAGGGGACAGGGCGCTCCGGCAGCTGAATAATTTTAGCTACATCTACGACCTGGCTACTGCATGGAAGCAGCATACGGGGCTTCCTTTCGTATTTGCTGCCTGGGTGGCTAATAAAGAATTACCCGCTGATTTTATTGCCGCTTTTAATAAGGCGAATTCGGAAGGGTTACAACATATTGATGAAATAGTGGCCGCGACGGATTTTCCATACTACGACCTGAAGAAGTATTATACAGAGAACATACATTACTACCTGGATGAGGAAAAGAAAAAGGGCCTGAATAAATTCCTGGAACTCATTCAAACCCTATAGTAATCAGGTATATTTCTTTAGTCAACCACCACGGCAGTGCCGGACACGCTTACCATCAGCATACTGCCCGAGTTGCCTACTACCTCATAATCAACGTCAATGCCTATCACAGCATTGGCACCGGTGATTTGAGCCCGCTGTGCCATTTCGTTCATAGCTGTTTCACGGGCTTCCTGCAATACTTTCTCATAGGAGCCGGCGCGTCCGCCTACCACATCCCTGATAGATGCGAACAGGTCTTTGAATATATTGGCGCCGATGATGGTTTCGCCAAATACTATGCCCTTGTATTCCCTGATGGTTTTACCTTCTAATTGGTGAGTTGTCGTGAGTATCATGTATATATATTTTGGTGCAAAGTTATATAATACAGGTATAGGCAGCTTTAATAGTAATAAGCTTAAATAATCTTTAACAGCCTTGTATCTTTGCAGTATATATGGATAATAAGTTAACATTGGTGGAATGCCCGCGGGATGCCATGCAGGGCTGGAAACATTTTATTCCTACAGAGCAGAAGGTGGAATACCTGAACACATTGCTGCAGGTGGGCTTTGATATATTGGATTGCGGTTCCTTCGTGTCCCCTAAGGCTATCCCACAAATGGCGGATACCAAAGATGTATTGCCCCAATTGCAATTAGACGGTGTTAACACCAAACTGCTGACCATTATAGCCAATACGCGGGGTGCGGAAGATGCTGTACAGTTCGACCAGGTGAGTTACCTCGGTTTCCCTTTTTCCATTTCAGAAACATTCCAACTGAGGAATACCAACAAGACCATTGTCGAATCGCTGAAGCAAGTAGAGGAAATACAAAACCTTTGTGTGCAAAAAGGCAAAGAACTGGTGGTGTACATATCTATGGGCTTCGGCAATCCTTATGGAGATGAGTACAATGCAGATGTGGCTATTAAATGGGTAGGTGAGTTGGTGCAGCGCGGCATACGGACCGTCTCGATGGCGGATACAGTAGGTGTAGCTAAGCCCGATAATATTGAATACATTTTCAGCAACCTGGTGCCCGCTTTTAAAGATGTAACTATCGGCGCGCATTTCCATTCTACTATCGATAAATGGGAAGAGAAAATAGCCAGTGCATACAACAATGGCTGCCGCAGCTTCGACAGTGCTATGAAAGGCATAGGCGGCTGCCCCATGGCCGAAGATGAGTTGGTGGGCAATATCGCAACGGAAAATGTGGTAGATTGGGCTGAAAGGCAGCAAATACCGCTACAACTGGATAAAGAAGCTTTTAGGGCTGCCTGGCTGAAGGCTGCGGAAATTTTTGTCTAATTTTATCTTTCAAATAATTGTATGTCTACACATAAAGAGATAACCAAGATAACTACCAACACCCTGCAGCGTATGAAGCAGCAGGGCGAGAAGATATCTATGCTTACGGCATACGATTTTTCTATGGCGCGTATATTAGACGATGCAGGTATTGATGTGTTGCTGGTAGGCGACAGTGCGTCTAATGTAATGGCTGGACACGAAACCACCTTACCGATCACGCTCGACCAGATGATATACCATGCGCAGAGTGTAGTGCGGGCCATCAACCGTTGCCTTGTGGTAGTGGACATGCCTTTTGGTACTTACCAGGGCAACAGTAAAGAAGCGTTGAATTCAGCTATACGTATCATGAAGGAGACCGGCGCCCACGCCATTAAGCTGGAAGGCGGGGGAGAAGTGGTGGAATCCGTAAAGCGAATCATCAGTGCGGGTGTACCTGTAATGGGCCACCTGGGATTGACACCGCAGTCTATATACAAGTTCGGCACCTATGTTGTGCGCGCCAGAGAAGAAGCAGAGGCGGAAGAACTGATACAGAATGCCCACAAGCTGCAGGAAGCCGGATGTTTTGCTATAGTGCTGGAAAAAATACCGGCTACATTAGGTAAACGTGTGGCGGAAGAACTGAAAATACCCATAATAGGCATAGGTGCAGGTATGCATGTAGACGGACAGGTATTGGTGATGCACGATATGCTGGGCATCAATAAAGAGTTTTCACCACGTTTCCTGCGCAGGTACCTCAATATGTACGAACAGATAAAAGAGGCTACAGAGAAATATATATCAGAAGTTAAAAGCAAGGATTTCCCCAACGAGCAGGAACAATATTAAGATTAGCTATGGTAGATGCCGGTACCTGGAAGAATATAAAAGAAGAGATTGCAGCACATAATGTTACACTGGTAGCGGTTTCCAAGAAGAAACCTGTAAGCGATATAGAAGAGCTATACAGGCTGGGGGAGCGCAACTTTGGTGAAAACTATGTGCAGGAGCTGGTAGAAAAGCAGCCTGTATTGCCTGCCGACGTTCAATGGCATTATATCGGTCACCTGCAAAGCAATAAAGTAAAATACATAGCCGGTTTTGTGCACCTCATCCATGCAGTTGACAGCTTTAAACTGTTGCAGGAAATCAATAAACAGGCGGCAAAACACAATCGTGTGATTGATGTATTACTGCAACTGCATGTGGCAGAAGAAGAAACCAAACACGGTCTGGATAATACTGAATTGGTAGAATTGATGGATATGTACGAGGCACAGAAAGACCAACTGGCCAATGTGCGTATATGCGGTGTAATGGGTATGTCCACCTTCACCGATGATATGGAGCAGGTGCGTAAAGAGTTCAGGCAGATAAAGAATATGTTCTCCTTTGTGAAAGACAGTTATTTCATCACGAAAGATTACTTCAGCATCTGCTCGATGGGCATGAGTGGTGACTATAAGATAGCCATAGAAGAGGGCAGCACGATGGTGCGTATAGGCAGCAGCATTTTTGGTGAGCGGTAATACTTACCTTGATTTGGTTCTCACCTGCAACCACCTGTAACCGCCTATAGCAACAATACATAACCCACCTATAACCCACCACAGCATATTAAATCCACCGTATTGGGCTATCACCGCCCCCATGCCCGGCCCTACAACCTGCGCCACCGCCCAGGACATTGTGAACAGAGCCGCATATTGTCCACGGTTGCTATTATTGGCGCGGTCTATCCAGTATGTATTCATGAAGGGCATCCCCACCATTTCGCCTACCGTTAGTAATATGATGAATACCATTGCGAGTGCAAACATGCCGGGCAACAGGTTGAGCGCTACAAATGCCAGTGCAACTAAAAATACACCACGTATGATATTGCTGAGTATGCCGCCTTTGCTTTCAAGTTTGTGCACAATCACCATTTCCAGTATGCCTATCAGCAGCCCGTTAATGGCCATGATAATACCTATCTGGCTTTCCTTCATCAGCAGATCCTGCTTGAAGTACAGGGGTATAGTGGTGAAAGTCTGGAAGAAACAGATAGCAAACAATGTGTTGAGCACAATGAATACCAGGTAGGGCTTGTCTTTGTAGGCAGATTTGACTGAACCAGTGTATGGCACCGGCTTTCTGGCTGAGTCTTTATTCTTGGACGGCGCAAGTAACAGCCATAACAGAACAGCAGCGCCTATATTTGTTAACCCGTCTATCCAGAATAGCAGGTAATAACTCTTACTCGCTACAAATCCACCTATTGAACCACCCACTGCCCAACCGAGGTTAATGGCCAGCCTGTTAAGCGAGAAAGAACGGGTACGGTTACTCTCATGGCTGAAATGTGCAATGGCGGATGCATTAGCGGGACGGAAAGCCTCATTCACAAAACTGAGCATGAATGTAACGAGCAGTATAGTATTATACTCCGTTACCTGGCTAAGGACGAGGAACATGACACCACCGCCAAACAGGCTGAACAACTGGATATAATAGAAGCCGAATTTGTCTGTCAGTTTACCACCGATAAAAGCTCCGCATATAGCTCCTAGTCCGAACATGGTCATTACAAAGCCTGCCTTGCTGATAGACACCCCACGGCTCTCGGTCATGTACAGTGTCATAAAAGGCAATACCATCGTGCCCATCCTGTTTACCAGCATCACTACCGATAACCACCATGCAGATGGCGACAAGCCCATGTAAGCGTCCAGGTATTTCCTGCCAAGCCTTTTCATAAAGATGCGCAAAGGTAATGTTATATCGATTAATTTATACAAGTGTATAGTAATGGCTTATACCGTTATCAACCTAAGAAAAAGGCAGCCTTGAAAGGCCGCCCGATTTCTATGTTACCATTCTTATACCCTAATTTTCTTCTGTAAACCAGCCGGCCACTTCTTCATCTTCTTCAACGCTGCTTTTACCGGCAAGTTTTGCAGCTTTTTTCAGCAATTGTATATACTCAGTTTTATAACCCTCCGTATCAGATTCTTTTGCACTCTTAGCTAAGGCCATTGCTTTATCGTAGGTGCTATTGCCTTTGTGTTCCGATTTTTTCAGCAGCATACCAAACATTGCTACAGAAGTTGCCAGTTGTACATTCGGGCCTGCATGTTCTATACTCTTTGTATGTGCGCCGATAGTATGCGCCATTTCCATACTGGTGTTTCCATTCGGTTTTTTATACCTGAATTTTATTGTTGCCAGCTCAGGGCTTTCAGGTACGGGTACACCTGCTATATTCTTTTGATATTTCAGTGGGGTAACGCTGCGTACTTTGTCCGATTTCATACCCGCCGGTATTATCTCGTAAATAATAGTCACGCTATGCCCTGAACCCATATCTCCCGCATCTTTTTTATCGTCTTTAAAATCTTCTTCGTTCAGTATGCGGTTTTCATACCCCACCAGCCTGTATGCCTGCACTTTTGATGGATTAAATTCAATTTGCGCTTTTACGTCTTTTGCCAGGGTGAAGATTGTACCCCCGAATTCTTTGCCCAGTGTTTTCTCCGCTTCTTTTATGTCGTCAATGTATGCATAGTTACCATTGCCTTTATCTGCCAGCACTTCCAGTTTGCTGTCTTTATAGTTTCCCATGCCATAGCCCAGGCAGGTGAGGTATATGCCTTTTTCCCTTTCTTTGGAAATCAGCGTTTCCAATTCGTTATCTCCGCTTATGCCTACATTGAAATCGCCATCGGTAGCCAGTATCACACGGTTATTGCCACCACGTATATAATGTTCACTCGCTGTTTTGTATGCCAGTTGAATACCTGCTCCTCCCGCTGTGGACCCACCCGCTTCCAGCCTGTCCAGTGCATCGTATATAGTTTGTTTGTGATTGCCTGGTGTAGGGGGCAACACTAATCCTGCATTGCCTGCATACACTACTATGGCTATATGATCTTTATCCCGCAGATTTTTGGTCAATAGTTTCAGCGATTCTATTACTAATGGCAGCTTATTGTACGAACCCATAGAACCTGATACATCTACCAGGAATACCAGGTTGGAGGGCGGTAGGCTTTCAGTAGCTATTGTCTTTGCCTGCATACCTATGTGCAACAATTGGTGTCCCGGTTGCCAGGGGCAATCAGTCAGTTCTGTTACTATAGCCAGGGGGTGTTCGTCTTTTGGTTGCGGATAATTGTAATGGAAATAATTCACCATCTCTTCAATACGCACCGCATCGGCAGGTGGCAACTCTCCGTTTTCTATAAACCTGCGTACGTTGCTGTACGATGCCCTGTCCACATCTACGGACATTGTGGAAAGAGGATTGGCGGCTACAGTTTTAAAATCATTCTCGGGGTTCTTTTTATACGATTCTACACTTGGGTTGAGGTACTGCGAGCTGTAAGTCATGTCTTTGACTGCCTTACGGTTCTTCCTCCCGCTATATCCCTTTGAATACACACCTGCAGATGTAGATACCATACTACTTGTATTTCTTGTCGACATCTGTTCAATGTCTTCCGAAGTTTTTATTGTTGAAGACCCGCCTTGGTACATATCAATCAGCGGTACTTTGTATTCAACAATGACTACCTCTTCTAATACCGCGTTCTTGTTACGTTTCAACTTTGCGTTGACTTCAGTGTTTTTCCCGGGTTGCACCAATACGCCGGTAGTCAGATTTTCTTTATAGCCAATGAAATGTACTTTTACATCGTACCGTCCGGGTAGTAATGGCTTGATTATATAGTTGCCATCAAAGTCCGTTACTGTTCCGCCTTTAATAATTCCACCTGAACTGACCTGTACCTGTGCATTGATAACCGGGTCATTATTTTCATCTGTTACGGTGCCGATAATAGCACCAGCCGCGCCTTGCGCCATTGCCTGCGACCAACCTGCCGCCAGCAGTACGAGCATTGTTAACAACCTTTTCATAAGCTTTCATTTTTCTGATTTCAACTTTGGTTTTATCTTCTGATGTAAAGCTCTGTTGTTTTCCACAAAAATTTATTCGGCTAATATGAATATGGCTGTCGCATGACGACTTATCTACAGTTTTATTACAATATTTTTTTCTTTTGTAAGTTGTTTGTAATAAATGAATTGCAATATTAAAATGCTGTATACTGGTATGATAATTGTGGAAATAAAAAACCACCGCATTAGCGGTGGTTTTTTTATAAGAGTTGATTGTTGAATCTTAGATTACCAAACCTTAGCACGTATGCTGTCTGCGCGCCACATTTTATCACCCTCTTTTATATTGAAGGCTTCATAAAACTCAGGCATATTGCTGAGCGGGCCGTTGGTGCGCCATTCGGCCGGGGAGTGAGGGTCGGTAATGATACGGTCTGCCGCGGTTTCATCAGTGCTCTTGGCACGCCACACCTGCGCCCAACTTAAAAAGAAGCGTTGAGTAGGTGTAAACCCGTCTATTTTTTCGCCCTTTTTGTATTGCTCTGTTTTCTGGAATGCTTCATAAGCTATGGCCAGTCCGCCCAGGTCAGCCAGGTTTTCGCCCAATGTCAATTGTCCGTTTACATGTATGCTATCCAGTACAGTATAGTTGTTGAACTGCTCTACAACTACACCTGTTTTTGCCATAAAGCTTTTTTCGTCTTCTTCAGTCCACCAGTTTTTCAGGTTGCCGTCAGCATCATATTTAGCGCCCTGGTCGTCGAAGCCATGCGTCATTTCATGGCCTATTACACCGCCTATGCCACCGTAGTTGATAGCGTCATCAGCATTTTGGTCGAAGAAAGGGTATGCCAATATACCTGCCGGGAATACGATTTCGTTAAAGGCGGGGTTGTAGTAGGCGTTTACAGTAGGTGGTGTCATATACCACTCTGTTTTATCAACAGGTTTGCCCAGTTTACCAACCATATAGTCGTAATCAAAAGCGGAAGAAGCGAATATATTCTGCACATAGTTATCTCCGCTTATATTCAGCCTGCTGTAGTCTCTCCATTTGTCAGGATAACCTATTTTATTAACGAACGTATTCAGTTTAGCCACTGCCTTCTGCTTGGTAGCGTCCGACATCCAATCCAGTCTCATAATCCTGTCCTGGTATGTTTGTTGCAGGTTGCTCACCAGGTCCAACATGCGCTCTTTAGCTTCGGGTTTGAAGTATTTATCAACATAAGTTTTTCCCAGCAATTCGCCTATACTGCCATCTACCACCTGCAATACTCTTTTCCAGCGGGGTTTCTGCTCTTTCTGTCCTGCTACCGCTTTCCCGTAAAACTCAAAATGTGTGTTGTCAAAATTGCTGCTGAGATAAGGGGCCATGTCATTCACTATGTGAAATTTCAGATAGTTCTTCCATATATCTGCTGGTGTACTCTTTACTTGCTTACTAACTTCTGTCATAAAACCGGGCATACCCACTATTATACTGTCTTCGCCGGCTACTTTCATATCCGTCAGTATAATGTTCCAGTCCATACCGGGTGTAATATTATTTAATCCCTCAATGCTGAATTTGTTGTACAGTTTATAAGGGTCGCGCATTTCGGTACGGGTAAGAGATGCAGCGGCCAGTTTTTCTTCAAGGGTGTATATATCAGCCGCTGTTTTCTTAGAGGTAGCATCATCCATGCCCATCATTCCCAGCATTTTTATCATGTAGGCTTTATATGCATCACGTATTTTTGCGGAACGTTCGTCTTTATTGAAATAATAATCCCTGTCCGGCATACCCAGTCCGCCCTGCGATATCTGTGCTATTTGACGCTTTACATTTTTATCGTCAGGAGAAACGTAGAAACCGAATACCTGCGACAAACCTTGTGTGTGGAGTAGTGCTATTTCTTTTACCAGTGCGTTGGCATCCTGTATATTGTCTATACGCGCCAATATATCGTTCAGTGGTGCCAGTCCTGCTTTGTCGATGGCGTTGCTGTCCATACCGCTTTTGTAGAAATCGCCTACTTTTTGCGCAGCGCTTCCTTTCTCAGCTTTAGATGCTGCGGCTTCATTCAACAGTTGCTGTAATTTAGTTCTGTTACTTTCAATTAATTGGTTAAATGTACCCCAGCGTACTTCGGATTCAGGGATAGCATTATTCTTCAGCCATCCACCGTTTGCATAGAGGAAAAAATTTTCCCCTGGGCTAACAGTTGTATCCATATTGGCCGGATCAATAAATTTGAAGGCAGTGTTATCCTCTTTTTTTTGCTGGCAGGATGCTAATGCTATGGCAGTTATACCAGCCAGTATTCCGACTTTAATGTTCATCGTAATTTTTATTTTAGAAATGCAAATGTAGGGAATAACAGGTATCTATTGTGGTAATTGATTATGCGTGAGAGGGTGAAAAAACGGGGGAAAGTTTATCAGGCAATCTGCTGCTTTTGCTTTCTTACACGTTTTACTTCGTATATGCCCGGGAAAAGATATTTTTTTCGTGTGCCTATTTCTTTGCATTTGCTGCGTGTGCGCAGTTGCTCCAGTTTTTCAAATATCCGTCCGTCTTCTATCTGGAACCAGTGGCCGGGTTCCAGGTCGCACACCAGCATATGGCCGGGTTTGCGAATATCATAGTTATACAATGCTTTGTATAAATCATGGTCAGAACAAGTGCTGGCACTGGGGTTGTGCATATATTTTATCAGGGCACGTTCTATATCAGCAGGAAATATTTTCTTGCCTATATAGGGCATCAGCATGTGCCGGAACTGGGTTTTCCACTCCACGCCATGTGCAGCAGCCTTCCTATCGAAGTGGGCATGTGTAACCATGTGCGCCATCTCATGTACCAACGTTATCAGGAAGTTGTACATGTTCAGGTTAACGTTTACCGTGATGCGATGATATGGATGGTCTGCAGTAGGCTCGCGGTAGTCGCCCAGCACTGTTTTACGGTCACGCGTAAGTGTGAGGTGAATGGTGTATTTTTTAAAATATGGAGCTACCATCTGAAAAGTGTCAGGTGGCAAAAATTGCTGCAGTTGAAAAAGTGGTGTTTCTTTCTTGCTCATCTATTTCGTCTCCCTTGCTAATCTTGATAACAACCATGTTTCTACAGCAGAGTACACTGCATAAATTCCAAACAGCATGAACAGTGAGGGCTTGTGTACATCAGGCCGTTTCACTAACGCATATACCACTATAGCAATTACACATACTGATAGTTTTAAAAACGAAGATGCGTACACACCCCTTACAAATGCGCCGGGTTTTCCGCGCAATTGTTTAGTCACCATAAAGAACGTTGTAAAAGATATTGCCGCCATAATAACATTGCCTGCCATCAGTAATGTGAAATCGTATTGTGGTGCTATAGTCCTGAGCCAGTAGAAAACTATGGCCAGGACGATGAACAATGCAATAACAGACGTTACAAATACTCTTTTCATTTCTTCGGTTTATCCACCTCTTTAATTAATTTCCATAAAGAGTAAATTAAAGCTGTGAAAGGCAATATTATGATGAATAAAGGAAAATTCCATCCGGTTTTTTTATCGATAAACCAGCCCAGCCATGTGGCTGCTGCCAGGGTAGCCATCAGCTGCCCCGCCAACCCCGCATAGCGCATCATATTGTTATTCCCGTTATTCATCAGGGAGGGTTAAATTAGTATAAATTTTTATTTGTTGCCTGATTTCTGCTCTAAATCTTTATCTTTTTTTACGCTCCGGGCAGCCTGTTTCATAATCTCGCCGGAGGCGGGCAGCAGGCTATTCATTTCTTCCTGGCGTGTCTTCTTCAGGTCGAGCATAGTGGTGTCCAGCGGGGTTTTCATATTGCCGGTAATGACTGCGCGCAGGTTTTCCTGGTATTTTTCCTGTGCGGCTACCAGGTCCGAGAGGGAATCTACATTTTGCTTGAGTTTCACCACCTCCAGGCGGGTTTTGCCGCCCGCGTATCCCGGAATGTAGTATTTGACGGGCGTGAGCACCACTATGGAAACAGTAGCCACCGCCACCAGTACGAATAATGTGCTGATGATGATGTAAAGCTTGCGCATGGTCAGCCTGAACGAAAGCACCTCTTCCAGCGATTCATCATCTATAAATACCACCCGGTAGTTATCGTTCAGCCTTTTGAGTAAATCCCGTTTCCGGGTCGGTTTATCATCCATTATACTGCAATTTACATTTTTAGGTAAAGACCTTATATAGCCCGGCTGTTTTTATACATAGGTTAACATATAACAACAGGGGTAATTGCAGCGTGAAAAATGACGGTGGATACCTGTATGGCAAGCGTAATTTTGTAACTTAGATGCTCTTTTAAATCAAAGGGCAAGCTACATGGCAAGTTTAATTAGAAAGGAAGACGCACTGGAATATCACGCGAAGGGCAGGCCGGGAAAGATAGAGGTAGTACCAACAAAAGAAACCAAAACACAGCGCGACCTGGCACTGGCATACTCGCCCGGGGTGGCAGAACCATGCAAAGACATACACGATAATCCCGATGATGCTTATAAATATACCGCCAAAGGCAACCTGGTAGCGGTTATCAGCAATGGAACGGCCGTATTAGGCCTGGGTAATATAGGCCCGCTGGCATCCAAGCCTGTGATGGAGGGAAAGGGCGTACTCTTTAAAATATTCGCAGATATTGATGTGTTTGATATAGAACTGGATGTGCTGGATGTAGATGGATTTTGCCAGGTAGTAAAGGCACTGGAACCCACCTTTGGCGGAGTAAACCTGGAAGACATTAAAGCGCCCGAATGCTTTGAAATAGAGAAAAGGCTGAAACAGGAGATGCAGATACCCATCATGCACGACGACCAGCACGGCACGGCTATCATATCAGGAGCTGCCCTGCTGAATGCGGTACAATTGGTGGGGAAAGATATAGCCAAAGTGAGGTTTGTAATAAGCGGGGCGGGTGCTTCTGCTATATCCTGCTGCAAGATATACCTGGCGCTGGGTGCTGATGTGAAGAATATGTACATGTTTGACAGTAAGGGTCTGATTACTACTGACAGAGATGACATGGACGACTATAAGCTACAGTTTGCCCAAACAGGTAAAAAGGTGTCACTGGAAGAGGCATTGCAAGGTGCCGATGTATTTATAGGCCTGTCTAAAGGTAACCTGCTGACCAAAGAAATGATAAAAGGTATGGCTGAAAAGCCCATCATATTTGCACTGGCCAACCCCGACCCCGAAATAGCTTATGATGATGCCATGGAGGCTCGCCCGGATGCTATCATGGCCACCGGCAGAAGCGACTATCCCAACCAGGTGAATAACGTGCTGGGGTTCCCCTATATATTCAGGGGAGCGCTGGATGTACGTGCCACTGCCATAAATGAAGAGATGAAACTGGCTGCAGTAAAAGCACTGGCAGAGCTTGCCAAAGAACCCGTACCCGAGATAGTGAACGTAGCTTACAATGAAAAAAGCCTGGAGTACGGGCCTATGTACATCATACCCAAACCGATAGACCCCAGGTTGCTGGTAACCGTAGCCCCGGCAGTAGCCCGTGCCGCCATGGATAGCGGCGTAGCGCGCAAGCCTATAGCCGATTGGGATGCCTACAGGGAAGAATTGTACAAAAGATTAGGCGGTGGTGATAATATACTGCGTTGGGTGATTAACAAGGCAAAACAAAACCCTAAGCGGGTGGTATTTGCCGAGGCGGAAAACCTGAAAGTACTGAAGGCGGCACAGATTGTAAAAGACGAAGGCATAGCCATACCTATACTATTAGGAGAAGCGAAGAAGATTAAAAAACTGATAGCGGATAACAAAATACAGTTGAGTGATGTAGAGATACTGGACCCGCGCAATGAAAACACAGTGGAAAAGAGGGAACAGTACGGAGAGCTGTTTTTTAATAAACGCCAGCGACGCGGGTACAACCTGTATGAAGCTAAAAAAATAATGCGCGAGCGCCCGTATTTTGGCTGTATGATGGTAGACCAGGGTGAGGCTGACGCACTGATATCAGGGCTGACCAGGCAATACCCGGATACACTCAGGCCCGCACTGGAGATAATTGGTACGCATGAAACGGCCAAACGTGTAGCGGGCATGTATATGATGCTGACCAAAAAAGGCCCGTTGTTTTTTGCAGATACAACTATCAATTTCAACCCCACTGAAGATGAACTAATTGACATTACGCTGCAAACCGCGCGTGCTGTGGAACAGTTTAACATCAAACCCCGTATAGCGATGCTCTCTTATTCCAACTTTGGGGCTACACCATCGCCGGAATCAAACCTGGTAAGGAATGCCGTAGCCAGGATAAAAGAGCAATACCCGGATATGATAATAGATGGTGAAATGCAGGCCGGGGTGGCGTTCAACAAAGACCTGCTGAGGGAAAACTATCCCTTTTCTGACCTGGTAGATGAATCGCCCAATACACTGATATTCCCCAACCTGGCAGCCGGAAATATAGCCTATCACCTGTTGCAGGAAGTAGGAGGTTCTGAAGCTGTAGGGCCTATATTGTTGGGATTGAGAAAGCCTGTACATGTATTGCAATTGGGTAGCTCGGTAAGGCAGATAGTGAATATGGTAGCTATCGCTGTGGTAGAAGCACAGTTTAAAACAGTATCCTGATGCGCATAGCGATAATAGGTGCGGGTGCGGCAGGTTGTTTTGCAGCTGCTAACATACCCTACCAACCCGGCAGGGAGGTAGTAGTGTTTGAAAGGAGCAGTAAGGTAATGCAGAAGGTAAAGGTATCGGGCGGGGGCAGGTGTAATGTAACCCATGCCTGTTTTTACATTCCCGAATTGCTGAAGAAGTACCCCAGGGGGCAGCGGTTTTTAAAAAAGACCCTATACGAATTTACACCGCAGCATACTATTGATTGGTTTCAAGAACGAGGTGTAGCCTTGAAGGCCGAAGAAGACGGAAGAATGTTTCCTGTTACTGACGATTCGCAGACCATTATAGATTGCATCTGGCAACAACTACAGCAAAACAAGGTGCAGGTGCGCTATGGGAAAGCTGTGAAAAAGATTGAAAAAACTGGAGAGGGGCTGATAGTCTCTTTTAATGACGATACAAGTTACACAGCAGACAGGGTGTTGATAGCCTGCGGCGGCTTTCCAAAACCTGAACAATATACATGGCTGACATCCTTAGGGCATACTATACAACAGCCCGTGCCATCATTGTTCACCTTCAATATGCCTAAGCATCCCATTACAGAACTGATGGGTGTGAGTGTGGGTGATGTATCGGTAAAGATACAGGGGACAAAGATTGCCGAAAGAGGCCCAATACTCATCACGCATTGGGGTTTGAGTGGGCCTGTTATCTTGCGCTGTTCTGCATGGGGAGCGAGGGAATTGCACGATCTATGGTATGATTTCAAAATACTGGTGAACTGGCTGGGGGAAAGTACGGAACAGGATGTACGGGAGCAGATTGCGGGATTGCGACAGGATATAGGTAAGCACTATATCCATCATAAAAACCCATTTAACCTGCCCAGGCGCTTGTGGGAATATATACTGAAACAGTGCAGTATTGACGAAAGTGTAAAATGGGGCGAACTGCCCGCCAAAGCACAAAATAAACTGGTACAATCGCTGGTAGCTGATGAGTATCATATACAAGGGAAAACCACGTTTAAAGAAGAGTTTGTAACCAGTGGAGGCATCACCTTGTCAGAAGTTGACCCCCAAACCATGGAAAGCAGGGTAGTGCCCGGGCTGTACTTTGCCGGTGAAATTATGGATGTGGATGGTATTACCGGCGGGTTCAACTTTCAACACGCATGGAGTAGTGCGTACATTGCTGCTCATAACATGATACAATCATAAGACATTCAGGAAACAGCAGGAAAATTACAGTAATTGTTTTTCGCCTTTACCTTTAGAAATTTTACCGGCACCTGCAAATCGTTTTGACCAATATCCTTCTGTCAGGCTACTAATCATAACACCACCTGTAGTAGAAGCGTGTACGAAGAAATTATTAGCCAGGTATATACCCACATGAGATATTCTTTTCCCCCTGGTACGGAAAAAGACGAGGTCACCTTCTATCAGGTTGTCAATATCCCATATCATACGGCAAGAGTGGAATTGGTCGCGTGCTGTACGTACCAGTTCCGTGCAAAACACTTCTTCATAAGCTTTTTGCACAAATGCGGAACAATCTATACCTGATTTGTCATTACCGCCGTAAGTATATTTTACACCATACCACTCATCTATAAATTTATATAGTATGTAGTTAGACATGGATTTTGGCATCAGGCCAATCATTGAAGCATACTTGTTCAGCAACTCATCACTTATTTCCGGAGCGGCTGGATTTTTATCGCCGGCAAGGATTTTTATTTGCCGGGATGCTGATGGCGACATATCCATGTCTTCAATGAACTGGATATTGCCTTTTTTCTGAACCAGTTTGGAGGATTGCGGGTACAGCAATTCATAGCTGCTATTGCAGCTGGTTGCTACGACCAGTAATATTCCCAGAAAAGCAGTTGTGAACTTGCACAAGGTTTTATTCATTATCCTCATGTTGTACTACTGCAATATTATACAAATCTGCCAAAAAAGCAAACCGTGGTGCTTTAAATAAACGCTAAAAATTCAAGGGTTAAGTTAATTAACTGATTTTCAGTATTTTATAATGCTATTTAGGAATTGCTTTATACCTCATGTCCAAACGTACATCTATGCCGTCAACCAGTATCATCTGGCGTACGGTCAATATCTCAAAATTCATATCCAGTATCTGCCATTCCAGCCTTTTTTCAGGGTCGCCACCATAATTCATTATATATATATAACGAAGGTCGCCGGTTACTTGCCAGATAAATGGAGTATATGTAGGGGCGTTACCTGTACCGGTACTGTCTAAGCAGTTGTCTGCCCCTTCTTCATACCTCCCTGTACCGCCTGGCTCAAAATTGTAATAGTTGTCGTCCTGGCATTTAGGAAAAGATGTTCCACCTCCGTTTGCCGTGGCGCTTTCCAACTTCCAGTTAGATGATTGTAACATTTCACGACGGTTTTTCAGGTCGCCACGTACATTATTAGTATTGCAGGCAGTAGCTACCAGTATAGTCGTTAATAAAAAGAATAGTGTGTTTTTCATGTTCATTGTCTTAAATGACAACGCAATTTATGTAAATACCTGTAGTTTTTTTGTTATTTGATTGCTAATGATTAAGAAATTGACCGCATAGAACTTGAAAATGACAATTAGGGATAAAATAATCAATTACTATCCGGATAAATTTGAAATTGTGTATTGAAAGGATATGATATCACGAGTAAGAATAGGTAAATTTGATTTTATATTGAGTGTATTTTGCAACTTACTTATTATGAAGATAATTTACCTATGCCTATTCCTGCTGTTGTTCAGTTATAATGCTTTTTGCCAGCAAGGTTGGGCCATGTTGAGGGGTGAGGCGACCGCGTATCACATGGTCACAGGTCAAATTAAGCAATCCCATCGTAATAATACTCCAGCATTAAAAGACGGCATTACTTGGGCAGTAAATGGAAAACTCTACCTATATGGGAATACTAGATATAGTTATGGTGGCATGATAACATTCCCGACCCTCGATATGTGGAGTTTTGATACTTTGACAAGCATTTGGACATGGTTAAGCGGCAAAAATCATGATAGTATAACTCAACACGGCAATTCATTTCTATTGGCAAGCTATGGCACAAAAGGTGTTGCGGGACCGGATGTTACACCCGGATACAACCAAGAAGCGGTTACATGGGTATTGAATGGGAAACTGTATATGTATGGTGGAAAAAATAATACCACTATGACATCTGCCAAAGGAGATCTATGGATGTATGACCCTACCACTAATTATTGGACATGGTTGGATGGCGGAAACTACCTTTCCCAACATGCAATATATGGTACCCGGGGAGTGCCCAATGCTGTTAATCACCCGGGCGGCATTATTAATGCCTTATCATGGGTAAGAAATGGGAAACTGTATATGTATGGAGGAGCAGGATACGACAGTTTAAATTTTGGGCTACTGAACGATTTATGGGAGTATGACCCTACGTCAGGATATTGGACTTGGCTAAAAGGCGATAGGATGGTCAATTCAAAAGGCGCGTTTGGCACAAAAGGGGTAGCATCTTCTTCCAATAATCCACCACACAGTGTAAAAGGCGGATGGTATCTGAACAATAAGTTTTATGCATACTCAACAAAAGGAGACGATCTCTGGTCTTATGATCACGTAACAAGTAACTGGACCTGGTTAAAAGGTGATACAACGATCAATCCTCCAAATTTTGGCAGCAAAAATATAAGCCACAGTAGTAACACTCCAGGTTATGGGCATCCCAAATCTACATGGGTGTGGAATAATAAATTGTATTTGTATGGAGATAATTTGGGTAATGGAGGTGCTATTTGGGAATATAATCCAGCAGTCGGCAATTGGACATGGGTAAATGGTGACAGCATTAAAAATGGTAGAACTGACTGGGGGATATATCAGTTTGCTGATACGAATGCATTCCCACGTGGCATGCTCTTGCCCAATACCTGGCAACAGGGAAATAAAACATATTGTATGTTTTACCGCTACTCTGATGCAATATGGGAATATGATAACATAACAAAAAAATGGAGGTGGATAAAGGGGATGTATAACGGCTGGTCTAACGTTTATTATATAATGCCCTATCGCAACCATGAACTTAACGAACCTCAAGCGTTTAAACCGGACAAGTATCTTAAGCCTACTCATAATATCTGGCAAATAGGGGATACTGTGTACACATACCTCACAGATAGCCTCTCTAATATTTTGTGGCGATATGATCTGAATACCGATCTGTGGGCGCCCATGAATTTTACTTATTCTCTTTATCCGAAATGTGTTGCAAAGGGTGTAGGCAACGTGATGAATACACCAGGATATAGAGATGGCTATGGTACTGCCAGAATTGGTAACAAATTGTACCTTTTTGGCGGCAGAATTTATACTGAATCGTCTCCTTCTTGGGGAGGCAGAAGTAACCAATTGTGGGAATATGATTTGGTAACCAAGGTATGGACAATGCTACATGGTAGTGATACCTTAAATCTTGGACCCACCTACGGTACTAAAAATGTAGGGCATGCAGATAATACGCCCGGAGGAATATCTCATCCTGTATTTTGGGCTCATAATAATAAACTCTTTTTGTATCCTGGTAGATCATTTGATAGTCTACCCAATAGTGTGTGGGAATACGACTTGCAAGCTAATAACTGGAAATATATCAAAGGTAATGCATACGCAGATGTACCTGTCCACGGACAGAAAGGCATAGCCACTCCCAATAACCATCCAGGGGCGAGGTACGATGTCGGATATTGTTATTATAATGGGAGACTATATCTTTTCGGTGGTTATGGTTATGAGCGTGTTGGTGTTACTCTCGATGCGTTGAATGATTTGTGGGAGTTCGACCATAGTACCAATAATTGGAGATGGTTAACCGGAGCGGCTGTTCAAAATGCGTCAACCATTTTTGGAACAAAAAAAGTAGCCGCCGCTACTAACACACCGGGAAGGAGGGAATACCCTGTAATGGCTGCTACGAATGGGAAATTATATTTGTTGGGAGGAACCGGTACACACGGTAATAACGATATCCTTACAGGTTCTATTCAACTGGGAGATATGTGGGAGTATGATACCACAAGCCACTACTGGAAGTGGATTGACGGCACACAAAATGAAGTTGTTGAGTCGAAGTATGAACGGGTAGCTGAATTTGATACTTTAAATAAATTTGGGGGATACCTCTTTCATGCTAGTATGTTTAGCTATAAGAGTAGGTTATATATTTTTGGTGGTACGGTAAGACCTGCAAATATGGACACAACATTACAGTGGTGGACAGCAACCAATGCAATGTGGTGTTACGAAACATGTAACAATATTAACCAGTGTTATAGTGATACTCCTATAATAAAATTGGATAGGGTGGTTACCATGTGCGGCAGACCTGTACAGCTCAACGCAGGAAATGTGTGGGGAAAATACTTGTGGAGTACAGGTGATACGACACGACGTATAATCATAACATCTCCCGGTACATATTGGGTAAGAGTTACAAATCCGGTGGGAATTAGTGCTGTAGATACTGTAGATGTAGTACAGGGAGCTGCCATCCCAATAAACCTTGGACCAGACACTTTGATTTGTGATAACGATAGCCTATTACTGAATCCGGGTGTTACAACTGCAAGTTTTTTATGGAACACAGGTGATACGACGGCAACTATATACGGAAAAAACGGCAGGTATGATGTTTACGCTGTTTACAGCAATGGCTGTTTTGCATATGACTCCATAACAATAACCACGAAACCAGCGCCTCTCAAACCAGTTTTAATTAACAATGGCCCTCTATGCACAGGCGATACTTTACAAATAACTGATAGTACAGCAGTTTCAAGGAATAGGTCTGGCTATTATAAGTCTGGTATTCATACAGGTGCAAGCACAGGGAGTTACATTGAAAATAATGTCCTGCGTTCTGATTCAGGCGTTTATTATTTGGTTGATACTTTGGATGGATGTATTTCCTTTGACACTACTCATGTGCGTGTCGATTCAGCGTATATTCCGATTGTTATAGTGAGTTTAATGCCTGGAAATAATGTAGGACCATATACCAAACTCACATTTTCTACAGTAATTAACTACGGTGCAGATTCATCAAGTCTTCAGTGGTATAAAAACGGAAATATAATACCTGGCGAAACAAACATTCAATACATAACGGCAACACAAACAGATTTGTTAACCGGGGATCTTGTTTGTGTGAGGTTGAACACAAGCCATCGATGTGTGGTTGTTGATACCGCTTCTGGTTGTGCTCAAAACATTATTGTCAATTTGTCCGTTAACGATACTGATAGCACGGAAAGTGTTAATGTATATCCCAACCCGGTGTGCGATAATTTATTCATAACTAATATAGAGGAAGAAGGCAGTGTCTTAACAATTTACGATTATTGTGGCAGAGAAATTCGTAAGAAAGTACTCATAACTCCTCGAGAGGTAATCAACGTCGAGTCGTTACCGGCGGGTATATATATGGTGGAAATTTTTGTATCAGGTATAGAGCCGACATATTTCAAAGTAGTCAAAAAATAGCTTTGCATCAGGGGTAATTTACCAAAGTAATATCTCCTTTTTTTGATATTACATGTGTATTTGTTTAATGTCTCTGGCTATCATTGATCCTGTAGGATATTTGCAGTTAAACATAACGGTTAATATTAATAATTGTATCTATATCACATACAATATATGCTGAGTGTCGATTTTCTGATTCAAATAAAAAAGCCCCTGACCGGGGCTTTCTATTTTTTGTAGCGAGGACAGGGATCGAACCTGTGACCTTCGGGTTATGAGCCCGACGAGCTACCGCTGCTCTACCTCGCGCTGTGAGGGTGCAAAGATAGGGCAGATGCACAGAATAAACAAACAATAGTTGCTTTATTTAACAAATCTCATCTTATTGGTTATTATCGTATTACTTTTACAAACTGTATGAGTGAAGAATTCAAATCGGGATTTGTAAATATTTTTGGCGCCCCCAATGCGGGCAAATCAACGCTGCTCAATGCTTTGCTGGGAGAGCAATTAGTAATCACATCGCATAAAGTACAAACTACCCGGCACAGGATAGTAGGTATTCTGAATGATAAAAACTATCAAATAGTTTTTTCAGACACACCCGGAGTAATACTTGAACCCAAGTATAAACTGCACCAGAAAATGATGATGCAGCTTAAATCGGCTATGGAAGATGCAGACGTAGCCATACTCATGCACGATATAACAGAGCCGATTGAAAATTTCGAAGCAATAGCGGATTCATTGAATTTAAAAGTGCCGGTAATCTTATTGCTCAATAAGACAGACCTCTTAAAGAATAAAGCAGATACAGAAGCACGCAAAAAAGTATTTGAAAATAAATACCCTGGCTGGAATGTATTGCCCGTATCAGCAAAAACAAATGAAGGGATTGCTCAAATAGTACCGCTTCTATTGAAACATCTGCCGGAAGGTTTTCCTTATTATCCTGACGACAGCATGTCTGACAGGCCGGTTAGGTTTTTTGTAGGTGAGTTAATCAGGCAGCAGATTTATGAATTATACCATGAAGAAATACCCTACCATACTGCTGTTATCATAGACTCGTTTGAGGAGAAAACAAGCCTTACGGTTATAAAAGCTACTATAATAGTAAGCCGCGAAACACAAAAAATAATCATGATTGGCAAGAAGGGCAGCATGATTAAGCAGTTGGGCATTAATTCCCGAAAAACCATTGAAGAATTTGTGCAGGGCAAAGTACACCTCGAATTGTTTATAAAGGTCAGGCCCAAATGGAGGGATAATGAAAACTACCTGAAAGAATATGGTTATAACCCCTGAGCAGGAGCCCTATATACATGAAATAGGGAGGGAATGGCATGATGGCAGGGTAGCAGAGTTGTCCATGCTCAGGTTGGACGTTGTTCATCACGATGTATCGGGCAACAAATGGTACAAGCTGAAATACAATATAGAACATTGTATTAGCAACAATATAACCTCAATACTCACATTCGGTGGGGCATATTCCAATCACCTGGCCGCTACCGCTGCTATGGCTCAATTGTCCGGGCTGCAATCAATAGGAATAATCAAAGGTACTTATGCTGAAAAAGAACTGACACCCACACTTGAATTCTGTAGGGAAAAAGGAATGGAATTGGTATTTGTCAGCCACGAGGATTATGCTAAGAAAGATGATAAGGAGTGGCTGGAAAGTGTATCAGCAAAATTTCATCACCCTATGATAATACCGGAGGGCGGGTCTAATGAGTATGGACGCTCAGGAGCAGAAGATATTACAGGCTTCATACCCAATCGTTTTACACATATTGCGGTATCCGTGGGCACCGGCACCACCTTGGCAGGTATAGCTAATGCCGTTGGTAATGACGTGCAGGTGCTAGGTTTTGCACCTATGAAGGGCGGACAATATCTGGAAGCGGAAATTGGCAAGTATTTAAATCGGGTAAACTTTACCATTTATGACAATTGGCATTTTGGCGGCTTTGGGAAATTCACGAATGAATTAGTTCAATTTATGAACAGGTTTTACCGGGAGCAGCATATACCACTTGATATGGTGTATACCGCAAAAATGATGTATGGGGTGAAAGAACAGATACTAAACGGATTGTATCCGGCTGATGCACGCATTTTATCAATACATACAGGGGGCTTGCAGGGTAATGTTACATTGAAGGAACTATTGGTATATTGATACAGGACAGGGACTGAATTATTGAGCTAATTTCCCTATTTTCACGCGCTAATTAACACACATGCAGGACCTGATAGAAGTATTTAAAGAGTTGATGGATGCCGAAAAACTGGCGGCATTTGTTACGCAGTATGGAGGATTATACCTGGTAGCCTTTATCATTTTTGCTGAAACCGGACTGTTTGTAGGGTTCTTTTTACCCGGCGACTCTTTATTATTTGTTACGGGCCTGATGATAGCCAACTCCCAAAATCCGTTTGGCAATGATTTTCTTAACCTGTTATATTGGATAATACTGATTATTATCTCTGGGGTTATTGGTAATGCTGTTGGTTATTGGTTTGGTAGAAAAACCGGCCCGCTGTTGTTTGAAAAGAGAGATACCTTCCTGTTTAAGCGCAAGCATATTTTACAGGCAAAAGAATTTTATGACAAACGTGGTGGTGCAGCTATAATATTGGCCAGGTTCCTGCCCATAGTGCGCACATTCGCTCCAATTGTTGCCGGTATTGTCAAAATGGACAGGAAAACATTCATCTTGTACAATTATATTGGTTGTGTATTGTGGGTCACCAGTATGATACTTGCCGGTTATTTCCTGGGCGAAAATGAGTGGGTGAAGCACAATTTCGAAAAAATTGTAATAGGCCTGATAGTAGTTACAACTGCGCCTGTTATCTTTAAGATGTTCTTCCACAAAAAGAAGCCGGAGAACGTATAGTCTTTTACGTCAGTGAATCACGCCCGCCAAATATCTATCTTCAGTGTTCCTGTGCTGGTAGCAGCATTGGGTTATTTCGTTGATATTTACGACCTGTTGCTATTTGGTATTGTGCGTGTGGAAAGTCTCAAAAGCCTGGGTCTGAACGATGCTGCTATTGCCAGCCAGGGCCTTAAGTTGGCTCAATACCAAATGGCGGGCCTGTTGATCGGAGGTATTATATGGGGTATTATGGGCGATAAGCGGGGCAGGTTAAGTGTACTGTTCGGTTCTATCGTTTTATATTCCATCGCCAATATTGCCAATGGTTTTGTGCAGACAGTGGACCAGTATATATGGGCGCGTTTTATTGCCGGCATTGGTTTGGCAGGTGAGCTGGGTGCGGGCATTACACTGGTGAGTGAACTCATCCCTAAAGATAAACGTGGGGTGGCTACCTCTTTAGTAGCCGGTGTCGGGTTAACAGGGGCTGTTTTTGCTTATTTCCTTGCCCAGTATTTCGACTGGCGTACCTGCTATTTCATAGGCGGTGGACTGGGTTTTATGCTGCTGTTGCTGCGTATTTCTGTATTCGAGTCGGGCATGTACAAGAGTATGGAAGGGGCCAAAGTGGTAAAAGGCAATTTCCTGATGTTTTTCACTAATGCACACCGGTTTAAAAAATACATGCTGAGTATACTGATTGGCCTGCCCACCTGGTATGTGGTAGGCATATTGGTAATGTTTTCGCGCGAATTTGGTAAGGCATTCGGTATTACCGAAGAAATAAACCCCGGAAAGGCTGTTATGTACGCTTATGTCGCAATATCCATAGGCGATATACTGATAGGCTTACTGAGCCAGGTGATGAAAAGCAGGAAGAAAGCCCTCTATGTTTTCTACGGCTTAACTATACTCGGTGTCATTTTATACTTCCTGCAGGGGCAGGGTAGCAGTGCCGCTACTATGTATCTTATTTGCGCGCTGTTAGGTTTCGGCACAGGCTTCTGGGCTATATTTGTTACTATGGGTGCAGAGCAGTTTGGTACTAACCTGCGTGCAACCGCTGCTACTACCATACCCAACATGGTGCGCGGTGCATTAGTAGGTATCGCATTTATGTTCGAAAGCCTGCAATTAAATTTCAGTTATATCAATGCAGGTATCATCACAGGTGTAGTCGTTATGCTCATCAGCATTGTAGCCGTCGCCCTTATTCCCGAAACTTTTGGCCGCGACCTGGATTTCTACGAAGAATAGTATCGTTAAACTACAGGCTCATACACTTTCAACTCATTGTATATAGTGTCCCTTTCTACGGGTATTCTACCTGCGGATATTATCAGGTCGCAAAGCTCCTCCGTACTCATTGAAGGCGCTTGTTCTTCTGAGCCTGCCATAGAATATATCTTAGTTGTATCGTCTATAGTACCATCCAAATCGTTTACCCCGAAAGCCAGTGTCATTTGTGCCGACTGCCTGCCCAGCATAGGCCAGTAGGCCTTCAGGTTGCGGAAGTTATCCATATACAGCCTTGATATGGCGTACAGGCGCATGTCTTCTATCAGCGATACTTCTGCAATATGCGACATGTCATTATCCATGTTCCTGAACTTAAGAGGGATGAAGCAGTTGAAGCCCCCGGTTTCGTCCTGCAGGCTGCGCAGGCGGTCCAAATGGTCAACGCGATGTTCGTAGCTTTCTATATGCCCGTACAGCATGGTGGCATTGCTGTGCATTCCCAGTTGGTGAGCGGTTTTGTGTATTTCCAGCCATCCATCACCATCCACTTTGTCGGCGCAGATTTCGTTGCGTATTTCCGGTGCAAATATTTCGGCTCCGCCTCCGGGTAATGATTGAAGGCCGGCATCTTTTAATTTTTGCAAACCTTCTCGTGTACTCAGTTTCGCCTTTCTGAACATATAGTCCAGTTCTACCGCTGTAAAACCTTTGATATGCAGGTCGGGGCGCATAGCCCTTATTTTGCTCACTACCTCGCAGAAAAACTCCAGGTTCATTTTAGGGTGTACGCCACCTACAATGTGTACCTCTGTCACCGGTTGGCCTTCGTATTTGCGCACCATGTCCAGCATTTGCTCAATACTCAGTTCCCATCCTTCATCCCTGTTTTTGTACAGCCTTGAGTAAGAACAGAAATGGCAGGTGAATACACACACATTGGTAGGCTCTATATGAAAATTCCTGTTGAAATATACCTTATTGCCGTGCAGCCGCTCCCTTACATGATTGGCGAGCGCACCAAGGTATCCTACCTCCCCTTTTTCAAAAAGCAAAACGCCTTCCTCTCGGGAAAGGCGTTCTTGATTTATTACTTTCTCAGCAATGTTTTTTAAATCTTTATTTAATCCGGTCTGTCTTATTATCTCTGCTACACTGTTCTGTGTCATCATTATTGTATGGCTACTTTTCTTGCTATCGTTCCGTTTTCAAAATGTAATTGTACTATATACATACCTGCTGCCACGCCGGCAATGTCAATATTATAATTCAGTTGCTGCTGGTCAGTTACCTGTACCTGTTTTACCACCTGGCCAAAGTAATTAGTCACGGTAATATTATCCAGTCTGTCGTATTTATCGTAGAAATAAATGTTGAACTTACCTGATGAGGGGTTCGGGCCTATCTCTACTTTATTGTTGTATTCTACAGCCGGCAGGTCAGTAGGCCACAAAGTCAGCAGTGGATTTTGCGTCAGGCTATGTACCTGGCCACCCTGCGCTGTTTCTATTCGCATCCTGTCTACCTGTCCCTGTGAGAACATGATTACACATCCGTCGCCGGAATAATCCATGTAATTCATAAACATCTCTCCACCCGGGTGTGGAGCACTGGTGCAGTTGTTTTGCGGGGTTTGAGGGCAGTTTGTATTTGACTCTTCCTGCAATGGGGTGTCCTGTATGCCGTCGTCATCCGTGCAGCTTTTTTGACCGGAGGGAGTAGACTTGCCCCAGATATGCCACAGGTTGAAGTAGTGGCCCAATTCGTGGGTAAGCGTACGTCCTTTATCAGTGTTCTGCGAATAGAAGGCTTGTTGAAGACTCGTGCGCCTGCCTAATGTCAGGTGGTGCATTACAATACCTCCCAGGTTAGGGTCTCCATATTGTTGCTGGGCGTATACATTATTATAGGCATAGCCTAGTACCTGTCCCTGGCTCGAGCCACCTGCCTTAATAAGTGTAACCCATATATTCAGGTATTTGGTATTGTCCCATGGGACTGAACCGCCTGAGCGCTTTAGGGTGTGATCGTGGGCAGTAAAACCCGTAAATGATGGGTCTTGTATTGTATAAACAACACCCCATTTTGCCTTGCCCTGCGGGTCTCTTTTTGCAAGAGAAAATTCAATATTGGCCTTGCCGATTAACGGTTTAAAAGATGCCGGTACACCACTGATATCAGCATTTTTCGCGCTGAAGTCTTCGTTGATAACATCCAGTTGGGTGTTGATACGTGCTGTTATTCCGGCTGTGCCGCCCAACTGGTCTATCTGTGCCTGCGTCAGCACTATATGAAAGACAACGGGTATCACAACTTTATAGTATTCGGTAGCTGTACCTTTTGATGCAGACCTGGCTTTTTGCTCAGCCATTAGTTTGTTTTCCGCATCATACTGTTCAAAATAGGCTTCCATTTTAGCTTTGGAAGCAGGGTTGCTCATGGTTTCCTGCATCAGCAGTTCATTACCACATACCCTGTCCTGGCCCTGTACACTTTCTGCACCTGAAATTATCCCTACGGCCAGAAGGGCAATTGCAAAAATTTTCTTCATTAATACCTGTTTATTATAAAATTAAATTATTCTGTTGGTTCAGAATGTGACATTTATTACTTTTTCGTATTCGTAATTGTTAATTATTGTTTCGTTCTTTTATTTATTTCGTCTCTTATAGGTATAGCCCGCACATAATCCTCTTGTTCCAGTACCTGGTGCAGCAGTGCTTTGAGTTCGTCAAGGCTCATATCACTTAGTTTCTTGTCCTCGGCAGATGCACTGATGATACTGGCCTCCTGCGGTTCTTTACCTTCCTGCTCAGCCGTTGTCTCCGTAGGGTCCAGGTACAGGCCTGCGGCATCCAGTATATTCTCATACGTAAAAATCCTGCACCCGGTTCTCACAGCCAGTGCCAAAGCGTCAGAAGTGCGTGAGTCTATTTCAATTACATCATTATTATGGCTACATACCAACTTGGCAAAAAATATACCTTCTTCCAGCTTATAGATGATGACCTCTGTTAATTCTATGTCAAAAGTACCCATCATATTGGCGAAAAGGTCGTGAGTAAGGGGCCTGCTGGGTTGCATACGCTCCAGCGCCACGGCTATTGCCTGTGCTTCAAAACCTCCTATTACTATTGGCAAACGCCTCAATCCGTTTATCTCACCTAAAACAACCGCATAAGAATGTGTCTGGGTAATACTGTGCGATAATGCGACTATTTCCAATTCAGTTTTTTTCATTTTTCTGTATCAGCTCCTCCCGGGAATAATCCCGTAAAGATAGTTATTTTTAATTATGTATAGCTGTTAAAAAAGTGTTGGTGCGCCCTCGTCCGCCTCTTCATCTTGCTCCTCCAGCGACACTTCTTTCAATGTGTTATCACCTATTTTAGTGCCTACGGTGCGCCAGCCGGTTATGTCTATTTGTTCATGTGCGGCAAATACTTCTTCCGTCAGTTCCGACTTCTTTTTGCCGGTTTTCAATATCAGCACAGGCTCCGGTTTTGTAGTCACAAATTCCAGGTAATTGCCTTCACCTTCTTTTATAAACAGGTATTTGTTTTTCAGTGTCAGGGCTTCTATTTTGAAGCGCTTGGCATAGAAGTTCCCTGATTTCTTGTCAAAATAAATGGCAGTTATAACACGTTCAGGATTAAAAAGTTCTATCCGCACTACGTCATCGGTTTCGTAGCGGTTAGTTAGTTCAAAATCCGTCAGCTCGTAAGTGCCGTCTTTATAAAAGGCTATTATTCTGTCTTCGGGCATAAAGCTGCCCAATAACATACCATTGCCGTCTTTGTTCAGCCTCCCCAGGGTATCATCATACCATATTTTCTGGCCCGAAAGGGTAGAGCGGCCTTTTTCTTTCAGTTTTACACTGCGTATCGGGTACTTGGTCAGTTGGTTGCCCTGCGCACTGCGGCCTTTTATCTCCAGCGTCTCAAAGTAAAAGTCAAACACTTTTATCCTGGCCTTGCTGCCCGGCGACAGCGTGATGCTTACCACCTCTGCCTCGCCGTTGGGGTTGGCGCTCATGTAGTGCACCTTGCTGTTGGGGTTGCCCTTGGTCAGGTCGTATTCTTTGTCGCGGGTTACGCCTGTTACGTTAAAACGTTTGCTATAAGACACCCCCGACTTACCATCCACATATATCATATTATAGGTAGTGCGGTCGTCGTTTTTCTGCCAGATATCCAGGTGGATGATGTCTTTGCCCACAAAGGATTTTTCTGCCACTTTGGTCACCACCATCGTACCGTCTTTCTTAAACACGATAATATTATCCAGGTCAGAGCAGTCGAAGGCGAATTCGTCTTTTTTCAGCCCTGTGCCTATGAAACCTTCTTTGTAATTCACATACAGCTTGGTATTGGCAATAGCTACCGTTGTGGCCTGTATGGTTTCGAAGGGGCGTATCTCAGTCTTGCGCTCACGGCCTTTACCATATTTCTTCAGCAGGTTGTCGTAGTAGGCTATGGCATAGTCGTTCAGGTGATCTATATTATGTTTCACCTCTTCTATGCCTGCTTCTACGCCTTTTATATGCTCATCGGCTTTAAAGGAGTCAAACTTGGATATACGCTTGATTTTTATCTCCGTCAGCCTGATAATATCGTCCTGGGTTATCTCCCTGCGGAATTTCTTCTTATACGGTTTCAGCCCTTTATCTATTGCTTCCAGTACTCCTTCCCAGGTAGTTTCTTCTTCTATATCTCGGTATATGCGTTTTTCAATGAATATCTTTTCCAGTGACGAATAGTGCCAGTCGTTTTCAAGCTCGCCCAGCTTTATCTGTAGCTCTTTCAGCAGCAGGGCTTTGGTATGGTCTACCGAATGTTTGAGCAACTGCGTGACACCCACAAAATGCGGCTTGTCATTGATAATCACACAGGCATTGGGAGAAATAGATATCTCGCAATCGGTAAAGGCGTACAACGCGTCTATGGCTTGGTCGCTGTCTACGCCCGGTGCCAGCTGCACCACCAGTTCCACGTCTTTGGCGGTATTATCTACTACGCTTTTGATTTTTATTTTACCGTTGTCATTGGCCTTTAGGATGCTGTCTACCAGTTGCCCCGTGGTGATGCCATAAGGCACATCTTTGATGACCAGTGTTTTCTTATCCTCAGTTTCTATTTTGGCACGTACACGCACCTTACCACCACGTTCCCCGTCGTTATAATTACTTACATCAATCATGCCCCCTGTGGCAAAATCAGGGTACAGCTCAAATTTTTTGCCCTTCAGGTATTTTACCGATGCCTCTATCAGTTCGCAGAAGTTGTGCGGCAATATTTTGGTGGAAAGCCCCACCGCTATACCCTCTGCACCCTGCGCCAGCAGCAGGGGAAACTTCATAGGTAATGCTACGGGTTCATTTTTACGTCCATCATAGCTCAGTTGCCAGTCAGTGGTTTTGGCGTTGAAGGCAACATCCAGCGCAAATTTGGATAGTCGGCCTTCTATATATCGGGGTGCGGCTGCGCTGTCGCCCGTGCGTACATCGCCCCAGTTACCCTGTGTGTCTATCAGCAGGTCCTTCTGCCCCAGGTTGATGATGGCATCGCCTATTGATGCGTCGCCGTGGGGGTGGTATTGCATGGTCTGGCCTATTACGTTGGCTATCTTGTTATAGCGGCCATCGTCCATCTCCTTCATGGCGTGCAGTATGCGGCGTTGTACGGGTTTCAGCCCGTCGTCCACAGCTGGCACCGCACGCTCCAGTATTACATAGCTCGCGTAGTCCAGGAACCAGCTCTCGTACATATCGCTGAGTAATACTGAACTATGCTCTAAATGATTATCCTGTTCCGGCATTGTGTTCTCTATATTAAAAGCAGCACGAACGGCTGCAAAAGCGGCTAAAATTAATCAAAATATACCACGCAAGGCATCCTGATTTTTCAGATATTTTAACTTTTGATAACGGCTATGTGATAGTAATAATCATTCTATAAGTAGTAATTTGTACGCAAAATCTTACAGTTATGAAAAAATTACTCTACGTATTGTCGATAACCCTGTTGGCAGGAAGCTATAGCGCACAGGCACAGAAGGTGAAACTGCTGGAAGGCAAACTGGATGTATTGAAATCAGAAGAAAAGCTCAACCTGGAATATGATTACAGCGAAATGGGGGTGGGCAAATTTAAGAGTGAGGATGAATACCTGGCAAAGAAGAAAGAGGATTATGACAAGAAAGAACCGGGTAGGGGAGACCAGTGGGAAAGCTCGTGGAAGGCCGATAGGAAAAACCGTTTCCAGCCCCAGTTTGAGGAACTATTTACCAAACACAGCGGACTGACGGCAGGCAATATACCCTCTGCCAAATACACCCTCATATTCAAAACCACTTATACCGAGCCTGGCTACAACGTATATGTAACCCGCAAAAACGCCGAAATAGACGGCGAAGCCTTACTGGTGGAAACCGCCGATAAAAGCAAAGTAATTGCACGCATGTCTGTACTCAACTGCCCCGGCCGCACCTTTGGCGGCAACGATTACGACACGGGCGAGCGCATACAGGAAGCCTACGCCGTAGCCGGCAAGGCCTGGGTAAGTTTTTCAAAGACAAACTGAAATAAACATTGAACGGTTACAACACAAAAGCCCCGCAAGGGGCTTTTGTGTTCCTGTCATCTCTTTGTTGGTTGATGTCAACAAAGCTGGCATATCAAAGCATTTATTTAATCAAATAATTATTGTATATTTGTTGTAATAAATCTGAATAGATTTATGAAGATTCCGCACGAGCGGGGCCCCAGGCGTCTGGGGTTGAAAATATTGTTACCATGTATACCAGTATGCATGCAGAAATGCACGAATCATTCACATATATATGCGCCCTCCCTCTGCTGAGGGATTTTTTATTCTATACCGAAAATTTTATTTCAAAAACCTGGCATCAACCGAACGCAGTGAGCTCGATGACACAATTGAAAAGACGTATAATCCGGCATCAAAATGGAACAAAATTCCCAACCCTATCACAATCAATTAATTACAAAAATGTGTGGATTTGTTTTCCTGAAATTCTGGCATCAATTTGGAACAATTCCGCATTCTTGGAACGTTTTGTCCTGCCGGAGCGGTGAAAATCAACACACGCTCTTTCAAAACTCACAGACTCATGACTTACCACTTTTCACTTATTACTAACTACTAAAATCGTACCTTGCAGGGGCTGAAAGCCAACCATATATGCAGTTAGCAGGAAAAAAGATAATATTGGCGGTAACAGGCAGCATAGCCGCTTACAAAACACCGGAACTGGTGCGCCAACTGGTAAAGTCTGGCGCCGAAGTGCGGGTACTGGTCACACAGTCTGCGGCATCCTTTGTCAGCCCCCTTTCGCTGGAAACGGTGTCTAAGCACCCGGTATACAGCAGTGTAAGCGATGGCTCGCAGTGGAATAACCATGTTGAAATGGGCCGCTGGGCCGATGTGATGCTCATAGCCCCATGCAGTGCCAACACACTGGCTAAACTGGCAAATGGCCTCTGTGACAACCTGGTATGCGCCGTGTATCTTTCGGCTGTTTGCCCGGTGCTGATAGCACCTGCTATGGACGAAGATATGTGGCACCACCCGGCTACAAAACGGAACATTTCACAATTGAAGTCATACGGGAACATATTTATCCCGGTGGGGTATGGCGAACTGGCGAGTGGATTGATAGGCGAAGGAAGAATGGCGGAACCAGCTGATATTGTGGACTTTATAGCCAGCTACTTAAATAAAAACACGAAGTTGGCGCTGACTGGTAAGAGGGCTTTGGTAACTGCAGGCCCCACTTACGAGCGTATTGACCCTGTCCGCTTCATCGGCAACTTCAGTAGTGGTAAGATGGGTGTAGCTATAGCCGAAGAGCTGGCCGCATCGGGTGCCGAGGTTACCTTGGTATTAGGTCCTTCGGCCATTGAAGTGAAGCACCCGGGCGTTAAAGTGCAGCGGGTAGAAAGCGCCGGGCAGATGTACGATGCCTGCAAGCAGGTGTTTCCGCTTGTGGATATAGCCATCATGTCTGCCGCCGTGGCCGATTATAAACCTGCGAATGTGTCGGGAGTGAAAATAAAAAAGCAGGATAACACGTTAGATATACAATTGGAGAAAACCAAAGATATACTGGCGGAACTGGGCAGACAGAAAAAGCCGGGCCAATACCTGGTAGGTTTTGCACTGGAAACGGATAATGAAGAAGCCAATGCGCTGAAAAAACTGGAAAGTAAAAATGCTGATATGATTGTCCTCAACTCCTTGCAGGACGAAGGGGCGGGTTTTGCCCACGACACCAATAAGGTAACATTGATTGGCAAAGACGGCACTCAAAAAGCATTGCCGCTGATGAATAAGACGGAAGTAGCGAAAGCCATTGTGCAGTATATAACTGAGAATAATTATGTTGAAACAACTGTTTAAAATATCAATAGTACTTGAGCTGATTGCGTTGCTTGCCTACGGGGCAACATCTCATGCGCAGGAGTTGAATTGTACAGTCAAAGTGATGTCTGACGGCATACAGGGCCAGGGACAGGACAAGGAAGTGTTCCGCAGTATGCAGCAGGCCATCGCCGACTTTATGAATACCCGCAAATGGACCAATGACCAATATGCCCCGCAGGAGAAAATCAACTGTAATATCCTCATCAATGTTACCCAGACGCTGCCCGGTGTGCAAAATGGTTTTGCAGCTACCATCACCATACAATCATCGCGCCCGGTGTACAACAGTAGCTATACCAGCCAGTTGGTCAAGCATGTAGATAAGGACCTGCAGTTCAGCTACAACCAGTTTCAGCCTTTGGAGTTCAATGACAATAGGGTAGTGGGCAACAATGCTTATGTATCTAACCTGCCGGCGGTACTGGCTTATTATGCTTACTTAGTCATCGCGTTCGATTACGAGAGTTTTTCACCCAAGGGTGGGCAGGAGTATTTTAAGAAGGCGCAGAATATTGTAAACAACGCACCCGAACAGGGCAAAACTATCTCCGGATGGAAGGCGGTAGAGGGCAACCACAACCGCTACTGGATAGTGGACCAGGTACTTAACCCAAGGTTCCAGGCACTGCGCTCAGTTTGGTACTCTATGCACCGCGATGCACTTGATAATATGTATAAAGACCCCGCTGAATCGCAAAAAACGATACTCAACAGCATCAATACCCTTAGCCAGTTGCAGAAGGAAAATCCGGGTTCCATACTACTACAGTTCTTCTTCAACGCCAAGAGCGATGAATTTGCCAGTGTGATAGCCCAACAGCCCGAAGCCAATCGCGGCCTGTATATTACCATGATAGGCCAGATAGATGTCCCCAATGCTCAAAAATACAATAGCTTAAATAAATGACCAGGGCCTTATTGCTTACTATACTGTTGATTGTTGGACTTATGTCTTCATGCGCTGAAAATGAACCCAGGCCTGTTCCGCGCGAAAAGATGACGGAAATAATGACTGATATATACCTGGCCGAAGTGTACAGCACTTTGGTAAGCGACAGTACAGGAATATCTGTTAATAAGAATAAAGATTCACTGGCATTGTATTATAAATCAGTTCTAAGCCATCACGGTATTACGTTAGATGAGTTCAGTAACAGCCTTCGTTGGTATAGCGATCACCCTAACGAACTGGACTCGGTGTACATAAATGTGCTGAACGAATTGAGTACGATGGAGGGGTTGGCAAATGCCGGGGCCACGCAGTAATATTATTGCAGGGCAGACACAGCTTTGGTTATGCGTTTTATAGCCTCTTCCAGCTTATCCATCGATGTGGCGAAAGACATGCGTACGCAGTTCCCGTTCCCGAAGGCAGAGCCCATTACGGTACTCACATGTGCTTTGTGTAGCAGGTACATGCTAAAGTCTTCGTCGTTGTTGATGGTGGTTTCCCCGTCGCTTTTGCCGAACAGCGAGCTGATGTCGGGGAATACGTAAAAAGCACCCTGCGGATTGTTAAGTTTGATTCCGGGTATCTCTTTCAGGGCGTTGTACATAAAGTCGCGCCTGGCGCGGAAGGCTTTAGTCATTTCCTGTGTTGGGCCCATGTCGCCCAGTAGTGCGGATATAGCTGCCCGTTGAGTAATAGAGTTGGCTCCTGAAGTAAACTGGCCCTGCAGCTTTTCGCAGGCCTGCACCAGGTCTTTGGGCCCTGCCAGGTAGCCCAGCCGCCAGCCCGTCATGGCAAAACCCTTGGACATGCCGTTGACTATGATTACGCGGTCTCTCAGCTCTTCAAACTGTGCTATGCTTTCGTGCTGGCCGGTATAGTTGATGTACTCATATATTTCATCGCTGATGATTGCGCAGTTGGGGTAGCGTTTGAATACTTCCGCCAGTCCCGCCAGTTCATCTTTGGTGTACACACTTCCGGTGGGGTTGCAGGGAGATGAAAATATGAACAGCTTAGACTTTTCGCTGATATGCTGTTCAAGTTGCGCCGGTGTGATTTTGAAATCGTGTTCTATTGTACCCGGTATGAATGCTACGGTTCCTTCTGCTAAATAAGCAAGTGCACTGTAAGTCACCCAATAAGGGGTGGGTATCAGCACCTCGTCGCCGGGGTTTATTATACTCAGTATTGCATTGGCCAGGGATTGCTTCGCCCCTGTTGATACGATAATTTGTTCAGCAGGGTAGTCCAGGTGGTTGTCTCTTTTCAGCTTCTGGCTGATGGCTTCGCGCAATTCGGGGTAGCCAATTACCGGGGTATATTTGGTAAAGCCCTCAGCCATGGCTACTGTGGCAGAGTCGCATATATGTACCGGGGTGATGAAGTCAGGTTCTCCCAGGCTCAGGTCTATTATATCTATGCCTTGTGCTCTCAATTCGCGGCCGAGCTTGGCCATTTTGATGGTTTGCGGTTCCGTTACTCTGTTCAGTCGCTGGGCTAATTGCATCGTCTATATAAAAATTGTCCGGCAGCAAATCTACTAAACATCTGCTGCCGGGGATATTTTAAGCTAACATAATTATTGAATGAACGCTACGTTGGACGTATGCGAGAAGGCGTTGGTAAAGAAGTTGAGGTATAACGCCAGCAATATTATCAGGCCGATAACAATGGTCAGGAAGATGATAGCCTTCTTGTAGCTATTGTTGATGACCTTCATTTTGTGCAGTTCGCTCACATTGTTCAGGGCATTTTCTGTACGCGAGAAGGCAGTTTCACCTTTTACAATATAGTCGTAAGCGCCGTACTTCATACTGTCTACCGCCACCTGCAGCGTATCCTGGCCAGACAGCATAATTACCTGCGTTTCGGGGTAGCCTTCTTTGATTTTCTTCAGTATCTCAACACCGTTCTGAGCATTGGGCTTATGCGCACTCAGGTGGTAATCTAATACTACTATTTCGGGATGCAGGTGCATGTTGGCTATTGCCTCTTCACCGTTATCGAATATTTTGATGTCATAAAGAAAACGCTCGGCTATGTAATCTTTCAACATTTCGTTCTGAATCGGCTCGTCATCTACCAGGAAAATGTACCGATTATTATTAGTTGCCATAATATCAGGAGTTCAATTTCGTAGAAAAATAGAAAAAATATTTAAAACCCCAAAGGAGAATGTGAAATAAGATGCTGAAAATCTGTTTGTTTGGCTTAAGTACCTCTCAATTCTTCAAAAGCCTTTTCGCATACCCTTTTCAGTTGTTCCGCCAATGCGGGCAGGCGCTCAAAATGGGCCTGTTCCCCTGCTGTCTGTTCTATCAGGAAGATATGGCTTACTTCTTCTTTTACCCCCATATAAGATAGCTGCGGTTTCATAGAATGGGCGGCAATCTTTACTGCCCCGTAATCCCCGTTCCTGATGCCTTCCTCAATATTTACCAATAAACGTGGCCCATTCTCCAGGAACATGCCTTTGTATTTGTCCATCTTTTCCTGGTTGCCACCTGTGAATTGTTTGAGGAACTGCATATCCGTTACCCTTTCTGGCAAGGGTTTTAATTGGTTTTGTTCAGCAGGTTTAGGCAATTCTGCCTGTTGTATTTTATCGGTGTAGCCATTTTTAAGCACCGATGCCATCTTCAGCAGCAGTTCGTCAGGCTGAAATGGTTTGGACACATAAGCATTAATACCAGTATCAAAATACTTCTGCACATCCTCGCGGAATACATTGGCCGTCATGGCTATGATGCGTACGTCTTTGGCAGGGGCGGGCAGGGTAGTACGTATGGCACGGGTAGCTTCCACTCCATCCATCACGGGCATCTGTATGTCCATCAATATGATGTCGTATTTAGCTGTCGCTGCCTTTTCTACAGCTTCTTTTCCGTTTATGGCTACATCTATGTATATGCCGGGCAGCAATTCTTTCAGTGTGTCTTCAGCCACCATACGGTTGAATTCATTATCCTCTGCCAGCAGCAGTTTTAGTTTGGCCAGTTCCTGCCGCTTGCCATCGTCAATAATAGGGGTTTCTTCTACAGGCATCTGGTTAGCGGCTTCGTCCAGCGGCAGTAGCACGGTAAACTTTGTGCCCTTGCCCAACTCACTTTTTACACTTATCTCACCCTGCATCAGGTTGACCAATTGCTTGGATATAGTGAGGCCGAGCCCCGTACCGCCAAACTTGCGGGCGATATCAGTACCCGCCTGCGTAAAACTTTCGAATATCTTTTCGACATAATCTGGTGAAATACCGATGCCCGTGTCGGCCACCTCGAAACGGATCCAGTACCGGTTATCTTCTTTCTTTTCCACTTTTACATCCAGCGAAACATGCCCCTTTTCTGTGAACTTGATGGCATTGCCTGCCAGGTTAATAAGTACCTGGTTAATACGGGTAGGGTCTCCCGTAAGGCGTACCGGTATTTGCTCGTCTACCGACACCCTGAAGTCAAGCCCCTTTTCTTCGGCCTTGAACAGTAATATGTCCTTGATGCTGTTAATCAGCTCGGATATTACGAAGTCTGTTTGCTCTATGACGATTTTACCGGCTTCTATTTTCGATAAGTCAAGTATGTCGTTGATGATAACCAGCAAATTGTCTGCCGATTGGCGTATAGCCTTAAGGTATTTTAGCTGTTCGGGCCTTGGGTCTTTATCCATCAGCAGGCGTGTCATGCCCACTATGGCGTTCATGGGTGTGCGTATCTCGTGGCTCATATTGGCCATAAACTGCTGCTTCAGTTGTGCAGTCCTTTCTGCTACTTCCTTTTCCTTTTGTGCCAACTCCACCTTTTGCCTTATTTGCAAGTTGCGCAGTTTGTTCAGCGTAGTTTGCTGAAATATTTCTTCCTTCAGCTGCTCATAAGCCTTCAGGTGGTAAAAGGCGCTGGGAATATTACCCATTTTATCGTACAGTGTTGACAGGGTTTCATGCAGGCTCATAACGTCGTGCTTGCGGGTATAGTCCTCAGCCATTTCGAAAGCGAAGTTGAGGTAGGTAAGCGCCTGCCTGTAATCACCTTCGTCCATTTGCATCCTGCCCAGGTAGTAGTTGCAAATAATCTGTACCTCCGCATTGTCCTGCTCTATAGCTTCTCTCAATGCATCTTCCAGGCATTTGCGTCCGTTTACAAAGTCGGTGAGCCGGTAGTAAACCTTACCCATGCCGCTAAGGGCGATGAGTGATGCGGACGAGCCACGCTCCGCCTTTTCCAGGTTTTTTTCAAAGTAGCTCCTGGCCTCCTCGTACTCCTCCCTTTTGAAATAGATATTGCCCAGCACATTGTAAATGGTGGTTACCCTGTTGGTATCATGCGCCTTCTCGAAGATGGGCATACAACGCAACGCATAGTCCAGTGCGCTGTCAAAATCATTCAGGTCATACAGCAGTTGAGCTATGCTGGTAAGGTTTACAGAGCTGGCTACCTCGTCGCCCAGGGCTTCGTTTATCACCAGTGCTTCTTCAAAATAGTTGAGTGCGCGTGCAAAGTCGCCTGTTTCACGATATATATTCCCGAAGTTATTCAATGCACGGGCTTCCAGGCGTTTGTCTTTTATCTGGCGGGCTATCGAGTAGGCTTTGTTCAACTCTGCCATACCTTCATCATAGTCGCCCTGCAGCCCATAGCAGGAACCTTTCAGGTTATGCCCGCGCCCTTCGCCTTTCACATATCCTATCCTGGCCGAGCGTGCAATGATATCATCAGCCATTTTAGCAGCTTCGTCTACATCTGTATTGCGCATTTCCAGCGCCATCAGCACCAGTAGGTCCAGCCGTGCCCGTTCGTCTTTCAGGCTGTCATACTCTTCCTGCAGCAGTTTGTATTTCTGTGAGTCCATTTTCGAAACTTGTATTGTAAAAATAAAAACCCCCTGCAGCAGAGCAAGGGGGTTTGTATTATTAAGTCTATTGTATTAACCGTTTACTTCCTGGCGTTTGTAATCTTCGTGCCCGGGATCTTCGTAGCTCAGGTACACAGCGCACCAATGGCCTATCAGAGAGAGTCCCCATGCAGCAGTTGTCCAGGCCGGCCAGGGATAAGCCCAACCTTCTACGCCGTTGTCATATATTACCCAGGTTATTGCTGTAACTATCAGGAACACAATAGCATGTATGATGAATATCTGCTTCTGCTTACCTGTTGGTTTTAATTTTTTAGGCATTTCTATCAATATTTCACGCAAATATATAGCCTGGGCAGCATAAAATGAAATTTGCAGGCGTGATATATGTCATAAACTACATGGCCATACTATGGATAAGGATATTTAATTTTATATGAATAAAAACTGTTGACTATGTCAGATACAACATCGCCCAAAACAGTAGCCGTAGTATCCTACATAACATTTATAGGATGGCTTATTTCTTACTTGTTTCTTTATCCTAAACAGAAAGACGCATTAGGGGCTTTTCACCTGCGGCAGTCACTTGGCCTGTACCTTTGCGGGTTGGTATTGAGTATCCTCAACCGCTCATTCGCCACAGGCATTATGTGGGGGGCAGGCAATATTGTCGCCGTGATACTCTTTGTATTCTGGTTGATAGGTCTTATTAACGCCATCAACGGGCAGCAAAAACCATTACCGCTGGTAGGGGAGTATATCCAGCGCTGGTTCCGCAACTTGTAGTGTACAACATTTACAGCCCTGTTGCGTTATGAATATATGCTGCAACGGGTAACCCTCATATTGATTTTGTTCAGTTGGCAGGTGCCCTGCAAGGCGCAGTTTTTTCCTCCGGTTAAGCAGAAAACGGCTATTGCCGGCGTAGGGATATTTCATGAGCTGGGCTTCAGCAACTCTTATCTTATAACACTGGATTTTGCACGAGAGTATAAAATACGTACCTGGTTTGCTTTTGGGGGCGAAGCGAATGTATTCAAATTTACATCTGATAACTACAGTACGGCCGGGTTGAGCATTCGCCCTGTAACGCGGTTGTTTTTCTATTCAGGCAAAAAGCTGGATATATTTGGCGAAACCAAGGGTGGCATTATTTTTATGCTGCCGCAATATCCTGATAAACTCATCAATTTCACATTTACAGCGACACTGGGTGCCGGCTGGTACATCAAAGACCGGCTGGCTATCAGGTTTTCGGGCGGCTATACCCATTTTTCGAACGGTAAGACTTATGCTGACCTGCAAAACCCCACCTGGGATGGCCTGGGCACATCTATAGCACTGGTGCGCACCATACCTTAAAAAATTTCCGTATATTTATCACTGTAAATCCATCTTTATGTTATATGTATTTTTAGTGAGAGGCTATGCTAGTAACGATGTGCTGCTCTGGCTGATGATAGTGGCCCTGATAGTTTTATTGCTGGGTGGCAGGTGGCTGATTACGAAACTGGTGCGTTTTATCAAAAAAAGAAACGAAAGAATGCTGCCCACGCAGTAGCAAACTGTATGAGCCGAAAAATGTACATATTGCTTACGCTCATCCCCACAGTTTATTTCTTGCTGCTGGGCATATTTGATGTAGGTATGGATGCCTGGTATGGTACACTCAGTTGGTATCGTTTATTGTTCAATATACCTTTTTTCATACCTATACTATTCCGCAGGGCTGCGGTACATTTCTTTACCGGTATCTTGTTTATCCTGCTCTGGGGCTACCTGCTGGTGGCCGGTGGTATGATACTGTCATCAGGCAGCAATCCTTCACATCTTGTTCAATGGCAGGAGGTAGGTGTTGCCATCTTCCTTGTTTTTTCTTTCCTCTGCTCCGTATGCCTGATGATGGGTGGCGTGCTAAGGATGGGTGACAAAGCGCAAAGTAAAGAGCAGGTAGCGGTTTAGTTTTGGTTATTCTGAGCTTAGTTGAGAATGGAGTTATTGATTGTCTTCCGTACAGACTGCAACAGGGGAGCTAGTTTATCTCCTTCCCCCCACACATCGGGTGGAAAATGATGGTCGTATCTTTCTTGACTAACCTGAACTCAAGGCTTGCGCTGTCTTTAACCAGTTTATCTCCCGCTGCGCTGAGATTATACAGATGGGGGAACTCGAACTCTGTGAGGTATAGTTTGTTATAATGGCCATCACATGCCAGTAGCACCGTTGGGTAATGCCTGTCTTCAGGGTTATTGAATACGGTATCAACAACACAAGACAGGGCATGGGTTTTTATCTCCTCCATACTGCTTTCGCAGTTATTACATCCATAAATTGCTATGGTACTTATCAGAAAAATAAACGCTTTGTAGTGCATCTTGTGTGTGTTCTGCAAATGTACGTGAATTTGCAGTTGTAGTTTCGATTAGCCACTAACTGACTTGGTGGTCCGGTGACAACACCGACCATATGCGATTTACGTATTATCACCAGTTGCAAACCGGCGACAGCGGAGTAGTTTACTGCGGGCGATGATAAGCATTAGCTAAATTGATGAGGCAAATCATGTCCCTTAATCCTGAATATTGGTATTTTAGTAGCACAAACCAATCTGGAAGTAGAAACAAATGAACGATAATAAACTCGTTGAGCCGGCCGATTCAACACAAATGCCGGAGCCTGCAGGCAGTGCCCAACTATACCCCCATGTAAGCCTGCGGGTAATTGAAACCAATTATGTTACCCACGATGTAAAGCGTTTTGTGCTGGAGAAGCCACCGGGGTACACTTTTATACCGGGCCAATCGGTCAATATTTCTATCAACTTACCCGGCTGGGAGAAGAAATTGCGGCCGTTTACATTTACCAACCTGCCAGACGAAGACTACCTGGAGTTCATGATAAAAATATACCGCGAACGAAACGGGGTCACGAAAAACATAGAAAGTATCAACAAGGGTGATGAATTGATACTCCACGATATTTTCGGCGTGATACGCTACAGGGGCGATGGTGTGTTTATTGCGGCAGGCTCGGGCATAACCCCGTTTTTGTCCATCCTCCGGTACCTGGAGCGGTATAAGCGTATAGGCAGGAATATGCTGATATATACCAACAAAGCAAGCGAAGATGTGATAATGGGAGAAACTTTGTATGCTATGCTAAAGGAAAACTTCGTCCCCGTGTTTACCCGAGAGAATGTTATCGGTTTTATAGAAAAACGGATAGACCGTAATTTTCTGATAGAGCACATAGCCGATTTCAAACAACAGTTTTACATCTGCGGCCCGGAAAAATTTGTAACGGACCTGAGAGAGATACTTTTAAGCCTGGGGGCTAAGGTCGACCATATAATTTTCGAATCGTAAATTCCATAACCGGCGACAGCAGGTACACTAGGCTAACGGATTCAGTTTTAAACTGGCGACAGCGGGTATTCGATAACTGCCTATCGGTATCGCAAATCAGGAGATTTGCCTCTATAAGCCGTAGCGGGCAGTTTAGAAATCTTTTTGATGGTATTCTTGATCTGTGGTTGTCAATTTCGAAAAATCAATTCTTTCAGGGTCAACAAAAAACTTAACGACTAGTTTATCATCGGTAGATGCCAAAACATCAACTCTTAAAAAAATAAGGTTGTTATGATTATACCTCAAAAGTCTACAGGGCTTTATTTTATAATATCCTTCATGAAAACATGTAAAAGACTTAAAGATTGCTTTTGATAAGTCCTTTGTATTGGCGGTAGTGAAGCTATTCGTACGTACTTTTTTGTGAAATTCAGATTCTTCGGCCGTTCGTTTACCGGTGGGAGCATTCGCATCAAGTATATAGAAAGTGAATGGTTTCGTTGTATAGGACTCTATGGGGGTAAAACTAATAGTATACTCTGAATTGCTCATTTCAATTGACGATACTTTTGCCAATATCATTAAGTGATGTTCATCTTGGTGTCTTGTTTGCTTGCATCTGCCACTATATACATTTAGATGTAGTAGTAAGCACGGTATTATCAGAGACGCAGTTTTCATAATATTTATTTTCTTGGTGTATCAACTAAAATTTGGGTAGCTAACACCGCTTGTATAAATAAGTTCAACGTCAGCCAACTTACCAACACCATGCCATGTAATTCTAAAGTACCCTCAATACACTTACTTTCCCCTATACCCAACCCTATGGCCGCTAACAGCGAAGTAGAGTATATAC
Source organism: uncultured Bacteroidota bacterium (assembly GCA_937928385.1). GTDB lineage: Bacteria > Bacteroidota > Bacteroidia > Chitinophagales > Chitinophagaceae > UBA5543. The sequence goes on from CALEZD010000013.1 coordinate 63,118, forward strand.
AGGTAGCAGGGTATCATCATCCAGTAGGCGGTTTGCAGGTTGCTTTTGTCGCCCAGCCAGCCGTAGAGCAGGGGCATAATAGCGCCGCCGGCAATACCCATGATGAGGAAGGCAGCACCACGTTTGGTAAATTTTCCCAGGCCTTTTAACGACATGGGCCATATAGCAGGCCACATGATAGAATGCGCCAAACCCAACGCCGCTAAGAAGAACACCGATGTAATGCCCGATGTGGTGAGCACACCGATGGTAAAGATGATACCCAGCACCGCGCATATTTTCAGCGCCGTCTCTTGCGAAATGATTTTGGGCGTGAGTATAATTCCCAGGAAATATCCTGCCACCATAAAGCCCAGCGTCAGCGATGTAAAGAACTTGGCTGTGTCTATGGATATGCCTAAGTAAGTACCGTAACTGATGATGGAATCACCGGCGATCACCTCTACACCTACATAAAAGAATATGGCTATGGCACCCAGGAAGAGGTAGGGGTGTTGTGCCAGGGATGCCGGACCCGCTTTTTCCGTATCAGGGTTTTCCTCTTCTTCATCCACCTCGGGCAGGGGCGATATCCTGATGAGCAATGCCAGCAGCAGCAGGGTGATGGTGAGTACGATGTAGGGATTGATGATACGCCGTGCCAGTTCATCCAGCAGTTGGTCTTTGGCTGCAGCATCGGTAGCGGTTGCCAGTTGCTCGTTGATGCCGTCTATATTGCTAAGCAGTATAGATGCCAGTATGATGGGGCTGAGTATACCCGCGGCCTTATTGGCCACACCCATAATGCTGATGCGCCTGGCCGCGCTTTCTTCGGGGCCCAGTATGGTGACATAAGGATTGACAGCAGTTTGTAAAATGGCCAGCCCGAGCCCCTGCGTAAATAGTCCCGCCAGGAATAGTGCATAGTTGCGCTGCATAGCCGCGGGAATGAACAGGATGGTGCCGGCAGCCATGGCTACCAAGCCCAGGCTCATACCTTTTTTAAAACCCGTCTTCTTCAGTATCACCGACGAGGGGATGGCCATGACGAAATAGGAGATGAAGAAGGCGAACGTAACAAAATAGGATTGAAAGTTGTTCAACTGGCAGGCGGCCTTGAGAAACGGTATCAGTGTGCCGTTGAGCCAGGTGATGAAACCGAATATAAAGAACAGGCAACCTACCAGGAAAAGTGAAGTTGCGTATGAGTTTTTATTGCCTTGCTGCATTGTGTAGTTTTGATGAACCAATATACAGCAATATCCGTATTTTTCAGGCCGTAAGGAATTGATATGACGAAACCATTTGCCATAGGCATAGATATAGGCGGCACCAACACATCGCTGGGGCTGGTGGACAGGCAGGGGAAAATACTGCTGCAATCGAGACTGCGCACTACCGACTATGAAACGCTGGAGGCATACATAGCCGACATGGAGCATGAGATAGCAAAGTTCAGGAAACGTGCAGGCATAGATAATATAAACGGCATAGGGGTGGGGGCACCTAACGGGAATTATTATACGGGCGAGATAGTGGATGCCGCCAACCTGCGCTGGAAGGGTGCTATACCCATGGCGAAAATGATGAGCGCAGCCATGGGTTACAAAGTAACACTGACCAATGATGCCAATGCATCGGCCATGGGAGAGATGATGTATGGCGCGGCAAGGGGTATGAAGGATTTTGTAGTAGTGACATTGGGCACGGGTGTGGGCAGCGGTTTTGTGGCCAACGGGCAGGTGGTGTACGGGCATACGGGCTTTGCCGGTGAGCTGGGGCATGTGATTGCCGTACAGGATGGCAGAGAATGTGGCTGTGGGCGCAGGGGCTGTATGGAGCGTTATTGTTCCGCTACGGGCATCGTACACACAGCCAACGAATGGCTGGAGGAGCGAACTGAAGAATCCCTGCTCAGAAATTACTCTGCAGCATTGACAGCCAAAAACATACACGAGGCCGCAATGGCGGGCGATCAACTGGCCATTGAGATATTTGACTATACAGGCATGATACTAGGGCGTACGCTGGCTAATGCAGTAGCCATCACATCGCCGCAGGCTGTTATATTATTTGGTGGCCTTGCGAAGGCGGGTGAAGTCCTGTACCTGCCTGTAAAGAAATATATGGAGGAGAGCCTGTTGAGTGTATTCAGAAATACGGTGGAGATACTGCCGTCTGCTTTGCCTGATGCTGATGCTGCTATATTGGGAGCCAGCGCATTAGCCTGGTAAAACAAAACCCGCCCCGGAAAAAACCGGGACGGGTAAACACACACTATACTAAAACACACATCTTACTATCTGCCCCACTTATCTCTTGAGCCACGATTATTGTTATTGGCCGGGGCGCTACGTTGCATATTGCCCGATGGCCTTGCTGCGCGTTGTGCGGGTTGCGACCGTTGAGGTGCTGCACGCTGCGCAGGTTGCGTTCTTTGCGGTGCTGCACGCTGCACAGGTTGCGCTCTTTGCTGCTCAACACGCTGCTGTGGTTGTGGCCTTGCTCGCTCTACATTCCTGTTGTATTGAGGCCGCTCACGTTGCACCTCGTTAGCCCGGCTTGCAGGTTGTTGCTGCCTTGCAGGTTGGTTACGTTGTTGTTGCCATGCTTCCTGCCTGCGTTCGGTTATACGCTCCTGCTGCTGAGGCGGCGTATTCGCACGTGTAGTTGGCCTGTTATACTCCCTTGAAGGAACTTCATTCCTTGTATTCATTTCACGTTGCGGCCTGTTTTCCACAGCCTGTGGTTCAGTACGCCTTATTTCTGCTGCTTCAGGGCGATTTCCACGCTCTGTAGTTGCCACCGTATTGCGCCTGTCATTCACGGCTGCATTATCCATTGTCCTCGGACTATTATTCCCACGTTCGTTTACGCTGGCATAACGCTCGGGGCGCTCATTGCTTCTACGCTCTACGTTAGGGCGATACACGTTGAGGGTGTTGCCCCGCACCTGGCCCCTACCGGGGTTGTTGCTGGCACGCACGCCATAGGTACGTACCTGCTGGCCGGTAGCCCTCTGTATTTCCTGGCTGCGCGGGCCGTAAACATAACGCTGGTTGTTGTTGATATAGGTGTTATTAATAATCGTTGTATTGTTGATATAAGTATTGTTATACCTGGGTCCGCGCCAATAGCTGTGAAAGCCCCTGCTGTATATATGCCTCTGTGGTATGAACACCCACCAGTCGGGCCCGCAGTTGTACGAACCTATAGCGACATTGACGCTTACACCCGGTGCTATTGGTGCCCAGCCATAGTGGCCGCCACCATTACGCCAGCTTACCCAGGCAGGCCCCCAGGTAGTGCCCGGTACCCATATCCAGCCATAATAGTCATCGTAAGTCCAGTTGCCATAGTGGAACGGTGCCCAGCCCCAGTCGTAATCAGACACCCATGTATTACCATACTCGGTCATTACCCAATAACCATTGGTATAATACGGCCGGAAGTCGTTGCCCACATTTGGCACCCATACATAACCATGTTGCGGATAGTCTATCCATTGGCCGTATGGTTGCAGGCTATTGTAAAACATCTGGAACGATACGGACACACCCGGTTGCGCTTGTACTTTTTTAGCCGGGGCGCCCAATACGAGCAATGCTGTAATCAACACCGCAACCCCCGAAATTTTTAATAACCTGCTCATAATAGTAAATTGATTGGTTCACACTAACCTAATCCAAAATCAATTCCATCTTGTCACAAAAGACTGTTAAACAGGGCGTTTTAGATTATTTTTCACATTTACAGGGATTGTTAACAACAAGTTTGTCCGTCGTTAATGAATATGCTTTCCTGAATGTGGCTTTCGGGGTCAAAGTATTGTCTGTACTGCATTTCAGCTTGAAAAAGGAGCTTAAATTTTTGTTAATTGGTTGTTAATCGCTTGCTAATCGGGCGTTAACAGGAGGCGAAAATTTCCCATATCTGCAACCCCGCCGCATCTTTGTATCACAATAGCAAACAAACAAATCAACCAAACTAAAAACAACTAAAACAACAAACAAAATGAAAAAGATCATCGCAATCGCAGCCTTCGCAACTATCGGTTTCTCAGCTAACGCTCAAAACCAGGCTAACCAGAATTCTTCTGCTTCTCAGACTACCAACCTGGTATTGAGCAACGCAATCGAAATCACTTTTACAGGTAACAACAGCGCTACCGGTGCTGATGTGACTATCCCTTTCACTACTGTGAATGACTACGCTAACGGTGTTGAGTCTGATGCACAGGAACTGAAAGTACGTTCTAACAAAAACTTTTCTGTAGCCGTTAAAGCTAACGCAGGTGAGTTCTCTTATACAGGTAACACTACCCCCGCTCCTGAAATGCCCGTAGAAGGTGTACTGGCTGTAAAAGTAACAGCTAACGGTACAGGTGGCAGCATCGCAGGTTCTTTCAGCGAGTATGCTACACTTACTTCAAGCAACCAGGACCTGATAACAGCTGCTGACCGTGGTGGCAACCAGACTTTCAGCGTAAAGTATAAAGCTACTCCCGGTT